>JBARRT010000097.1:0-18151 GCA_049644365.1 Candidatus Acidiferrum sp. | reverse complement strand
GATTTGATTTTCCTCGCCGGCGACGGCTTTGCTGAGGAGATGGCCAATCACGGGGCCGAAGAAGAACCACCAGAGTTCGAGAGCGCGATCGAGGCCGTCGAGGCGAAAAGGTTCAAGAGTGAAACCTTGGTCGACGAGAAGATTTGCGGCGTGCTGGACGGCGGCGTGCGTTTCCGGGGTTGCGATGCCGAGTGAGGTGCTTTCCAGAATTCCGATGCGGAGGCTGCGCGGGTCGATTTTGTTTTGCGAACGCAGCGGAACTGGGGAAGAAAGAGCATCGCCAGGATCTGGACCGGCCATGACTTCGAAGAGCAAACGAACGTCGGCGATGGTGCGAGCCATGGGGCCGACCACGCCGATCCAGGAAAAGGCGCCTGCGCCCGCGGGGAAATGACCGGTGGCAGGAATGCGGCCGGGAGTGGGCTTGAGTCCGCAGATGCCGCAGAAATGCGCGGGCACTCGAATGGAGCCGCCGCCGTCGCTGCCAACGCCGCCTGCGGAGCAGCCGGAAGCGATGGCCGCAGCTTCGCCGCCACTCGAGCCCCCGGCGGAATAAGCTACGTTCCACGGATTGCTGGTTCTTCCCTTGAGAAGGTTGTTGGTTTCGTAAGCCATCAGGAATTCGGGAGTGTTTGTGTTTCCGAGGAGGATGGCTCCGGCGGCCTTCAATCGCGCAACGAGAGGGGCGTCGCGTTGGGGAATGTATTCTTTGCGTAGAAGAGAGCCGGCGGGGGCGGGCCAGCCGGCGACGTCGATGCAGCTTTTGATAGTGAGAGGTACGGCGTGAAGCGGCCCGACTGGATCACCGCGCAAAATAGAGGATTGCGCGATGGAGGCTTGGATGCGGGCTTCGTGCGGATCAAGATGGACGAAGGCGTTGAGCTTTGGCTCGCAAGACTCGATGCGCTTGAGATGGGCGTCGATAATTTCGACGGGGGAGAACGCTTTCGAACGGATGCCTTCGGCGATTTCGTGGATCGTGGAGAAGGCGGAGGTTTGCATGGCCCGATGCGTGAGAGTATGCGGGTGACTGGGGAAGGTCAAGCAGGGAAGAGAAAGCACGGCTAGAGATTGATAAAACGGTTGACGATAGGTGGGGCAGCCGGGAGAATTCCAATGCGGCCGGGTGCGTCGCAGAAATGTGTTCTGGCGAATCCGGCGCGAACAGGAAAAGAAAATTCATGCGACGTGGCCTTCGGGGTAGCGCGGTAGCGGTTTCGATTTTTTCGTTTTTGATTTGTTGTGGTGCGCTGCTGATGCGTTCGAGCGCATCGCGGGGGCAGGAAAAGGCCGCAGCCTCGAAAAAGCCGGCTGCAGCGGCGAATCCCACCGAGGCGTACCGCTTCAATACGCTGGGCGTCGCGTATATGAACCAGCAGCGGCCGGCGGACGCGCAGAAGTTTTTTGAGCAAGCGCTGGAAGCGGACCCGAAATTTGGCGTGGCGCGGCTGAATCTGGGCGTCTCACTGATGGGCCAGCAGAAACTGGAGCCCGCGCGAGCGACGCTGGAAGAGGCGGCGCAGCAGCTTCCTAAGGATCCGTATGCCTGGTACAACCTGGGGCTGGTGTACAAAGACTTGGGAGAGACGGAGAAAGGCATCGCAGCTTTTCAGCGCGTGGCGGAAATCACAAATGAGGCGGATGCCTACTATTTTCTCGGTTACCTGAATACGCAGCTACAAAAATACGATGAAGCCATCGCAGCGTTTCAGAAGGGATTGGCGCTTTACCGCTATCACGCTTCGTCGGAATTCGGATTGGCGCGGGCGTTTCAGCGAAAAGGAGATTCCGCTTCGGCGAAAGAACATCTGGCGCGTTTTCAGAAAATTACGGCGGAACATCTGGGAACTCCGTTCGGTGCGGGCTATGGAGATCAAGGGAGATATTCGCTTGCGGAATTGCCGCGCAGTACGGTGATCGATGTCCCGGCGGCGATTCCGGTGCGATTTATGCCGCAGCCGGATGCGTTTGTTGCGAAGGGCGCTGGCGGTGATGGCGCTGCTATCGGGCCGAGCACCGGCGCATGCTTGTTTGACTATGACGGCGATGGCAAACCTGATCTTTTCCTTGTGAGCGGTGTGGCGAATGGAACGAGTCGATTGCTGCGGAATCTGGGCGACGGCAAGTTTGCCGATGTGACGCTGGCGGCGGGGATAGATCTGAAGGGTAGCGGGTACGGTTGCGCAGCGGGAGACTTTGATAATGACGGGCACACAGACCTCGCGGTTTGTTTGAGCGACGGCGTGAGGCTGCTGCGAAACAACGGCGACGGCAAATTCCTGGACGTGACGGAAAAGGTGGGGATTCGACGGGAGCGTGGCTGCGTGGGACTTACCTTTGTGGATTACGACCACGATGGCGACCTTGATCTGTATGTGACGATGACGCCGGGGGCTGGCGCTCACAATATCCTCTGGCGAAATAATGGGAACAGTACTTTCACGGATATTTCGGAGCAGACTGCGCTTGGTGTTGCAGCGACGGGCGCGGGCGTGGTCACCACGGATTTCAACAACGATCGGGCCATCGATTTCGTTGTCGCGGGAGGGGCTGCAGGAGCTGCGATTTATCTGAATCCCCGCGAAGGGAAATTCACGGCGCTCTCCGGCATCGATTTCAGGAAAGAGAATTTGCCGCCGGCGGTGGGTGTGGTTGCGTTTGATTTTGATAAGGACGGCTGGATGGATTTGGCGTTCACGCATGCAGGCGCGCCGGGGATCAGTTTGTGGCGGAATGTGGAAGGGAAGCGACTGGAGCGAGTGCGACTGCCGGATTTTGGCTGGCAACGCGGGTGGGGGATCGCGGCGGTGGATTACGACAATGATGGATGGCTCGATCTTGTGGCCGCGGGAGAGACGAACAGTGGAGGAGAAATTCGTCTGCTGCGAAATCTGGGGAGCAAGGGCTGGGGCGACGGAACAAAGGATGTGCATCTCGATGCCGTGAAGTTGAATCAGCCGCGAGCGATCGCGGTTGCGGATTTTCGCGGGAACGGCAGCGCGGATCTGGTGGTGACGCAACTGGGCGGCGCGCCGGTGGTTCTTCGGAACGAAGGCGGGAACAAACACAATTGGATGCGCATCGACCTCAAGGGTCTCAACGACAACAAGAATGGGATTGGCACGAAGGTTGAGTTGTACGCGGGGACGCTTTATCAGAAGTGGGAAGTTGCAGGCGCGTCCGGGTACCTGGGACAGAATGCCACATCGATTGTTGCCGGACTCGGTACAGAGCAGAAGGCGGAGGTCGTGCGGCTTTTGTGGCCGACAGGCGTGCCGCAGGACGAAATCAACCTTGCCGCAAGCAAAACGCACTCTCTCGAAGAACTGGACCGGCGCGGCAGCTCTTGCCCGATTCTGTTCTCCTGGAATGGGCGGGAGTACGAATTCATCGCGGATATGATCGGGCCGGGAGTTGTGGGGCACTGGATTGCGCCGGGGGAACGCGACGTGCCGGACCCGGACGAATACTTGAAAGTGTCTGCGCGAAGCGTGAAGCCGCGCAATGGAATGCTCAGCTTCCGCTTCATGGAGCCGATGGAAGAAACGGTGTATCTGGATCAAGTACGGCTTCTGGCGATTGATCACCCAAAGGAGTACGAGGTTTTTCCGAACGAAAGATTTGTGAGCGCGCCGCCATTTCCGGAGTTTCGCGTGATCGCAAGCCGCGACGCGCACGCCCCAGTGGGAGCGTGGGACGATCGCGGGAACGACGTGCTGGGGCTTGTTTCGAAACGCGATCGGAAGTACGTGACGGAGTTCGAGGACTTACCGTTTACGGGTTTTGCGAAACTCCACTGGGTCGAGCTCGATCTGGGGGAATGGGACGCGAGGAAGCCGCTGCGTTTAATTATTGACGGCTACACGGATTACTTCACTGCGACGTCCATGTATGCGGCGGACCAGGCGGGAATCAAAGTGATTGCGCCGTATGTGGAAGCGCAGGACGCGCAGGGCAAATGGGTGCGCGTAGTGGAGGACATGGGTTTTCCGGCGGGGCTGGAACGAACGATGGTGGCGGACTTGACGGGGAAAATTCCAAAGGGGACGCGACGGATTCGAATCGTCAACAACCTGAAAATCTATTGGGACGCCATTCGAATCGATCAGTCAACCGAGACACAGGACGTGCGAGTGGCGCCAGTGCCCCTGGCCAAGGCGACGCTGGATTTTGTGGGCTATCCGCGCGAAACACGGCTGCACCCGGCGAGCGACACGGTTTATTCCTACGCGCACCGCAGTAAGACAGGTCCGTACGCCCGGGCAGCGGGGAATTACACGCGTTACGGCAACGTATTTGACTTGCTGAAGAATTCCGATGACCGCTTCGTGGTGTTTGGTTCTGGAGAGGGATTGAAGCTGGACTTCGATCCGCGGGAACTTCCAGAGCTTCCGGCCGGCTGGGTTCGCGATTATTTTTTTTACGCGGATGGATTTGAGAAGGATCTGGATTTCTACGCGGCGCACGCGTTCACGGTCGAACCGCTGCCGCGGCACTCGGCGCAGCCGTATCCGTATCCCGAAGGGCAAGACTATCCCACCGATGCGAATCATCTCGGCTATCAGCTGGAGTACAACACGCGGATGAGGTCGGACCGTCTGCCGCCGAGCTTGCGCTATCAGTACGCGCCGCGGCGGTAAAAAGGCCGGCTCACTCCCAAAGCACCTGGATCCACGCACGGTCCTGCGCACTCTTCGCGATGGCCTCGCACAAGAGCAGCTCGTGGTTCCCGCTTGCAAATGTCGGAAACGGGCGGGAGGCGCTGAAGTCTCCGGTGTCAAGATATCCGTAAAAATCGCGGAAGAGCTGGACGAACGTGTCCGGGTAACCTTCCGGATGGCCGCCGGGATAGGCCGCATAGCCGCGTGCCACAGGGCTCAGGAGCGCCGGATCCTTGGGGAGCACTTCGCTGGCGCGGTCGCGCCGTCCGATCCATAAAGTATTTGGGGATTCGGAATTCCAGGCGAGCGAGCCTTTGCTGCCATCAATTTCAAACCAAAGCCGGGCTTTACGGCCGGCGCTGACTTGCGAGACGGTCATGACGCCGCGCATGTCGTCTTCGAAGTGCAAGAGGACTGAGGCGTAGTCATCGGTGGTAATCGGGACGTCGTCGTATTCCATGTTTGCGGCTTTTTGAAATGTTTCGACGCGGCCCCGCGGGCGCTGCCGGACGGGCACGACCGTGGCCAGGTCCGCGCAGACTTCGGTGACCTTGCGCCCGGTGATCCACATCATCAAGTCGAGCCAGTGCGTGCCGATATCGGAGACCGCGCGGAGCTCGCCGCCCAGCTTGGGATCGAGACGCCAGTTCCAGTCGATGGGAAAGAGCAGCCAATCCTGAAGAAAACTACCGTGGACGAGGCGGGGTTGTCCGATCACGCCGCTGGCGACGGCGGATTTGGCTTCCTGGCACAGAGGATAGTAGCGGAGGTTATAGGCTACCCCTCCGACGCATCCGGATTCCTTCGCCAACCTAACAAGCATTTCCGATTCGCGTGAATCCATGGCGACAGGTTTTTCGCAGAGGACGTGCTTTCCGGCACGGAGCAGACGGCTGGCCTGCTCGAAGTGAACATGATTCGGGGTGCAAATATGTGCGACGGTCACGGAGGGATCGGCCGCCAATTCATCGAGTGAAGCGTAGGCGCGTTCGAGGCCCAGCGCGGTGCGAAGGGGTTCACTTCGTTCACGGGCACTGCCAAGCATGCCGCGAACGGGAACGCCAATTCTTCGCAGAGCTTCAAGGTGCGCTCTGCCGACAAAGCCCAGTCCAATGATCGCTGCCGCTTGTTTCATAGCCCGAGCTCACGCCCTCGAAGCCAGCGCTGCAATTCAGATTTTAGTGCAGATGGCAAGGTACCAGTTTTCGGCGAGTCCACCATCGGAATTATTCCGCCCGGGGATTTGGCATTTTCCAGCCCTGGAGTTAGGATGCTTCCCAAGGAGAAGCCCGTGACCACCCCACTTCGGAAGCTGAGGCATATCGTTATTGTAGTGGCAATTTGCGTATCCGTGGCCTTGCCGTCGGGCGCGGACAATCCCGGTGCGGGGATTGTGGACAGCCAGACGTTTTTGGAAAGGAATCTTACTCCGGCGGGTCCCGCGGCGAGTGCATCCGCGGCCAGCGTCGAAAAACTTCTGGCGCAGATGACGCTGAAAGAAAAAGTCGGGCAGATGACGCAGCTCGAGATCGGAATGGTGACGGACGGAACCGGGCCAGACCTGCGAATCAATCCGGATAAGTTGCGCAAAGCGGTCGGAGAATACGGCGTCGGGTCGATTCTGAATGTAAATGATCAGGCGCTGTCCCTGGAGAAGTGGCACAAAATCATTCGCGCGATTCAGGAGGAAGCGAAGAAGTCGCGGCTGAAAATCCCCGTGCTCTACGGCATTGACACGATTCACGGGGCGAACTACATCGCGGGAAGCACGCTGTTCCCGCAGCCGCTGGCGATGGCCGCGACGTGGAATCCGGAGTTGATGTTGCGCGGCAGCCAGATCGCTGCCGCGGAAACGCGCAAAGCGGGGATCCCCTGGACCTTTTCACCGGTCCTGGACGCGGGGAGACAGCCGTTGTGGTCGCGGTTGTGGGAAACGTTTGGCGAGGACACCTATCTCGCAACCGTCATGGGGGTTGCCGCAGTGCGTGGTTATGAGGGGAGCGATCTGTCCAGTCCCGTGAACGTTTCAGCGTCATTGAAACACTATGTAGGCTACAGCTTTCCGACTACCGGGGGCGACCGCACACCAGCTCTCATTCCCGAAAATACGCTGCGAGAATATTTTCTACCGACTTTCGCCGCGGCCGTGAAAGCGGGGGCGCACACGGTGATGGTGAATTCGAGCGAGGTGAATGGAATTCCCGGTCATACCAACGGACATCTGCTGAAAGATGTCCTGCGGGAAGAGATGGGCTTACAAGGATTCGTGGTGTCCGACTGGATGGACATTAAGAAGCTCGTTGGAGTGCACCATATTGCCGCGAATGAAAAGGAAGCGACGCGAATCGCCGTCCTCGCCGGGATTGACATGAGCATGGTGCCGAGCGATTACAGCTTCAGCAATCTGCTGCTCGAACTGGCGCAGGAAGGAAAAGTGCCGGTGAGCCGGGTGGATGAAGCGGTGAGGCGGATTCTGACGGTGAAATACCAGATGGGATTGTTCGACGATCCGCTTCGCGGGATGGAATCGAAGACGGTGGTGGGCTCGCCGGATTCGCGGCAGGTAAGCCTGGAGGCGGCGCGCGAATCCATCACTTTGCTGAAGAACGAAAATCATGCGCTGCCGCTTTCGAAAACGGCGCATGTGCTGGTGACCGGGCCGGATGCCGACTCGCTGATTCCGCTGAACAACGGGTGGACCTATACGTGGCAAGGCGACCGAGCCCTTGCGTATTCAAAGGATCGCGCAACGATTCTGAAAGCGATCCAGGAAAAAATCGGCGCCGGCAACGTTACCTATGTGCCCGGCACCACGGTCGACCATGAAGTGGACGTCGCGAAAGCGGTGGAAGCGGCTTCGAAAGCGGACGCCGTGGTGATCTGCATCGGAGAATGGGCGTATTCGGAGACTCCCGGCAACATCACCGATCTGACGCTGCCCGACGCGCAACTGATTCTGGTTCACAAAATTGAGGAGACGAAGAAGCCCGTGATTCTGGTTTTGACGGAGGGGCGCCCGCGCATCATCAACCGTATCGCCGGCTCTGCCAAAGCGATCGTCATGGCCTACAACCCCAGCAATGAAGGAGGACAAGCGATCGCGGACATTCTCTTCGGCGACGTGAATCCCAGCGGCAAGCTGCCTATTACGTATCCGCGCTGGCCAAACCGTCTCTTCACGTACGACCACAAGGTGTTTGAAGGAGAAGACTGGGGAGAAGGGAAAGCGCAGGCTCCGCCGCAATTCGAATTTGGAAGTGGGCTGAGCTATACGAGCTTCGCGTATTCCGATTTGCGGGTCGCATCGTCGGGCGCAGCAGGCGCGCGGACCGTGCAGGTTGAAGTGAACGTGAAAAATACCGGAGACCGGGCGGGGAAGGAAGTCGTCCAGGTCTACCTGAGCAAGCGGGTCGCGAGCGTGACGCCGCCGCTGAAGCGCCTGAAGCGATTTGCGAAGGTTACTTTGCAGCCCGGGGAAAACCGCAAGTTGAGTTTTGCATTGACGGCGGACGATTTGTCTTTCATCGGGCTGGAAAACATGCGCGTGGTAGAACCGGGGACCTTTGACGTGCTGGTGGGCGGCCTTCGCCAGAGTTTCGAGTGGAAATGACCTGAATTGGCTTCCTGTCATCCGCGATTCCATATGAACTCTCCATAGATATCGATATTTGAGAAAACGAATTGGGGACCGCAGAGAGCCACACTTTCTAATCGCTGTCTAAGCAACAACTTGGGTTCAACGCAAGACCTGGGAGTTTGGCACGCTTGTTGCCGTAGTACTTGAGTTCTGTGGTGGAGCGGGTTGCCCAGCCTCGAGAGAGGGTGAGTAGCCCGCTCTAATGTCAACGTCCCCAGCCTTGGCCGCCGACTCGCTGGTTAGTCCTTCTGGCCGATGAGGGATTTCCGGACAGCTTCCAGCTCTTTCTTCTTTGCCTTGTCCACGTCTGGGAATGAGAGCTGGAGTTCGTCGAGCGCCTCGATAATCGCGGAAGCCACGATCAGTCGCGTAAACCACTTGTTATCCGCAGGAACCACGAACCACGGCGCATGCTTCATCGCCGTATTCTGAATCATCTCCTCGTAGGCTTCCTGGTAGTCCTTCCAGAACGCGCGTTCGTTCACGTCTGCCATGGAGAATTTCCAGTTCTTCTTCGGGTCTTCCAGCCGCTCGAGGAACCGCCTCTTTTGCTCTTCCTTCGAAATGTGCAAGAAGAATTTTCGAATCACTACTCCATTTCGAGTCAAGTAGTGTTCGAATGCGTTGATGTCCTCGCACCGCTGGTCCCAGATATGCTTCGTGATCATTTCGTCGGGCAACTTCTCCGCTCTTAGCAGGGTGGGGTGGACGCGCACAATCAATACTTCTTCGTAGTAGGAGCGATTGAAAATGCCGATCCTGCCCCGCTCCGGGACGCACTTGTGCGCTCGCCAGAGATAGTCGTGGTCCAGTTCTTCAGTGCTGGGCGACTTGAAGGAGAAAACGGAGCATCCTTGCGGGTTCACGCCGGACATGACGTGCTTGATCACACCATCCTTACCGGCAGCGTCCAGACCTTGGAGGACGACCAGCAACGCCCAGCGATCTTGCGCGTAGAGCTTCTCCTGCAGGTGGTTGAGCACGCCTTCGCGTGCATCGAGTATGTCTTGCGCGTGTTGCTTGTTTTTGACCCCGGTCGTGTCGGCAGGGTCCCAATCCCTCAGACGAAACTTTTCGCCCTTGGTTACACAAAAAGGTTCTGCAAAGCGCGAGGCCTGTTTGATGAGCTTGTCGTGTTTCATGGCTCCGGCAGTGTAGTACAGACCTGTCGCTCAGAACAGCGAGCCCAGGCCCCAGCCGAAAGCGGAGAAACGGTTTCTGGCGAAAACGATGGATTTGTCCGAGAGACGGATCGAGCGGTCGAGACGAAGCAGATTCAGAGCGTAGTAAGCGCGAAACGGAACATCAACACCGGGCACGGTCCAGCGGAGTTCGATCCCTGTGGAGCCGTGAAGCACGCCGTTGGTCGAGGGCAGAAGCAACGGCTTTGCAGGGCCAAGCCAGTGCGGGAGCAGCCAGCCGGAACCCAGGTCGAAGAAGCCCGCGGCCTCGGTTCCGCGACTGAGGGGGATGCGGTATTCGGCATTCGCGCCGGCGATCAAGTTTCCACCGGCTGGCGCAGCGGAATAGGTGGTGGCCCCGGAGCCTGCCGTTTTGGACGTCAGTGCATAAGGACCGAGTTCTCCAGGGCGAAGCCCTCGCACGATTTCATCGCCGGAGAAAAAGCGAGAGTAGAAAGGCATTGCGCCGCGGTAGCTTCCCGCGCCACTGAATGTGGTTCGAATGGCCCATGCGTTGCCGAGCGAGAAAATCGGATCGCCAAGGATGCGGCTGTATTCGCCGGAGGTACGAAGCATATTTTCGCCGCCGCCCAGAACTCCTCCGGAGACGGAGTTTGAGAACGCGAATCGTTCGGTTTCGGTGTCATGTGCCCAACCCGCGCCAAGTGTTCGGCTGGAGACTCTTGTTCGAACATCGCTGGAAGTGACGCCGGTGGTCGTCGGGGGGAAAAGGACTTTGTAGTCTGTAGTTGCGCGGGAGAGGGTGTAGCTCACAGCGAGTGAATCCGTGTTCGATGCAGCGTAAGTCCATGGAATGTTGATGCCAACATTGTGCGAGGTGAAGAATGGCCCCTGTGCACTACTGGCGAACCTTGGGCGAAGAACATTGTTGAAAACGGAAAACGCGAGTGATGCGCGCGTGCCGAAGATGCCTTCTTTGGCTAGTCCGAGCATGATTTGCAGGCTCTCCGGTCCGCCTTCGAGCTGTGCAGAAAGGAGTTCCTCGCGGTTCAGAAGGTCAAATAGGGTGTAGGCGATGCCGAGCGTGCTGCCGAATTGACCGTTGCCGCCGATCAAGGAGGCGCGCTGCCGGCCCATCTCCTCGACGAGAATCGATATGTTGGCGGTGTGCGTTGCGTCGTCCATTTGCACATGGATGTTTTCTTTGCGAATAGGCTTGAAATAACCGGTGCGCGCGAGACGAGCGAGGCCGGCTTCGAGCGCGCGGTCATTCACCGGGTGGCCTTCGCGCAGAGGGATTCTGCGCCGCAAGTAGCGGTCGCTAAATTTGTGAAGACCCTGAAATTCAATCCGCAGCACGATGTAAGGTGGAGAATCGCTCAAACCAATCGTAACGTTTGCGGTGTGCTTGTCAGCATCGAAGGCCGGTCTCGCTTCGACGGAACGAAAGGGAACTGCGTCGTCCTTCGGATTGTGGGGCTGTATTCGGGTCAGCCATGAGCGCCGCAGATTCTCGACCGCGCGCGCCGAGTACGGCCTGCTTTGCCACGCATCGGGAATTTCCACTGATTTGCCACCGCGCTCTGCCACGACTTGCTGGAGGGCGCCGCTGCTCTTGATGGATTCGAAGCGATAGAAAGGACCAGCCTCGACGGGAATGGTCAGCGACAAACCGACGCGCGTTACCTGATGCGGCCACAGTAGCCAACGCCTCGATCGTTCGTGGATCCGCGCCACTTGCGGATTTCCGATGCGCGCTTCCGGATATCCATGTTCCTGGTAGTAAGAGAGAATTCGATGACGGTCTTCTTCGAAAGCGTCCTGCGTGTACGCGTTTTTGCTCCGCCAGGAAGCAAACGGTTTCCATGGCGTAATGCTCCGCATCTGTCCGCGCAATAATTTCGTGGAGAATTGCGGATTTCCCCCGAAGCGCACTCGCCGGACTCGCAGCCGCGGCCCGTCGCTAACTTCGAATCGAACGACGACCGTTGCGTTTTGGGCTTCCTCGCGCTGGATTTGAACGCTTGCCTGCGGGTGACCGAATTCGTTCAAAGCGGATCGAATCGCGAGAGCAATTCGCTGAAGCGCTGCTGGGTCCGCCGGCTTACCGAGGCCCGGCGCCAGTTTTTTCTCGTCGAGCAGTTTTTCGATCTGCCTTTGCGAAAGCAGCCGGGAACCCGAATATTTCACGTTGGAAAGAAATGGCACTTCTTCTAGGTGAAAGATGAGTGCAACCCGTTCAGGTTTCTCGGTGGACTTTAGAGAAGGTTCATTTGAAGTGCGAGCTTCGACTCGGATCGATTCGAACCACCCAAGACGCGCAAGCGCTCGAACATCCCTCCCAATCCTCCGTGCGTCGAGTGGACTGCCGGCCCGCGAGAAAATTTGCGCCTCCACTGCTTTGGGAGAGATGTGACGCAGTCCCGTGAATGAAATTTCGGTGATGAATGGAGTTGTGGTGGAGAAAATCACTGCAGAGATTCCTACCTGCGGCGGAGAACTATCGTCGGCCGGCATCGCGGATGTTGCGCCCGAAAGACACGATATGCCCAATAACCCGGAAAGGAGCCAACGCACGATCATCTCTCCTTGCACCAGGAGGATGAGTGAACGGATGAGCGAAAGAGGTGCCGGGTTGTCTGATTCAAAAAATTAACGGGCCGAAAACGACAAGAAACAAGGAACCCCGGACCGCTTCGCTTCATGGGAAGCGATCCAGGGCGTTTGGATTATATGGTTTGCGCAGCTTTAGTCTTGATCGACAACCGTCCCGGTCTGAGGATCCAAGATAACCCTGTGAGCGCGCGGCCCATCGCCGAAGTCAAACATGTTATTCAACGTGCCCGCGATCACATCCGTCGAGCCGCTACCAATTCGGCCCAGGTCCCAGTTGTCTTCGATGAACCGAAGAATCGAGGACTGGTCCGTGATAGTGTCGTCGATGAAGTTCGGCTTTGCCCATGGAGAAATCACGAGCAGGGGCAGGCGCGGGCCGAAGCCACAGCGGCCATTCTGGGTTCCGCCACTGACGTCATTCGCTTTCGGCGAGCCGCAATTGCCAGGCCCCAGCAACTGGTCGTCCGACACGTTCGACTGGATCACGATGGTCCCCATCTGGTGGTCGTACCAACCGTCGGAATCATCCCAAGCGATGATGACCGCCGTATCCTTCCACTCTTTGCTCTGCATGAGCGCGTTAATTACGCCGACGACAAAGATCTGTTCGTCGATCGGATCCGAGTATGCGGCATGGCCATCCTGGTACGCTCCCGCCTTCAGGTAGCTGACGGCAGGCAGATTGCCGTCATTCAAGGCCGTGAAGAAGTCCGTCAGGTCGTACTGGTGGTTGGCTTGATCCGTTTGGCCAATCTTGCCCGGATTGCTGGGCCGCAAATGATGGGGATTCGTGCTCTGCGGGTAGTACATAAACGGCTCGTGATGAGGGATGTAGTCGCCCGCATTCACAACCGCGTCATCTCCGGCTAGGCCCGCATGGTGCTGGCCGCAGACGGCGCGTCCTTGCGCGTCCACACCCGTCGGTGCGAACCCGCCCTGGAACCAGCCCCACGTGATGCCCTTAGCGTTCAACAGATCGCCCACGTTCTTGCCTGACATTGTGATTTGGTTCACGCCTTGAAACTTGGGGTTGGATGCCACACAGTCGTCAAGCAGAGGTCTGGGGTCACCGATTACGGCGCCAGTCGTTGCTGCGTTCGCAATATTTCCGGAGGCGCTGGCGGGTTTGCCATTCGGCCTAGTTGGGAACAGCGTTGCTGGGAACGTATTCCCCGCTACCAAGTTGAGTGCCCCCGGCGTGGACGGCCCGAACGTTGTTCCCCAAGAGTTGTCGCTCATTGCGAAGTGCTGCGCGTAATTCCACATCGCTGTCACAGTATTTCCGTCGTAGTAGCCCATCGCACTGGCCGGCCCGTTCACCGGACCCAACTTTGGTTCATTGCAGCTCAGCTTTTCGACAAACTTGTCCATCAGCCCGCCATCGGCTGCTGCCTGCTCGTCGTTGTAATTGTGATCCTCGTCGCACGTCACGGGCACACTCGGCGGAATGCGGAAAGGGTTCACTTTATTGGGATTGTTGGTGAGCAGCCCGGAAGACAAAAGAGTGTTGGATTCCGGAGTGTCCTCCTTGGCATGGAAAGGAATCTCGCCTGGGAGGTTGAACGCGTGAGGATAAGTCCCGAAATAATGATCGAACGAAACGTTCTCCTGGAAAATCACGACAACATGCTTGATCGGTGTCTTCGCCTTGGAATCGTCTGTGTCACGCGCAGAAGCGGGGTAAGCCGGCAATAGTGAAATGGCCACAGAGGCCACAACAGCAAAGAGCTTTGAGAAGCAGTGGTGCATGTTTCTGTCTCCTTGGGATGTCAAGTCTTCAACATTCTTTGCAACTGCAGTGGATAGGAAGATCCGCGGACAAAAGTCTCCGAAACGATCATGGGCAGTTGCCTGCATGCGATGTTTTAAGCTTCCGTTGTGAAAGCGAGATAAATGAGGCGTCAATATTGCCCGCGCGTTCAAGATGCCGCCTTTGACTTTAGGCATCTCGTGAAACTAAGATGCCCGGCCATGGCTCAGCCCCGCCGGAAGTATCATTTGCCTCATCCTCAGCCGGTTGACGCGCTTGAGTACGCCCGTTTCACGGGCATACCCACGTTCATGCGCCTCCCGAACATCGTTCAGCCCGAGGAATTGGAGGTCGCGCTGATAGGCGTGCCCTTCGACGGCGGCACCACCTACCGCCCTGGGCCACGCTTCGGCCCACGAAACGTCCGCGTTCAATCGGCAATTATTCGGCCCTGGAATCCCGTGCTGAATGTGAACCCTTTTTCCAAGTACCGTGTCGCGGACTTCGGAGACCTTCCTGTGAATCCGCTTTCCATTGAGGACACCTTTCGCCGGATCGAGCAGGGAATCGATCCTCTCCTCCGAGCCGGTGTGCGCTGCGTTTGTGTGGGAGGAGATCATTCCATCAGCCTCCCGATCCTTCGCGCCGTGGGCAAAAAGCACGGACCGGTTTCCCTGATCCAATTCGATGCGCATAACGATCTATGGGACAAGTATTTCGGCAGCAAGTATTCTCACGGCACGCCGTTCCGCCGGGCATTTGAAGAAGGTCTCCTGCTGGATGGAGGCGTTTTGCAAGTTGGCCTTCGCGGCCAAGTTTACGGCGAAGATGATTTCGACTTTGCACGTGCACACAAAGTTCGGATGGTAACCGCTGAAGAATTTCACAAGAAGGGTCTGACAATTGTTCAACGCCATCTGCGGGCGTTTCGGGGCAAGCCCGTGTACGTCACTCTCGACATTGACGTCGTGGATCCCGCGTACGCTCCCGGAACGGGAACTCCACAGGTGGGTGGTTTGACGAGCATCCAGATCATTGAACTGGTTCGCGCCTTGCGTGGCCTCACCATTGTTGGCTGCGATGTAGTCGAGGTCTCACCGCCTTTTGATACCGGCGAAATCACTTCGCTGCTTGCCGCCAATCTTCTTTTCGAATTGCTCTGTGTCCTCTAAATGCCTGCCCTCGCGCGCAAACTCCGCCTTGCTGATTACTTTGCGCTGGCATTTGGGACGATGGTCGGCGTTGGCTGGCTGGTGTTGATGCACGATTGGCTGGGCCGCAGCGGGCCGCTCGGCGCCATATTGGGTTTCGCGCTCGGCGCAATTCTCTTGCTGCCTGTCGGTTACGTTTACGGCCAATGGGTGCAGCGCCTCCCGGATGCGGCAGGAGAAGCTGCATATACGGCTCAGGTTTTCCCGCCAATCGTCAGTTATTTTACGGGCTGGATGATGTTGCTGGCGTACTTTATCGTTTGCCCTTGGGAAGCGGTTGCGGTGGGCAAACTTGCCGCTTATATTTTCCCTTCGCTGGATTCATTCGAATTGTACCGAGTCGATGGTCAGCCCGTCTTCCTGCCGCGTCTGCTGCTCGGTATTGTGCTGACGCTGTTTCTCGCGATCCTGAATTACCGCGGTATCCGATTGAGCGCCAATTTTCAGAATTGGACGACGACCTTGGTACTTCTTCTCTTCGTCGCGCTGTTAGGTATTAGCGCTGTTTACGGGGCTCCCGCCAATTTTCATCCCTCGTTTCAAGGCGCTCCATGGATTTCGATCGTGCTGACACTGCAGATCGTCCCCTATTTCATGACTGGATTCGAATCGGCGCCCAAAGTGGCGGAGGAAGCCCACTTGGAATTCCCTTCGACGGGATTCTTTCGCGCGATCGCCATGGCTCTTTTTGTCGGGGCAGGTTTTTATGTTCTCGCGATTGCCGCGGTAGCCTACGTCGCGCCTTGGCAAGGGTTGCTTGGCAAGCACTTCGTCACCGCCATCGCGTTCGAACAAGCGCTCGGAGCGAGATGGCCCGTTCGCTTGATACTCCTTATGGCCATGTTTGGACTCTTCCAATGCTTCAACGGCAACTTCGTGGCGTCGAGCCGCTTGTTGTTCGCCTATGGCCGCCGTGGGACGATTCCTCCGCGCTTTGGCGAAGTGCACGAAGAATTTCTGACGCCGTCTGTGGCAGTTGTCGGAATTACCCTAGGGACGTTGGCGGGCGTTTTGCTCGGCGACGCGCTACTTGTGCCCGTCACGGAAGTCGGGTCGATGGCCTCTGCGCTGGGCTGGATGGCTGCCTGCGTGTCGTTTTGGCTGGTGGAAAAACGGATTTCTATGCGTATCGTGACCGGCCTCGGGATCATGGTCTCGTTGCTGCTCTTTCTTATGAAAGTCTTACCTATCATTCCTGGCCACTTCTCGCACGCAGAATGGATCGCCCTGGGCATCTGGCTTGCGCTCGGCGCCATCCTGCATCGCCGCCCCCGTTCTGGCTCGCTTTAGAGCCGAGCTTCAGTCCGTCTCCTTCCGACTCCAATTCTCGCGCGCTGCAGTGCGTCCTGTCAGGAGCAACGTTCGCCCTGAGGAAAACCAGGCAATCTTCAAATGTGTCTTGATGTGGACAGATATCCGCCCTCGTTTTTCATAACATGGTGTGCTCGGGGGAACAACAAGATGAAGCCAAGTACTGAGAATAAGATCGCGGGCAAAGTGCACGAAGTGAAGGGCACGATTAAGGAAAAGGTGGGCGAACTGACGAACGATCCCGACTTGGAAGGCGAAGGCATTGGAGAAAAGATAGCCGGGAAGGTGCAGGAGAAAGTCGGCCAGGTGGAGAAAGCCCTCGGGAAATAGATTCCTTTCCAGGTTGCGGCTAAGAAACCAGCCATAGAGGACGGATGCGATGAGTCAGAATAATTGGTCAGACAAGTTCACTACATTTGCGGTTGGGATTGGGGTAGGCGCGCTTCTTGCATTGCTTTTTGCGCCCTCCTCGGGAGAGGACACACGTGGGTACATCACCGGCACAGTGAAACAGGGTTTGGATGGTGCGGCGGCGACGGGAAAGCGGTGGACGCGCCGCGCGCAAGAGACGGTAGACGACGTGAAAGCCAGCGTAGCCGGAGCAGTGGAAGCTGGTGAAAAAGCATACCGCACGGCGCGAGACGCCTGAGTGTTTTCTAAGGCGATCGGGTCTCGAAATCGGCGATATTGTCGAAGTTCGTCTGCATTGAGTGGGTAGCTTTGAGAATTCGCTCTTCATTCTCTCCTCGCTCCGCACGCAGGCTGCGCTCCGCCGTCATGTATACTGACGTGGGAGCCAAACTATTCTTCATCGATGATTCCTTTCTTGCATCTTGGACCACTGACGATTCCAACTTTTGGCCTCATGGTCGCAACCGGGCTTCTCGTCGCGGCATACATTTTGCAAGCAGATTTCAATCGCCGGCGTGGGCAACTGCAGAACTACAGCTCGAGCAAAAGCGGAAGAGATGAGCGGGCCAAGGACGAAGGGTTCCTCATCATCGGAATTGCCGGCCTAGCTGGCCTGGTAGGTGCCCGCCTCTACCATGTCCTGGAGAGTCCGCATGAATTGATTGCCGATCCATCCGTATTGATCAGTCGTTTCGGATTTGCGTGGTTTGGCGGTCTCCTTGGCGGATTTGTGGCCCTGGCGATTTTGGCAAAGCACTTTCGCATTCCTTTGCTCGAATTCCTGGACATGTGCTCGCCTGCGGCAGCAGTGGGCTATGCCATCGGGCGCATCGGCTGCTTGCTATCAGGCGATGGCGACTATGGCGTGCCGACCACTTTGCCCTGGGGAATGAGCTTTCCTAATGGCGTGGTTCCTACCGTAGAACGCGTGCATCCAACGCCGCTCTACGAATTTTTCATCTGGGTGGCGATCGGAGCAATCCTCTGGCGACTAGGGAAGAGGGCGTTGACCGGCACAGGGCCCAAGGGAGAAGTTTTTTGCGCCTACCTGATTCTGACAGGCATAGCGCGCTTTTTGATCGAGTTTATCCGCATCAATCCGCGATCGTTTTTCGGCCTTTCGAATGCACAAACAGCAAGTCTGGTGTCAATTGTCGTGGGTGTCCTTCTCCTCTGGGCCATCAGAAGTCGTTTTCCGGCCCACAAGGAGGGAGGTCGCATCACCGAGCGTGCGAGCTAGCTGAGGCAATTCTCCTGCGTGCGTTTCAGCTAAGCTTCCAGTCGGGTCTTGAAGACCTTCCTTCGAGGCGCTTCAACGATTCCGGCTGTACATCAATCACATTTGTCTCTAATTTTCTTCACGCACCCGGCTTACTCTCCTTGACGAATGCCGTCTGTCAAGGTAGGAGTGT
>JBARRT010000096.1:0-3169 GCA_049644365.1 Candidatus Acidiferrum sp. | reverse complement strand
TCTACTTCAAGCTCTACAAGAGTCAGTTAACGGTGGTTGAGCAAGCCCTTGAAACGGCTGCGTTGATGCTGGGGACGGACAAGTCGCGCGGTTATTGCTTTGAGATGATCTGCGCGGATTTTCTAGCTGGCGCTACCCTTCGTGAGGATCAAACTTAATTTTGGTGAGCGCGCCATGGAACAACTTCAACCATCCGTGAAGGCGCGTTGACCAGACATGGGCGTATGGCGCGATTGCACCGCAAACGACCACGATTGAAACTAGATCCGGAAGACTACAAGGCACTTAGAAATCAAGTGCTGGACCGAGATCGATGGCGATGTCAAGATTGCGGTTCGGCAAGAATGTTGGAAGTCCATCATTTGAATCCGCGGAGTAAGCTCGGTCACGATGCATCGGATAACTTGATTACGCTTTGCGTTGACTGTCACCGACGTCGACATGGGAACTCCGTGCAGTTTGGTAAAGAGGGCGACAGAGTCTAAGTTTTCTCAGTTCAAACAAGTTGCCGCGGGAGTTCTGAGAGAATGGAAGGCTTTATGCGTAGCCGTAGGCAGCCACTCTCAATCAGCGGGTTGCAGGTTCGAACCCGCTCGGTTCGCCACTGATAAACTTGGCCGACGGCACCACTGATCGAGCTTCGATCCAAAGGCTATCCGCAAGATGTGTGAGTTTGCCTCGGAGGGAGAGCAGATCCAAATCTGCGAGTTGCGGATTCTGGGTAAGGAAATCCGCCGACCGCAATTGCAACTCGTAGAAGACTGGAATCACTGCGTGTCGCTTACGACCGGGAACACCTTAAGTCCCGACGCTCGGTAAGGCAACTTTGGGCAACCGATTGAATAGAAGAAAAGGCGGCAAGTGACCGGATGCGCCAGCCGACACTCGTGGACAGTTCCGCGCCCCCGCGGCGCTCTGTTCGCTAATCAAACCCTAGGCACCGCGGCTGGGCCCGTGATGGCGGTACCGAGCCATCCGATCGCGAAAAAGCGGCCGCCGTGCTACGGAATGGACGTCTGTTATACTTCTGGCCGATGCGCAAAAGAATGAACTGGCTGGACTGGCGCGCGCAAACCTTGTGCTGTGTGTGGCTTGCCGGCGCGCAGATCTGGTACTACCTGCAATTTCGATCGCTGCTTCGCCCGGTCATCGCGCCGCTGCTGCGTCGCCTATGGCATTCCTAGGTGCGGTTGCAGCCCTGCTTGCCGCTGCAGGCATCGCGATCGTCGCTGCAGCAGCGGGCTTGCAGCTTCTTCTCATTTTACACCATGCAATGAACAGAGCGTCGGAACGCCTTCTGCTCGGCGCAGCCCTCGGCGTGATTGCGATCGAAATAGGCTTCTTCCTGGCCCAGGCGCTGCGCCCAGCGCGAATTGCTTGCGCTGCCGTGGTTGCGCTTGCCGCCACCTTTGGCGCGCGGCAGTTTGCGGAAGTGTATCGAATTGCTGCGACTATTTTTCGAGACGTTTGGAAGTCGCCTTCGGAGCGAGGGCTCCTGATGCTCACGCTTCTGGTTCTGCTTTGGCAAGGGATTGCGGCGACCGCGCCGCTGACCGGTTCTGACGCCTTGAATTATCACTTCGCGGCGCCTCTCGCCGTCCTAAGAAACGGGTTTCAACCGGATTTCTCTTTGACGCAGGGCTTTCTCACGGGGCAAGGCCACACGCTGATCTTTGCCGGCTTGGCGCTCAGAAGTGACCGGCTGGCTCTGGCCCTGCTCTTCATGGGCGGCGTGCTGGCGGCCGCTGCCAGCGCGTGTCTCGCGCATGAATGGGTGTCGCGGCGGGTCGCGTGGCTCGTGTCGTTGACATTTTTGCTGACGCCGGTTGTGTTCTGGCAAATGACCTCCGCCGGCGCGCCTGATTTGTGGATGGCGTTCTTCGCAGTGGTCGCGGTGTTTTGTATCGCCAGGATGGACACCGATTCATCCGTCGCAATGGCGCTGACTTGTGGTTTCCTGGCGGGAGCGATAGCGGGTGCGAAGTATACCGGCTGCATTCTTGCGGTCGTATTGCTCGGCTATGTCGCGTGGCAGGCGCGCTCGCTGCGGCGCTCGCTGTGGTTCATTGCCGGAGCGTTAGGTGTGGGTATCTGGCCTTACGCGCGAAATTGGATGTGGACCGGCGATCCGGTTTTTCCCTTTGCCATGCGCTGGCTGCATCCACAAGGCGTGAATGCGTTCGCCCTGCAGGCGTTGCGTGCCGATACCGGGGTAGCGGCCCATCGCAGCTTCTGGCAACTCGCAAAGTTCCCGTTCTTTGCGGCCATCGACGCGTCGCAATTGGGTTTCTGGCAATTCTTCGGGCCGCTTTGCCTGATGTTTCTGCCATTCTTCCTATTTTTGATCAAGCGCACGCCAGCCTGGCGCGCCACGGCGGTGCTTTGGATCGCCGGGAGCCTCGAGATTGGACTCAGTTCCGGAATGACGCGGTTCCTGTTGCCGCTTTTTCCGATCGCGCTTGCCGCCGCCTTTGGTGGGGCCGCCGCTCTGCGGAATGCAGGTGGGCGAGCCAGCCGCGCGTTCGTGGCGCTGTCCACCGGCGGCTTTCTCATCTTTGGTTTTGGCGGGATGCTGGTATACACGCGCCCGGCAGTTGCCGCCGCTGTGGGCCGTATTGAGCGCGAAGACTACCTTGCGCAGCGCGTACCGAACTATGAGCTCAGTTCCTTTGTGAACCAGACGCTTGCGGAAGAACATTCTGACCAACGCGTCTTAATTTTCTTCAGGCATCTCTATTACGTGCGCGTGCCGTACGTTTACGGCGAGCCGGCGGGAAGCTGGTCCGTCGATCCGGCGGTGCTGCGCGACGCGCAAAGCTGGCAGCGCTTTTTCCGCGAGCAACGAATCGCTTGGGTTTTGCGCGCTCCGGAGTATCCGAAGAGACTGGCGCCTGCGCTTCTGGAACTCGAGTCGGAGAGCGTGCTTGTGCCATTCGCCGAAAGGGAAGTCAGCGATTTTGATGGCAATCGCCTACAAGGCCAGCGAAAGATCTTCCGGGCCACGCTGCTCGCCGTGAAACAGTAGGATTTCGCCGCAACGTTTTTCGTCGTAACAAGAAAGCTTTACTGTATGGAGGTTTCGCGGGGCGAGGGACGAAGTCACGGAAACACTGCCACTTATTTGGCACCAGGGCGAAAAGAAATTTTCAGTGAGTTTTTTTCCACCTGC
>JBARRT010000095.1:0-8695 GCA_049644365.1 Candidatus Acidiferrum sp. | reverse complement strand
TCGTACCACTTCGTCGCAAGTCTCACTCGTCGTGAGACACTTCCGCACTCAAAGCGCATTTGTAAATCTCTTGTTTTCTATGCGCTGCGCACTCTTCTAAGTTCCGTATCCCGTAAGTCCTGTATTTGCCACTCTTACGAAAACTGCCGGGTGTATACCAACAATTCCCATTCTGGAACTCCACACCATCCGATCACTGCTTCCATCCTCGTTGTTTCTTTTCATGCACCTACAAATTGCCCTTCGCACAACTCCTTTCTTTTGACATTCATGCATCGGATGGGGGGTGTAGGGGTGCCCCAGCGCTGCCCCCGATTCGTCTCTCAGCCGTACATTTGTTTGTTAAACTACCTCGATCCGATTTTTCCTGGGCTGGCCCTGCGGAACGGTTCCCTCATTCCACGCAGAGGCCAAGGAGCCAAACATGAGCAGCGCGGTAACAACCCAAGCGAATGAACTCCTGAACTATGTGAATGGTGCATGGCGGCGATCCGCCGCGACCGAATTTGCGGACGTATCCAATCCCGCGACGGCCGAACTGCTCGCTCGTACGCCGCTCTCGACTTCCGCGGACGTGGACGCTGCCGTGCAAGCTGCCGCCGATGCTTTTCCGGCTTGGCGCCGCACTCCTCCCGGCGAGCGCGTCCAATACCTGTTCAAGCTGAAGAACCTGCTCGAAGAGAATATCGACGAACTCTCGCGCCTGATCACCCTCGAAAATGGAAAAACTTTTGCCGAAGCCAAAGCCGAAATGCGCCGCGGCATCGAGAACGTGGAAGTCGCCTGCGGCATTCCCATGATGATGCAGGGCCACATTCTCGAGGACGTGACGCCCGGCGTGGATGAAATGCAGATTCGTCAGCCCCTCGGCGTTGTCGCGGCCATCACGCCGTTCAATTTTCCGGCCATGATCGCCTTCTGGTTTCTTCCTTACGCGATCGCATGCGGAAACACTTTTATATTGAAACCGTCCGAGCGCGTTCCGCTGACCATGCGCCGTGCGTTTGAAATTTTGGAAAAGACCGGGCTACCTAAAGGAGTCGTAAACCTCGTCAACGGCGGACGCACCGTTGTTGATGCGTTGTGCGATCATCCGCAAGTGCGCGCGATCAGCTTCGTTGGCTCCACGCCCGTCGCCAAGCATGTTTACACGCGCTCCGCGGCCAGCGGCAAGCGCATGCAGTGTCAGGGCGGCGCCAAGAATCACGTGATTGTTCTCCCCGATGCCGACATAGAACTGGCGACGCAGATCATCAGCGACAGCGCGTTCGGCTG
Source organism: Candidatus Acidiferrum sp. (assembly GCA_049644365.1). Classification (GTDB taxonomy): domain Bacteria; phylum Acidobacteriota; class Terriglobia; order Acidiferrales; family UBA7541; genus Acidiferrum. The sequence continues at coordinate 7,420 of JBARRT010000095.1, read as the reverse complement.
CGCGGGCCAGCGATGCCTCGCCGTTTCTGTCGCCGTCACGATTGGCGAAGCGCAAGAAACTTTTCGCGACTCCATCGCGCACGCGGCTTCTTCAATTCGCGTCGGCAATGGCCTGGACTCGGGCATCCAAATGGGTCCGGTCATCACCAAGCAAAGCAAGCAGCGCGTCGAGTCGCTCATCTCCGCAGGTGTCGGCGAAGGCGCAAAGGCCATCCTCGATGGCCGCAACACCAAAATCCCCGGGCACGAATCCGGTAATTTCCTTACGCCAACCGTCCTTGATGGCTTGCCTTCCTCCAGCCAGCTTGCCGACACGGAAATCTTTGGCCCTGTACTCAGTCTCGTTCACGCCGATTCGATTGAGGAAGCCATGGAATTTCTGCGCCGCAGCCCCTACGGCAACCAGGCCTCGCTCTTCACCACCAGCGGTTCCGCCGCCCGCAAATTCCGCTACGAGGCCCCCGCGGGGAATATCGGCATCAATATCGGTGTCGCCGCACCGATGGCCTATTTCCCATTCAGTGGATGGAAAGAAAGCTTCTTCGGAATTCTTCACGGCCAGGGGCGCGACGCCGTCGAATTCTTCACCGAATCCAAAATCGTCGTCGAGCGCTGGTCGCGCCAGGAAACGCGCAAGTTCTAGGAGAGGGAGGAAACCCAGCGCTTGTCATCCCGAGCGCAGCGAGGGATCTGCTTTGGCTCAGGCCCGCGCCTAGCGCTGTTGAGTGTTGGAACTTAACTTTGAACTTTTGACTTTGAACTTTTAACTTCTTCTTATGATCACGAAACCTTTGCACCTGGACATGCACGAACAGATCGAGTGCGCGCAGACGCTCGCCTCGCGTTTCTACACTGATCCCGCAATTCTGGAAATCGAGAAAGCGCGCATTTTCCGCCGCACCTGGCAACTCGTCGGCACACTCAACCAGCCGTGCGGAGAAGTGAACGGCGTGAAGCGGACCATCTCCGACCCGGAAAGCTTTTTCACCGCCGATCTCGCCGGCGAACCCATCATTATCGTCCGCGACAAAGAAGGCGTGCTTCGCGCTTTCAGCAACGTTTGCCGTCATCGCGCGGGACCCATCGCGCTCGGCAGCGGCTGTAAGAATGTCCTCCGCTGCCAGTATCACGGCTGGACCTACACACTGGACGGCCGCTTGATTGGAACGCCGGACGTCGAGGGAGTTGAATTCTTCGACCGCAGCACTATGGGCATGGTGCCGCTCCGCTGCGAGACATGGGGCCCGTTCATCTTCGTGAATTTTGACGTGAAAGCTGAACCACTCTCCACATATCTCGGGCAAATTCCACAACAAGCGCGAGGCTTCCAATTCGAGGGATTGCAATTTGCCGAGCGCCGCGACTACGTCATCGATTGCAACTGGAAAGTGTACGTAGATAACTACCTCGAGGGCTATCACATTCCCATCGCGCATCCCGGCTTGATGCGCGAAATCGATTACGCGCAATATCGTACGGAAATCTTTCGCTATTACTCCCAGCAATTCGCTCCCCTCCGCGCGATGAAGGCCGAGGACGCCGGCGAGCGCATGTATGCGCCGGGCACGGGGCTGCAGGAAGCGCTCTATTTCTGGGTTTTTCCCAACCTCATGCTCAATATTTATCCCGACAATATTTCAACGAACCTGATCGTGCCTCTTTCTCACGAAAAAACGCTCACCATTTTCGAATGGTTTTTTCACGAGGTGGACTCGGAGAAAAACAAGGAACGCATCAAGCGCTCGGTGGCGTTCAGCGAGGAAGTGCAGCACGAAGATATTGGCCTCTGCGAAAACGTTCAGCGCGGCTTGCGTTCTTCGACCTACGACCGCGGGCGCTACTCCGTCAAGCGCGAAAATGGCGTGCATCATTTCCACATGCTGCTCGGCGAATTTCTCGGGCAGGTGTAATTGCCAAAGACGCCGCCGTGATCGTGCTCCTGATGGGTCCCGCCGGATCCGGAAAGACCACCGTCGGCGAACTGCTGGCTTCGCAGCTTGGATGGGAATTTGCCGACGGCGACAACTTTCATTCGCCGGCCAACATCGAGAAAATGGCGCGCGGCGTGCCCCTCGATGACAACGAGCGCATCCCGTGGCTCGATGCCATTCGTCAAGCCATGGAACAATGGAACGCGCAACGCCGAAACGTCGTGCTGGCGTGCTCCGCGCTTAAAAAGATCTACCGCGAGCGCCTGCAAATCAATTCCGGCGTGAAGCTGGTCTATTTGAAAGGCACTTACGATCTTCTTCGCAAGCGCCTGCATTCGCGCAGGGGACACTACGCTACGGAACAACTCCTCGTCAGCCAATTCGCCGATCTCGAAGAACCGGAGGTTGCCATCACCGTCGATGTGGCTCATTCGCCGGAAGAAATCGTCGCGGAAATACGCAAGCAGCTCGCGTTGGCATAGAAGATGCCATCCAGTTTTCTTATTCCTCAATCCATCGTATCCTTAAGCGAACGGAATTTTCTTCCCGCATTCTCCCGAAAAGACTGCTCCGGTTTTCGAGGGAATCTTCGTGCGGCCAAAGGTCGATGGACATGACGGAGACAAAAACATTACGGCCTGTCTGGCATCCCGCGGGCAAAGTCGGGGGCGGCGAACAGCCCTTCAAGTATCCGCTTGACCACGCGTTCGTCGAGCCGGATTGGCGCCGCCTGCCAGGCTACAAGGATGTTATTACCGAGGAATGGGAAACGGCGCTCTGGCAGCGCCGCCACACCGTCAAGAATTTGAGAGAACTCCAGGCCGTTTTCGGTCCGCTGCTGCCGCAAAATCTTCTGGAGAGCATGGAGCGGGACATCAAAGAGCGCGCTACCATGTCCATCCTCATCCCTCCGCAAATGCTCAACACCATGGATGAGAAAGATCTCTGGAACGATCCCGTGCGCCGCTACATGCTGCCCGCTTTCGACGATCGCAATCCGGAATGGCCGAGTCATCCGAAATCCAGCCGCGACAGCTTGCACGAAGCCGACATGTGGGCCGTCGAAGGGCTCACGCATCGTTATCCCACAAAAGTACTCGCCGAAATGCTTTCCACGTGTCCGCAATACTGTGGTCATTGCACGCGCATGGATTTGGTCGGCAACGACGTCCCGCAAGTAACCAAGCTGCGATTTCAGATTCCGCAGAAAGATCGCTACGAGCAGATGCTCGATTATTTGCGCAAGACGCCGGCGGTGCGCGACGTCGTCGTTTCCGGCGGTGATTTGGCGAATGTGCCCATCGCGCAGCTCGAATCGTTTGTGTCCGCGATCATGGACATTCCGAATATCAAAGACATTCGCCTGGCCACCAAAGGCCTGATGGGAATTCCGCAGCATTTTTTGCAGGATGAAGTGCTGCACGGACTCGAACGGCTCGCGAAGAAATCGCGCGAACGGGGCATCGACCTTGCGCTGCACACGCACGTCAACAATGCGAGGCAGGTAACGCCGCTGGTTGCCAAGGCCGTCCGCAAATTGCTGGAGATGGGGTTTCGCGACGTTCGAAATCAGGGAGTGCTTCTCCGCGGCGTCAATACCACGCCGAAGGAGCTTCTCGATCTCTGCTTCACGCTGCTGGACCACGCCAAAATCATGCCGTACTACTTTTATCAGTGCGACATGATTCCCAACGCCGAGCATTGGCGCCTCTCGATCCACGAAGCGCAACAATTGCAACTCGACATCATGGGCTATCTTCCCGGATTCGCCACGCCACGCATTGTTTGCGATGTCCCGTTTGTCGGCAAACGCTGGGTGCAGCAACTCAAGGAATACGACCGCGAGAAGGGCATTTCCTACTGGACCAAGAACTATAAGACCGGCATCGAAGCCAACGACCCCAGCGCTCTCACCCGCCTCTATGAATATTACGACCCGGTTTACACCTTGCCCGCTTCGGGCCAGGACTGGTGGCGTCGCCACGCCGCATAGGATTGGGTGGAAGTTAGACCGCCGCGCTACCTAGCTTTCCCTTAGCGTGCTTTGAATTCCGTTTCGCGTTTTCATCTCAAGTGGTCCGGTCTGGCCTCGATGGATGCCCTCAACGCTTTCGTTACTTCGCCGGCGATGTCGTCCTGGACCATCAAGATGTCGTCGAATGGCCGGTCGTAGGTTTCAGACCAGACAACGTACCCGTTGTCGGCACGAATCAACCGCGCGTCGACCCGCACCCTGGCACCTGACTTCCCATCGAGTACATAAGCGACACCCAGCGTCTTGGCGATATCGGCGATGGTTACTTGCGGAGTCCCATGCGAACGCGGCCATAGTTTGCCCTTGAAATAGAACGAGGACGTGGGAGCCGGTACCCGAAGGCCCGGGACCTTACTGAGTTTCTCAATCAGCTCCTCGGTCATGCCGTCGGCGAAGGGCTCCTGGTTCATCTTTTCGGTCAGGTCGAGAAACGGCAGTACGGCGATGGATTTCTGTGGCTGTGGAGCAATCGCGGGTGAGGCTGAGGGATTATTGTTCGCGACCTTGCTGTGGAACAGGAAAGCAACTACGAGCGCGACGCAAAGCGCCGCGCCGGCTGCAACCGTATAGCCGCCTCGGAGGCGCAGGGCGGACTTTTTCGGCACATCGGGCGCATCGCTGGTCGCCGGGGTCGGATGTTCGCTGTCCGAAGCCCGCGAAGAACCGTTCTGTAGGATGCACTGATCCGCCCAGGGACCGACCGTCGCCACCATCCGATACCCGAGTCGTGGCACTGTCGCGATGTACGTGGGCTGCTTGGGGTCGTCGCCTAGTAGACGGCGGAGCGATGTCACCGCCTGGTAGACGGAGTCCGGAGCCACGATGACGTCAGTCCAGACTTGGTTGAGCAAGTCATCGATGCTGACGACCTCGCCGGCATGCTCGGCGAGGCACAGCAGCAGTCGCATCGTCCGGACCTCCACCCGAGCGGTCTCCCCGTCTCTTGAAATCTGGCCGGACGTGGGATTGACGCACCAGTCGCCGATGCGAAGCTTTGTCGCAATTGGGCGTTCCATACAGGATTGGTTGTTACCCTCTGCTCTTAAATAGGCGTTCTTAAATAGAAAAGCGGCACTCGCCAATTATACCAACACCGCGGAGAAACGCTGACCGCGTTCCGGCCGGTCTTGCACCCAGCGACGCAACTCCGGCCACGCTACCCCGCCGCCGATGCAGCGTGATTTCAGAAGTATTCAGGGTGTTTCAGACCCTAGGGCACGACTTCTCGCGTCTCACCTGGATATCGTTGTTTGCGGATTGCGAACAAATCAAAGGTAAAAGAATTACAAACAAATCAGAGTTGAAGAAAGGACTTCGGATGAGTGGAGATTCTGCACCTCGGCCATTGGGGAAAAGGAGCGCTCTATTGGCAATCGCAGTGGGCGGCGGGCTTGCCGGGACTTTGGACCTTCTACAAGCTTGCATCCTGTTTGGATGGGACATCCCGCTCGTGATTGCCGGGGGCCTGTTGGGGCGGCAGGCTTTCCAGGGAGGCGTCGGCACCTATGTTCTGGGTGTCTTCCTGCACTTCTTTATCGCTTGTTCAGCAGCGGCTGTTTACTACGCGGCGAGCCGCAGGCTGGTTTTTATGAAGGAGCACCCGCTGGTGTGCGGTTTGTTCTTTGGCGCCGCGGTGGAAGAGGTAATGAACCTTATCGTTTTGCCGCTCTCCGCGCTTCACGCCAAGGGCCCTTACAAACTTCATGACCTGATTCTAGGGCTGCTGGTACACATGGTCGTGGTCGGGCTGCCGATCTCCTTCAGCGTTCGGCGGTTCGCGAAATAGACGTTTGGCCACTCTCCGCGGTTTGACATGAGTGGGAGTTACGGATTGCGATATGAGGTTGCGGCGGCCCAGTTTAACTGCCGGGTCCGCCACAGCTTCTATAGTTCTGGCTTGAAAATTATTGTTCGCGGAGCAGGGTTGCCGGGTTGGCGTGCAGGACGCGTCTCACGGGACCGGCGACCGAAAGTGAACCGGTGAGCACGGTAGTAAACGCAACAGCGGCAAGCACCAATGGATCCTGTGCGGAGGCTTGGTAGACGATGGCCGAGAGTAGCCGGCTCGCCGCCACGCCCAGCACAATGCCAACCACCGAGCCGCTCCCGAGCAGGATCAGCATACGGCCGAGTGCGGCCGAGAGAATCTGCTTCGCCTGAGCACCGAGCGCGACACGAATACTCAACTCGCGCAGCCGCTTGCTGACGGTATAGGAGGCCAGGCCAAAGGTGCCGGCGATCGAGAGCAGCAGCCCAAAAGCGCCGAAGAGGCCGAGGGCCACGGTAGCCACTTGGGACGGAAAGAAACTCAGGGCAAGCTGGGTGTTCCAGGGGCTCAATTCCCGAATTGGAACGGCGCGGTCCAGATCGCGGACTACTTCGCGAATGGCGGCTACCATATCGGCTGTGTCGCGCCGGGTCCGGACGATGAGCGCCGTGCTTGTGTTCCCTTCCTGCGAGATCGGGAAGAACGCTGCAGCTTGCGGATCTTCACTGAGCGTAAAGTATTTTCCATCGGCCATGATGCCCACGATCTGGATCGACACACCCTGGCGGTTCTTAAAATAGCGTCCGACGGCGTGCTCGGAGTGGAAGAGCCGCCTGGCGAACTCCTGATTCACAATGGCAACAGCCGGGGTCTTCGCCGTGTCGGTAAAGCTGACGTCGCGTCCCGCCAGCAGCGGTGTTCCAGCGGCGGTCAAATATCCAGGTGAGACGTCGTAGTAATAGATATCAAAAGCTTTGTTTGATGGTCTGAAATCCACACTTTGTTGAGAGAAGACATCAGACATGGATGCGTCGCCGGAGAGCGGCGTGGTATTCGCGTAGCCTGCTGTTTCCACTCCCGGAATCTGCGAGACCCTTTCCAGTAGCTGACGTTGGAAATGGTCGGCGGCGGCATCTCCGGTATAGCCAGCCTGGCTCAGATCGAATTGCGTAAGCAAAGTATTCTTCGGATTGAACCCCAGATCCATGGTCAGTGTTTTGCCCAGGCCACGCAGCGAGACAAAAGCTGCCGTGACGGTGACGCAGCAGAGCGCGATCTGTGCCGCCAGCAGAACATCGCGTAGGGCCCAGCGGCGTCCTGCGGAGGATTGGATCCCGCCGCTCTTGATCGTGTCATTTGGATCGGTCTTGAATATCTGCCGCAGCGGCATCATCCCCAACAGAACGCCGGCGAGCACGGAGACAAGGAAGGCCATCAGGATTAACGATGGCTGCGGCAGTACGAAGAAGAACTTGAGCGGATATCTAGTGGGTGGATGCCATCCGGCCAGGCCAGTGAGCGCCATCCACGCCAAGACGGAGGCGCACGCGCCCCCGAAGATCGAAATCACAAAGGCCTCGACGAGGAGCTGGCGAAGGATGCGCCAGCGGCTCGATCCAAGGGCCATGCGGATGGCAATCTCGCGCGCGCGGTCTGCCGTACGGGCTGCGAACAGGCTGCCAAGGT
>JBARRT010000094.1:0-62083 GCA_049644365.1 Candidatus Acidiferrum sp. | reverse complement strand
ATGCTGCACGACCGGGAGATTCATAGGGGCCAGCTTCTTGCCCGCCATCAATCGCGCGGCTACTTTTGCCAGCGGCACTCCGGTGGCTTTGCTCACATAGGGCACGGTCCGCGACGCGCGCGGATTCACTTCCAAAACGTAAACCGTGTCCCGCTGAATCGCATACTGAACATTCATCAGGCCGACGACCTTCAAGGCCAGTGCCAGCCGCTTGGTGTACTCACGAATCGTATCGAGAACGGCGGGCGACAAACTCACCGGAGGCAATACGCAGGACGAATCGCCGGAGTGCACGCCGGCTTCTTCGATGTGCTCCATGATGCCGCCGATGACCACATCGGTTCCGTCGGCGAGGGCGTCCACGTCCACTTCGGTGGCTTCTTCCAGGAACTGGTCAATGAGCACGGGCCGAGCCGGGCCCATCAGCGCGGCTTGCGCAACATATTCCTGCACCGTGTTCACGTCGTAGGCAATCACCATGGCGCGCCCGCCGAGGACATAACTCGGGCGCACGAGAACCGGCAGACCAATTTCCCCCGCAACGCGCGCGGCTTCTTCCGGCACAAGCGCGGTCCCATTGCGCGGCTGCGGAATTTTCAACTCTTCAAGCAAGCGGCCGAACCGGCGGCGGTCTTCGGCAAGATCAATCGATTCCGGGGCCGTGCCGATGATGGGCACGCCGTTGCGCTTCAGTTCGAGCGCAAGATTCAGCGGAGTTTGCCCGCCGAACTGCACGATCACGCCCTGCGGTTTTTCGCGCTCGACGATGGCCAGGACGTCTTCGAGAGTAAGCGGTTCGAAATACAAGCGGTCGGAGGTGTCGTAATCCGTCGAGACCGTCTCCGGATTGCAGTTCACCATAATGGTTTCGAAACCGTCTTCGCGCAGCGCGAAAGCGGCGTGGCAGCAGCAATAATCAAACTCGATGCCCTGCCCGATGCGGTTCGGGCCACTGCCGAGAATCATGATCTTGAAGCGGGACTGCGGATCTGATTCGTCTTCGTCTTCGTAGGTGGAATAGAGGTACGGCGTAAAGGATTCGAATTCGGCGGCGCAAGTGTCCACGCGCTTGAAGACCGGAGCGACGCCGTAGCGCGCGCGCTGCAAGCGCACGGAAGCGGGGGTGGTGCGCCAGATTTGCGCGAGTTGTTCGTCGCTCGTTCCGTTGCGCTTCACTTCGCGCAGCAAATCTTTCGACGCGGTTTCCACGGTGACAGCCGCGGCGCGGCGATTCATGGCCGTCAATTCCTCGATCTGGTGGATGAACCACGGATCAATCTTGGTCAGATCGCAGATTTCCTGCGCGGGAAGGCCGCGTTCCATGGCGGTGAGCAGCCAGTGAATGCGGTCTGGCCGGGGCGTGGCAAGTTTTTCGCGCAGCAGCGAATCCGGTGTCTCCGTTGGGGCGCGCCACGGCGAACTGGGCTCCAGCGAGCGAATGCCCTTCTGCAGAGCTTCCTTAAACGTCCGTCCGATGGCCATCACTTCGCCGACGGACTTCATTTGCGTGCCGAGAGTGCTGTCTGCGCCGGGAAACTTTTCGAATTGCCACTTCGGAATCTTCACCACGACGTAGTCGATGGTGGGCTCGAAGCATGCCGGCGTTTTCTTCGTAATGTCATTCGGAATTTCGTCCAGCGTCATGCCGACGGCCAGGCGCGCGGCAATCTTGGCAATCGGAAAGCCCGTGGCCTTGCTGGCCAGCGCGGAGCTGCGCGAAACGCGCGGGTTCATTTCGATGACGACCATGCGGCCGTTTTCGGGATTCACGGCAAACTGCACGTTCGAACCGCCCGTTTCCACGCCCACTTCGCGGATGATGGCCGCGGAAGCATCGCGCATGCGCTGATATTCCTTGTCGGTCAGCGTCTGGGCGGGAGCCACGGTGATGGAATCGCCCGTGTGCACGCCCATGGGGTCGAAGTTTTCGATAGTGCAGATGACCACGAAGTTGTCGCGGAAATCGCGCATCACTTCCAGCTCGTATTCTTTCCAGCCGAGGACGGATTCTTCCACGAGCGCTTCGTGCACCGGGCTCATGTCCAGGGCATGCGCGATGGCTTCGCCGAATTCTTCCTTGTTGTAGGCGATGGAGCCTCCCGTGCCGCCCAGCGTGAAGGACGGCCGGATGACGAGCGGGAATCCAAGTTGATCGCAGAGGCGCAAGGCGTCCTGCGCGTTGTTCACCAACGCGGACGCAGGAACTTCCAGGCCAATCTTGCGGCAGGCGTCCTTGAACCACAGGCGGTCTTCCGCCACTTTAATGGCGCGGAGCGACGCGCCAATCATCTCCACTTTGTATTTTTCGAGGACGCCGCTCTCGGAAAGCTCGACGGCAAGGTTCAGCGCAGTTTGCCCGCCAACCGTCGGCAATAGCGCGTCTGGCTTTTCTTTGGCGATAATCTCCTCGATATATTCCTTGGTCAGTGGCTCGATATAGGTGCGGTGCGCTAGTTCCGGGTCGGTCATGATGGTGGCCGGATTCGAATTCACCAGGATGACTTTGTAGCCTTCGGCGCGCAGCGCCTTGCACGCCTGCGCACCCGAATAGTCAAACTCGCACGCCTGCCCGATGACAATTGGACCGGAGCCGATGATTAAGATTTTTTTGATGTCCTTGCGCTTCGGCATCTTGTTGTCAGGGCACGGCTTCAGCCGTGCCGAATTGCCCTTGCCTTTCCTGGGGCTTCAGCCCCTGAGGTGGGTCATCCATTTCATACTGACCTGATACCGACGACCAGCGATACTCGCGCGCCTCCACGACGAGCCGCTTTCGGACAGGATTCTGGTCAACATAACGAACATGGTTACCATAGTCGACGGCGTCTCGGATGCGGTGATCACTAAAGCCGCGCTGCCATACCGGAAATTGCAAACGTCGCGCGAGCCCTAGCATGCGTGCAGAACCGCCTTTGATCAGTTGCACCGCCCGTTCCAAAGTTGTGTCGTGAGCTGGTGTCAGTAGTACATGAAAATGGTCAGGCATTAACACAAACGCGTGTAATTCATAAGCGCCATTCTGCCGATACCGCAGCAAACTTTCGACAAAAAGCGAACACGCTGGCTCAGTGATGAACAAACGGCGACTCTCCCAGGTCCGAGATGTTACGAAATAGGAACCAGGAATGCTGCCATGTCGACGTGGTACCCCCATACCCTCAGCGGCTAAAGCCGCACTCCTCCGACTTGGTTATGGCACGGCTGAAGCCGTGCCCTGACGAGACTCGCCACCACATCGTGGTTGTGGCACGGCGATGCCGTGCCCTGACAAATTTGGTCACCATCGTCATCTACGCGAACTGCCCGGCTGCGCGAATTCCTTCATCATGTCGGTGAACTGCGTGAACAAATAGTGCGAATCGTGCGGACCGGGCGAAGCTTCCGGGTGATACTGCACGGAAAACAGCGGCAACGATTTGTGGCGCATGCCTTCGTTGGTGTGGTCGTTCAAATTGATGTGCGTGACTTCCACTTTGCTCGACGGCAAGGATTCCGGGTCCACGCAGAACCCGTGATTCTGAGCGGTGATTTCGACTTGCTCGGTGAGCAGATTTTTCACCGGATGATTCGCACCATGATGGCCGAATTTCAGCTTGAACGTTTTTCCACCGAGCGCCAGGCCGCACAACTGGTGCCCCAGGCAGATTCCAAACACAGGAACATGGCCGATGAGTTTTTTGATATTTTCCACGGCGTAGTCGATGGGCTCCGGATCGCCGGGACCGTTCGAAAGAAAGACTCCGTCCGGCTTCATCTCGAGGACATCTTCGGCGGAGGTCTGCGCGGGGACGACATAGACTTCGCACTGGTGATCGACGAGCAGACGGAGAATGTTCTGCTTGATGCCATAGTCGTAAGCGACGACACGATGTCTGCGCGTCTCGCCGTGAGCGTCGGATTCGCCCATCTGCTCGGACCAGGGAGAAACGGCAACCTCCACGGAGCCTTTGTCCCAGCCGTAGGATTTAGCGCAAGTGACGCGGCTGGCGAGCTCCTGGCCGGCCATGCTGGGCAGTTGCTTCGCTTCGAACACGAGCTGCTCCGCCGGCGTCCCGTCGGTGGAAACGACGCCGCGAAGCGCACCGAGATTGCGAATATGGCGGACGAGCGCGCGGGTATCAATGTCCCAAATCACGGGAATCTTGTGGCGGTTCAAATAAAGCTGCGTGGTTTCGTCCGATCTCCAGTTCGAAGAAATCTGCGAAAATTCGCGCACGATGAGCGATTCGATGTACGGGCGCGCGGACTCCTCATCCTCGAGGTTCGCGCCCACGTTTCCGATGTGCGGATACGTCAGGCAGACAATCTGTCCGGCATAGCTGGGGTCGGTGAAAACTTCCTGGTAACCGGTGAGGCTGGTATTGAAAACGACTTCGCCGCCGCGGCGCGTGATCGCGCCGGCCGCGCGGCCGTTAAAGGTGCGCCCGTCTTCCAACGCGAGGATCGCGGGTCGGTGCTGAACTTCGCTCAGTGAGTCCTCCCATGTTTCGCATCAAGATATGCCAGTCATTTGGTATCGGCCTCGGTGGTCGAAAGAGAACCGAAATGATCCACCGGCCAGTAGGCAAAAACAGCGCGGCCGTAAATATAGCGGTCGGCCACGGGCCCGAACACGCGTGAATCGTTCGAACTGATGCGGTGGTCCCCCATGACGAAATAGCTGTCCTTGGGAACGCGCACCGGACCGAAATCGCTAAGGTCTTCGTATTGCGGCGGCACGTAGGGCTCGGGAACGATTTTATCGTTCACGTAGACCGCGCCGCGGCGGATCTCCACCGTTTCACCGGGCAGTCCGATGACGCGCTTGATAAAGGACTTTGAGCGGTCCAGGGGATACCAGAAAACGACGACGTCGCCGCGTTGAATGGGCTCGAAGCGGTAGACAAATTTGTTGATGAAGATGCGCTCCTGGTCGGAGAGCAGCGGCGCCATGCTGGTGCCTTCGACTTTCACCGGCTGGTACAGGAAGACGATGATGACGAGCGCGAGGCCGATGGCGATCAGAAGGTCGCGGGTCCACACGCGAATTTCATGACGAAGAGAATGCGGTGATGCCGGGCGGTCTGAAGCGCCCACGGGAGATTCTGCCGGGGCCGTGGTATCCGGTGGTGCTGCGGTTACGGGCTGTTTTTCTTCCGAGCTTCCCATTTTTGGCTGCCTTGTATTTATAGCATGTCCGCCGCGACCCGCGCCAGTTGCGATTTGTAATGCATCCGGTCGGATACGGAGGAGGCCGCGGTGTTGTTACTTTCTGTTTGATTCGGATGAGGCGGTTGGCCGTTGCTCGGAGAGACGATTTTGGAGCCTGCTATTCCACGTTCAGCGTGTAGTTCATCGAAGCCAGAGCAGCGACTACGGCGGTTTCCGTGCGCAGGATGAGCTGGCCGAGGGAGGCTTCCTGGAAGCCGCTCCGGCGGGCGGTTTCGAATTCGGCGTCGGTCCAGCCGCCTTCGGGCCCGATGGCAAGAATCGCGTTCGCCTGCTGTTGGCCTTCGAGGACTTTGCGAATCGTGGGCGCGTCAGGGCGTTCCGAGAGCATCACGCGCAGGGCGTCCTTGTGCGATGCGAATGCCGTTTCCGGCTTTGTGAGTTCGGCCAAGACGGGGACGCGGACGCGGCGCGATTGCTGCGAAGCCTCGAGCAAGATTTTTTCCCAGCGTTCGGCCCGCTTCGCTGCTGCGGAGAGCAGGGCCTTTTCGCTACGCGCGGCCGCCAGAGGAACGATTGTCGCCACGCCGAGTTCAGTGGACTTTTCGATGGCCCATTCGAACATGTCGAATTTCACGACGGAAAGCAGAAGGGTTACATTCAGACTCGACTGCGGGGCTGGCAATTCTTCGAGGAGCGCAAACTCAACGCGATCGCGGCCGACTTTTTCGATGCGGCCCAGCCAGACGCGTTCGCCGTCGCTCAACTCGTAGAGCTGGCCGGTCTGGGCACGAAGCACGCGGCCGAGGTGGTGCGCCGCGTCATCTTCCATGACGGCACGATCGCCGGCAAATTGTTCGACGAAGAATCGCCTGCGCACGCGGAGATTCTATCGCAGGTACGGCGTGACTAGCCGAAGATGTCTTTGACTTTGTCGAAGATCGAGGAATTGCGGTCGGCGGGCTTGTTGTCGACTTTGAGAGTGGCGCCGAGCTGCTCGATCAGCTTGCGCTGTTCGCGCGTGAGCTTGGTTGGCGTAAGGACGCGAACGTGATAGTACAAATCGCCTTTGCCGCCGCCCCGCGGATCGGCAAGCCCTTTGCCTTTGATACGGAACACGGCGCCGCTTTGCGTGCCTTCTGGAATTTTGAGCCGCTCTTCCCCGCCCAGTCCCGGAACCTGGAGCTCGGTTCCGAGCGTGGCCTGCGCGACGCTGATTGGAATGGTGCAGTATAAATCCGCGCCGCGGCGTTCGAAGAAGGAGTGCTCTTTGACTTCGAGGACGACGTAGAGATCTCCGGCGGGTCCGCCATTCGGGCCGGGCTCGCCTTCGCCGGCAACACGGAGGCGCGTTCCAGTGTCCACGCCTGGAGGAATGCGGAGTTCGATGGTTTTTTCGCGCTCGAAGCGACCTTGGCCGCGGCACTCGGGGCAGCGTTCGCGGACCATTTGTCCCGCGCCCTGGCAAGCGGGGCACGTACGCGTGATGGTGAAAAATCCTTGTTGATAGGCCAACTGGCCGCGGCCGGCGCACGTCTGACATGCAACAACGCCGGTGCCTTTCTTTGCGCCCGTGCCGTTGCACGCTTCGCAAAGTTCCTGACGCGGCAGCTTGATTTTTGTAGCGACGCCTGCCGACGCTTCTTCAAAGGACAGCGTCATGTCATAACGCAAGTCGGCGCCGCGCTGGGCGCGGCTGCGACCGCGGCGTCCACCGCCGCCAAAGAGATCCTCGAAGCCGAAGAAATCGCCGAAGATGTCGTGGAAGTCCTGGAAAACTGTGTTGTCAAATCCCTGGTTCCCGCCCACGCTGGATAGACCGGCGTGACCATAGGTGTCGTACACCTGGCGCTTCTGCACGTCGCTGAGCACGCTGTACGCTTCCGTGCATTCGCGAAACTTTACTTCCGCTTCGGATTTGTTTTCTGGATTGCGGTCGGGATGCCATTTGAGCGCAGCTTTCCGGTAGGCAGACTTGATCTCATCCACCGCGGCCGTGCGTGTTACGCCGAGCACTTCGTAAAAATCCCGTTGAGTCCCTTTAGCCATGGAAACGTTCGATCTCCTTTAGTTGACTGCCTCTTTTGATGCGGGTTTCGGATGGACCGCTACACGGACCATGGCGGGCCGCAAGACGCGCCCGTGAAAAACATAGCCCGGCTGAAAGACCTGAAGGATCGTGCCGTCGTCGTGGTCTTTCGTTTCGGCGCGATCCACGGCCTGATGCAGATGGGGATCGAAAGGCTTGCCCATCGGATCGAGGCGCTCGACGCCGAGTTTTGCCAGGTGATCGAGGAGCTGCTTGTAGATAAGCTCGAAGCCCTTGCGATAACTTTCATATTCGGCTTCGCGATGCGCGGCGAGCGCGTGCTCGAATCCGTCGATCACGGGAATGAGCCCTTCGACGAGGCGCGCGGTGGCTCGTTTGGCGTCCTCGAAGCGTTCCTTCTCGATGCGCTTGCGGTAGTTGTCGAAGTCCGCCTGGCGGCGAAGCAACGTCTGGCGCAACTCCTCCAGGTCGGCTGTCAGCTTGGCCAATTCGGCGTTGGCTTTGGCGGTGTCCGCGGCAACAGATTCGGCGGATTGCTCGAGTTCGGAGCTATCCACATTTTTGTTCAAATTGATCTTCACGTCTTTGTCGCTCACTTTCAATCGTCTCCCATGGCGATGAAATCCTAAGTCTTGTTCAGCGCTTCGCTGAAAAGCTGCGCCACGTACGCGACTGCGGTCATGGCGCGCTCGTAATGCATGCGAGTCGGCCCCAGCACGCCGAGCGAGCCTTGCACGAGGTCGTTTCTGCTATAAGCGGCGCTGATCAGCGCGAGATTCTCGCCAGACTGCGAAATTTCCTTTACGCCGATTTGCACGTGAACCGGTTCCGGCGTTTCAATGCAGGCATTCAACATCGTCACGAGGCGGTGCTTTTCTTCAATGGCGGCGAGCAGATCTCGCAATTGCGCCTGGTCCGCGAACTCCGCCGCGCCCACGATCTGAGCGGCACCTTCGACGTGGACGTGCAGGGACGATTCGTCCCCCAGAACCGCCGGATCACAGAGTGAAAGGGCGCTCTGCACGATGCCCTCGTAGCGCTCCCGCTCGGTCGCTAGCTTTTGCAGCAGGTCGGCGCGGATGGCTTCGAGTGTCCAGCCGGAATAATGACGGTTCAAAAAATCGGCGGTGGCATCGAGTTCGACCTGCGTGAAGGGACGGTGCGGCCGCAATATCTTGTCACGCGTGTTGCCGCCCGGTGAGATGAGCACGACGACCACGCGGCCGTCGGGCAGCAGCCACATGCGCGCGTGCTCCAGGACGGTCTTGCTCAATGGCGGCGACACGATGATCCCCAGGCCGTTCGAAACTTCCGCCAGGATGTGGCCGGCGCGCTCGGTAATTTCCGCGGCGCTAGTTGCTCCGCCCATCTCCCGCTGAATCCACTCGCGGTCTCCCACGGTGATGGTCGCTTGCGAGGCAATCTCCTGCGCGAAAAAGCGATAAGCTGCCGCGGTGGGCACGCGCCCGGCGGAGGTATGCGGCTGATAGAGGAAGCCGCCATCCTCCAAGTCCGCCATCAGATTTCGAATGGTCGCGGTGCTGAGCGTTTCTTCGAACCGCTTGGAAATAGCGCGCGAGGATACCGGTTCGCCCGTCTCGATGTACGTGCGAACGATATCCGCCAGAATCTGGCGGTTGCGGCGTTCTTGTAATGCAGCATTCCTCATAAGCAGCACTCTACTCTTAGTGCTAGAGAGCGCTACCTCTATTGTAGGAATGGTGTCAAGTAGCGTCAACGCGCACCAGGCAATTAGGCGTTGTCGATTTGAGCGCGCTGGAGCTTGTCCGAGTAGTCGATGTAAATCGTCTTCCACTCGGTGAAAAAATCGATGGCCGCAATGGCGGCTTCGCGGTGACCGTTGCCGGTCTGCTTGGTGCCGCCAAAGGGCAGGTGGGTTTCTGCTCCGATGGTCGGCGCGTTCACGTAGACGATTCCCGTGTAGAGATCGCGCGTGGCCTGGAACGCGCGGTTCACGTTCCGCGTGTAAATGGATGCCGACAAACCGTATGGAACGCCATTCGCAACGTCCACGGCGTGTTCCAGACTTTCGATGGGAATCACCGAAACCACCGGGCCGAAGATTTCTTCCTGCGCGATGCGCATTTTTGGCGAGCAATCGCCAAAAACCGTCGGCGCGTGGAACCAGCCTTTGGCGTACATGCCGCCATCCAGGCGATTCCCGCCGGTCAGCAGTTTCGCGCCTTCGTTCTTTCCTATTTCCACGTAGTTCATCACGGTCTTCAATTGCTGCTCGTTGATGCAAGGTCCCATGTCCGTTGAGGCATCGAGCCCGTCCCCTACTTTGAGAAGCTTGACGCGATCCACGAGGCGATCTACGAATTCCTTGTAAACACCCTTGTGAACAGCGACGCGACTCGCGGCAGTGCAACGCTGCCCCGTGGTGCCGAAACCGCCCCAGACCGCGCCATCCACGGCCAAATCCAGATTGGCATCCTCCATCACAATGATGATGTTTTTTCCGCCCATTTCCAGGCTGCAGTGTTTGAAGTCCGGCGCGCACGCCTGCGCAATGATTCGCCCAACGGCCGTCGATCCCGTAAAGCTCAGCACTGGTACATCTTTGTGCTGCGACAGCGGCGCCCCGGCGTTTGGCCCATCGCCGCTCACCAGGTTCACAACGCCGCGCGGCACCCCGGCTTCCGTAAGGACTTGAACCAGGTGATACGAAGACAGCGGCGTATCTTCCGCAGGCTTGAGCACCACCGTATTTCCACTGATGAGCGCGGGCATCATTTTCCAGGAAGGAATGGCCATGGGAAAATTCCACGGCGTAATCATTCCGCATACGCCGATGGACTGCCGCACGCTCATCGCAAATTTGTTCGGCAGCTCCGAGGGAGTGGTCTGGCCGAACAGCCGCCGCCCTTCTCCCGCCATGTAATAGGTCATATCAATGGCTTCTTGCACATCGCCGCGCGTCTCGGCCAGGACCTTGCCCATCTCTCGCGTCATGTCCTTCGAGAAATCTTCCTTGCGCTGTACGAGCAACTCCGCGGCGCGAAACAGAATCTCCGCGCGCTTCGGTGCAGGCACCAGCCGCCACGTCTTGTAGGCTTCTTTCGCGGCATCCACGGCGGCTTCCACATCCTCGTTAGTCGAAGACACAAACATCCCGATTAGTTCGTCGGTATTCGCCGGATTGCGATTCTCGTACGCGCTCCCGCTCTGCGATTCCACCCACTCACCGTTGATGAAGTTCTTGAACATCCGTGGTGCCACTGCCGTAGCCATACTGCCTCCCAATCTCTGTCGTCCGACTATTGGATGATCCTAAGGCCCTCTGTGGGTTCAAGCGTAAGCCAAAACTACGCGAAATCAAAAATCTCGCAGATCTGCCCAAGTCGGAAAATGTGGAATAGGCGCCGTTCTTATTGGTGTCCTTCCAGATGGGGATTGCCCGCAGGGGAGGACATCCAGGCCTGTAAGTTATCCATGTCCTTTGGTACGGTACGCGCCGCCACCAGCAGCACCAGAGAGACAAATGCAGCGCAGACAGGAATTGCATACATCGCGGTATGCAAACCGGCGGCGCGAAAATGTTCATTCATGGCGCTTGCGCCGGCCGCTGCCACCGCGCGGCGCGCAAAATAGTCGCTGAGTTTGCCCGTCAAGACCGGCCCAAAGCTGCCGCCCAGGAGGTACATGGCAAGGAAGTAGAGAGCCATCGCTGTGCCCCGAAGGCTGGGCGGGACAATCTCCTGAATCGTGGCGTACACAGACGCGTAGTAGGCAAACGCGATCATGCAGCCCGTCCCCAGCAGCGCGACGAAGACCGTCACGCGGCCAGGCAGCTGGCTGAAGGCCAGCCCCAGGAAAATTGCCGCAGCCAGCGTGGCCCCAAAGCCCACCAGCAAACGGCCACTGGCGCGAAACTGAGCCGCGCGATCCGCGGCCCAACCGCCCAGCAAAAGTCCAGGAACGCCGGTCAGTCCAAATGCAAGTGCGGCGATGGTGGTCGACAATCTTAAGTCGAGCGCATGATAGCGGCTGATAAAGGCCGGCAAGAAAGTGGCGAGCGCGTACATAATGAAGTTGAAGAGCGCACCCGTGACAATAATCAGGCACATGGTTGGGATTTTTAGAATGGTCCAATACGGCGACCCCTCGTGCGCCCGCCCTGCCATTGGAAAGCTTTCCGACGCCCCGCGTGGCGGGTCCGGCACACGCAGAGCGAGCGCGGCGATGAACAATCCGGGAATGCAGGCCACGTAAAATGCCATTCGCCAGCCGTACCCCGCGGCGATAAGTCCGCTCAGAAAAGTGCCGAGGAAATTCCCGAGGGGCAGACCGAGCATGAAGAACGCGAGCGCGCGGGCGCGTTGCGCAGACGGATACAAATCACCGATCAGCGAGTTAGCCGCCGGAGCGCAAGTAGCTTCTCCGACGCCCACGCCGAGGCGCGCGGCATACATCGAACTATAGTTCCAGGCCATCCCGGAAGCAGCCGTGAGGAGGCTCCAGGCCGCCACTCCCCAACTCAGCAACTTGGCGCGGTTCCATCGGTCGGACAAGCGCCCCAGTGGAACGCCAACAACCGCATACAGAAGCGTGAACGCCGTGGCCAGCCAGCCGATTTGCGAATCACTGAGGGACCACTCCCTGCGAATGGGTTCGGCCAAAGCGCCAAAGATATGGCGGTCGTAAAAATTCAGCAGATTGATGGCGAACAGAATGACGAGAGTGTAGCGGGCCTGTTTCCCGGATGGATTCACGCATTCCTCGTCTGCGAAGTGTACGGGAAAAGTGGAGATGTTTCCAACGGCAGCAGACCGAGGGTCCGAATTCTTAATGCAGGCCGGTCTTTGTCTTGTTCACCACAACGGCGCCGCCTTTCATCAGAGGCTAAAGTGTGTTCCTTCAACAGCTTACAGGTTAATCACTTTTTACTTGACAAGGCGATTACTGTTCTGGTACACTTTTGGGTGTAGCAAAGTGCGCCCCGATGCCTGTCGGGGCTTTTCTTTTGGGACTGCGGTTTACCCTGAGCCTCGAAGGGCAGCCTTGTTTACCTTGAGCGCTTTATGCGAAGGGCCGCCGCTTTTCTTTTGTACTGGCGGGGCTTGCCACGCGCTTCGCCTCCGATCCCTTCGTGTCGCACATTTCGTAGCGCCGGCATCCTGCCGGCATTTTAGGTTTTCATTTCGTAGCGCTGGCATCTTGCCGGCATTTTAGTTTTCATTTCGTAGCGCCGGCATCCTGCCGGCATTTTAGTTTTCTACGCGACCTCTGTGCGCTTGTCTCTGCGCTCTCTGTGTTAAGCCTCTGTCTTTTCTTCTGCTGTTAGCTGTCAGCGGTCAAACTCGACTTCTTCTTCTAGGACTCAACCCATGAACAACAACAAACTCGATGCTGTACAAGTGTGGAAACAAATGGAAGACCTGCTCGCGCCCCAGCTAAACTTTTCCGTGATCGACCGCGCCGTCTACTCGCATCTTTTCCGTCATAGCCGCCTCGAACGCAAGCTCCGTTTCCGCTTTTCGATGGCCTGGCTTGCCGGCCGTATTCGTCTCTCTGAGAAAACTACTCGCCAGTCGGTGCGTCGCCTGATTGCGCGAGGCGTGTTGCGCTTGGTCGAACGCAGTTGCCAGGCCCATCACGTCGTTTGTGTGCGGCTGCCCCAGGAAGTCCGCGCTCTGCACGCTGCCAAAACCGCAGCCCGCCGCTCCGCCCCAACTTCACGCGGCGCCGGCTTCGCGGAGGCCGATTTCCTCCAAACCCGTGCGCTCCGCCGCGCCATCCACGCTCGCGAAGGCGGCCGCTGCTTCTATTGTCTGCGCCGGCTCATCCCACAACGACGCTGCCTCGACCATGTCGTCCCGCAGGCAAACCTCGGCAGCAATTCCTACCGTAACCTCGTCTCTTGCTGTCTCGATTGCAACTCACTGAAGGCCGAGCGCCACGCCGTCGAGTTTGTGCGTTCGCTCTACCGCGACCGCCGCTTGAGCGCCGACGAACTCACCGGCCGCCTCCGCGCCCTGGATGATCTCGCCGCCGGCAAGCTCCGCCCTTCTTTGCCCTGACTGAAACGACCGGCAAATCCGTAAAAAAAAGAGACTAGCGAAAAGCAGCCCCACCCTTGCATGAAACAAACCCGCAAGGATGGGCCACCCAAAGGCGTTTTCGGAATTAAGGGGCGGCCACCCGCCAGCTTCCGTGTCACAATTTGAGTCATGAACTGGGACAAAATGAAGACGAATGTGGGCGCACGCGTGCAACTTAAGCCGACAGCTCATCGCTTGGACGAGTACGGACGTAAGCTGCCTCCCGTAGCCGACGAATGGATTATTGAAGAGGTCTCAGCAGACGGCGTACGGGTCAAGAATGTGCGGACGGAACACACGACGACGCTGGGCAAAGACCACATCTACGAATACACCTCTAATCCTGATCAGTCACGGGCTGGCATTAAACACGGCTTTCTCACCCTAAAGGTGCACATTTTTCTGACGGCGGAGGGAGTCTCGCTGACTCCCACCGCACGTCCTGGAGAATCAGTCGAGCCGCCGCCAGTACAGATCGCTGAGAAATGGGTCAGTTTGGAGTATCCGGCACGCAGTGGCATGAAGGCACAGTTGAACGCCGCTGGGTACGAGGTGGCATGGGTCTGGGATACAAAACTCGCTGATTTGGCTCTTCAAGGTTGGGAGGTCGTCATCCAGCGAGACGAGCAAGGTGCGCTAACGAACTTCCGATTCGACCCTGTTGGGCCTCACCAGACGCTCGTCAAGAGGAAATGTTGAGTAGGGGGAGCGGGGACAGACGGGACGTTTTTTGACATTTCTCTGACATGGTTCGCATTGATTCAGAAGGATGGGGAAACTTCCCGTCAATCCCCACTTCCCAACACGGCGGCCGTCGCTCTGCAGGGCTGAGCCAGTGGTATTGGACAAAAAGGAGAAACGGATGGAAGGTGAAAATGTGTTTGCAGAGGAAAAGCGGTTGAAACAGTTGGAACAGGAAAATAAAGAGAAGAGACAGAGACGGATCGACAATCTTAGTGAGAAATATTCTACGGTAGATTTAGACTCGGCTCTCATAGAAATCGAGGTATTGGAGAAGTCCGTCCGATTTCTCAAAGGTGGACTCACCCTCACATACAGATCAGGGTTCTTAAAAGGAACGGTTCTTGGCCTGCTGGTCGGTCTAGCTCTCGGCCTGTTGGTCGGAGCATTTTACGTTCATGACTTGCTGCATTTGAGGTAGCAGCCCAAAGGACAAGTAATTTATGAGAGGGGAACCAGGGGGACGAACCAGGGGGACAGACGGGAAGTTTACCCCATTCTGAGTAGCCTTTTTGATTCGCGGTTCGACTCTGTTGTCTGGAGATGTCTGTTTTTGTGTAGGGACGCCGAAGCAATGCGAATTAGGCGGTGGCACATCCCTAACAGGCCGAGGCGGCTGCGGGTGGTACCCTTTGCGATTTTGTTTTGTGGCAGCTACGCCACCCACTTCATCGCTAGCTTCTTGCGCTTTTTGGCGCAGTCGAGAAGATAAAGGTCAATCAACTTTTGGTAAGGAAGTCCCGTCTCATCGGCCAGGCCCTTGAAATAGTCCAGAACTTCCGGACTCAAGTTGATTCCTACGGCCTTTTTCCTGCCCGCGTACGGATTCTTGATCTCTTTCAATTTGGAAAAATCATATTCCTTCTTCATAAGAGCGGACCTCCTTCTTGGTGGCCTTCCGCGCAGAAATAATACGGATCAAAGAATCCAAGTCCCGGTAGCAATGAACTACGACCAGTGTTCTCGCCGCTGAACTCACGCCAAGGAGGATGAATCGATCCTCCTCTTCAGAGTGTTCGGGATCATGGAAGAGCCGTGCACGCGGGTCATCGAAGACACTCCGGGCTTCCTCAAACCAAATTCCGTGCTTGATCCGATTGCCCCTGTTTTTTCGTTCGTCCCAATCGAACCGGAGCATGCCTAGATAATATCTAGATAGGCGGGAAATAGCAAGAGCGCGTTGGGTGCCCGCGCCTGAGCCTGAACTTCACCTGGCAAGGCAGCAAATGCAGTTCGGAAGGAGCGCGTGGTGCGCGACTCAATCACTAGAGCTCATCGAGAGGCCTCGTTTCGCCGCGGCGATGTTCTTGCAGAGCCTCTTCGGCGAGACGACGGAGTTTCTCCGGGTTGCGAGCGAGTTTCTCTTTCCAGGCGGCTTCATCACGCAAGGTTTCCATGATCTGCGAGGCGATGGCCTCTTGTTCGTCCTGGGGAAGCGCGGCAACTTTGCGCAGCGCATCTTCAAGCAAGGTCGTCATGAAACAAAGTGTAACACGTGACTACGTCGCGTTTTCAAGCTCAAAACTTAACGCATTCTGTCTTTTGTTCTATCCACGAGCACAGCGCCGCCCTTCATGACCCACTTCACCTTGTAAATCGCGACATCGATGTCCGCCAGTGGATCGCCTTCTACCGCCACCAAGTCGCCAAAATAACCCGGCGCAACCGCCCCGAGTTCTTTTTCTTTTCCGAGCAACTCCGCCGCGTTGGTCGTCGCGGTGCGCAGCGCTTGCTCCGGCGTCATGCCGGCTTTGACGAACCAGCCCAGCTCGCGCGTGTTCTGTCCAAACATGGTGTAAATCGCGTCCGATCCCATGGCGAATTTCACGCCAGCTTTGTGCGCTTTGCGCGCGGTCTCCAGATTTCGCTCAATGAACGCTTTCGTCTTTTCCTGAAAACCGTTGGCATAGCCAATCTTCTGCCAGTTGTCCAGGTAATAGCGGTTGTGATCGATCGTCGGCACGTAGAAAGTTCCGCGCTTGGCCATCGCTTGGATCGTTGCATCGTCCATGTCCGTGGCGTGCTCGAGCGAGTCCGTCCCAGCACGCACGGCATCCCTCGCTCCATCCGGCCCGTAGGAATGAATCGCGATTTTCTTCCCAAATTGGTGGGCGGCATCTACCGCTGCTTTGATTTCCTCGTAGTTATAGGTCTGAAATCCGGTCACGTCGTCATCGGTGCCGGTCGACGCGTACATTTTGATCACGTCCGCGCCCGCGGCAATCTGCTGGCGCACGGATTTCAGG
This sequence comes from Candidatus Acidiferrum sp., assembly GCA_049644365.1. Classification (GTDB taxonomy): domain Bacteria; phylum Acidobacteriota; class Terriglobia; order Acidiferrales; family UBA7541; genus Acidiferrum. Next base: position 45,833 of record JBARRT010000094.1, on the reverse strand, counting down.
ACCTCCGGCACGCCATCCGCAATTCCGCCCGCCGGCGGGTTCATTCCGGGTTTGTAGGGCGTATTTGTGATGTAGAGCCCGTAGCCGCATACAAACATGCGCGGCCCGATCATTTCGCCGCGGTTGATCAAATCCCGCATGGCGATGTCCAGATACTGGTCCGCGCCGAGGTCCCGCACGGTCGTGACACCGGCCTCCAACGTGCGCATTGCGCCCTTTCGCGCGAGAAACAGTTCCACGGCCGGAGGATTGCTCGTGAGTTGTTTCAGCATCGGCTCGCCGGGAGTCTCGTCCGTGTACATCGTCATGTGCGTGTGGGCATCAATCAAGCCGGGCAATCCAGTGTACTTCGAAAGATCGATGATCTCCGCTGCCGCGGGTATCACCGATGCGTCCATCGTCACACTGCGAATACGGTCACCGTCAACGATTACAATCGCATTCGTCCATAGTTTTCCCTTGGCATCCCACAACTTCCCAAAGCGCACGGCTTTGACCGCTTTGGCATCTGAATTTGCCTGGGCCCGGAGGCCCATCACGCAAGATGCCAAGAGAAGACCTGCCAGACACGTCCGAGTGAGCTTCATCAGGCAAAACCCTCCGCATGCGCAGACTCTTCCCGCGCAATGAGAGACTTCTAATTCACTTGTGGCAGGAATGCAATCGAGAACAGTCGAAACCTATTGCTGGCGCCGGGCAGCTTGTGCCGCGGAGGATTTCATAATCAATGAACTCGTTGGCGGCAGGGGCGCCGCAACCCCCGCAGTCTCCGAGCCCAGGCCCAACTTCTGAAGAGTTTTTGCATCGAGCTTGCCACTGGGATTGAGTCCGTGGGCGTCCTGGAATTTCCTCATGGCCTCCACGGTCGGGTCGTCCCACTTGCCGTTCGGAGTTCCCGAAAACGAGCCGTCTTTCGCCAGTGCCTGCTGAATCTCAGTGATCCGGCTGGGAGCAGGAACTTTCTGCCCCTTTTCCCATCGCCTCAATTTCCTGGATGCTTTCTTCCGGTGCGATTTCTTCGCGGAACTGGACGCGGTGGATTTCTTCTGCGGCGCAGACTGTGCCTCTGCTAACGCGGCAAACACACCCAGCCCTGCTACAAGAAGCAGTATCAGGGCCAGGTGGGTCGCTTTTCGCATACGCGTGGGTTCCGGTTCGCTAGTTGGCTATTGCTGACGGTCCGCCGGCACTCTGCCGGACAGGTACAGGGTCAAGATCCGGTCGCTGTCCTGACGGCGGAGGATCTTGAATACCACGTCCTCGCCGGGCTTCAGCTTGGACACGGCTTTGCGATAGTCGGAAACCGAGCTCACGGCTTCGCGGTTAATTTCCGCGATCACGTCGCCACGGCCGAATCCGAGATCATCTGCAAACGTGGCCGGATCAATCTCGTTGACCATCACGCCCTTCTGCCCATCCATTCCGACGCGACGCCCGCGGTCGGGAGTCAACTCCTCGACGTGCAGCCCGAATTCGGCCGGCGCAGCCTCGCCCGGCTGGTCGCCCATGCGGCCTGCCGTGTTCGGGAACACTCGTGTGCGGTCTTCCACCGTGGCCGTGGTTTCTTTCTGCGCGCGGTCGCGCACGTATGTCAGTTTCACCTTGCTCCCAATCGGGGCCGTTGCAATCGGGTTCACCAGGTCATTTCCAGACTTGACCGGCTGTCCGTTCACGCTGGTGATAACGTCGCCGCCCTTCAGCCCCGCCTTCTCCGCGGGACTTCCCGGCTCGACGCCTTCAATCACCAAACCGTACTGCGCGCCCAGAGACTTCAGAGTGATGGCGTTCGTGCTCAGCTCTTCCTGGAAGCTCACACCGATCGACCCGCGTGTCACGCGGCCTTGCTTGATGATCTGGTCGTAGACGTTGATTGCCGTGGTTGACGGCAGAGCGAAGCCGACTCCTTCATAGCCGCGGCTGCCCGTAATGATCGCCGTATTGATCCCGATTACCTGGCCGGCAAGGTCCACCAGCGGCCCGCCGGAGTTTCCCGGATTAATGGCCGCATCGGTCTGCAAAAATCTCTGGAACTGACGCCCGATTCCACCGCGGTCCTTCGCGCTGACGATTCCAGCGGTTACTGTCGCCTGCAAACCGAACGGGCTTCCAATCGCGAGCACCCAGTCGCCGACCTGCACACCGTCAGAGTTCCCCAGCTTTGCCGTGGGCAGCTCCTTGTTCGCGTCAATCTTGATGACCGCCAGGTCCGTATCCTCATCGACGCCGATCACCTTTGCGGCATACCGCGTCGTTTCACCGTTCAATTGCACTTGGATTTTCGTAGCCTGCTCCACAACGTGGTTGTTTGTCAGGATGTAGCCGCGCTTATCCACGATGACGCCGGAACCGAGACTGCGCTCCGCCTGCGGGGGGCCGTCTTGCCTTCCATCAAAGAATCGATCGAAGAAATCCTGCATCGGATCGTCCTGATCGTTTGGTAGCGCTCGGCGCTTCTTGCTCTGCCGGCGTTCCATCACCTGGGTGGTCGCAATATTCACGACCGCGGGTTCCACGCGATTGACGATCGCTGAAAAGGAATTCGTGGCAGGTATGGGTTCCGGCACCGCCAGCGGCGTTGCTGTCGTGCCTCGGAATCCAAAGCTCTTCATAGCCGAGGTGCGGCCGGAAACGATGGACCCGATCAAAATGCCGACTCCCAGAGTCAGTGCCACAAAAAAAGTCGCCAGTATCTTCCGGCGCCGTGCCCAAGTAAAAAGTTCTCTCACTTGTTCTCCCATTTGTTCCTATCCTTGTCCTTCCGGCCCCATAGACCGCTCGGGACAGCCAGCCCGTGCCCAGCCTCCCCCCAGTACCATAGAGGCTTTCTCCAAAGTATAACACCTCAGATTCCAACAGGTTTCTACCTCAAAGTGATGCGGCGGAGCAATAACTGTCCTTGCGGCCGGGGTGCCTTGCGATTTTTGTTCTCCTCTCCATTGGACGCACAAAACCCCTAAAATGTTGTCAAAATTGGGAAATTCTTTGCCCAACGCCCGTAAGCGCTTGTGATGCAGGGACTAACTGGCCGCTCGGATCCTATAGGGCCGCCTTTTGAGGCGGGCCGTTCTCCCCTGTTAACACTTCGTTGATGTTTCGCGTCTGACTATTGATACTGGGCATCTCTTGCTGTGGCTTGACCGTGGAATACAACGTTGACTTTCGAACCGCAAGTATGGAACGTCGGGTTGTGACGGCCCTGCCCGTTTCTGAATTGCAGGATGACGGCGCTCTTGTCAGCTCCGCCCGAGAAGGCGACCGCGCTGCTTTCGGACGCCTTTACGACCGCTACGCGCGGATGGTGCACGGCATCCTGCTCTCTCGCGTTCCGCCGCCGGAAGTGGACGACCTGGTCCAGGAAGTTTTTCTGGCGGCGCTCCGCCAGTTGCATGCGCTGCGGGACGTTGCTCGGTTCGGGGCTTGGCTCGCGGTCATCACCCGCAACCGCGCCAATGACTACTACAGAAAATCCGGGCCCGAGGCGGCTCTCACTGAGCCCGTTTCCGAGGAGCAGCCCGAAGGACGGCCGAATAACCCAGCGGAGGCGCAAGAGGCCGCCATGATTCTGGCGGTCGTGCGAGCGCTGCCGGAGGCGTACCGCGAGCCACTTATCTTGCGGCTGGTAGAAGGGTTGACGGGCCCAGAGATCGCTGTGAAAACCGGACTGAAGCACGGTTCGGTGCGTGTCAATCTCTGTCGAGGAATGCAAATGCTGCGCGAGAAGCTGAATGACAGGGCAAAAGGTGCATCGTGAGCAGAAGGAACTATTTATGAAAGACGATTACTTGTGGGACGGTTCCGGCGAACCGGATCCCGAAATTCAAAAGCTCGAAAAAGTGCTGGGGCGTTATCGCCACGATCGTCCTGCGCCGTCTTTCGAAAACGTTGTGGAAGTTCGCCCCGCAAAAATTCGCTCGCGCTTTCTGAATTTTCCTTTGTCATTCGCGTTCGGCGCAGCAGCCGCCATCCTGGTGGTTGCGGTCACGGTGATTCTTTTCTTGCGCTCGAGACCTGTCCCCAATCTGGGACCTGCTTGGGATGTGGCGCGACTGGAGGGAGCGCCGCGCGTGGGTTCGAAAGCCATCCGCGGAAACGCGGCGGTTGGAAAACTGGGCGTTGGACAAACCCTCGAAACAGACGATTCCTCAAGAGCGGCAATCACGTTCGATGAAACAGGCCGGGTCGAAGTCGACCGAAGCTCTCGCCTCCGCCTGGTGACCAATGGCCCCGGCCACAAGCGGCTCTCTCTGGAACGCGGAACGATTCGTGCCACCATCTGGGCGCCGCCCGGCGAGTTCGTCGTGGATACGCCTTCTGCGGTCGCCGTGGATTTGGGATGCGTCTACACATTGCACGTGGACGATTCCGGCGCGGGCCTGCTGCGCACCACGATGGGATGGGTTGGCTTCAAGCTGAGCGGCCACGAGTCCTTCATCCCTGCCGGAGCGGTCTGTGCCACGCGCCCGAAAATCGGTCCGGGCACACCATACTTTGAAGAGGCCACTCCCGCGTTCATTGAAGCCCTATCCAAATTTGATTTCGGAGCCAATACGCCGGCGGAACGCAAAGTCCTGCTCGGCATCATCCTCAACGATTCGCACAAGGACGACGCTATGACGCTTTGGCATCTGCTCTCACGCGTCAGCGATGAGGATCGCACCCGTGTCTATGATCGCCTCGCCGCGCTCGCTCCGCCGCCCGCAAGTGTAACTCACGAGGGCATCCTCCGCCTCGACCGCCAGATGCTCGACTCCTGGTGGAACTCCCTCGGCTACGGCGACGTCGGCCTCTGGCGCATGTACGAGCACGACTGGTCGCAGCGCCCGCACAGCGCCAAGTGAGTTGCGCCAAACACCAATTCACTGTTTGGCAGTTAACAGTCCTCCATTTTGAAGCGTCTTGTCTCCTGAAGGTTGAAACAATTCGGAAGGAGAATAGAAAATCCATGACATCCCAACAGATTCGTTCGCCCCGATTCGCCATCGCGCTGATTGTGGCACTGCTGTGTTTTGCGGCTGTCGCACAAGCAGGGCCGCCGCTCATCTGCCACGCCATTGAAATCGGAAACGCAAAATCTTTGCCTTGGATCAGCCACAACTGGAACCTCAGCGGCAGCGAAACCTACGACACGAAGAATCTCGTCCGTGACACGCTTGACATTCTCGGCCCCAACACTCCTGTGCTCGTTCGAATGGAAACGCTTCGCCGCGCCACGCTCTACGCCCGCAAAGATCCCGTGGCGGCAAAAGAACTGCTCGCCAAGCTTCACGCTCGCGCGACTTCCGCCGAATCCTCTGGTCATCCCGACGCCCTGGCCTGGTTCGACGTCGGCTACATCGCAGAAGCCTACAAACAGTGGATCGGCCAAAGCTGGATGCGCGTTTCGAAAGACGAGCAGAATCCCGCGGCGGGAGTCGACGGCTACGCCTTCGTGAAAAAGGCGCTCGCTCTGCGCGGCCCCTCTCAAAATGGCAACGACGCGCAAATGGAATTTGCTGCCGCGCTAATCACCCTTTCCGGTCCGCGCGACGCCCACCGCGAACACGCCCAGAAAGCCATCGCCGGCGCCAAGAGCGATCCTCTCCTCGCCCAAAATCTCGCTAGCCGTTTCACTGGTCCCCAGTCCGAAACCATTTCCGAGTTGTTGGCAAAGAATACAACTTCGAACTAGTTCCCCCACAAACTCCACGCGCAAACACGGCCCGTTTCCTGCGGCGCGGGAAACGGGCCGTGCTGGTTCGGAAGACTCTGACATCCTATCCGTTTGACCCCCATCAACCCTTCCGATAAGATGACCCCAGATGAAAAAATCTAGAGGGCATTTCAATGTTGTGCTCAGGCCTGAACCGGAGGGCGGTTTTACCGCCGTCGTGCCAGTTCTCCCTGGGTGCGTGACCTACGGCCGATCCTTGGCGGAAGCCAAGAAAATGGCGAAGGATGCCATTTCCGCTTACATCGAAAGTTTAAAGAAACACGGGGAGCCAATTCCGACAGACGACGAGTCCCTGGTCGCTTCGCTCGACCTCGAATATGCCGAAGCTTCCCGCCGTTAAGCCGCGCCAAGTCATTCGGTTTTTGGAGCGAAGAGGATTTGTTCTCGATCATGCTTCCGGAAGCCACTTCGTCTACTACCATCCCGCAACGAAACGCCGGGCTGTAGTTCCGCAACACAATCGCGATTTGCCCAAGGGCACCCTCGTTTCGCTGCTTCGAGAAGCAGGGTTCACGAGAGAGGATCTGATCGAATTCCTGGAAGGAAGATAGAATCAGGAGATTCCATGTCCGGTTCGAAGCGGTCGTTCGACAGGCGTTCCTCCCCAAGAAGGGAACTTGCAAACTAGTTTGCGCCGCAGTCCAAATGCTGGAAAAGACACTCTTGACATCCGCAACCCACTAAGGCATAAAAGGGTTAGCCGGCGTTGCGGCGAGTGTGGCGGTTTTGCAGTCACGCTAGAAAACGTGGCGATTTAGGGCAACTTGCTCCACGTAAAAAACTGCTAAAGAGCTTTTCGAGCTTCCCAGAAGATTTTCTGAGACCCTCCGAGCACTTTGGCACGGAGGGTTTTTCGTTTTTCTCCTCCGCGCTGCCCCAAATCGAATTCCACGCGCCGTTGTAGCGGCCGCCTTCTGAGGCGGGCGCCTTTGTGCATCAGCCCGTTGATTCAGGGACGTCGTCTGAAAGGTGTTTCATGTCTGACCAATACGAACTACGATGTAGAGAATGCGGCAAAACCTGGGGCAACGCTCCGCGCTCGTTCTGCGAAGACTGCTTCTCTCCCCTCGAAGTCGCTTACAATTACGACTCGCTCAAGAAAATCGTTCGCCGCGATAATCTCGCCGCCCGCGACTTTAATATGTGGCGTTACTCCGAGCTTCTTCCCCTCCCTGAAGATTTCGCGGCGCGCAATGCCGTCGGCGGTACGCCGCTCGTCGCATCGCGCAAGCTCGCCGCGAAGTGGGGCTTGAAGAATCTCTATTTCAAGAACGACGCCGTCTGCTTCCCTTCTCTATCCTTCAAGGACCGCGTCGTGGCCACCGCTCTCGCCGCCGCGCGACGATTTAATTTCACGACCGTCGGCTGTTCCTCGACCGGCAATCTTGCCAACGCCGTCGCCGCGCAAGCCGCGCAGCAGGGATTCGACGCATGCGTCTTTATCCCCGCCGATCTCGAGCCTGCAAAAGTTCTCAATACCGCGGTCTACGGCGCGCGCATCGTGCGCATCAACGGCAACTACGACCACGTTAACCGGCTCTGCGCGCAGATCGCCGACCGCTTCCAATGGGGGCTCGTCAACGTCAACTTGCGCCCTTATTATTCCGAAGGCTCGAAAACGCACGGCTACGAAATCGCTGAGCAGCTCGGTTGGACGCTCCCGGACAACGTTGTGGTTCCGATGGCCGGCGGTTCGCTCATCACAAAAATTGCGAAAGCATTTCGCGAATTGGTTACGCTCGGCTGGGTGGAAGCAAAGCCGGTAAAATTTTTCGGTGCGCAAGCAACGGGCTGTTCGCCAATCTCGGACGGCGTGAAGCGCAATCTCCAGCGCTTCGAGCCGCAAAAGCCAAATACCATCGCGCGTTCTCTCGCCATCGGCAATCCTGCCGACGGGCCGTATGCCATCAAGCTGATCCGCGAGTCCGGCGGCTGGGCCGAAGATGTTTCCGATCCGCAGATCGTGGACGCCATCAAGCTGCTCGCCGAAACCGAAGGCATCTTCACGGAAACCGCGGGCGGAGTTACCGCAGGTGTCACGCAGAAACTCATCGGGCAAAATCGCATCAAGCCGGAGGAAACCACTGTCGTGTGCATCACCGGCAACGGCCTGAAGACCACCGACGCCATCGCCGCGGAATTTCCGGCCACCGAAGCGATCGCCCCGCGCCTCGACGCGTTCGAGGCTTACCTCGACGCGCAACTTGGCACCACGGCTGCGAGTGCGAGAGCGTAAGGAAGAATTTCATCCAAGGAGAATTGGAAATGCCAGTAATCATCGAAATCCCGACAGCGTTTCGCCGCTTCACCAACGGCGCGCCAAAAGTAGACTGTAGCGCCGCCACCGTCGCCGAGGCTCTGAACGAACTCACCGCGAGGTTCCCCGATCTTTCGCGCCACGTGCGCGACGATCAGGGTCAAATTCGCCAGTTCCTTAATGTCTATCTCAACGAAGAAGACATTCGCTTCCTCGGCGGCGAATCCTGCTGCCTCAAGGAAGGCGATCGCGTTCTCCTCGTCCCCTCCATTGCCGGAGGATCCGAGTAATTCCGGCGACCAAGTTTCCGGCTGGATCCATGCAACAGGCCCGGCTCCACGTCCTCCGTTCGTGCTAGGCTGAAGCTTTTCCATCGGGAGGAATTCCAATGCCATATTTCGCGCTCATGTACGACATGGTCGATGATTTCGTCGCTCGCCGAGCCGCTTTCCGCGACGAGCATCTTCGCCTGGCACGCGAATCCTATGCGCGCGGAGAATTGGTTCTGGCCGGCGCGCTGGCTGATTCACCCGCGGGCGCGCTCCTTGTCTTTAACTCTGCCGATGCGACTGCCGCCGAACATTTCGCGCATAACGATCCTTACGTCAAGAATGGCGTCGCGAAGCAATGGAAGGTTCGTCCGTGGACGGTAGTCGTGGGCAACGAGGAGCCCCGCGTTAGATCGGCGGAGACCGACTAACATGATCCTCCGACTCTGGTCCGCGCGCACGACACATGTTCAATCGGGAGCGTACCTGCAACATTTCTCCAACCAGGTCCTGCCCACTCTTCGAAGATTCGGCGGATATGTTTCGTCGTCGGTTCTTACGCGTCCTGCCGAAAGTGCGGTCGAGATTCTAGTCATGACCGTCTGGCAATCCAACTCTGCGATTGACGCGTTCGCTGGCCCCGACCGTGAAGCCGCTGTCGTCGCTCCCGAAGCCGCAGCTCTTCTAACCGACTACGACCGCCGCGTCCGCCACTTTGAGGTCGCCACGACCGACAATCTCTCTTTCGGGTAATTCCGCCGCGGTTCCCCAAATACAGGAAACATTTCGCCCCGGAACTTCGTTTCTTGTGTAGCAGCAGAAGGAGTGTGTCCATGCGTAGCACCGTTCGTTTTCTCGCCCTTGCGATTCTCTCCGCCCCGCTTGTTCTCGCCCAGTCGAAGAAGATTGAAGTCACCGACCTGCCAAGTCACCCTTTCCAAGTGGCGTTTCCCTCCGGAAGCCAGCTCAAAATGTATCTGCGTTCCGGGGACTTCCGCGTTATCGGTCGCGAGGACGACAAAATCACCGTCCTCGTGGATGCCAAAGACCCGGAGAAGGCCAAAGAAATCAAAGTTCGCTTCCAGCAGTTCGACCATTCTGCCGAGCTGAGCATTTCCGGCGGCCCAAAGAACGGCGTGCAGATCACCGTCGAAGTCCCGAAATCGACGGGGCTTTTTGTTCGCATGCCTGCAGGACAGTTGGAACTGAGCGACATTACGGGAGACAAAAATGTTCAGCTTCACGCCGGCGAGCTTATCGTTGGCGTTGGCAATCCCGCGGACTACTCGCGCGTGGAAGCTTCTGTCACCACGGGCGGACTCGAGGCGGCGCCGTTCGGCGAATCCCACGGCGGCTTGTTTCGCTCGCTTCACAAAGAAGGCAACGGCAAGTACAAGCTATACGCTCACGTCGGAGCCGGTGATCTCACGCTGCGGTGAGAGGGCCAGGTCTCCGCTGGGCAAGAAACCGCGCAACATTCCGCGCTGGCCCGTGTTTAATAGGGTATGAGGCCACGGCTCCTTATCTACGCTCTCGCTTCCCTGTTTCTGCTGGCGTTCCATGCGCCAGTGAAAGCAATCGTTTCTCTTTTCGCTGACGTCCGCCGGCCCTAGCCTTACGCAAGTCGTTTCTCCATTCCTTCGGGTCAAATCCATTCGCCAGTGAGCCTTCTTCGGTTACACTACGTTCTTCCCGAAATAGTCTAAAGCAAACTCAGTTGACGGCTTTCCAGATCCAGCAATTTTTTCTTGCTCGCAAGGCCGCCCCCAAAACCGGTCAGGCTTCCGTTGCTGCCGATCACGCGATGGCAAGGAACAATGATCGGAATGGGATTGCAGGCATTCGCAAGTCCCACCGCGCGCACCGCCTTGGGATCTCCAATCTTTTGCGCCAGTTGCCCATACGAGATGGTTTCGCCGTACGGAATGGTCCTCAGGCTGTTCCATACGCGGAGTTGAAACTCCGTTCCTTCCGCCACCAGCTGCAATTCAAACTCTCTTAATTCGCCGCCAAAGTATGCCTGCAACTGCCGGATGACTTCAGCAAACGGGGCTTTATCTTCCTTCCATCCCGGCTGCACAGGCGCGGTTCGCTTGCTGGTCTCAAAGCTCACCAGCCGGAGGCCCTGCGTGTCAGCGGCCAACAGAAGTTTGCCAACAGGGCTATCGATCCGCGTGTAGGAAACTTCGCTCATCGTGCTTCGCCACCTCCCGCAATCCGGAATCACCCAGCTGCAAGATCTTCCGAATCGCCATGGCTTTTGCTCCCTACCCTCACAGTTTCTCCGGCTGCACCCACCTGCCGGACTCCGCTGCTTGAAAAATCGCCTCGATCACCGCCATATTGCCGATTGCATCTTCCAGCGGGACCGGAACTTCTCCGGCCTCGCGAATCGCCCGCGAGAACGCGTCTCCCTGCAAAGTATATTGGTCGCAAATTGGAATTGTTTCTGTCCGAATTCCGCCGCCAAACACGTCGCGTCCATCGTCAATAAATATCCGCGTCGGCCGGTCGGGCGGAGCATTGAACGGAATCTCGATCTCAATGCGGCCCTTGGTACCCAGGAATTGCATCCGCTGATACGGCACCATCTGCGTGCTGCACGTGAACACGGCTAGCCCCGACGGAAACTCCATCATCGTCGAGGTCAAGCGGTCCACGCCAAACTCCGGATCCTTCTCCGCGATTCCCGACACACAAAGCGGCTCCGCCCCAAACATCCATCGCGACGCCAGGATCGGATAACATCCGATGTCCATCAACCCCCCGCCGCCCCATTCCGCTCTATTCCTCACATTTTGGGGATCTCTATTGAAGTAGCTGAACACTCCCACGATCGACCGCAACTCCCCAATCACTCCGTGCCGGATCAAATCCTGCGTGCGCACCCATTGCGGATGCGTCTTCACCATGAACGCCTCGCCAATTTTCACGCCGCAGCGGTCACGTGCCTCGAGCAACGTCCTGGCTTCAGCCACAGACAGGCTCAGCGGCTTCTCGCACAAAACGTGCTTCCCTGCTTCCGCCGCTTTAATCGACCAGGGCACGTGCAGATGATTCGGCAGCGGATTGTAAATCGCCTCAATCTCCGGGTCCGCCAGCAGCGCTTCATACGACCCGTACGCCTTGGCAATCCCCAGCTTGTGCGCGGCGTCTTCCGCCTTCCGTGCATCGCGCGAAGCAATTGCCGCCACCTCGCTCCGCGTGCCCTTTTGCATTCCCGGAATCACTTTGCGAGTCGCAATCGACGCCACACCCAGCACGCCCCATTTCACCCTGCTGTCGCTCATGCCTCCCTCTCCCCGCTCGCTATCTTTGGTTCTTCAACATGTAGCTCTTTTAACCCACTGGATCATGGAATTATCTGACAAATCCACTCTCCTGGCACGCCGGATAGCCCTCCGGACACAGGTTGAAGCCTCCTCCAGCTCTGTCCGGGAGCACTGCTTTTTTGCAGATTTCAGCCTGAGTTCGGACTATACTACCCGGCGCGGTATCCCAGCGCCGACAGGAAGCCGTGCTGCATCCAGGATTGGTGCGAAAATGACGGCTCCGGGGGTATCCATGAAAAACCGCAACGGGTTCTCGCTGGTCGAGCTGCTGCTCGTCGTCGCTGTCATTTTGATCATTTCGGCAATCGCGATTCCTAACTTCCTTCGCTCCCGCCAGCGCGCCAACGAAGCCTCGGCCGTCGCTTCCATGCGCCTCATCAACACCGCCGCCGTGACCTATTCCGTGACCTATTCGAATCTCGGCTACCCAGTTTCCCTGACGGCTATGGGCGGCGCAAGTCCTTGTACCGCCTCCTCCGCCCAAGCGTGCTTGCTGGATGACGTCCTCGCTCAGGGGACGAAAAGCGGCTATTCCTTTGCGTGGACGGGTGATGGCGTCCTTCCCTCGGTGGGCTATCTGGCCACCGGGACTCCGCAGGCAGTTGGATCGACGGGGCAGCGCATGTTCTGCACCGATCAAACCGGCGTAATCCACTACGATTCTTCCGGCAGTGGCTGTACCAGCGCAAGCCCCACGCTGGACTAAGTACCGCCCAGCATCTGCATTTGTGAAGTCTGCACCGCGCGACGCGCTTGCCGCCTTTGCTCTCCATACCAACGGTGCTAAACTCCGGGATGAACATCCATGCCTCCGAAAACGCTCTACCAAAAGATCTGGGACTCCCACGTTGTTCAGGAATCACCTGGCCATCCTGCGCTCATCTATATTGACCGCCATTTGATTCACGAGGGCACCTCCCCCCAAGCCTTCGCCGGACTTAAGGCGGAAGGCCGCAAGGTGCGCCGCCCCGACCTCACTTTCGCCGTGATGGACCACTCCGTTCCTACCAAAGACCGCACTCTTCCGATCCTTGATACCGACGCGCGCTTGCAATTCGAGGCTCTCGAAAAAAACTGCCGTGAATCCGGCGTCCGCCTTTTCGACATGAATAGCAAGAATCAGGGCATCGTGCACATCATCGGCCCGGAACTCGGCATCACGCAGCCTGGTCAAACCATTGTTTGCGGCGATAGCCACACTTCGACGCACGGCGCGTTTGGCACGCTTGCGTTCGGCATCGGCACCAGCGAAGTGGAGCACGTCCTTGCCACGCAATGCCTTGTGCAGTCGCGGAGCAAGACTCTCCATATTCTCGTTCACGGCAAGCGTCCCAAGGGCGTTACCGCCAAGGACCTCATTCTCGCCATTATCGGAAAGATGGGCATCAGTGGTGGCACCAGCCACGTTGCGGAGTACGGCGGCGAAGCGATTCGCTCTCTTTCGATGGACGGCCGCATGACCGTCTGCAATATGACCATCGAAGGCGGTGCGCGCGCCGGAATGGTCGCCCCCGATGAGACGACCTTCGCGTATCTCGAAGGCCGCCCGTTTGTGCCGCGAGGGAAAGCATTTCAGGAAGCCGTCGAGCGCTGGAAGGAACTGACGACCGACGAAGGCGCGAAATTTGACATGACCGTGGAGCTCCACGCGGAACAGATTGCGCCGCAAGTCACCTGGGGCACAAATCCTGGCATGGTCACCAGCGTCACTTCGCGCGTGCCCGATCCCCACGACTTCCAAGATCTCAATGATCAGAAAGCCACCGAGAGCGCACTCAAGTACATGGGCCTCAAGGCCGGCACACCCATCGTGGATATTCCCGTGGACCGCGTGTTCATCGGCTCGTGCACCAATTCGCGCCTCGATGATCTCCGCGCCGCCGCGCATTTTGTCGAAGGCAAGCACATTGCCAAGACCATTAAACAGGCGCTCATCGTTCCCGGCTCGCGCGGCATCAAGACCCAAGCCGAAAAAGAAGGCCTCGACAAGATTTTCACCGCCGCCGGTTTCGAGTGGCGCGATGCCGGTTGCAGCATGTGCATCGGCATGAACGCGGATGTCCTGCCGCCGCACGAACGCAGCGCCAGCACGTCGAATCGCAATTTCGAAGGCCGCCAGGGCAAGGACAGTCGCACGCACCTGGTCAGCCCGGTTATGGCCGCCGCCGCCGCCATCGCCGGCCATTTCGTCGACGTGCGCGAATTGGACCAGGTCACTCCGGTCGAATAATCGTGATTCATGATGACCCCTACTCAAAATCGCTTGGGTCGCGAACATCAAGATAAACGATTGCGCATAGAATTTTCGGACGGTGAAATCGCTGAGATCAGACTTCTACTTGTTAGTGAATGCGAGCAGCATCAGGAATGTAACGGAATCACGTACGACATTATCTCGACGAATCGCTCGGATCGAATCAAGAAGGGCTCAGCTTATTGGTCCGATTCGGCAGATATAAAGAGTTTTGAGATCCTGGGAGACTAAGAAGAATGCAACCGTTCTCAACGCACACGGGCATGGTGATGCCGCTCGACCGCGTCAACGTGGACACCGACCAGATGGTGCCCAAGCAATTTCTAAAAGCGCTCACGCGCGAAGGCTTTGGCCGCATCCTTTTTTACGACTGGCGTTATCTGCCCGGCGAGAAACCCAATCGGGAATTTGTCCTGAATTTCCCTCGCTACAAAGGCGCATCGGTTCTGCTCACGCGCGCGAACTTTGGCTGCGGCTCCAGCCGCGAACACGCCCCGTGGGGTGTGAAGGATTACGGCTTCCGTGTGATCATCGCGCCGAGCTACGCCGACATTTTTTACAACAACTGCTTCAAGAACGGCATCCTGCCCGCCACGCTTCCCGAGGAACAGGTCGAAGAGCTCTTCCAGCGGGCGGAAAAAGAAGAAGGCTATTCGCTTACGGTGAATCTGCCGAATCAGACCATCGCGGACAAACACGGCCTGATGTTCAAATTCGAAATCGCCCCGTCCCGCAAGGAAGTCCTGCTCAGAGGCCTCGATGACATCGGCACAAGCCTGCAGCACGTCGCGGCGATCGACGCCTACGAAAAGACGCACGCCGCCGCCGCTACCATGTACGACAAGGTCGACGTGAAGTACTACACCAACGGCCATTAAACTAATTTAACGAAGGCAGCGATAAATCCGCGCGCAAGCGTTTGTTCATGGGCCCGTTCATCCTTTCTCGGGATCGAGAGCTTGCAGTGTATTGACTTTAGAGAGGACTGACAACTGTGCTGGATGGGCTTTGCAAGAGGACAGGTCAGGGTTGCGGAGATTTGGTCAGTCGTGCCACGGCTTCCTGGGCGCGCTTGGCATTGGGACCCTTGGGATCTTCCTTCAGATAGAGCCGCCATTGCTCGGCCGCTTCCTGCTGCTGCCCCAAGGCCTCCAGCGCATAACCGGCGATGACGTGCGCATTTGCCGAACCGTCGTGCGGCAAGCCGTGCACCCGCATCGCATGCTCCGCGGCCTCCTTAAACCTGTGAAGCTGCAATTCGGCATAGGCAGCGTTCGTCAACGCCCACGCATTCATCGGCTCGACATTTAACGACCGGTTCAGCAGTGATGCAACTTCATTATAATTGTGCTCGGTCAGAAGGATGCGTGCCAGGTTGCGTTGCGCTCCCGCGAATTTGTCGTTCAGCCCTGTGGCTTTGACAAAAGCTTGGCGGGCGGCCGGTATGTCGTTCAACTGCGAGCAAGCAATCCCCAAGCCGTTGTAGGCGAGGTCGTAGTCGGGATACAAATCCACGGCAGCCTGGAAATGCTTCCGGCTCTCGTCCCAACTTTTCTCTTCCATGGCCTTGCCCCCCTTCTCGAACTCCTTGCGCGCATTGTCAGGAATCTTCAGGCGAATGGCCGGGACAGTATTCATTGCTTCTGCGCTGGTTGCTTCCCCCTCCGGCTTGCGCCGGACACCGATATTCTCGATGTGGTAGGTCTCTGTGGGAACGATCTCGAAGTCTCCTTCATAGGGGTGAAAGTCATCGCCCGTGACGCGAATGCGATGCGCCCCGGTAATGGTATTGAACTCGACTCGGCCGTTCTGATCCGTTAACTGCTTGTCCAGGGCGGAACTGCCTCCGACCGCGTCCATTAGTTCCACGGTTGCGTAGCCAACTTTCGTTTGGCCGCCTTGATAGGAGACGATTACACGGAGCCGGACGGGGTGGGGCCGATTCAGCCCCTGGGGCAGACAGGTGCCGCAGGCAGCCAGAACCGACAGGCCGAGAAGAAGGGAGCGACGCACTTTGCAAGTCCCTCCGGGGAACAGACGAGGGGAAGGGACACCCTCCACACCTGATTATGATACTCCGAACCGGCCTCCGCGACGCCCTGACGCCATTTTCAAGAAAAAAGAAGGGCCGGCTTTGCAGCCGGCCCAGGAATGTGAAGCTGGCCGCCTAGAGAGTCTAGAAGACGAACCTCACCTTGAAGCGGAGAGCGCGCGGGTTCTGCCAACCGTAAGCAAGACCTTCCCGGCTATCAAAGATCTTGTTCTGTGAGTTGGCAACACCGACGTAGTCGTAGCCTGTCAACAACACATTGTAGTTAGGAGCGCCACTCGCAGTCGCAGTCGCGCCGCCAGTGAGCGAGCCAGTCCGGATCAGATTCTGCTCGACAAACGTCGGGCTGTGCTGGTTCAAGAGGTTGCTGGCGTTCAACTCGAACCCGAGCTTCAGTTGCTCGTTGTTCTTGCTCACGTGCATCTCGTGAACGAAGTTGAGGTCGGTCTGACTGTACGTTGCGGTACGCAAGTCCCTCACACCGTTGAGCACCCAGCCCCCCGTGGCCGGATCGGGCGTGATGTCAGCGAATTTGCCGCGGCCTGCCACGAATACCGGGGCGCCCCAGACGCTGACATAAGTGCTGATCGGCGTGCCTGAGTACCACACCTGGTTGACACCCAGCCAAGAGTCCATCTTCCACCACTTCAGCCGATAGTATCCAAATCCCTTGATGCTGTGCGGACGGTCCGTGGCCAGCGGGCCGTCAATCACCTTGCCGCTCGCGTCAAAGGACATGAATGGCTCGTCGAACGCGCGGTCCACGTTGGGGCTGCTGCGACCCGCGCCGCCATCGCTGATGTCCGTGGCGGTCAGACCGCTGTAGTTGCCGTACAGCCGGCTGTAGGTATAGGACGCGGAGCCAAACCACTTGTTCGTGCTGCGTTTGGCCAGGCGGAACTCGACTCCGTCATAACGGCGCGAGGCTTTCGGGTTCAGCGGGCAGCCGCTGCAGCTTACACTGTGGTCCCCAAACCCCGGATTAACAATGTAGTACTGCTCGCCAAACTGCGTGAGCACGCCCGCGTCCTCGATCGTACGGTCGAGGCGCTTGCGCGACCAACGGCTCTCCAAGGCCAGCGTGGGAGTGATGGCCCAGTCAGCGCCGAACACCAATTCGTGCTGCTTCATCGGCTTCAGGTTTGGATCGACGCCGCTCCTCGGCAGGCCACTGATGGGATCAATCGCCGCAATAGGACTGTTGGACGGCAAGCGAAAATCCTCGTTGGCGATGAATCGCCCGCCGCTAATCGTGCCGGTGGCGTCCCCCGTGCCGGGGCAGTAGTGGTTGCCGGCACCCGAGCGCTGAGGCACGAATCCGGTGAAGGCTTGGGGATTATCGAGCGCGTACACGCAGTCATGCCACCAGTCGCCACCGAAGCTGCCGCGCGGCAATTCGAACTTCATGATGTCGAAGAAGTATCCGAAGCTGCCGTAGGCTTTGAGCTTGCCGTTGCGCAGCACGTCCCAGGCCGCGCCCACGCGAGGAGCAGTTTTGTCGCCAAAGTCAAAGTTGATGCCCGGGTTGCCCGCGGAGTAGGAGGGCAACGACTCCTTGTCAAAGCGGACGCCGGCGTTAATAGTCACGCCACGGCCGACGTTCCAGGAATCCTGCACATAAATGGCGTGGTTGTAGCTGCTGACCGCGCCTGTGGTGCCCAGGTCACGCAGGTTCACTGTACCCCAGTTACCGCGGCAGCCCGCGGCGGCCGCTGCCGACGCGCTCATGCCGAACAGCGCCTGGTTTTCGCTGATTATGTCGGCGCAGTGCTCCCCCGGCGACGTGCGGCCCGCACCCGGTGTGGCGGGTGAGCTCAATGATGGACTCCACGTCAGACCAAAAGCAACGTACACGTCCGCAGTAACGTAGCCTGTAAGCACGTTATTTGCCAGCTTGTTGAAAGAGTACCCGACTTTAAGGTTATGCGTGCCAATGGCCTTCTTGAAATACGCCAAGTCACCGGAGAAACTGGTGCGGTCGTACTTATCGAACACAGTAGCTGTGTTGGCTCCAATGTTGCTAAAGCCCGTGGACTGGACCATGTTTGGTGCCACAGCCCCCAAGGTCTGTGTATTGTTGATATTGGGCAGACTTGCCGGTGCCGGAGCTATGCCCGTGCTGTAGGGGTACGTGGAATCGCGATAGTAGTAACGGATCCCAGACGGGGTACCACGATCCTGATAATCGGTGTGAAAGTAGCCAAAACGAGCGCTGGCAACCAAGGTAGGAGTAAGGGTGATATCCGCACCCGTGTTGTAGATAATGTTGGGCTGGACGTAGCCGATGCCGGAATTGTAGTTGTCCGGGTTGTCGCCAGCATTCAGGTTGCGCGCACCAAACACGTCATCCGCGGCGGGCAAGCTAGTGCCCGTACCCTTCTGATAGTTATACTGCCACGAGCCGAAGAGACGAATCTTCCTTGTGGCCAGCAAATCCACGCGTGCCAGAGAGTAGTACGTATCCACGGACTGGTTAAAGGTGCGGTTGCCCGGTCCAAGTGCGTTCATTGTTACGGTGCGCGACAAACGGTAGAGGCGCGGTACGCTGCTGAGGAACACCCAAAGGCGATCCTTTACCAGATCGCCGCCGACTTCAAACCCAGGCTCAAAGATGCGGTAATGGTCCTTCTTGGGCGTGTAGTATTGCACCGGCTGGTCCACTCGGCACGGATTGGCAGCCGTGCAGGTAAGACTTGGGTGGCTTGAGGTACCAGCAGCGCCGATCGCCCCGATGTCCGGGTTCTTGCGTACCGTGGTGTTGGGAGCGGCATCGAAAAAGTCGCCCTCGTAATTGACAAGGACACTGCCGTGCCAGGAGTTGCTGCCGCGCTTCTGAACGACGTTGACCACGCCCCCCAGTGCGCCACCGTACTCCGCCTCGAAGCCGCTGGACTTGATCTGCACTTCCTGGATGAACTCCATGGGCACATTGGTGTTGGATGCGCCCGTCTGTATGTTGGCGGTCTCCTGACCTTCAACCAGATAGGCGTTCTCGGCGTTGGTAGCGCCGTCAATCTGGTACCCCACTGCCCCAGTGTTGGCCCCGCCCTGCAGCGGCTCGCTTCGCGCTCCCGGAGCTAGCGCGATCACCGACTGAAAGGAACGTCCCTTGGGCACCATCTCCAGGATGTCTTGGGTAAGGTTGGTTTGTACTTTGCTTTGGGTTGCATCCACGAGGGGAGCTGCACTAGTAACCTCGATGACCTGGGTCGCGACCCCCACTTCTAGTGTCATATCGATGCTGGGCAACCTGCCAGTCGCCAAAGTGATGTTTTCGAGCTTAAAAGTGCGAAATCCCGTTGCTGTCGCCACAAGCATGTAGGTACCGGGGGGCAGGTTAGCGAACCGATAATAGCCCGACTGATCGGTTTGCAACTTCTTTTCTCCAATCAGGGCAGGGCTCGAGACTTCTACGGTTGCGCCTGCAATAACCGCGCCGCTCTGATCCTTCACATAACCCTGAATCCCTGCCGTGGTCTCCTGTGAAAATGCTGTTGGCATCATCGTCAACGCCAGCGCACACACCAGAAGAACACCCACCACACTACTCATCCGCAGAATCTTAGACATAACACTCCCCTCCCACTCTCATTTGGATATCCCTGGGGGCAACCTAAGGGAAATTTGAGGGATTTATAGCCCTGGGGCGTGACCTTGTCAAGCTAATATTACTTCTGTCTAAGAGCTATATAAATCGCCCTAATATTCGCCGCGTCGACACCCTCTCCCATGTGCGTCCGCAGCCTCGCCTGGAAGACCTTTCCAGGACTAATGATTCACAAAGAGGCGCTTAACACGCAGAAAGGTCTCCAAAGCAGATTGGAGCCAGAGGTGATCCGACAATTCCTATAGCAATTGGCCCTGCGCTCGAAGTTCTTGCCCTGTCAGGCGCGATACAGCCGTCCTAGCAGGGTCCACGGGATGGGAAAATGCGGCAGTGCCGAATCTGTCGCTGTCGCTTAGGTCAGTGACCCATGTAAACCGTGCGGCCGGCGACGACGGTGCGGAGCACCTGGGTTTTTGTGTATTGCGCAGGCGGAATCTTGGTGAGATCGTTCGAAAGGATGATGAAGTCGGCGTATTCGCCGGCTTTCAGCTCACCCTTCTTCCCTTCTTCGAACTGCGCGTAGGCCGAGCCCAAAGTGTAAGCACGAAGGCAATCCTCGAGCGATATTTTCTCCTGTGGCTCCCATCCGTTCCTTGGGCCACCCTCAGGGCGTTCGCGAGTGACACAGGCGTAGAGGCCGCGGAAGGGGCTGATGGGCTCGACGTCGTAGTCCGTGCCAAACGCCAGTCGCACACCGTTCTTGCGCATGCTGGCCCAGGCGTACGCGCCCTTGATGCGCTCCCGCCCGACGCGATCCTCGGCCCAGCGCATGTCGGTGGTCTGATGCGAAGGCTGCATCGAAGCGATGACATTGAGCTTCGCGAAGCGCGCAAAATCCTCGGGCGCAACAAGCTGCGCGTGCTCGATGCGGTCGCGACGGTCGCGCGGGCCGTTGGCTTTGGCGACGGCTTCGAACACATCGAGCGCGACACGGTTCGCGCGATCGCCAATCGCGTGAAACGCGAGCTGAAAGCCGGCCTTATCTCGAGCGATCGCCATTTCCCGCAGCTTAACGGGATCGTTGGTCAGGATTCCGCTCGTGGAGGGATCGTCGGAGTACGGCTCCAGCATGGCGGCAGTGCGAGAACCCATCGCGCCATCGGTGAAGGCTTTCAGCGCGCCGGTCTTCACCCAAGGGTCCGTGGTGCCTCCTTGCGCGCGCATGTTCTGCAGATCGTTGAGCGGCAAATTGAACGGCAGCCATTCGGTGATTCGTACGGTGAGCTTCCCATCGTCTTTGAGCTGATTGAAAACCTTGAAGTCTTCCCAATCGGAAAAATCCTGGACGGAAGTAACGCCATTCTTCGCCAGATTCTCGAGCACCATCTCGATCCCTTTGCGGCGCAGCTCGACGGGCGGATCGGGAATCCTCACCGTGACGAGAGACATCGCCGCGTACTCTTTCAACATGCCGGTGGGCTCGCCGAAGGCGTCATGTTCGATTTCGCCACCCGGCGGATTGGGCGTGTTCTTATCAATTTCCGCGCTCCTGAGCGCCAGCGAATTGGCGACGGCGACGTGACCCGAGATGTGCGTGAGGATGACGGGATTCTTGGGTGAGACGGCGTCGAGCTGCTGGCGATTCGGAAATCTTTTTTCGGCCCAAAGAGTGTGGTCCCAACCGCCGCCGGTGATCCATTCACCTGCTTTATGCCAGGCGACGGCATCTGCAACGCGCCTCTGCATTTCTTCCGGGGAAGCCACTCCGGTCAACGGCGCGGCGAGAAGGTCCGCGGCGGCGCCGCCAAGATGCACGTGAGCGTCGTTGAAGCCAGGCATCACAAACTGGCCACGAAGCTGAACCGTTTCCACCCCTTCCTGGCCGCCGCCGCAATCGAGCAGTACGTGGTCCAGGTTGCCGATGCAGCTGATCTTCCCGTCGGCGACGGCTATGGCTTCGGCCCAGGGATGCGCTGGATCATTAGTATAAATGCGGCCGTGGACGTAATAAACCGTGTGCGAGCCGCGTTGCTGCGCGCGGGCCACCGCGTGGAATCCCGCTGCGATGGCAAGCACGGTCAGGGCAATCACCCAGCCGAGAGCAAGAGAGCGACTGGCCTTCCTTTTCAACGCGATTTTTCCTCCGTGATTCCGGAAATTCCGAGCACCGTAAGAAGCGCGCGCTTCAAGCCCAGCTCCCGGCCCGCGGAATCGTACCATTCCTGCAACGAATGAGCGCCGCCGCCATTGCCCCCCGCGCCAATGGCAACGGCATCGATGCCCAGGGACAACGGAATGTTTGCATCGGTGGAAGAGCGCTCGACGCGCGATTGGTTGCCGACAAATTCATCGGCGGCGTGCAGCGCAGCCAGCAACGGCGAATCCGGCTTCAGTTCCCCGCCGGGGCGGCTCCCCAGGAGCTCGACCTTCCACTCCAGCTTGCCTTTCGAACGGTCGCGCGCGGATTCCATTTCGTCGCGAGCGCCCGCGGCCATGCATTCGCGCAGCGCCGCCTCGAGGCGCGCGAGTTCGTCTTCGCTCTCCGAGCGAATGTCCACCTTGAGGCGCGCTTCGTGAGGAACGGAATTCACGGACGTGCCGCCTTCGATCTCACCGATGTTAAACGTTGTGCGCGGCGTGACGGGAACTTTCGTGTTGATGAAGCGCACGGAACCGCGGACCAGCGCGTTGATCGGATTGGGCATGCCGAAATCCGACCAACTGTGGCCGCCCGGGCCGGTGATAAGCGCTTCGAGCCGGCGCGAAGCCAGCGCTTTCGTGGTGACGTGGTCCGTGCCCGAACCGTCGAGAACCACGACTGCTTTTAGTCTGGCGCGATAGGCTTCCACCAGCGAGCGCATTCCGCGGAGATTGCCTTCGCCTTCTTCGCCAACGTCAGCAACAAAAAGAATCGTGCGTTGCGGTTTTAGATGTGCGGAGTGCACGGCGCGCGCCAGCGCCATAAGCGCCGCCAGTCCGGCGCCATTGTCGGAGATTCCGGGCGCGCTCATGCGCGTGCCATCGCGACGAACTTTCACGTCCGTGCCGGCAGGAAAAACGGTATCCAGATGCGCCGCAACGATGATGATTTCCTTCTCGTTGGTGCCGCGCAATTCGCCGATCACGTTGCCGGCCTTATCGATTTCGACGGAAAGCCCTGCTTCCGCGAGCAACGGCTTGACGGCAGCGGCGCGCGCCGCTTCCTGAAAAGGCGGTGCGGGGATTCCTGTTAGACGCGCCTGCAGGTCGTTGACCCAGGAAATATTCGTCGCAAGCCAATCGAGAGCGGCGCGAACTTGCGGATTTGCAGGAAGCGGCGAGGTTTGGGCCCGGCGGGAAGAATGAGGGGTGGCGAGGGAGCGAACCGGCATAGCGAGAAGAATAACGCAAACGAGCGCACCTTTCACCGAAAGGTTACGCGGGGGCTTGGGGCTCAATGCGGTGCAGCCTCGCTGCACAGAGCAAAAACTTCCGCATCCGTAAGGACGCGCGCGGATTGCTTCGCGGCGTCAAAGATGCGATTCACCACGGAATCATCCGCGGGAATGCCGTGCTTTTCCAGCCAGAAAAGAACATTGGATTTTCCGCTCATGGGACCGATCTCGATCACTTGGTCGAGGCCGAAAAGATGCGCAGGCACGCCGCTGTAAACGGCGTTGGCAAGCGCCGTGTCGTTCTTTCGAAAAGCCTTCACCAGGGCGGCGGCGTGAACACCCGTGGCGGTTCGAAAGGCGTCGTGGCCCACGACCGGATAATTTGGCGGAATGGAAGTGTGTGTGGCCTTGGCAACTTTTTCGCAATACTCCTTGAGCCGCGAAAGATCCTGATGGATTAGTTCCATCAGGCGAAGATTGACAAGCATCAGTTCCATCGGCGTGTTGCCCACGCGCTCACCGAGAGCGTTGGCCGCGGCGTGAACCTGATGCGCGCCTGCAGCGACGGCCGCGAGAGAATTCGCGATCGCCAAGCCGCGGTCGTTATGGCCGTGCCAATCCACGCGAATCTTTTCGCCGGAGGGTTTCACCACTTCGTCGATCGCGAACTTGACGAGATTGAATGCGCCGTTGGGCGTGGCATGGCCGACCGTGTCGCACAGAACGATGGCGCGCGCCCCGCTTCGAATGGCTGCGGAATAGAGCCGTTTGACGGTTTCGCGGTCCGTGCGCATGGTGTCTTCCGTAACGTACATGGATGGCAGGCCGTGCTCGACGGCGAACTTGACGGCTTTTTCGGTAGTGCGCTCGAGATGGTCGACGGTCCAGTCCTCGACCAGCCGGCGAATCGGGCTGGTGCCGAGAAACGTCGCGGCTTCGATGGCGATGCCCGCGCGCTGCGAGATTTCCACGATCGGCCGGATATCGCTCTCATGGGTGCGCGCCGCGCAATTGGGTTTGATTTTCATGCGATGCGTGGCGATTTCGCGCGCGAGCGCCTCAGTATCCGCCACGGCCCGTGGACCGGCGCCCGGCAAACCAATATTCACAGCATCTATTCCGAGCGATTCCATCACATGCAGGATTTCGATTTTTTCTTCTATGCTGGGATCGGATACTGACGGATTTTGCAAGCCGTCTCGAAGCGTTTCGTCATCCAGAAGAACGCGCGTGCCGGGCGCGATCGCCGGCGGCGTGGCGAGGTTCCAATCGTAAATCCATTCGTTTTGCAGCAAGCGGGCCTCGTGTATTGCGCCGGCGATGGGCTAGTTGCGCAGCGTATAGCTTTGCGGCTGCTGCACGGGGTCGGGGCGATAGAGCGTCTTGCAGAATTCGCAGCGGTAAATCTCCGTTCGCGGGCCGATGAGCGCCGCAACTTCTTTCCCATAATCGTAGTAGCGCTTCAGATGGCCGTTGCAGAGCTTGCCCTTTTCGTCTTTCTCGTCACAAGCGCGCTGCTTGGGTTTGCGCGTCTTGATTTTTGGTGATGCGGCGGTTTCTTCGGGCATGGAGCTCCTCTCTACAGTCCGTGATCACGAAAAAACGTTTTCAATGCGCTCCGCGCGTTGCCGAGTTTCGCGGCAATTCCGGCGGAAAACTCGAATCGCAGAAAAGCGTCGGCGGCGCGTTCCAGATCCGCGCCGTAGCGGTACCACCATGGTTTTTCGCGGCGCGGCAGCCGGTCCACATCAATGTATTTCGTCTGCACCATTTCAAGCAAGCCGGCCTTGCCGTGCGTGCGGCCCCAGCCACTTGCGCCGCAGCCGCCGTGTGGCGCTTCCGCAATCGCGAAGTAGCTGATGGCGTCATTCACCATGACCGCGCCGGCGCGCAGGCGCTTGGCGATCGCTTCACCACGCTGCGTATCTCCGGTCCAGACGCTGGCCGACAGCGCAAATGGAGAATCGTTCGCGCGCGCGATAGCGCTTTCGGCGTCGCGCACACTTTGCAGAGCAAGGATTGGGCCGAAGGTCTCTTCCTGAAATAGCTTCATCGACGAGTCCACGCCGGCGATAACCGTGGGCTCAAAGAAATTCGGGCCGAGGTCGGGGCGGGGATGGCCGCCGCAAAGAACCCTTGCGCCGCGCGAAACCGCATCGCGGATGAGTTCGCTCATGCGTTGCACGTGCTGCGGACGGATGAGCGGGCCGACATCCGTGGAGGGATCGCTTCCAGGTCCAAGGCGAAGCTTCCTGGTTTTCGTTACGCACAGGGTTGCGAACGATTCGCTTACGGATTCTTCAACGAAAAGCCGCTCGACAGACAAACAAACCTGCCCGCAATTCGTGTAGCTGCCCCACACAGCGGCGCTGGCTGCTATGTCGAGGTCGGCGTCGGCAAGAACAATCATCGCGTCCTTGCCGCCAAGTTCGAGAACCGATGGAATCAGTCTCTTCGCACAAGCTTCCGCGACGCGGCGGCCCGTGGCCACGCTTCCCGTGAATAAGACCTTGTCCGGAGCGGCCTCGATCAACGCCTGACCTACTTCCCCGCCGCCTTGCACGATGGTGACGAGATTTTTCGGAAAGCCGGCGTCCCGGAAAACCTTCTCGATCAGCGCCCCGCACTGAGGCGTGAAATCGCTCGTCTTGCAGACGACGCCGTTTCCCGCAGCCACCGCCGGAATGATCTGGCTGAGCGGAATGGCGAGCGGGTAATTCCAAGAAGAAATAATCGCGATGACGCCCAGAGGCTCATAGACCAGATAGCCGCTCTTGGCTTTCGCCGCCGTGCTGTGATGCGGGACGCGCTGGGTTCGAAGCGCCGAGGCGGCATTCTGCGACCAGTATTTTCCTGAATCCAGCGCGACAAAAAGGTCTGCGAAAAGCGCTTCCACTCGAGGCTTGCCGGATTCGCGAACCACGGCGTCGGCCAGCTCGTTGCGCGAAGCCATGATGCATTCGCCAAGAATTCGCAGTTTCGCGGCGCGATCGCGGATGGATACTTTTGCCCACTCGCTGTGCGCAACTCGCGCGCCGGAGACGATTTCCGGGATCAGTGACGGCGCAGTCTTCTCAAACTGGCCCACGACCGCACCCGTGGCGGGATTGATCGAAGGCAGCGTGTCAATGGGGATGGCCGTGGCAGCCATAAGCGAGATTCTAACCGATTTTGCACCTCGCATGTGTGCCGCACAACATGCGAACTTTTCTGCTGACTTCGCCCGGCACAGAAATCAGACTGCACCAATCCTACCGATCGGCTTTCGGAACGAACAGCTGCAAGTTTTCAGCCTTCCATCGCATCGCCGCACGGATGCGATTGCGCCCGCTCGGGTGGTCGAAGAAGATCCATTCTTCTACCGGGCTAGGGCTCATTTTGCGGTATTCCCCGAGATGAATCGCGGCCTGCGCGAAACCATCCGGCTGGCGGCTGGCGTTCAGGCCATACATGTCTGCTTCGAATTCATTCGTGCGAATGTGGGTGTTGAAGAAAGGAGTCGTCACAAAACCGAAAAGGGCGCCCACTAGGAAAACCAGCGGGATCACAGCCGTATCTCCGATTCCGCGTACCTGCCACTTTGCTCCCCAGCGGCTGAGCGACCAATCCAGCGACCACCGAAGAAAAACGAAAAAGATTACGATGAGCACCGAGAAAAAGAGCAAGTCCTTTGCAATGTGATGGAGAACGTAGTGCCCCATCTCATGACCCATCACTGACTGAATCTCCTCGGGCGATCCGCGCCGCAGGAGGTTGTCATTCAGCGTGATGCGCATGGTTTGGCCATAGCCGCTAACGTTTGCGCTCATGCGCGTGGTCTGGCGCGACGCATCCATCTGATAGACCTTTTGCGCGGGAATCCCGTTGGCGCGAGCGAGGCTTAAGATCGGCTTCGTGATCCGGGGATCATCCAGCACCGTGAATTTGTTGAGGATGGGAAAAATGAAGACCGGTGCGATCATGACCGCGAAAATCATGAAAATGATGGAAACGACGCCGCATCGGATCGACCAACTGAGCGGCCAGCGGCGGACCACGCCAACGAGAAGGACCGCGAGGATTCCAAGCAGCGCGATGTTTACAAGCAGTATTTTGAATTGGTCGCCAAGCCAGGGCCCGAATGTTTGCGTCGCAAGCCCGTATTTACGCTCACGAACGAATCCTTCGTAAACGGCAAGAGGAGCGCTCAGGATCGTAGTGAGCACCAGGAATTCCGCCCAATAAATCAAAGTTTGCGCCGGCTTGAATCGCGTGATGCGTTCGGCAAGATTGCGCATCCAGGCAGACCAGCCGAAGTGCAGCAATAAAAGATAAAGGGCGACTCCATAAAGGAAATCCCAAAGGATCAGCCAATATCCGCCTTCAAAATAGGCGTCGGACTTCGCCCGCGCGTGCGTTGGAATCTCCGCAAGGTAGGCGTCCGCGGCGGCATCCACATCAAAATGGTCTGACGGTTGCGCTGCGGCAGGAACGCGGATCGCGGACGGCATCGCGGTCTGGGGCAACACGCCCGGCCCCGGCGTACCCTGCGCAGGAGAGCGCTGGACGCCGAGTAGCAACGCGAATACGGCAAGGCCTGCAATCACCGTCATGCGAAGTTTCACAAATCCTCCAGGACACGAATGTTTCTCGATGGTGTTTCACCATTCAAAGCGCGTGGACCAAACTAGAATTTCCAATTCCATTTAGGGCAGCGGTCAAAATACGAGGCACGATCAACAATAGTTTCCCCCAGGCATAGAATTTCTCATGGCCGGCCGAGCCGCCAGGCCTCTTCGTGCCGGACTTCCACCATCACCAGCCCTTGCGGCGGGACCGTTGGCCCGGATTTCGAGCGGTCCCTCAGTTCGAACAGCCGATCGATATCGTCCGGCTTTAATCGGCCGCGCCCCACATCCAGCAACGTCCCGACCATTTTTCGGACCATGTAGCGAAGGAACGAACGGCCGCGCACGGTGAACACGAGCTCTTCGTCGTCAGCCGTACGCACCAACTCCGTCGAGAAAATTTCGCGCTCGGTGGAGCGTTCCTTGTCGTCCTCTTCGGAGCCGGTGGAAGCCGCGAACGAAGCAAAGTCGTGCGTGCCGGCAAATCGAGCCGCTGCGTCGCGCATGGCCTCTTCATCCAGCGGAAACGGATAGTGGAGAACGTAGCGCCAGGTCATTGGAGGCACGACCTTGCCGCGATAAATTCGGTAACGATAGATTTTGCCGCGCGCGGACCAGCGCGCATCGAAGTCCGGCCCAACTTCTTCGCTGCCGACGATTCGAATCGTTTGCGGAAGCAGCGCATTCAGCGCGCGCTGAAATTCCTCCGCGGACAGCGCCGATTGCGTTCGAAAGCTGCCCACCTGCCCCAGCGCGTGCACGCCGGCATCGGTGCGTCCCGCGCCGTGGAGGTATATGTGTTCCTGCGTCAAACGCCGCAGCACGTTGACAATTTCGCCTTGAATCGTGGGCTTCTCTGCCTGAATCTGCCAGCCGTGGAAGTCCGTGCCGTCGTAAGCGATGGTGAGCTTGAAATAGCGCATCGGGCAAGGGCGGAATCTGGCTACGACACGGTGCGCACGAAGCGGCTTCCCGGCTTGACCGCGACACTCCCCTGCCGGCAAAGCGGACAATCGTCTTCCTCGTAGTTGTCGATGGGAAGCTGGATGAGGGACTGCGCCTCGACCTCGAACTCGATCTTTCCATTGCTTCGGTCCATCAACGCGCCCGCGGCCACCACACGCGCCCCAACTTCTTCGACGACGCGAATCGCTTCCAGCGTCGAGCCGCCTGTAGTCCAAACGTCTTCGACGACTAGCACGTGCTGGTCCGGCTTCAGCGAAAAACCCCGCCGCATGGTCATCATGCCGCTGCTGTCGCGCTCCACAAAAAGAGCGGGCACTCCTCCGCCCTGCGTTCCCTTTGGTTCCGGCAGCGCCCGCGCAACCTCTTGCCCAATGATGAGTCCGCCCATCGCGGGCGAGACGACTGCTTCAATCTTGACATCTGAAAACAGCGCCGCCAGAGCCTGTCCCAGCTTCTCCGCAAATCTCGGATATTGCAGCACCAAGGCGCATTGCACGTACATGCCGCTGTGCAATCCACTGGACAGCTCAAAGTGGCCGTGGCGGATGGCCCCTGCCGTCTCAAACATCTTCAAAAGCTCTTCGCGCCTCAGCATGCTGGCCAGCTAACCGCAGCCGTCTCCTAACCGTCGAATTGTCAGCAGACTAGCCGCCGCATCCTGCGTTGTCAAGGAACCCGGCCCCCTGCTAGACTCGTGGTTACTTTTGGCCGGCGCGACGCAGTCCGCGCGAAGCCGGGGAACGCTTCACTCGTGTGGGACGTGAGCACCGTCGGATTCCACGCAGTACTCCAAAAACGACCGACGGCGTGAAACAAATTCCATTCTGAGAACGTTTTACAGAGATGAGTAAGACTAAATTTAGTCCCCTGGGGGACAGAATCTCGAGGGTGAGGAGCACTATGAAGACGCTGTCTGCTCGACCGTTGTTGGCCGCCATCTTGGCGGTAACGCTCGTGGGGGGGCCTATTTCCCCGGCCTTCGGGCAGGACACGCCGCAGAACGCTCAGGCCGCCCCAGCCAAGCCGGCAACTACTGCGGTTCCGGTTTCTCTCGGCTCGGCAAAGTACAATTACAGCCGTGCGCCGCGAGCCTTCCCGAATATCTTCGCGCCCTACGCCCCGATCAAGATTGGCGAGCCGGGCCTCGCTAATTCTCCGCGAGTCGAACAGCTCATTCACGACGGCAAGCTGGAATTGAGCCTCCAGGAAGCGGTCGAGCTCGCGCTGGAAAATAACATGGACATCGTCGTCCAGCGTTACAACCCGTGGTTCGCGGACACGGGAATTCTCAAAGCGAAGGCTGGCGGATTTGGGGGCGGCACTCCCGGCGCGGTTTTCGGCGGCTCGTCGGCCAACATCCCCTTCTTGAGTTTCGACCCACTGCTCACCTCAACGTTGAGCATTGACGACCGAAACATCCCCGTCAACAATCCACTGACTTCCGGAACCGGTACCGGTGTCTCCGCTCTCGTGCCGCTGACGATACACACATCAACATTCAATACGCAGTATTCCCAGGGATTTCACACCGGAACGACGCTGTTCGCAGCCTGGGACAATACGCGTAGTCGCTCGACCTCCACCGCGAACTTGTTTAACCCTTCGGTGACAACCACGATTTTCGCGGGCTTCCAGCAGCAATTGCTGAATGGCTTTGGGCGCTCTGTCAATACGCGAAATATTCGCATCGCCAACAACAACCGCAAGATTGCAGACTGGGCTTTTACCCAGCAAGCCATCACTGCCGTCACCAACACCATCACCGCCTATTGGGAGCTGGTCTTCGCGCGAGGGAACGTGAAAGTCCAGCAGCAGGCCGTGACTGTGGCCGAAAAGCTCTACAACGACAACAAGAAGCAGTTGGAAATCGGCACGATGGCGCCGCTCGAGGTCACGCGAGCTGAGTCTGAAGTTGCCGCCAACCGCCAGAATTTGATTGTGGCGCAGACGTTGCTGCTCCAGGATCAGCAAGCCTTGAAAAACTTCATCAGCAAGGACCCACTGGCGCCCAATTTTGTGAACGTGGAAATCATCCCCACCGATTTGCCTGCCCGCCCGGAAGCCATCGAAGCGGCTACCTTCGAGGAAGCGGTGAAAGAGGCGTTTGCCAAGCGGCCAGAGTTGCAGGAAAGCGCCATCAATCTGCTGAACAGCGCGATCGATGTCAAAGCGACGCGCAACGCCCTTCTCCCGACTGCCACTCTATCCGCCCAATACGGAACGGTTGGTCTCGCGGGCAATCAGCCGAAATTCGGAACGCCGGTCGCTGGCCTGGGCACGCAACTCGTCGACGGGAACGGCAATCTCGTAAACGTATTCATTCCGAGGCTTACCGCGCCGGTCACTGGCGTATCACAGGCCGGCTTCGGGGACGCCATGAGCTCGGCATTTCACAATAATTTCCCCGACTATCAGGTTTCGCTCAACGTGCAAATTCCCATCCGCAACCGCTCGGCTCAAGCCGACAACCAGCGCTCCATTCTCACGCAGAGGCAGCTCGAAGCGCAGTTGCAGCAATTGAAAAACGCCGCGCTGCTCGACGTACGGAATACTTACATTGCTCTGGCACAAGACCGCGCCCGTGTCGAAGCCGCCGCCAAAGCGCGTGAACTCCAGCAGCAAACCTTTGACGCCGAACAGAAGAAGTACCAGCTCGGCGCATCCACCGTCTACCTGGTTATTCAAACGCAGCGCGACCTCATCTTCGCCCAGAGCACGGAACTTCGCGCCCTCGCGGACCTCGTGGAGGCCAAAGCAAACTACGAGCGCGCAGTGGGCAGAACGCTGGAATCCAACCGCGTGACGATTGCCGATGCCAAGTCCGGCGAAGCCGAACGCGAAACACTTATCCCCGGCACGTTGCATGGCCAGGTCGTGGGCACGGACAAGCTCTCCTTTATGTCCGATCAGAAGTAACTCGCAGCGGATGTTTTTTCAGGCCGGTTCGGATAATGATTCCCGGGCCGGCTTTTTCTTTTGCCGCGATTGCCTGCTCGCTGCTGGCCTCTTCCCGGCCTCGGCCGTCACGCCGCTCTTGCCCCTGCTCTACCTTTCGAATAGCATTGAATTCTGTGCCAATTTGTTCCGTTGTATGATTCCGTCCCCCGGGAGCCAGGCCCATGAGCGAAGAATCCAAAGGCACCACGCAAACCGCACCCCCGGCGGACACTTCTTCCTCCCATCGCAAGCCCTCCGCCAAAGAGCAAGCCTGGGAAAAGAACACTCTCCAGCCCACGCTTGAAAAAAATCCCGAGCGACAGGCCGAGTTCACCACGATTTCCGGCTACCCTATTCGCCGCCTGTACACGAAGGCGGATCTTCCCAATTGGGATCCGGATCGCGAGCTGGGCTTCCCCGGTGAGCCGCCCTACACGCGTGGCATTCACTCCACCATGCACCGCGGCCGCCTCTGGACCATGCGCCAGTTTGCCGGCTTCGGCGCCGCGGAAGATACCAACCAGCGCTTCCGTTATCTCCTCGCGCAGGGGCAGACCGGCCTCTCCACTGCCTTTGACTTGCCCACTCTGATGGGCTACGACTCCGACCACGCGCTCTCTGAAGGCGAAGTCGGCAAATGCGGCGTGGCCATCAGCTCCCTCGCGGACATGGAAGTTCTCTTCGATAAAATTCCTCTCGCGAATGTCACCACCTCTATGACCATCAACTCGCCCGCCGCCGTCATCTGGGCGATGTATCTCGCCGTCGCGGAAAAGCAAGGCGCGGATCGGAAAAAACTCGCCGGCACGCTGCAAAACGACATCCTCAAGGAATACATCGCGCAGAAGGAATACATCTACCCGCCGGAACCTTCCATGCGCCTAGTTATTGACACGTTCGAATTCGGCGTAAAGAACACCCCGAAGTTCAATCCCATTTCCATCAGCGGCTATCACATTCGCGAAGCGGGCTCGACGGCGATTCAGGAATTGGCGTTCACCCTGCGTGACGGCCTCGAGTACGTCGAATGGGGAATGCGCCGAGGCCTCGACCTCGATCAATTTGTCCCGCAGCTCTCTTTTTTCTTCAACGCCCACAGTGACTTCTTCGAAGAGATCGCCAAGTACCGCGCGGCGCGCCGCATTTGGCACAAAGCCATGGTCGAACGCTACGGTTCGAAAAATCCCCGCGCTTGGGCGCTGCGCTTCCACACGCAAACGGCGGGCTGTTCCCTCACCGCGCAGCAACCCTACAACAACGTCGTTCGAACGGCGGTACAAGCCCTCGCCGCCGTCCTCGGCGGAACGCAATCGCTGCACACCAATTCCCTGGACGAAGCCTGGGCGCTCCCAACAGAATTCGCCGCCACGATCGCGCTTCGAACGCAGCAAATCATCGCCCATGAAACCGGCGTCACTAATACCGTCGATCCCCTCGGCGGCTCCTATTTCGTCGAGACCCTCACCAACGAAGTCGAGCGCGGCGCGTGGGATTACATCGAGCGCATCGATGCCATGGGCGGAATGGTCGCAGCCATCGAGCGCAGCTACCCGCAGCGAGAAATCGCCGAAGCCTCCTACCGCTACCAGATGGCTCTCGACAAAAAGGAAAAGATCATGGTCGGCGTAAACGATTTCGTCTCCGAAGAAAAACCGCTGGATACTTTGCAGATCGACGAATCCGTAGCGCATCGCCAGGCCGAACGCCTGAGCAAACTCCGCGCCGTGCGTTCGAAAGAAGAAGTTACGCGCCGCCTCAACGCTCTTCGCACCGCCGCCGAAGGCAAAGACAATCTCATGCCCTTCATCTTCGACGCCGTAAAGTCCTACGCCACCCTCGGCGAAATCTGCGACGCCATGCGCGACGTCTTCGGCACCTACGAAGAAGTCGCCATCACCTAGCTCATGCCGGAAAAGAAAATACGGGTACTAATCGCCAAGCCCGGCCTGGACGGCCACGACCGCGGCGCCAAAGTTATCGCCCGCGCCCTTCGCGACGCAGGCATGGAAGTCATCTACACCGGCCTTCGCCAAACCCCGGAAATGATCGCCTCCGCTGCCGTCCAGGAAGACGTCGACGTCATCGGTCTCTCCATTCTCTCCGGCGCCCACAACACCATCTGCCCCCAACTCATGAATCTACTCCGCGACAAAGGCATGACCGATGTCACCGTCCTCGTCGGCGGCATCATCCCCGAAGCGGACATCGCTCCTCTAAAAAAAGCTGGCGTCGCCGAGATTTTTCTTCCCGGCACCTCCACGCAAGACATCATCGATTTCATCCACAAGCGTGTTTCACTGCATTAGTGTTTTTTCCTCTTAAGGTAAATTTCTCGAACCTCCTTCATCAAATGCTTGATGCCTCGTTTCTCGGCTTGTCTTGCTTCCGGATCTATCTTCCGCCGCAGAAATTCCTGCTCGCGCAACAGCTTCCGCCGGTTTTCGAATCGCGCCTCGTCCAGCGATCCCGCGTCCACCGCGGCTTGCACCGCGCATCCCGGCTCATTTTCATGCGTGCAATCGCCGAACCGGCATTCCGCAGCCAGCGCGTCAATATCCGCAAACGCCTGCGACACGCCCTCCGCTGCATCCCAGAGCTGCAACTCGCGCAAACCAGGCGTGTCCATCAGCAGCGCCCCTCCGGGCAAAACAAAAAGCTCCCGCGCGGTTGTCGTGTGCCTCCCGCGGCTGTCGCCTTCTCGAACCGGCCGAACCTCCTGCTGCATTTCCCCTAGCAGGCGGTTCGCAATCGTTGACTTGCCAACTCCGGAAGAGCCCAGCAGCACAACCGTTTGACCGTGCTTTAGAAATTTCTCCAGTCCATCCATGCCCTGTCCCGTCCTCGCGCTGATCACACATACCTCCGTCCCCAGCGCAATCTGCTCGATCTCCGTGGTCTTGACGCTCGTATCCACGCAAGCGTCCGCCTTATTCAACACGATCACCGGCTTCGCGCCCGATTCCCAGCACTGCACAAGATACCGTTCCACGCGCCGCGGATTGAAGTCCCCATCCAGCGCGGCCACCAGCAGGGCCGTATCCACATTCGCCGCGAGCACTTGCTCCGCGATCTTTTTCCCCGCCATCTTGCGCACAAACCGGCTCCGGCGCGGCAGCACTTCAAGAATCAGCGCAGAACTTCCCGCTTCACGTACGTCCGCCACCACCCAATCGCCAACCGCGGGCCATTCTACTCCCTCCTCCGCCGCGAGCCGCAGCTTGCCGCTGGCTTCGCCCCAGCATTCGCCAAACGCGCCCGCAATGCGCCAGAATTTCCGCTGCTGCGCGATCACGCGCGCAGGTACTGCGCTTCCACGCTCGCCTTCGTTCCACAACACGTCAAAATACGAACTCCATCCCCACCGCTGAAGAGCTTCGCGAGTTTCCATTGGAAGATCCTCCCGCAGCAGTCACCGCTTTGCGGTGATGCCTTCAATTGACACAACACACGGCTGCCGCTGGCGCCAAGTCAAAGCAACAACACAAGTTTTCTTGGATTTAGAAAGCGGGAGGGAGAAAGCCGCTAGCGCGAATCACTCGCGGAGGCACACCCGCCCGCATGAACTTTGACGATGGTTCGCACAGGCGCCTCCAGGGTTGAAGTGAGGAGCCCTTGCACTATCACAAGAGCGCCTTCCACGAAATCTTATCGTTGTGGTCAGTCTCCGTCAACTCTGCTTCCGACGGCCAGGTTGGCGGCAGCACTGGCAGGTCGTCCGTGCCAAGTAGCAAATCCTTCTTTCACCAGGCTGAATATGGTCCGGCGATTCTGATAAATCACTTTCATCCATGCCACAGGGCCCATCTGCGGAAAGTAGATTCCCCGGAAACACATTCGAGCGATGAAGATGTTTATCCGATAGCCCAGGGGCTTGTCTTTGAGTGAGTCCACAGCTTGAGCCATTGCCTCTGGGCTATACGAACGCGCCCACCCAATTCTCACCTCGGCATGAGCTTCTGCAATGGTCATCTTCAGGGGCGTGTGGGCCATCTCGAAGGGGATGAACTCCTGCCAGTGCTTCGGCCGCGTGAGCCTGCCGGCAGCTTCGAGCTTCTTATAGAGCGGCGTTGCGGGCAAAGGCGTAAGCAAACCAAAAATGGGCAGTCCGGCGGGCCAGGTGCGAATCTCTTTCATCGTCCGTTCTGCCACGCCGACGGTGTCGTTGTCCATCCCGAATATGAAGGAAGTGATGGCATAAACGTTGCGCTGCGCGAGCCTCTCAAGCACGGCGGCATATTCCCCCGGCTTATTGAACCCTTTGTTCACGCCGGCGAGGTTCGTCGGGTCGATGGACTCCATGCCGATGAAGACCCATTTGCCGCCTGACGCCGCAATCAGGTCCACGAGTTCCTCATCGCGCAACAGATTGGCGCTGATCTGCGCTACCCAGTGCACCTGTGCGTCGGCCGAGATGATA
This sequence comes from Candidatus Acidiferrum sp., assembly GCA_049644365.1. Classification (GTDB taxonomy): domain Bacteria; phylum Acidobacteriota; class Terriglobia; order Acidiferrales; family UBA7541; genus Acidiferrum. The sequence goes on along the minus strand of JBARRT010000094.1, from coordinate 10,113 downwards.
TCGCGCAGCAGCGATTTCGTGCGCTTGATATTGATCGCAAAATTATCGTCGATGAAAAAGACGGCGATCTGCCCGCCTTCGCTTTTCGCCCGGGCCTTCAATAGCAACAGCTCGTTCACCACACTTTCGTTGGTGCGAAACCGGATGGAGTCGCCAAAAAATCCCGTCACCGTGCAGAACTCGCATCCATAGGGGCAGCCGCGCCCTGACTCTATCGGGATGATGCGAAATGTGCCCCAGCCGTCCCCGATCCGCTGCAGCGTGCGTGCTGCCATTTTTGGAACCAGATTGAATTGGCCAAGATTGATCTTGTCCCACGGAATCGCCGGGTATTCCTGGAGGCTTGGTTTCCGCTCCTGGCCAAACGCATCCACCGGAGCGTAAACATCCTTGAGCTGCCCGCGTGCGGCATCCTCGACGATTCTGGGCCAGGTTTCATCGGCTTCACCGAGGGCCACCGCGTCGGCATGGCGCGCCCCCCCGTTTCGGCCAAGGGCTTCGTCGGCCTCTTCCGTAACGTGAGGCCCGCCCATCACCACCCGTACGCCAACCGCACGGATTGCGTCGGCCATGCGGTACGCCTTCGCGATCATCCGCGTCATCGCGCCGATTCCTACAAGCCCAATGTTGTGCTCACGCACAAACTGCGCGATGCCTGCTTCATCCATCGGTTGTGCGTTGCCATCGATGAGCACTACTTCGTGGCCTTCCGGAGTCAGTGACTGGAGCAGGAACATCCAGAGATGCGGCATGAAGTTCCGGGTGACCCCGTTGTCCGGGTTGTACAGCAAGATTTTCATCCGTGCGTCTCCATTCCCGCGGCCGTTACTTTGGCGTCGAGCAGGCGAACCCAAGCCACATGATAATATATCTTGTATTTATAGCATAGGTACAACTGGAGGAAAGCGAGCGTCCTCGACCATCCCACGTACCTCTGCCGTGAGGGATGTTACCTGAGATTCCTCTTATATATGTGCAATATTGAACAGGTGGGGGAAACGTGCCCAATCACACACTGTGACGAACTTTTGCAAGACCCTGAGGCTCGCGCCTAAGGAACGATCTTTCCTTCCGTGTCGCGGATCTCCATCTTGCCCAGATTCAGTTTCTTCATCTCTTCTTCGATTTTCCCGCGGTCACCGACGGCGAGGACGATCATCTTCTCTGGAACAATATACTTCTGCGCCGCCCCTTGCGCCTGCTCGGCCGTCACGGCATTGAAGGTTTCCGGCAGTTTCGAATAATAATCCAGCGGCAGATGGTAGGTGAACAGTTCCGCGAAGCTCGCGGCCGCGTCTGTGCCGCGTTCGAAGCGCCCTGGCAGCGAACGCGTGTTGGAATCCTTAGCCAAGCTCATTTCATCCACATTCATCGGCGTGTCCCGCATCCGCCGCAGCTCCTTGAAAAGCTCCGATGTCGCCGGCGCCGTCACGTCCGTTCGAACTCCCGCATAGCTTCCAAACATTCCCGCCGCGCGATGATAGCCAAAAAACGACCCCGCTCCGTACGTGTACCCATGCTGTTCGCGCAGGTTCATGTTGATACGGCTGGAGAAAAGTCCGCCAAGTTCGGTGTTCATTACTTCGATGGCGGCATAATCCGGTGTCGACCGTGCGACACCGGCTGAAAAGCACATCAGCGTGGATTGCGGAGCCCCGGGCCGGTCCACCAGAATCAGCCGTGCCTGCGTGCTTTCCGCCGTTCCCACCGGCGGCGCGGACGCTTTGCCCGCTTTCCATTCCCCGAACGCCTTTTCGAGAAGAGGTTTGAGCGTCGCAAGCTTGATGTTTCCGCTCACGATCAACGCCGCATCGTTCGTTGAATAGTTTTGCTGCCAGAAATGCAGCAGGTCGTCATGCGAAATTGCTTTCACGGATTCCGCCGTGCCGCTCTCCGGGTAACCGTAGGTATGATGAGCACCGTAGAGCGCCGCGGCCGCTACGCGAAAGGCCACGGAGAAGGGATCGTCTTTTTCTTGCACCAGCGCCGCGAGCCGCTCCGACCGCACGCGCTCAATTTCTGCCTTCGGAAAACTTGGATGCAAGGCCACGTCCGCGAGTAACTCCAACGCATCGGGAAAACTCCGCGAAAGAGACTGCGTCGCGATCATGGAACTGTCGGTCGAAGCACGCGAGTTCAGTGTGGCTCCGAGGTCCGCAGCGCGGTCCGCGATCTGCGTGGCGGAGCGCGTCGCCGTTCCCTGCTGCAGCATCCGCGCCGTCATTCCCGCCAGGCCCGGACGATCGATTGGATTCGCGCCACTTCCCGCACGCAGCACCAGCGCCGCGGTCACCACCGGCAGGCCTGGCCGTTCGTTGTAGAAAACCGTTAAACCGTTCTCGAGTTTAAATTGCTCCGGCACGGGCAGATGCAGCGCGCTTGCCGGCCCGGCTTTCGGCGCATCCTTGCGCCACGCGGCGTCCGCGTTGACGGGCTCGCCGCCTCCTTGCGCTTCGCCCTTCTGCTCTGCTTTCGGCGTAGGAACGTCCGGGCCGAGATCCGGCTTGCCCGGCACGCCATAAACAACCACACGCTGATTCGAATTTAGTTGTCCTTGCGCAAACGCTTGGATCGCCGCGATGGATGCATTTTCGTACCGCCCGATGTCCGCCGCCAGGAAATCCGGCGTCCCAAGATAATGGTTGTAACTATTCAAGCGGTCTGCAACGCCGCCAAATCCTCCGAGAGTTTCCAAGCGCTCAATGATCCGCGATTCGAGCACGTTTCGCGCGCGGTTCAGCTCCGCCGTCGTCGGCCCTCCGGTTCGAAACGCATCCAGTTCCGTGTTGATCGCCTTTTCCAGATCTTCCGGCTTTACTCCGGGCCGCGCCGTGGCCTGCACTTCGAAAACCGATCCTAGAATCAGGGACTGCTGCGTTACGGCTACGTCGAGCGCGATCTGCTTTTCATATACTAATTTCTTGTAAAGGCGGCTGGACTTCCCGCCCCCCAAAATTGTCGCCCCCAAATCCGCTTCCGCGTCGCCGGGTTTGTAAATCGGAGAGGTGAGCCACGCCATATAAACTCTCGGCAATTGCACGTTGTCCTGGATGACCGCGCGCCTCTCGGACGATATAGGCGGCGTCTTTGCCTTGATTTTGGGCACGTCCTCGCCGCGCTTCAGCGGGCCAAAATATTTTTCCACCAGTTCCCGCGCACGGTCGGGATCAAAGTCGCCAACAATCGCAAGGCTCGCGTTGTTCGGCGCGTAATAAAGCCTGAAAAAATTTCGAACGTCCTCGAGTTTAGCTGCCTGGACGTCGGCATGCGAGCCGATGATTTCGCCGTAGTAGGGATGTTCCTTCGGGAAAAGCCGGTGAAAGAGGCCTTCTTCGACGATGCCGTACGGGGCGTTTTCCAGGCTCTCCCGCCGCTCGTTACGCACCACGTCCTGCTGGTTCGAAAGGTTGGCCTGGCTGAGCTGATCGGGAAGGTAGCCCATGCGGTCGGACTCCAGCCATAGCGCGAGTTCCAGCTGATTCGATGGAAGCGTTTCGAAATAATTTGTGCGGTCAAAATCCGTTGTGCCGTTGATGTCCGATGCGCCGGCCGCTTCCAGATAACGATTGTGCGCGCTACTCGCCACGTGTTTCGAACCCTCAAACATCATGTGCTCGAAAAGATGCGCGAAGCCGGTGCGGCCGGGCAGTTCGTTCGCCGGGCCCACGTGATACCACAGGTTGACGGCAACTAGCGGAAGCCGATGGTCCTCGGACAGAATGACATCGAGCCCGTTCTCCAATTTATATTTTTCGAATTTCAGTTGCGGCACTTCGAGTGGTGCTGGCTTGGCTGCGGCCGCCTTTGTCGCAGTGGGTTTCGTGGCAGTTTGCGCGGGGGTCTTAGCCGTTGCCCGCGGTGCGGGTTTTGCGGGCGCTTGCGTTTGCGCGTCTGCGAATCTCGCAAGGAACAAAATCATCAGCCCTAGCGTGAAAACACTCCGATAGAAATGCCTCATGACAGGGTCCTTTCAATTGGAAACTGTTGACGTTTAGCCAACGGACAGCACTCGCAGGCGTCCTGGAAAACCTCTGCTAGCTTACCTTGCTTCTGCGCCAGCGCAAATAGCTTGCGCCTGCGATTGGCCAACGTAGGTTGGGCCCATTCGCAAAAGCGGAAGCAAAACCCGTATACTGTGACGCTTGGCGCGCATTGTTCGTTAGCCGAGTGACATTTCAAGTGACTCGAAATCGCCAGCGTGTGAGGTCGTCGCGTGTCCGCTTCGGTGCTGAAAACTAGCGTAAATTCAAAGTCGCCTGAATTCGAAAAGAATGCCCGCCGCATCGTGGATTTGCTCACCAAAATCAAAAATGAGGAAGAAACAATTCGCCTGGGTGGCGGCGCGAAAGCCATCGAATCGCAGCATAAAAAAGGCCGTCTCACCGCCCGCGAACGGATCGCCAAGCTGATCGATCCCGGCTCACAGTTTTTCGAACTCGGAATTTATGCCGCCTACGAAATGTACGAGGAATGGGGCGGCGCGCCGTCGGCTGGGACCGTCACCGGACTTGCGAAAGTTTGCGGCCGCACCTTCATGCTCATTGCCAATGATGCGACCGTGAAAGCCGGAGCATTTTTCCCGATGACCGCGAAGAAAGTGATTCGCGCGCAGAACATCGCCATCGAAAACAAAATCCCCACGATTTATCTAGTGGATTCCGCCGGAGTCTTTTTACCGCTCCAAGAGGATGTTTTTCCGGATACCGATGATTTCGGCCGCGTGTTCCGCAACAACGCGGTGATGAGCGCGATAGGCATACCGCAGATCACCGCCATCATGGGCATGTGTGTTGCCGGTGGCGCGTACCTCCCCGTGATGTGCGACCACATCCTGATGACCGACGGCTCGGGGCTTTTCCTCGCGGGGCCTGCGTTGGTGCAGGCCGCAATCGGCCAGAAAACTTCCGCGGAAGATCTCGGCGGCGCGAAAATGCATTCGCAAATCAGCGGCACCGTGGATTTTCGCGAGCCCGATGACGACGCGTGCATCACTCGAATTCGTGCTCTGGTCGACAAAATCGGCGCGCCCAATCCTTCGCCGTTCAGTCATACCAAGGCGCGCGAAGCGCTCTTTTCTGCGGAAGAAATCTACGGAATCTTTTCGAGCGATCCCGGCAAGCAGTACGACATGCGCGAGATCCTCGCGCGCATCGTGGATGCCGGCGAATTCGAAGAATACCGCGCCGAATCCGGCGAAACGCTGCTCTGCGGCTATTCCCGCATCGGAGGCTGGGCCGTCGGCATCGTCGCGAATCAAAAAAAACACGTGCAAACTCTCGCGCGCGGCTCCGACCAGAAGCGCATGGAATTCGGCGGCGTGATTTACACCGAGTCCGCGGAAAAAGCCGCGCGATTTATTCTCGACTGCAACCAGAATCGCATCCCGCTGATTTTTCTCCACGACGTGAACGGTTTTATGGTTGGCAAAGACGCAGAATGGAGCGGCATCATCCGTGCCGGCGCCAAAATGGTGAACGCCGTGGCGAACAGCGTCGTCCCGAAAATCACCGTGATTTGCGGCGGAAGTTTCGGCGCGGGAAATTACGCCATGTGCGGCAAAGCCTACGATCCGCGCTTCATGTTTGCCTGGCCCACGGCGCGCTTCGCGGTGATGAGTGGCGACGCCGCTGCCAGCACTCTCGTCGAAATCAAACTGAAGCAACTCGAACGCGAAGGCAAAAAAGTCGACGAGAAACAGAAAAAGGAATTGTACGATTCCGTCCGCGCCACCTACGAACACCAAACCGACCCGCGCTACGCTGCCGCGCGCCTCTGGGTCGACGCCATCATTGATCCCGCTCACACGCGTGACGCGCTTATCTGGGCCCTCGAAGCCGCCGCCCTCAATCCCGAAATCCGCGAATTCAAAACGGGAGTCCTGCAAACGTGAGAATCTCCAATAGATCGTGGGCTCTCCTCGTTTGTTCAACCGTCGCGCCGATCACAGTACTGAGCTTTCGCATTGTAACTCTGGACCAGCGACGAGCAATCGCGGCAGCAGCCAGATCCGTGGTGGGCTCAGTCGCGGGAATCTTGCCTATGATCCTATTTTACTTGGGCATCCTCTGTTTTATTGGATTCTTGGCTTCAATTTTGGTTGATTGCTTTCGGTCTCGACAGAGCTCATGACTGAGTCAACGAAATTGGTTGAATGCCCGCGGGATGCTTGGCAGGGATTGCCAGACATTGTCCCGACGGAGTACAAGGCGGCGTATTTGAAAGAACTTGTGCTTGCTGGATTCAAGAACATTGATGCGGTGAGTTTTGTTTCGCCGAAACATGTGAAGCAGATGGCGGATAGCGAAGAGGTTATGGCGACATACAATGCTTCCCTTCCCTCTGGAATTGAGCCACCAGAAATCATTGGCATTGTCGTGAACGAAAAAGGATTGGAGCGGGCGCTGGCGACTCCCGGTGTGACGACGATTGGGTATCCATATTCGATCTCCGCGTATTTCCGAAGGGCGAATGCCAACATGTCGCGCGAGGAATCGCGGAAGCTGGTGGAGAAACTCAGCAAGGAAACCACAGCAGCGAAACGAGATCTGGTGATTTACATTTCGATGGCATTCGGAAATCCGTATGACGAACCGTGGGGAGCAGAAATTGTCGCGGACACATTGGAATGGCTTAAAGATATTCGCGTGCGCACGGTTTCGCTTGCGGATACGGCGGGAAATGCCACTCCTGAGATCGTCGCCGGCTTGTTTTGCGATGTGAAAGACCACGTTGCCGGGGTCGAATTGGGGGTGCATCTGCATAGCCGGCCGGAGAACGCGGAAGAGAAAATACTCGCGGCATATGAAGCGGGTTGCCGAAGGTTCGACAGCGCGCTGACGGGACTTGGCGGCTGCCCGTTTGCGGGGGACAATCTGGTGGGCAACGTCGCGACGGAAGATGTTCTCGCGGCGCTGCGCAAAGCAGGAGCGGATCCGGGAATTGATGCATCACGGTTGACGAAGGCGCTCGAAATGACCAATGAGATTCGCGCAAAATACGCGCATGCACCGCTTGTAAATTGAGGAGGTGTTTCCAAAATGTTTTCGACACTTCTTCTCGACATCACTGGAAATCTCGCAACGATCACGCTGAACCGGCCGGACAAGCGAAATGCGATTTCGACGGCGATGATTTCCGAGTTGCAATCGGCGTTCGACGAAATCGAGAAAAGCCACGCGCGCGTGGGAATTCTGACCGGCAGCGGCAAAGCGTTCTGCGCGGGCATGGACCTGGAGATGCTCGCAGCGATCGCGCAGCAATCTCCCACGGAAAACCAAGAAGATTCCCGGCGGATGGCCAAAATGTTCCGGCGCATCTGGAGTTTTTCGAAACCGCTGATCGCCGCCGTGAATGGCGCGGCGCTGGCGGGCGGCTGCGGGATCGCGACACTTTGTGATTTCACATTGGCTGCGCCGGAAGCGAAATTCGGATACACGGAAGTGAAGATCGGGTTCTTGCCGGCGATCGTTTCCGTTTTTTTGTCGCGGCAAATCGGGGAAAAAAGAACTCGCGACCTTTTGCTCACCGGAAGAATCCTCGAGCCGGGGGAAGCCAAGGAAATCGGCCTGATCAATGAAATCGTGCCAGCGGAAAAACTGATGGAGCGCGCAAAGGAGCTGGCCGACATTTTGATTGCGGCAAGCCCCGGCAGCGTAACGCGCGCGAAACGCTTGCTGACTTCCGCTGCTGCCGCAGGAGTGGACGCCGATCTGGAACGTGCGATCCTGGAAAATGCGCGCATCCGTTGCACGCCGGATTTCAAGGAAGGGCTTGCGTCGTTCCTGGAAAAGAGAAAGCCCGTCTGGCGCGGTGATTCAGATTGAACTCGGTTTTGATACTCTAGCGATTCAAGAAATCATCAGGACATCCGAATGATCAAATATCATGACGCGACGGTGCGCGTGCGTTACGCGGAGACGGACCAGATGGGCGTGGTGTACCACGCGAACTACCTGATCTGGTTTGAGGTCGGGCGCGTCGAATTGATGCGTGCACTGGGCGTCGAATACAAGCGCATGGAAATCGAGGACGACTGCCGCATCGTGGTTGCCGATGTGCACTGCCGGTATCACCACGCGGCGGTCTATGATGAAGTCCTGCGCATCCGCACACGCATCGCGGAATCGCGGAACCGCGTGGTCAAATTTTCTTACGAAGTGATTCGCGAGGCGGACGGGAAAGTTTTGGCGAACGGAGAAACGACGCACGTGATTTGCGGAAGCAATGGCCGGCCGAAACTATTGCCAAAAAAATACCACAGTGTGTTCAGCGCCATCGTCGCGCCCCAGCCCGACCGGAGAGACGCATGAGCGTCGTGCTGAGCGGCAACGATCTGACATTTTCGCAGCTCTATGATGTGGCCCTACGCGGAGAAACGGTGTCGCTTGCGCCCGCAGCGATCGCGGGAATGAATGCGTCGCGCGCGGTGGTGGAGCGCCTGGTCGCGTCGGGCGAGACGGCGTATGGAATCAACACAGGATTCGGAAAACTTGCTTCGGTGCGCATTTCACTGGAGCAGGTACGGCAACTGCAAGTAAATCTGGTGCGCTCTCATGCTTGCGGCGTGGGCGCAGCACTGAGCGAGGCGGAGACGCGCGCGATGATGCTGTTGCGCGCGAATGCGATCGCAAAAGGTCTGAGCGGGGTGCGGCCGCGCATCGTCGAAACGCTTTGCCAGATGCTGAACAGCAGAGTGCATCCGGTGATTCCCTCGCAAGGTTCGGTGGGCGCCTCGGGCGACCTCGCACCGCTGGCGCATCTGGCGCAAGTGGTGATTGGCGAGGGCCGCGCGAATTTTCACGGAGAAATTCTGCCCGGCGGCGAAGCGATGAAGCGCGCGGGAATTACGCCGGTGTCGCTTGAAGCGAAAGAAGGGCTTTCGCTGCTGAATGGCACGCAGGGGATGTTGGCGCTGCTGAGTCTGGCGTTGCATGAGGCCGACAGTTTGGTGGACTCGGCGGATGTAGCGGCTTCCCTTTCGCTGGATGCGCTGCGCGGGAGTCCAGGGGCATTTGATCCGCGCATCATGCACGCGCGTGCGTACGCGGGAGCGGCAACGACAGCACGCAATCTTGCGAACCTGAATGAGGGCAGTCAGATTCGCGAGTCACATCGCTCCGCGGAAAAGGACACGCGCGTGCAGGATGCGTACAGCTTGCGGTGCACTCCGCAAGTGCATGGCGCGGTGCGCGATTCGCTGGCGCAGGCGCGGGAGATCGCCGCGGTGGAACTGAACAGCGCGACGGATAATCCGCTGGTGTTTGTGCGCGACGTGAACAACGGCGACATCATCAGCGGCGGAAATTTTCATGGGCAGCCGCTGGCAATGGCCGCGGACCAGGTGGCCATCGCGATTGCGACGCTCGGCGGAATTGTGGAGCGGCGCATCGAGCAGATGACGAATCCATTGACGAGCATGCTCCCGGCATTCCTGACGCCGGAGCCGGGGCTGAATTCCGGGTTCATGATCGCCCAGGTGACCGCGGCGGCGCTGACCAGCGAGACCAAAGCGCTCGCGACACCTCATTCCGTGGATTCGATTTCCACTTCAGGAAATCAGGAAGATTATGTATCCATGGGCATGAGCGGGGCGCGGCGATTGGAGCGCATGCTGGTTAATTTGCGGTATACGATTGCGATTGAGCTGCTGTGCGCGTGCCAGGGGATCGATTTGCTGGCGCCGCTACAGACCGGGACGCTGGCCAAGAAAGCGTACGCGGCTGTCCGCGCCAAGTCGCCCAAGGTCACGGAGGACCGGCCGCTGACGCCGGACATTGAGGCGGTGGCAGCGCTAGTGGCCGGTGGGAGCTTCTCAACGATCCTTCATTGAAAGTGGGCGAATTCAACCCGGGCCGGCCATCCTTCATTGGGTGTCTGGTTAACCATAACACCCCCCCCTCCCCTATGTTTTTTGTAAGTGTTGATTCTAAAGAACTTAGTATTTCCATAAGTCATTTGTTTTCAACACTTACAAGCAAGTCCACAAGTGTTGATGGCTCTGTTGACATCCTGAGCACAGATTGCAAGAGAGGCATCGACGAAGTGTGAGTTGCGGTGTTTTCTGATAGGCAGGAGGGACCATGGCCGAGGTCGGACTCCTGCCTTTTGCGCGCG
>JBARRT010000093.1:0-29213 GCA_049644365.1 Candidatus Acidiferrum sp. | reverse complement strand
CTTCTGTAACGATGTCCCCGCGACCTGAAGCCGCTGCGTGCAGACAACTCAGGGAGCTGATGTACACCAGACTCTGCACATGATGGCGAAGCACACTTTCCACAATGTTTTTCGTGCCGCAGATTGTTCCGCGTTCATGGTCGTGCGCGCCACCCTTCATGGTCGCGCCCACGTGATAGACAATTCCCGTTCCGGCTACGGCTCGGTCCACGGCAGCGGGATCTCCCAAGTCGCCGAGGAAGACCTCGATGTTGCCATCGTTCATGAACTCCACGGGCGGCTGCCGTCGAACGAAGATGCGAACGCGGTCCCCTCTTTGTAAAAGTCGTCGCACCAAATTTCGTCCAATTAGTCCAGTTGCCCCGGTCACCAACACCTTGGCGCGGCCCCCATTTTGGAATTGGGCTTGAAATTTGATTTTCGCGGCATCGGCTTCCTGAGAAATGTGGTTCGTCCAATAAACAGTAGAACGGGCCGGGCCGGGCAGCACCGGCATAGCTGCGCCGGTTTGCAACGCGCGATAGAACGCCGCCACCAAGGAATGCAGGCCGTCGTACTGGACGATCCTCTTGCATGCGAACCGAACGATGTTTGCCGGAACCTGTGCACTTATGCTGAGCCCCTCGCTCATTGCCTGCAACGCACGTGCCGGCGCTTTTGGAAGCGGGAGTCGCGAGCTATGAGTAACCCACATCGCGAACAAGTTCGCACGAAGCACACCTTCCGTACCTTGGACGACGAACCAGCTCTGCAGGGGGCGTACGTTCCAAGAAATTTGGATGTTCGCCGTGCCACGCTGGCATTGCGCTGCCACGCGCCACTCGTCGAACAGGAGGTTGGGGTCGCCTCCGTATGTGCCATAGTAAGTTTTCATATCTTCGATTGGGCCCAAAAAAGATTCGGCGAGATATACGGCGTGCACCCCCTGGTCTAGAAACGGATAGCCGCCGTTTCGATAGTGAACCGGTAAAGTCCCTCCCCGGTAGGGCGGATATTCGGAACTGCGGAAGTAATCGAAACTAAGCGGAATTCCAATCGCGCCCGAACGAACGATGTCCAGCGCTTTCGATACGAAACGGTCGTACAGTAGGGAATGGTTGACGCAAACAGATTTTCGCGCGGCTTCGGCGGCGGCAGAGATACGGTCGACATCTTCCACACATGTCGCGAGAGGTTTTTCCACCAACACGTGGCAGCCATTCTTGATCGCAGCAATTGCCAGTTGGGCGTGGGTGTCGGGAGGAGTAAGAATGTGAATTACATCAACTCCCCCGCTGATCAAAGCTTCCATGGTTGGGAAGATTTTCGGAACACTGAAGCGAGCAGCCAAACCTGCGGCGCGAGAAGTATCAACATCGGCGACTGCAACAAGCCGCGCGTTCGGGACTCGTTGGACAGCGCTGGCGTGAAACTCGCTTATGTAGCCAGCCCCAACCAATCCGACCCGAAACTTTGTATCTGAAGGCATTCAGGATTCCCTTCTGATCTACTGGATGTCACAGTCGAGGTGTTCCATCTGAGCGAATGTTCTGGCCGAGCTCTCACCGGCGGCCAATTGAACTATGAAGCGCGCATTCGCGGCCCACGTATGGTGCGTGAAGACGGCGTGCCTTGCCCGAGCCCCGACTTGATTCCGGAGTGCAGGATCTTCGATGAGCCGCAAAAGTGCCCTTCCCAAGGCGCTGTAATTGGCGTGAGGAAACATAAACCCCGTCAGATTGTCATCGATTACGTCGCGCATCGGCCCGAGATCAGGGACTACACAAGGCTTACCCATGGCCATAAACTCAAAGAGAGCAATCGGAGATCCGAAAGCGTTGGAATCGGGTAGTACGCAAATATCCATCGCTTCAATGTACGCAGGCACGTTATCGCGGGGAACTGGTCCGGGAAAAATTACTGCACTTTCCATTCCCAGACGAGATGCAGTCTGTTTCAAGTTTTTCATCTCAGGGCCGTCACCCACTAGCAATACTTTTACTTCTGGATGCCGGTCGCGGATGCTACGCACGACCTCGATCAATACATCCAGACGATCCCAGAGATGAAACAGTCCGACATGACCGATGACAATGGAGGCCTCTAGACCTAGGCGTGCACGAAGAAACGGACCGGGCCGCAAGCTTCGGAATCGATTCGGATCGATTGCGTTGGGCAAGACATGTACGCGTCCAGCGTTGGCGCCGCGCTGTTGAGCTTCGTCCGCGAGAACATGGGATACACACAGAATGTGGCTGGCCCGCGAGAATATCCATGCATCGATTCTTCGTGCGAGACGCTCCATGATCAAACCGCGGGCTCGCTTGAATCCTGCCAGCTCATTGACTTCGAGCACGACCGGCCGTCGCAGCCATTTCCCCAAGAGCACGCCCATAAACATGAAGTAGGCGTGTCTTTCATAAAGCACGGCTTCCGGTTGCCGCCAAAACATGGGCAACAGCCGAATTGGGAGAAACAGGTTATATAGAAGCTCGAATACTTCAAAAACGAACTGCGGACACTCGCAGCTCATGTATTTCCAAATTCGTTGAACACCAGTTGCACGACCTCCCTCCCGCAAATATGGCATGAGTCCAGCGGCCTTGAGTGGATCCACTCCTGGTGGAGATAGGACTGTCACTTCGTGTCCATCTGCTTTCCATGCTTCCACTAGGCTGCGAATGTGCATGGCTTGAGAGCTGCGGCCCATAGTGCGATGGTGGAATATGATTTGCAAAGTGCAGAACCTCGAAAACGCGGCGGCGCCCCGACCGGTCAACAGGAAGGCACTTAGCTTTGAGCTGCATGCCAGCGAACGAATGGGCTTTTCTTATATTTGGTAGAGAGGGTTCCGTGTGCTACGTAGAGGGCACCGCTTGCGCGTTAGGAATTCCATGATTGTACAAGCTCATGTAGTCATCCAGCATGCGTTCCGGTTTGAAATATTGCTCGTAACAGTAGCTGGCTAGCCGTCCCATTTGGGGGAGTTCCTGCCGCCGGGCAACTGCGTCGCATAGCGCCCCAGCCAGGCCCGCTGGATCCGACGATGGCACAAGTGTGACGGCTCCCGACAAGCGCGCGATCTCGCCCATGCCCCCGACATCGGTGACCACGGCCGGCAGTCCGACCGACATTGCTTCCAAGAGCGATACTGGCAAGCCTTCGGTTACGGAAGAAACCACAAACAAATCAGCCGCGAGCATGAATGGCGACACATCAGCCTGCTCACCGAAAAAGGTGACGCAATCACTCAGACCGAGTTCCTCGCTGAGCTCACGCAGGCTGGACTCAAGCGGCCCATCGCCAACCATCCATAGCTGCACGTCAGGATGATGGGTGCGCGTGAGTGCAAACGCCCGTAATAGGGTGGCGTGGTCCTTCGTTGGCGCCATTCGGCCAACATGCAGCAGAGTAAAGCCGGCTTTTGGCCGTGGGACAGCCCGGATGTCGGCGGGCAGGGCACCATTATAAATGTGAATAATCTTGTCGCGGGCAGCGAATGGGGCCGCTTGCAAATTGGTCCGCGTGCCTTCGCAGACTCCAACGATCCAATCACACCAGCGTGAAGCAAGCGCAAACTTCAGCTCACGGCGTATTTGGTAGGGAGGCTTCACCAAGCCATGCCGGGTTACGATGACCGTCTTCACTCCGGCGAGACGGGCTGGAAAAGCGGCGATGATTGCCGCAGTAGCATTATGGCAATGCACCACGTCGGGATGGGAACGCCTAAACGCTCTGTACAAACAGTGCATCTGGTGAAAAAACGAGCAAGGCTGGTAGAGAATAACCTCAAAGCCTTCGGCCTGTAGCTCTTCGCCGAGCACGCCAACCAGATAAAGGCAGTGGACTGACGCCGTATGGCCTCGGTCGCGCTGCAATCGGCACAGCGTGGCGGTCAGCTTTTCGGCTCCGCCCATTTCCATGCTGTCAACCACATGCGCGATTCTCAGCGGAGAGGTTCGCTGAGCTAGGGCGGTGGCCATAGGTGTGGAATTCGCTGCTTCGACGATGCTACGCATCGGAGTGAAGCCTTACGGAGTTCATCATGAGACTTCCACAACCGGTGATTGAGGCACCAGGAAATCCACCAAGCGTGTGAACGATGAACTGAGCGGCGTGGGGAGCAGAGCAGAAAACATCAGCAGGCGCCGGCGGTCATCCTTCTGCAGCACCATGAACATGCGGCTGGTAATCGCGAAAACAATCGCACCCACAGGTACAGCAACGCCCAATTTCATGGCAGCGCTTAGCGGTGTCGCAACAATGCCGAGTACGACGATCGCCATTGCAAGAGTTGCGGCAGCAAGCCTCAGCACAGCGGGCATGTCGATCCGGACGGGATAGTGAACAAGCACACGCCCCCAGATAGATAGCGCGGCAAATGTCTGGGCAATGCCGTTTGCCCAGGCTGCACCAAGCGCGCCATGACTTGGAATTAACGCGACGTCAAGCAGCACGTTGATCAGCGCCGCTGCACAACCCCATTTCAGGACAAACGCCAGATCTTCAGCGGAATACAAAAGAGTCAGCGCGGGCGTCAGCACCGCCTTCGGAATGCTGAGAAGTGCCACTACAATAAAAACCGGTATCGCCGGCAGGTATTGTGCCCCGTACATCACCTGCACAAGAGGACCGCCGATGCAAGCGACCCCGATCAAAATCGGAAGTGCTCCCAGAAGAACATAGGTGGAGGCCTGCGAGGTCATCCTGAACAAGCGATCCTTATCGCGTCCGTATTCGGCCATCTGAGTGGCAGAAAGTGCATTAGCAAATGTCTGGGGTACATGCATGAGCCGATCCGCAACACTGAAGCAAACCGAGAAGAAAGCTAGCTGACGAATATCAGGCTGCAGCAATTTCAAGAAAATGATGTCGGAACGGTCCCAAATCACGATCTGTAAGATCATGAGCCCGGTGCTCAGGCCGGAAAAGGAAAACATTCGCTTGCGAATTCCCGCGGGAAGTGGGACCCGGGCTACGGTTTTCATTGACTTGAGCACCGGAACGATCTTCACGGCCAACTCCGCGGTGCGATACAGCAATACGCCTGCGGCGATACCGACCAGATTCCATCCAAGGAGAAGGCTAACAGCCACAGCGATTACATAAACAATCGCTCCAACCAAGGCGCCCCGGGTATTCAGTGCGGCATCCTCCGCAGCAGAGTTCGCCTGCGAAGCTACGTACGTGATCATGTTGGGTACCATGCTCAAAACCAGCAAAACCGAACAGGCACGATACTCTGGGTCAACAATAGTGAAGACGGCAATCATACTGATGGCCGTTAACGCCGATGCAATCGCACTCTGGGCCCAAAGGTTGAAAAAAAATACGGCGCGCGCAAGCTCCTTTTGACCGCCACCGAGAAACTCGCCCATGTACTTGAAAGTTGTGAGCGGGATGCCCAGAGAACCGACCGAGCACGTGATCGCGGTCAGCCAAAATATCAGATTGAAGTATCCGAGCCGCGTCGGCCCGATCACCCGCGCGATGACCACGGTCGTTAGCAAGGTGCAAACGAATGCGATCACCACTTCCAAGCCCATGAATATGAAGTTGCGCCCGATTACCTTGGCATTACCGGGGGCGGCGATTGGTGGGGGGATGGTCAACGTGGTCAAACCGATTTTGGTGTTCGAGTGAGCGATCAAAATACCAAGAGGCCGGGTGAACTCCGCAGTGAGCAGTTCAGCAGCGCGATAAACCTAGCCGAAGCAGACGGCGTTTGCGACGCCTTGATGATAGCTAAATGGATTGTTCAGTTTTGGCATGGGCGACACAACAGCAGACGGTTAAACCAAAGTGTTCAGCGAAATAATCAGCCGATTCACGGAGTCCAGCCGATGACATTGCTATTGGCCGCCTGGCCGTCCTTGATGAGCGGAAACGACGTCAATGGCGATTCTTCGGTCTCCGCAATGACAAAACGAAATGGTCGCAAAGACTGGAGGAATCTTAGACATTCTACGGGGTCGCGCTTGGTGCGCTTTGCAACTCGGGGGTGCGCCTCCACAGTAATTACACACTTTCGAGCCGATGAAATAGTTTCTGCGGCGCCCTTGAGCACTTCAAGTTCGCCACCTTCTACGTCAATCTTGATTGCCACGTTGCCGCCTCGCACACCAAAACTATCGATGGTGACTACTTCCAGTGGTCCATCGCCAGGAACCAGAAAACGAGCCTGGTCAGAGTGATCATAATCCGGCACCTCCAGCCGGCCGGTGCCGGTGAAGCAACTGACTGCTTTGGTGATCGCTTGCGAAGAAACCTGCAGTTGGGACAAATTGCGTTTTAGGAATCCCGCTACGTCAGGATTCGGCTCGAAGGCGATGACTCGCCCGACGCGGGAAGTTCGCGAACAGACCAGCGCCGAAAATGTCCCGATATCCGCTCCGCAGTCGAACAAGACGACATCAGACAACGGTTCCAGCAAGCGACAAAACGAATGGATCAGTTGAGTTTCGTAATTTTCAATGTCGCGCTGGTCCCAGCAGGTGTCGGCGCGGAACAACGGCACGCTGAAACTCACGCCCCGGCCCAATTGATATTGCACGACCAGATTCAGCATCCCCCATTGCTCGAAGATTTCCACGAGCCGATGGCCGCCGCGGATTCGCCAGCGGGTCATCGTCTTGGCTAATCGCAAAAGTAATGGAGCCCGTGTGACAGTCTTTGACATTGGAGAGCTACGCTCCGGTCCAAAGACGAACGGTTCAACCGCCTCGATCCTCGACTGCGACCGACTCGAAGCTTGGGCACAAAGATATGGTTTCATGAGAAGCACCACCGGGAGATTTTAGAGATTTCGAAGCAGCAAAGCCTACTGCCGAATGAGCTCGGAAATAGTGACACCCTCTCGCCCCTTATCCAGCGCCGCTTTGATTACGCGCGGTAGGGCTTTTAACGCAGCCTCGATATTGCCGTGGTAGAGAATGATGTCTCCAGAAGAGAAGGAGGTTCGATCCAATTGCGCTTCCACTTCCCCTGTCGAAGCACGATAGTCCTTTAGGTCGACGTTCCACATCACCACCCTCTGACCGGCTGCCCAAGCTGGGATGAGGCTACGGAGTGACAGTTTGCCGTGGGGCGGACGGAAGAGCTTGCATTCTTCTCCCAGGAGGCGATCCAGGACCCATCGGGTCATCCGGATCTCCCGAATAGCGCCTGTCCAGGAGAGCCGATGGAAGTACGGGTGGCTATAGGAATGGCTGCCGACGTCGTGCCCTTCTTTCTTCATGCGCACCACGATATCCGGATACTGTTCGGCAGCTCCACCCACTACAAAAAACGTGGCTTTCACAGCGTGATCACGAAAAATGTCCAGTATCTGCGGCGTATAGACTGGATCTGGGCCGTCATCAATTGTTAGGGCAATCTGCGGCCGGTCCCGATCCCCATGCTCAAGTAATTGTCGGCCGGGAACGGTGCTGAACAACGCTTTCTTGATCAGGGCGTGCCCTTTCGGCGCATGCCCGCCCGCGCTGTGCGAACCATTTTCACGCCACAAATAGGTGTCGCTATAGTATTTTGCGATGCGCTCCTCGAAGACACTACCAAGAATCGGTTTTCGTTTCGGCTGTTCAGACAGCCGCAGCAACGCTTCTTGTAACCCCTTCTTATCGCCATGGCGAATGAACATTACCGTCCGCTGATTCCAAAGGGCTTCTGGAACGCGGACAGCCGTCGTAATTATTGGAATACGCGAAGACATGGCCCGCAGTACTAAAAGCGGCACCCCATCCTGGAGCGAAACCAGCACATCGCATCCCTGAAGCAAATCACGTGTACCCAATTCATCGGGCACCCACTGAAGGTCCGCACGTAGCCCCTGGATTACAGCCTTGCTGGCGAGTTGCTGTGTATCATGTGCGGCAAAGATAAGTAGTTTGGCAGGCCGGCCAGTCTTACGCAGATTCGAGAATGTAACGAGCAGGTGATCGAAGCTGCCGTTGGAGTCTGGGCCCAGCACGGCACCTACGACAAACTCTGGTGAACTAAGCCGCGGCCCCCCGATCGGAGCCTCTGCCCGATTCATCGTCGCGGCTGGCAGAACTGCTTTTCTCACTCTAGCCTCGTCCAATCCGGTTCGGAACGCCGCAAACGAACGTCGCAGACCTTCGGCCGTGGGCACCAACTGCCTCCAGCCGATAGAACGTAGTTTGGAGTTGTCGAACCGATTTCCTCCCCACAGGCTTGCCGCCTTATACGGTGTGAGGATTGCCGGCAACTGGCCCTTTGAATAGCGATGGTATTTCGCGGCGATGGCAGAAAGTAACCGCACACCAAAGTAGGGTACGGAAATTGACCGAATGTTCGCGACATACCTCCTGTAGGCGCGCAGGTATTCCAGACATGTCGGCAAATCATCATCATGCACATTGTAGACCTGACCCGCAGCGCGCTGATGGGTGCCGGCAACCACCACGGCATGCGCGCAGTTGTTGACGTAACTTAGCGGAAGCGGATTGTTTCCACCGAAGTGTAACTGCCACTTGCCAATCGCCAACCCAACGCGGTTGGAAAAATGACCGCCGTCAGGACCATAGATAACGCCCGGACGCAGCACCACTAGTTCGAAACCATTACGCTGGTGGTATTCCCAGAACAGTTGTTCCTGGCGTAGTTTCGCGTAAGAGTAATGATCACGCCACTCGGGATGAGGTTCGAGCACAGTTTGCTCGTTCACCCGCGTTCCACGGCCGAGGCCAGCTACTCCGTAGACACCGAATGAACTCACCAGAACGATGCGCATCGGCTTGCGGTCCCCGACGGCATCCAGAAGATTTCTAGAAGCTACTACGGAATCGAGGAAGAGATCGGCGGCCGTTCCCTTCTTTCCGGCGGCGAGATGGAAAATAAGGTGTACATCATCCACTGCTCGAGCGGCGTCATCTCGATACCTCAGGTTTCCGACGCAAAACTCAAGACTATTGCGGGCATGTCGCTCCAACAGCGCTTCTAACCTGGGGATATCGGCCCGTCGGCGCACGTTGCAGCGGATGTCGGTGTAGCCGTGGGCTAGGAGACGCTCGACCAGGGCCCTCCCCAGAAAGCCGGCGGCGCCTGTAACGAGTACCCTCATACCAACCCCACTGGGTAAACCTGTGCGGAGATTTCATCCACGATCTGCGACACGCGCAATATCTCCGGATAGGGGATCGGCACTGGAGTGTCGTGCAGGATGCTCTCGTAAAACAGGGACAATAGCCGGTTCAGACCTGCAAAAAATTGAAAACGTGATCCGGCAAACTCGCGAGCATTGTGGGTCGCCTGCCGCAGAAACTGCCAGCTGGACTTAAACGGCGGCAACAACCGGCCGAATGCGCTGGGAACCGTCTGGTTTCCTTCGACCAACATGCTGCGAAATGCGTAGTCGATGTGAGCCGTATTTTTGGTGCCATACACGCGCATGAAATGGCCCACAGGGCGCGCGTGCGAGCAAAAAGTAACGTAGGCGGACATTTCAGCGCCGAGAATCATCACCCTCAGTTCGTCGAGAACGTCGTCCGTGCTGTCCTCATTCGAACGCCGCCGCCGGTATGCGCGGGCGATGATTTCCAAGTTTTCGTCGGGGAAAAATGGAGTAATTTTATTGATAGCATGATCGATGATGTTCTGGAACAACTTGCCGGGTAATTGATGGACCCAATGACGATCGTCAGAGAGCAATGCCTGGCCAAATCCGCCCGCCAAATCATATCCGTAATAGCTTTCAATATGTACTGGGCTGCCCAAGTTCCCTTTTGCAACGAAATCCTTCAGAGCGAGAGCGTGAGTTTCGAAGTTATACCAATAGTTGATTGTCATCTTTCGACCGATTTGTTGCAGGCACTCGATGAGGTGCCGTCCATCCGAAGCGTTCAAGGCGAGCGGTTTCTCGAGAAACACGTGGCAACCTGCCTCAGCCGACTTCCGGGCCAACGCCAAGTGAGAGTGCGGTGGAGTGGCAATATGAATTACATCGAGCCGATGCTCGGTGAGCATGCGATCGAAATCCGTATACCAGTGCGGAACGGAGTAGCGATGTGCGAGCTGTTCGGCCAGGATCGGCTCGAGGTCGCAAACAGCCAGCACGCGGGCACAGCCGAGCTTTTCAATTTCCTCGACATGCCCGTCAGCGATTTTCCCGCAGCCAACTATGCCAACGTTTAGCATCATTTTCTTTCGATACCTACGCTCATCACAGCCGTAACTTTAGCCGGCAGCTGCAATCTCTCGCTTCCTTGTTGCATCGCTAGCTCGCAGATAGTAAGCAATTCGTCGGCAGCTTCATCCCAACCCCGCCGAAACTGTTCTGAAATTGAGCGTTCGTCCCAATTCCGCTCCATCGCGGTTTCAATTGCATCGGCAAGAGCTCGCGAATCTCGTGGGGCAATTAGAATGCCGGAGTTCTCATTAACAAGTTCGAGAATTCCACCGACGTTCGTCGCAATTACGGGGCGTCCGCAGCTGAGGGCTTCGATGACGACGTTCGGGTACCCCTCGTTATAGCTCGGCAGAGCGAGCACGTTGGCAGCCGCTAGCCACTGGGCAACTTTCTCCGAAAGACAGGCACCATTTAGAGTGATTCGATCTTCCAATGCAAGATGCTTGGCTTTAGATCGCAAATGCTCGCCGCCGGGCCCATCCCCGACATACGCCAAACGCAGATTAGGACGGCGGGTCGCAAGCGAAGCAAAAGCCTCGAGCAATTCCCCGATGCCCTTCGCGGTATCCAATCGCCCTACGAACAAGACAAGTTCGGCCTTATCGTCTACAGCTAACTGCGCGCGCGCTACGCTTCGGTCCGCCAAGTGAAACACACCCGGATTGCAGCCATTTCGGATCGTTCGTACCTTGCGTGCATCGATACCCATCTGGATGGCGCGCTGGCGCAGGTGCTCGCTTTTGGTTACTACGAATGTTGCCCGCTTCATCGCAAGCCGCGTCAACCATCTGGAGGCCGGATCGGCATAGCGATTCAGGTCTGAGCCAATGGAGCCGACTAAGGCTGGAATACCAAGCCTGCGCGCCGCTGCAACCGTGGCATAGCCTTCGGGATATAGCCAAAAGTTGCAAGCTACGTCGGGCCTGCACTCACGGAAATATGCCTCAAGGTATTTGGCGCAAACGAAACCGTTGATACATCTCGTAAAGCCAGGTATCGCTGGATACATGAAGTACCGCGTCGACACGCCAGGCGGTGAATAGGACAAGTCCGGATGGCGATAGTCGAAATGCGGCTGGAACCATCTTGGATAGCGCGGGAAAGGGCAAATCACGTTTACATCCGCACGTTTTGAGAGTGCCAGTAGGATCTCGTATTCTGAGTGCCCGCGGTATGGTTGAGCCGGGATGGGGAAAATTGGTGTAACTACGGTCACTTTCAATCTCATCGCGTCATCCCTCGGTCTTGAAGTTGACGCTCGTGCAAAGGAATGTTGGCCATAGGTGAGCTCAAACCTGTGCCCCGTTCGCCCCCGGTGGCAACCGAAGCAGGCGCCCCGGAGGTCCAGATTTTCCAGAGTGGCCCGCGCGTGAAAAGGAACTTGTAAAAGCCCACGACTACGGCAACATTCAACATGCAGAAGGCGCTCGCCGGGGCGGCTACACGCATCAGGACCGGAATGTCACGCCCGGCGCCCAGAGCTGCGAGGATGTAGAAGACGACCTGCGTCGAGAGCGCTCCCGTGTATAGCAGAGAATGGTTTGCCAACAATGCGCTGCTGCTTAGCAGTATCACCAGGAGAATTGGCATAAGCAGGCGCATTAACTTGTGCGAGATCAGCTCGAATCGCAGCCGATTCTGCCGCGAAAGCAACCAGGGCGCTAGTTGCAACAGTTGAAAGTTGCCCGCTAGCGTTCGAACCTTACGATGAAATTCGCCCCGCAAACTCTTGGGCCAGATGTCATAGACCCGCGCGCGCAGGTCCAAAACTGACCTGTAGCCCTGGCGAATAACGCTAAGAGGCTGCAGCATGTCATCTAGAATAGTTCCCGCTGGCAATGCCATTGCCAGTTCGCGACGGACCGCATAAAACCCGCCGTATACTCCCAACGGCGAATCGACTCTTGCCTCGCAATTGCGAATCCACTGCTCGTATCGCCAGTAGAGGCCTCCAACGGCTTTGGCGCCCGCGTCGTGGCCGTCATCGCGTAGCACTAGTTCACCGGCAACACATCCGACTCGAGGATCCTCAAAGTTACTGAGCAACAATTGCAGGGCGTTGCGTTCAATCCAGGGACGAATGTCGAGAAACAGCAAGATTTCGCCCGTGGCGCTTTGCATTCCTATGTTCAGAGCCACTGCCTTGCCACAGTGCTCGGAGCATCGAAAGCACTTGACGTGCGGGTCTTGGAGCTCTTTGAGAATATCGTCCGTGCCATCAGTTGACCCGTCGGATACAATCTTGATGTCGATTCGATCTTGCGGATAGTCCAACGACAGCAGGTGGTCGACTTTCTGCCGCAGCAGTGCCGCGCCGTTGTGGACAGTAAGAATGATGCTTACCGTGGGAAGATTGGAACCTTGCCGCGGCGGACGGGGATGGATGCGGCTGCGTAAGTAAATCCACAATGGATATCCGGCGTAGGTATACAGCAACAGGCATGCGGCACACCAAAAGGCAAACGCAGGAACGTGAGTATCACTCATTTCGGCTTCCTTGTGTTGGCAGGGAACTACCGCGCGAGAACAGCGCGTGGTCCTGGAAGAGACTGCCTGCTGCTGATTTTCCGCACGATTGATGGAATGAACTGCAATTGAATCATCACTGCGCTGGCCGCCGCGGGGTATAATACCGATTAGTGATGATCAGTGTCGAAGGCGGACTAGACCGTAGATCAAAATGATGACCACGACTTCGATACTCAACGTAGAGAAGATCCAGCGGCCGCGGTCGGGCGATTTGCCGGGACGCCGCTGAAGAGCGATCGTGGCGGCGGCCAGTCCTAGGACCAAGTACATCGTAGTCGTGTAGCTGCGCGACAAGAACCAGGCGGTCGTCATGAACGAAACCAGTGCCAGACGCATGGCCACGACCCAGTGCGGTGGCACGATGGTTGCGTGAGCGGGTGCAATCCTTGGCTCGGACTCGACTTCTTTAGCCGTGATCCTAACGGGCAGCACTTTGCGTGCGCGCTCGCCTTCCAAAGTGGTAGAGTCCCTCTCGAGAGTACCGGCGTTGTTGATATAGCTTGTTTCAAAAAGTTCCAGTAGCCCGAAGAATCTTCCGGACTGTCTTTTCCTCTGCCCGCTAATAATGCGGTTCAGGTTCGTCGTCGTTGTGACGAGCAGTGCCATCCACAGCGTGCTTCCCAATAATCCAAGCTCGGCAAGACAGAGGACGAAAGAATTGTGCGCGGTGATCTCATGGAAGTCAGTGAATCCATTAAATCCGATTCCGAACAACGGAGCACTCTTGAACATTTCCAGTCCGTTGGCCCAGGCTTCAAGCCGGTCAGCGCCGTCGGCCGCCGAAATCCCGCGGCCCCCCGTGAAGTCAAGAGCTAGCATGCCAAAGATGAATACGCTGGCCAGAACGGTAGACGCGGTAGTTCCCAGCTTTTTCCGAGCTGCCATCAGCGCGACAGCAGCCAGCGCGATCAATCCCCCGCGAGAATGAGTCAGATAAGTGGTCCAAAGCAGAATCGCAGCGGGCACCAGCACGACAAAGAAGTTGGCAACCGTGCGTCCTCGCCGCCAAGCCAGAAAGGCGAGCGGAAGGGCGATCAAAAGAATTTGAGCGAAATCATTTGGATCGCTCAGGAAGCCGGCGCCACGTATTCGCATCAATTGCCCGATCACATCGTCGTGCGGAGAGTAGATATTGTTTTGTAAAACGAACATTTCCCCCTGATAGCCGGCGTAGTATCCGCAGAGTGCCTCCACAGCAACAACCAGGCAGGATGCGACTGCGGCCAATGTCACAATCTTCAGCCTTCGAATTGTTGTTACGTTTACAATAATGAAGAAAAAGACGGCCGCGCTCGGCAGGAACATTCGCCAACCCTCAAGAACCCCGCCGAGCCAGCCGTTGGCCACCTGCGACAATGCAATTGCGACAACGAACCCGAGCAGCAGAAATGTTTGTACTGAAGTTTTCCAATACCTGGACCCCGTTATGCTGGGCAATGAAGCCACAACAGTAATCGCGGCTAGGTACATCAAGGCGTGATAGCTGGCCCATTCCTTTCCGAATTGCTCCGGCGAGATGATCGTAATCGCGATGTAGAGAATAGTTAGTGCGAATCCCATGATCATGCGGGAATTTCAATCGGCTTGTTCAGGCTTGCCAAACCGATCGCGAGGATAACCTTCTGTCTTAGAAATCCGAGAACGACTATCGTGAGGAGAGAGCCTGTTATTACTTTGCGCCACGTCCCAGAAGTACGATCTTGATCGTATTCAGGACGATCAGTAGATCTAATCCTGCAGAGGTATTCTTGATGTAATAGAGGTCATACCGCAGTTTTTCCTTGGCGTCCTCGACCGAGCTTCCATACTTATAGAGGATCTGTGCCCACCCGGTAATTCCTGGACGAACGGAGTGCCGCAGGTGGTAGTAAGGAATCTTCTCATTGAGCGCTGCGACAAACTCAGGCCGCTCAGGACGCGGACCGACGAGGCTCATGTCGCCCCGCAAGACGTTCAACAGCTGCGGAAGCTCATCCATGCGCGTCTTGCGAAGAAATCTGCCTACACGCGTGATTCTAGGATCGTCGTTCGTGGCCCAGGTCGGTCCAGTATCCGCCTCGGCGTCGGAGTGCATCGTGCGAAATTTATAGCAGCGAAAGAGCACACCGTCGCGCCCCACGCGGCTCTGCCAATATAGAACAGGCCCCGGCGAGCCGAGCTTAATAGCCAGCACAATGAAGGGAAGCAATGGTAGGCTAAGCAGTAATCCGAAAATCGAAATTACCACGGAGGCGAACCGCTGATAAATTAAAGAGAGACGCGAGGCATAGTAGCCTGATGAAAACAGCAGCCAGCTCAATCGCATGGATTCGATCGGAACTTTCCCAGTAATCGACTCGTAGACATCGTTTCCGTCTTGAACCTGCACGCCACGATTCTTCATCGCCAGCAATAAGTCGACTGGCAGCTTCCCGCGGCGTTCCTCCATCGCCACTACGATGCGGTCTATACCCCGAACTTGACGATCGATTGCAAAATCCTCGCGGAGCTTGGGTTGCGAAACAGAGATCGGCATTTCGCCGCTTTCACGATTGCCTGGGTGGTTTCCGGTTCCGAGCATCTGCGCGCGGGCCGCAACGCGAATCCCCAACTCGGGCCGCGATTCGATCTCATGAAGGAGAGATTCAGCGAGGGGGCCCTCGCCCAGAATTACCACTCGTTCGGCAAGCCGCGGCGCACTATTGATGACCGAAAACAGCCTCCGCCACAGCAACAGCAGCAGCCCAACGAGAAGGAAACCAAGGTGAAAGATGCCCCGGCCCAATTTTACCGGCGGATATAAGTAGTAGATGAGCCCCAAAGCGACATACGCGACGCCCAGCACCTGGATGAGACGAACAAGGGCCTCGCGTCGATTGCTTACAATCGCGGAATCATAGAGGTCGAAATAATACATGCAAATCAGAAAGGCCACCGAAACGAATAAGATTTTCACTGAGCCGTATTGATACGTCAACATATAGCCGGCTTCCCCGGCGCCCAATCGCGCGAGAGCGGATGCCACAAGAGCGAAAGTGATCAGGCAGGCTTCTGAAATTCCCAGGAGAAGCGTGCGTTTCGGAATATAGGCGTGCAGGAAACGGACCAAGGAACACTCCAAGTGATAAGGGAGTTGCGAAGGCGAGACGCCAGCGTATTGCTAACGTAAATGATTTACTGGTGGTTCCCGTTGCGGCGCCGCCGAAGAATACTTCCTCCGATCAACAGCGCTGCGCCGAATAAAAGCGCGGTAACCGGCTCTGGAACAGGGGCCGGGGCCGGATCGTTGGGAGTGCTCGGAGGATTGAAAGCTTGGAGTGGATCCTGCTTCGGGCAGCCCCAACTCAATAAGGCTGCGATAAGGGAAAGTCCAAGAATCAAACGCTTCGGACGCATCCTCGATGCTTGTCTTGATGCACTCCAATGGAAATGAGAAGTGAAGAGCCGGATTATGTTTCTCATGGGCATACCATCCTTTGACCTAAAATGATTGAGAGCTGAGGCTGAATGTTGGCATTCGCTCGACGCCGAGAAGGGTTTGAGCGTTGCGTCTTCTGGAGAAAAGAGCTTTAGTGTCGGCTGATTGGGGTACTGTGAGACCCCCAGATGCGTCCGGCTGGGCAAACAGGTCAATCTGGCAGGAATTCAGAGACCTGCGGATAGACACGGCTCGCGAAGTCCACCGCGCGCGCTTGAGCGGTCGCCTCTCCATCGGCTGCAGTAGTCCAGATGCGAATCATTGCGCCATCAGTGGTTCTGTGTTTCAACGAGTCGGCGACCAGCCAGAACTTAGCCCAGTATTCACTCGCGACAATCCGTCCATGGGACTGGTACCAATAAAGGACCATATCCCGCCTCGCTCCATTCGCCACCAGGTAGCCGTTCACGACAACAGGAACTCCCTTCACGGTTCCGATTTGCACACGGGTGGAATGGACCGGCTGCCAGCCGGAGCCCGGAAGACAATTCTTGGGAGAATGAATTCTGTCGCCCGAGCGTTGATCCTTGTAATAGCCAATGTAGAGTTCAATGGGAGGGGTGCTCCCAACATACACTCGGTTAATATAATCATCCGCACCGATCGCCTGCACGACCGGATTCTCGAACGGACGATCCTCACTGTGTGAAATGCCGATGTCGGACGGGAATTCACGCAACGGCCGCTGCGGCGCGGCGGCAATTATCGGTCTGAAATTGTGCGTTGCAAAGATTCCTCCCAAGAGGACCAGCGCGGCGACCGAGGCTCGGAGAGAAATCATGGCTGCACCCGTGCCGGATTCTGATCTCTTGAGCGAAAGCGAAGCAATTCATGCAGAAGCAGGATCGAGACAAAAGCCAGTGCGAAGAAACCCAGGCCAAGTGTCAGATGCACTACACCGGAATCCACGGTCGGCCCGAAAAAATAACTTAGAACGCCCGTCGCGACCAGCCGGAGGCCGTTGGTCGCGATCGCAATTGGAATGCTCGCGACAGCCAGCGCCGCGCGTTTCCACATACTCGGCTCAGCCATATACGCGTAGGCGACAACTGCGGCCAGCAATGAAAGCAGAGAGCGGATTCCGCTGCATGCCTCAACCACACTCAGCGTACAGTTCGGGAGAATGAGCAGATTTCCCTGCCGTACGGTGTGAATACCAAGCACGACCAAACCCGTTGCTCCCAATCGTGAGGCCCACAATTGAAACAGAAATGTCAGCTGGTAATAGATAATTGCCGGCAATGGAATCATAAAGATCAGATAACCAACCGGAAAAGCAATCGACCGCAGCGCCTGCCTGCCGGCCAGGAATATAACGACTCCAGAGATCAAGATCACCAGGGACAACCGCGCCGTGAACAGTTCCGCACCGAGCGTCCCAAGAAGCAGCAGCCCGATGGCAAATAGCATGATCACAAAACCGAAATTATTGGGGCGGAGCGGCAGTGCACGTAAGCGCTCGCGCTCATTCCATAGAACATAAGCTGAGAACAATGGAACGAACGCACCGTGACCATAATTCGGATCATTCCACCACTGCCGCGCCAGAGAACTGAGTGTCGGCGCATACATGACTACGACCAATGTTGATAGCAACAGCATCGCGAACCAAGTACCGGTCGCAGGCCGTTCCGCGGATGGATTTGTTTCCCAAGCTCTACTGCCAAGCGTGCGCCTGCGCGAGCACTTCTCCATGCCTGAAATGGGCACTGCACCCTCTCGGGCGAGGAGATGCGCACAGCCCATCGAGGGCGAACACTGGAGATCGTTAACGATTGGCAACATGGAGCGCAGAAACCAACTCGGTTCAATCCGACTAGCTAAAGCAAATGCTGAAGAAATCTTCCCCGGGATTGGGGAGCGCGCCTGCACACATTAGCTGGGCTGTTTCTACCACAAGGGAATGCAAGCATGATCTAGGGAGCCAGAGTTTGCCGGCAGAGGGTCGATCTCAGACGGTCTCTTGGCTAACTCAGTTTCTCCGCGCGATTGTCTCCATACTTTCGAGCGCCATAATATTGTCCGTCGTAATCTATCTGATCGAACTCGGAAGCCTCATTGACTACTACACCGATCAAGTTCGGACGGTCGAGAGACTGCAGGCCGTTTTTCAGGGCCTTGAGGGGCGCAACGCCCTCCCGGACGACTAGAAGTGTGCCGTCCACCAATCGCGACCAGAGGTTGGCATCGATGACCGGCAGCATGGGTGTGGAATCTACGACGATCCAATCGAAGCGGCCTGTCAACTGTGCGAAGGCTTCCGCAAGTTGCGCCGATCGGAGGATTTCGGAGGGCCGGTCGCAGGCTTTCCCGGCGGGGAGAAACCATAACCCCGTGCCGGTGAACCGTACCAGGAAACGTGAGATGTCCTGCTCTCGTCCAGCCCACCAGTCGCTGAGGCCTTCCAAATCCTTCAACCCGAACATCGCTGCCACCGTCGGTCTATGCAAGTCTCCTTCAATCAGCAGCGTCTTGGATCCGGAGTACTTGGCGAGCGTTACCGCCAGATTCGCAGCCACGAATGTCTTGCCCTCGTTGATTACGCTACTGGTCACTTGCAAAGAGTTCAGCTCGTGTTGCCTGCGCATGTCGTCTAATCGCACGGCAAGAGCCCGAAATTTCTCTGCGCCCAAGCTATTGGGATCAGTCCACGCGACTAAACGAGATGTAGGCGGAGGCTGTACCATCACCGACCGACTCTTCTCGGATTCGAACATCTTCTTACTCTCATTTGTTCCCCTGGACCCGATCGCTGCCGGCAGGCTACCACTCAGTACTTCCGCCGTTTCCGCGGGCCCGGGTAGTACCATGTCTGGCTGGCTTTGTTGGATTCTCGCTCTGCTCAAACCTTCAAATAGTCGGCTCATTTGGTTTCCATTCCTGGATCTTAGTTGCCTTCCCTGCAGGAACACTGTAGCCCGTGCCGTATCACACTTCGCCTTAGCGTCCTATTAGGAAGGGATTTTGCATGAGGTCCGTGACAGCTCGGGTAGCCGCCACTTACCCGTTGTAATATGTGTAAAGATTGCCCGTAAAAATCAATAGTGCAACCACCGCCACTGCACCACATTCCACGTACCTTACGACGAGTCGAGAATGGTCCTCCTGGGGTGTGCTCAGGCGGGGAATACCGACCAGCATGCGGGCAGGAAGAATTCCTTCCAGATCTTTCTCCTGGCGGAAGCGCACGTCGGTTAATTCAAGAAAAGTCGCGAGACCCGCGCCGAGGACGACTCCCGCAGCCAAACCGATGAGACTGAGCAGGAAACGATTTGGTGCCGAAGGCTTGTCCGGCAATTTTGGCGGATCGATGATGCGGAACTGTTGCCCCTGCTGCTGCTGTCCAAGGCTCGTAGCCAGCTGCGATTGCGTTTGTTTCTGAAGAAGCGAGTTGTAATTGAATCTAGCTTCGTCAAACCCGCGAGAGACGACGGCGAGCTCTTGCTCTGTTTCTGGTGTCATGTTCAAGCGAGCCTGGTACACGGCAGTTTGTAACTCAAGATCTTTCGCGTGCTGCTGCTCGTTCTGAATCTCTAATTGATTGGCCTTAAGCTGGCTCTGAAGCTGCATGACTGCAGTCGGCGCGCCGCGCTGCAGCCCATCCGCAACAGAGAAGTCAATGGCGTTGGTTGCCTTAGCGGACAGCGGATTAGAAGCGATTTCTGCTTCAGCCTGCTGCCTAAGCGCCGTGGTCTTCGCGATCTTATCTTCGAGAGCGACGATGTCTGGATGACCGTTGGTATAGCGGGTACGCAGGCCCTGGAGTTGAAGGCGCAAATCCTGGAGCTCCTTATCCAGCGCTTGCGTTGATACTGCAGTCGAGTTTCCACCCAGACTCGCTTGCGCCGATTGATATTGCTGCAGCAGTGATTCAAGATAGATTTTCTGTTGCTTCGAAGTGTCCAGCGCGTGTTGTGTGCTCGCCAACTGCGCTTGCAGGCCAGCCAGAATTTGGACGTTGCTTTGCAACTGGCCGGGCAGATTTCCGGCGTGTCCAGCCTTGAACATGGAGACTTTAGCTTCCTGCTCTTCCATTTTTGCGCGCGCATCCCCAAGCTCGCTCTGCAGAAAGGCCGTCGTGTTTTCGGATAGCTGTCGCTGGGCCTTGACATTTTCGTTGATGAAGAGTGAGACCAGCTCGCTATTTACCAGCCGCGAAAGCTCGGGCGTATCAGCTGAGTAATGAATCTTAAATGTGAAGAACTCTCCGCGGTAACCCGGCGCACCCACGAGTTCAATCTTGATGTCATTCCGCATTTGATCGATAGGATCCTTGGGTTTGAAAAAGCCGCTCATCCGCGGAGGCGTTGAATAAAGCTTAAAGCGCTCTATGATTGCACGCAGGCTGGCATGGCTCAGAACCTGCTGCGTGGTGCTTTGCAAACGATTCTGGAGATTCACGTTGACGTTCTCCATTACGTATAGGTCGGACACTTTCTGCTGTTCCGCCGAGATCAACGCCTCGGACTGATAGGTGGTCGGCAAAAACCAGCTCACTCCCCATACTGTCAGCCAGGACAGAAACAGGGGAAGCAATATCCACCAGCGCCTTCGCACAACGATGGCAAAATACTCTTCCCAGCCGCGCGGAACCCGTTCGTCAAGTTTGTCAGACATTCCTAGCCTCTCTGTGGACATCAAGTTTTTGGCCTAGCGGACAACACTTTTTGCTTGTCATGCTTCTCACTTAAGCTATTGGAATGCCATCGGCCGCAGCCCGAAATTGAATCCTGCAGAAAGCTCGTGGCCAATGGAATTCGTTCCACAATTCGGTGTGGGACAACCAGCGGCGTTCATGGCTTGCACCCGTGCGCCATAACTCATGAAAAGGGAGGTTCCCGGCCGCAATTGATGATTAAACCGGACCGCAACATACCATGAGTTGTATTGTTCGTTTCCCAGGCTAGCGGCCGTCTGTACCAGGTTCCGATTGTTTGCGTAGCCCAACGAGGTCGAAGCTTGCCACCTCGGATTTAGCTTTCGCTCCATCGCCGCCTCTACCTGGCTCATCCGCGCCCCTACCAGCACTCCGCTCCCCGCAGTCAAGAGGTGCGCATAACTGAGCAGAAGCGTTGTGCGATCCAGTCGGTAATCCAGTGAGCTATCCATAGCCCACGAAAGGCGGTTCGCGGAACCGGTCAGAAACCCCCGGAACAACTCCACGCTTGGGCCGGCGGCGAAATGGAAGCTCAGTCTTCCCGTCACATAGCGCGCGTAGCCAAGCTGCATCACGTGGTTGACTACCCTCTGGGGAAGATAAGTAAACCGGAAAGCATCGAAGCGGTAGATCGCCGCGATTGAACTCTGCGGACTAAGCGCGTAGTTGTAACCTGTTTGCAGAGCTCTCTCAGTGCTGTTGATGTATCCCGCGCCCAAAAAATTGAGCAGGCCGTAAGAGCCCGAGGCAGTCCACGAAGCACGCGGGCTGAGCTTGTGCTCAATTTGCGAGACTACCGTGTTACTCAATCGTGGCGCGATGATTGTTGGAATCGTCTGATTGGGATCCAAAGACGGATTCAGAAAGGGGACGGACACCCCGCCGTTCAGAAACGCCAGGCCTCCGACGCCTCCAAATCCAAAGGGTGATTCCGAGAGATAGCTGGTTTGGTCTCCAACCAGCAGCGACCAGCGCCGCCATTTGTAGGTGTAGGAGAATTCCAAGTCTTGGATGGCCGAGTTCAAATACGTCGACATCATTCCGCCACCCGTGTAGTGCAGAAGGAGTTCGGAGCGCTCCGACACCCGATTCAAATCCAGAGTACCCAGCAGATAGCTGAGCGCTGTCGGCCGGTCGTAACCTGACGCGGAAGAACTCGTGGCCACTTGCGACATAACGTTGATGCTCGGCACAAGGAAGTTGCGGACTCCTAATTTCGGGCCCAAAGTAAGTTCCTGCACACCACTTAACGGCCGATCGTCGCCCGCCTGGACTTCCGCTGTCGGGTTCAGCGCCGACTCGCTCGTGCCCCCAGACGCCAAGAGCGGTGGAATCGGTGCAACGGGGTGCTCGCGCAGATCATTCTTGTCCGAGTCGGTTCCTTGTGCCTGGACTGCGGGCACATACAGGAGCGCCGCAAGGAACACCCAACCGGGAATGCGAATTAGCTTGGCCATGTTTCCCCCTACGGCACCACGATCGTATCGCCAGGTTTCAGTCGAATATTTTGTTGAGAGTTACGCCCGCCAACCACTTCCTTGTAGTTGATTGGGAATATTTTGTTCTCCCCGTTTTCGGTGCGCATGACGTAGATCTTCTTCAACTTGGCGAATGGCGTGAATCCTCCGGCAATCGATAGGGCCTGCACCGCCGTCATGTCAGGCACTAGCGGATAGGCGCCTCCGCGCGTTACTTGACCCAGAATGTAAATCCGCTGGCTGCTCATCTGCGCCACAATTACCGTCACATGCGGATTTACGACCGTCGCACGCAACTTTGCCACGATTTCTGAACTAAGCTGCGTGGGAGTCAAGCCGGCAGCCTGCACGTCGTTGAGCAAAGGCAGAGAAATCTTGCCATCTCTGCGCACGGGCACAGTGCGGGAGATCTCCGGCTCTTTCCACACATCGATCGTGAGAACATCCTCGGGCCCTATGGAGTAGTTGGGATCCTCGCTCGCTGGTCTTGGCGGCAGCGAACTGATATTTTCTGCGGTCAGGACTTTTGTGCTCTCGCTTTTAATATCGTTTCGCGATGGTCCCTGGGCATGCGCTGTGATCGAAAGCAACACTAGGGACACTGCTGCTGACAAATACACCGATTTTCTCATGGCATCCTCGCTTTCAATTCTTGTGTCAACTCGGAAGCCTGCTTCCTGAGCTCCTTCAATTTGTTTAGTATTGCCGTGGTGCGGATCCGGATTGTCCGTCATGAGACTCGAGCTTCAATTGCCTGCGCTCGCGCAGCTAATTCGCAGTGCTCAGGGCGACAAAAGCAGTTGCGGTGAGCAGCCGAGGAGTGCGATCCGTGCTCGTTTGCCGGGCGTTCCATCCTTCAAGCCGGCGCGATGGCTTCCATGTCTTGTGTGTGCCGCGAACCGACTCCATGTCCGACGTCGTAATCCCTTGGCCGCGGGGCATTTACTGCCTCCACTTGGAATGCTGCAACTTCGATGGCCGCTGCCGTCCCCAATATCTCCACGGATAGCACCAGCCGGGAGATATTCTTTTTCCGCACCAGGATCCCTTCGATCCCCGCCAAGGGGCCGCATTTGACCCTCACCCAGTTTCCGCATTTAAGAAAGGGATGCGCCTCGACCCGCGCGCCGCTTTCAACGACTCTTCGAATCGCTTCGATCTCGAACTCAGGAATTGCGGCCGGCTGGCCTCCACTTGACACCAAGCCATAGATCCCCGGGGTTGTTATGATCTGGAGCCTGCGCTCGATGCCCCCTTTTAGAAATACGTAGCACGGAAACAGAGGCAACGAGAGCGCCTTGGTCCGGTCCTTCCATTTGTGGGTAGCTGCGTAAAGCGGCAGAAATGTATCAAATCCCTTACTGGAGAGAATCTGGTTCACAGTTTTCTCGTGCTGATGGCGAGTGTAGATCGCATACCAAGGAGGCTCACAAAGTTTGCGATCAGGCAAGGCCATGGGTTCAGAATGCATAAAGCTCCCGCTATGTGACTCACAGTCTGGAATCCTGTAAGCCTCTGATAAGATTTAACTTACGGTCGGCTTTAGCTCTATAAACGTTGCATCGCTCATCGCCGACTGCAATATCTTTGGCAGTTTCACGCTGCCAAATTCCTTGGGAGAACCGTCCTCGATTTCCTTCGGCAAGAGCTCCTCAATATTGAATTGCAAAGCCACCCGTTAACATCCCCCTCTCAGCGGGGGACTTTTCGACCCGAAGGACCGCACCCTCGACCTCAACCGGCAGCGGGCCGATTTCATCCGGAATTCCTTCTAGATCAATCGTCATTACGACATTCGTACCGACTGGCGGACAATTTGGCGCAAAAACAAAAGCACCGTGCTCACTCACGTCTCGACTGCGGCCTTCTCCCTGTCGAGGCTCCCCATTCCCGTTCGTCCACCAAAACTTAACCGCTGTTTGTAGCAGGAACCGGAGGGTACATCTGGCTGGGCGCACCGGATTCAACCTTCACCCCCATGAAATCATCTGCAAGCACATTAGATACGGAAGTGAAAGCGTACAAGAGAAGGAAAGTCATCAAGAAATTACCTAGACGTCTTGAGACGCTGTCCGGCCAGGGGCAGGTACAAATGTACCTAGACAGCCTCTCATTAATGATGGGCCTCCGTTCGCCCTTCATCCGAGAGACGGCCAAAGGGGCTCTGCCGTCGGATGACAGCCGTGCAGAGGTGCTCCAGAAAGATTAAGTCTGTGACCGGGAGAGGGTTTCTACTCGCGGGAATTGGCGATCAAGAAGAGTGATGTGCTGAAGGATATTTTGCAAACGGTCTCGCAACCAAGGCCTTTATCAAATTCCCAGGCTGGGGATCACACAGAGTCCATGGTGATCGCTGGGTGAAACTTGCCAGTAAAACCAACGCTTAGGAATGCTTTGTGGACATTGCCTGACTTGAGTTTATGAGTGGTTCATTCATAACAGACAGTGAATTCTGCTGATCATGGCCTTCCCTGCGATCGATGGCGTAAAGAGCCAGCTCCAGGCGGTTCGAAGTTCCCACTTTGTTGAAGATCCTAAACAAATAGTTTCGGACGGTGTGTTCACTCAGATTGAGCTGATGGGAAATGTCACGATTCGTGAGGCCTTCGGCTACCAGGAGAACAACGCCTTCTTCCCTCTTTGTCAGCAAGCCCGGTCCTCTCAGACGAATTGATTTCGCAGGCAGAGCCGAGCCCAGGGCATCGATTACGAAGTGCAATTCCTTGCTGCTAGCCCACACTTGCCCCCGGTGTACTGCGTGGATGCACTTGCACAGCAGGTCAGACGATTGATCCCGGGAGAATATGCCGCTGGCTCCTGCCCGGAATGCTTCGACGACCATCGTCGGCTTGCTCGAATCGAGTATTATGATGACACTGGGCTTAGAGTGGGCAGCCAGGATCTCTCTCGTAACCGCGAAACCGGCTAGGGCTTCTTCTTCTAGACGAGCACCGATGACTGCAACGTCGGCTTCGTTCTTGTCGAGTCCTTCGCGAATTCCAGCCGCGTCAGTCGCGTAGCCGACAACTTTGGTCCGATAGCGGCCCCGTCGCAATGCCGCCGCAATTAATTGACAGCTCATTTGACTGCCGTCGGCGATGAAGACTTTCACCGTGCGAACGCGTCCTGGGGATTTCAACAATTTTTTGCTCCTGCGAGTTATGCCCGATCCCGACACTCCAACCCGGTTCCAACCTGTCGAAAGGCTTAAGATCACCACGCCCGGCAATCCTGTCGTAATGGCTGCTGGCGACCATACGACTATCTACCTTGACTAACGACCAGACCGCCACGCCTTCCTGCAAATATCGCTCTTACTCGCTGCGCAGTACCACATTCTTGGTACTTGCAAGAGTGCGCGCTGTTCTCTTTTATACATCCATGTGAGCTGTTCGCTTTTGTACAGTCTCGCGGGAAACTTTCTTGGCGGCGTGAACATGGCCGCAGAACGCCCACAGCGAGATGGCGTTTCCGCCTGAAGATGGAACCAAAGAAACTTAAGAACAATCCAAGTCCAGATGGCCTGACTCGATTTTGTGTACTAGTTCTAATGCGAGTCGGTTGGCCGTCGTTCGGACCAGCTCTTCTATGCGCATGGCGCTATGTGCATGTTTTTGACGGCTCATAGCTCCGTTTCTGATCGAGGAAGAAAACGGGACACGCCGGTGTGTCTAGCACCAACGCGCCCCTAACCAAAGTCGCCCGGAATACAGTTTTGGCGCAGTGAGGCAAAAAATGATGACTCGAATTAGGAGTAAAGTTGGGAAGTGCTTTAGAATGAATAAAGCAATCACTGTCGGGGCGTAGCGCAGCCTGGTAGCGCGCCTGCCTTGGGCGCAGGAGGTCCCCGGTTCAAATCCGGGCGCCCCGACCAAAAATATCTCGCGTGTTTTCTTTTACTTATTGAAAGCGCCGTTCACCTCAAACCCCATCTGTGGAATTCTGGCAGACAGGAGGTCTGGATTCGCAAGTCATTTACTTTCTGAGAGTTCGCCACATGACGAATTCTCAAAAACATGAGGAGGCAGGCGTGCTATACAGAAAGTATTGAACGGAGGGAAGTTAAGCGCGCTCTATTTGGCAAGTATGGTGAAAATTCAGGGGACCCTGTGCATTTCTTATCTCATTGATCATCGGAAATGCAATTCAGTAATCACACGCCAGGCTCAGCTCGCGCTTCGCCGTGTGCCTCTCAGTTGTCTCCGCATTAGTTGGTTGAATTTGGGAAGCGCGAGATCTTGGCGGCGGTTTGCTAATTCACCCTGACCTGTTCGCACAGACCGTTTTTCGTTTGTTTTGTTTGCGTTACGTATTCCTCAGTTGCATCGAAATACCCTCATTTGCGCCCTGTAGTTCAGCAAGTGTTCAGCAAAAAGTTCCCGGCTTTTCCTCACTCTGACGGGACGGTACCAGCAATTATTTCCGGGTTGGCAACCATCCGGTAAATTCGCACCAAATTCAATCAACACAAGGGCGTCAGAACGAAGCCGCCCGGCGGCGGACGCTACGCGTGAGGTGAACGGAGGAGTTTCTAGCTAAAGGCTGAAGTAAGTTGTCGGGTCATAAGGAGGTCCCCATGACCCGACTTCGCAAAATGATGCTGGAGGAAATCCAGCGTCGTAATTACTCGCAACATACCACACGCTACTACATCCGCACAGTCGAAGATTTTGCTCGACACTTTAACCGCCCGCCGGACCGCTTGGGCCTGCGGCACATTCGCGAATACCAAGCCGAGTTGTTCCAGAAGCGCAAGTTGTCGCCAGGCAGTGTTGCGAACCGCCTAGCGGCTCTGCGGTTCTTCTACATCAAGACACTCAAGAAGGCCTGGAGCATCGCCGAGACTCCCTATCCGAAAAAAAACCATCGTCTGCCAGCGATCCTCAGCCAAGAAGAAATTGCGCGACTCATCGATGCTGCTGGCACTCCTTTCCACCGCACTCTACTGATGACGCTTTACGCTACCGGCCTGCGGTGTGCCGAATTGACGCGCCTGAAGGTCAGCGATGTCGACAGTAAGCGCATGGTCATTCACGTTCAGGGAGGAAAAGGCCGCAAAGACCGGGATGTCCTGCTCAGCCCCAAGCTGCTCGACGAACTACGCAAGCACTGGTGCCGCTTGCCGCGAAAAACCAGCAACTGGCTCTTTCCCGGCAACCGTTGGCATACTGCCGACCATCCCATCGACACGAAAACGGTTTGGCATGCGTGTGACGGAGCCGCCAAGTGCGCGGGCCTCAACCATGCCATCCACCCCCACACCTTGCGCCATTGCTTCGCTACTCATTTGCTCGAGGCCGGCGCCGATCTGCGCACCATTCAGATCCTGTTAGGCCATCAAAGTCTGAAAGAAACTACGATCTACCTCCATCTCTCCAAACGTCACCTGAGCGCCACAGCGAGTCCTCTGGACTCGCTACAACTGAAAGACGAGTCATCGCAGGAAGAGTAGATGAGTCGGCCGCCCCTCGAGGTGGCCGATCTCATTCGCACCGCGGGAGCTGCTTTTATCGAACGAAATCGCCAGTGGATCCGCTGGAAGCATGTCAAAGTGCTGCTGGCCATTGCGCGGTGTCGTACCGCCGCACTCGGCGGTCATCTCGATCAGTGCATCCGCTGCGGGCATCGCGCCATCTCTTATAACAGCTGCCGAAACCGCCACTGCCCGAAGTGTCAGACCGCCGCTCGGGAACGGTGGATCGCCGCGCGTCAGAAGGAACTTCTCCCGACACGCTACGTCCATGTGGTTTTCACACTCCCTTCGCAGCTGGCACCCTTAGCGCTACAGAACAAGAACTTCATCTATGGCCTGTTGCTCCGGGCCAGTGCCGAAACACTTCTCGAAGTCGCTCAAGATTCAAGGCACCTGGGCGCAGAAATTGGTTTCTTCAGCGTCTTGCACACCTGGAATCAGAAGCTCAACCTTCACCCCCATGTTCATTGCGTTATTCCCGCTGGCGGGTTGAGTCTCGATCACACCCACTGGGTTACATCACCAAACAGGTTCTTTCTTCCCCTCAAGGTGCTGTCTAGAGTCTTTCGCGGCAAGTTCGTCGCTGCTCTCAAGCAAGCCTTCCAGAACAGCCGACTGACCTTCCATGGAAACCTGGCTCCTCTCGCTCAGCCCAAAACCTTCGCTGCCTGGCTACGGCCACTGTTCCGAAAAGATTGGGTGGTCTACGCGAAACCGCCCTTCGGTGGCCCCGAATACGTGCTCCAGTATCTGGGCCGCTACACCCATCGCGTGGCCATCTCCAACCATCGCCTGGTCTCGTTTACTGATGGGGAGGTCACTTTGCGCTGGCGCGACTCGGCCCACAACAACGAACAGAAATTGATGACTCTATCGCTCGATGAATTCTTGCGCCGCTTCCTGTTGCACCTGCTCCCCAAGGGCTTCATGCGCATCCGCAACTTCGGTTTCCTGGCCAACCGACGACGCGCCACTCTGCTCCCGCTTTGCTTTCAGTTGCTCGGCACGGTACAAGAACCCCCAGCCGAACAGGACGTCTCCTGCACCAATGACTCGCGTGACCTTTGGCGCTGCCCTAAGTGTGGTGGACCGATGGTGGTCGTCGAAAGGCTCACGGCTGCAGAAATCCAACTTCGTTCTCCACCGCTGCTCACTGCCGCATGAAACGACTCTCTCGAACTCGAACCCCTCGCGCGTTTCGACGTCCTCCCTACCTCTGCGCCTTGCCGCAGAGCAAATCTCTTCTTCCAATCTCCTCAGCGCTGTCTCCGCGATACTCTCTCGCGCTAGTCAGCTCCCGGCGCCTTCTGCCGTGCTCTACCGCATCGTCTCGGCGACCTTCCACACCGCTGTCTCCTCCCATTCAATCTCCATAGGGCCCGCGTCCGCCGCAACCACGGGCGGCTTCCTTCTAACGGCTTTATCGAACGCGCGAAGAGCATCGTGCCTGTCTCAAGACTTCGCCAAACGCGCGTCCGATAAAGCACTAGCGT
>JBARRT010000092.1:0-4141 GCA_049644365.1 Candidatus Acidiferrum sp. | reverse complement strand
CCTTCCACCGTATCACTTTTGTTCCTTTTTCCCTCGTCCACCCTTCCTGGCAAGTGCCACCGGGAACGACTCACGGTGACGGTGGAAGCTCGCGCTTCAGGTTGTTCGGGCTAATCAAGTGTGTTCTAATTTGTGTTTCGCGAAGCCCTCGCGCCCCTTTCATGGAATTTCTCGGCGTTCTCGCGGCTATCGTCCTCATCCTCACTCCAATCCTTGCCATCTCCGCCTTCGTCCGGGTTCAGCACCTGGCGGAGCAATTACGGACGTTCCCCCTGCAGAATCTTGCCGCACGCCTTTCCGCGCTGGAACAGCATCTCACCGCGCTCGAAAAATCACTCGCCTCTCGCGGAACTGCCACTGCTCCGGCAGTGGCAGAGGAGCCAGCTAATGCGGAGCCGCCCAAAGTGGCACCGTCAGTCTCTGCACCGCTGCAGACGGCACCTCCCCCGCCCATTCCACCGAGAGAGATTCCCAAGTCTCGCGAAGTTCCCTTGCCGCCGCGGGAATTCAATGTTTTCGCGGCGCCACCACTTCACAGTTCTCAAACAAAGTCCTCTTCCGCTCTGGATCTGGAAACGCTCATCGGCGGACGCTGGCTGAACCGCATAGGCATTACTGCATTGATCCTCGCTGTCACGTATTTCTTGAAATACGCATTTGACAATAATTGGATTGGCCCGAGCGGCCGCGTGGCCATCGGGATTCTGCTTGGGGCAGCGATGCTCCCCTGGAGCCACTGGCTGCTGCAGCGGGGTTATTCCTATTTTTCTGAAGGCATTGCCGGCCTTGGTGCTGCGGTGCTGTATCTTTCGATTTGGGCGGCGTGCCAGTATTACAAGCTCTTCAGCCTCGATGTGGGTTTCACCGCCATGATCGTGATCACTGCAGGCATGGCGGCGGTCGCCCTGGGCCGCAATTCACAGCGCATCGCTTTACTCTCTCTCTTCGGCGGATTTCTCACGCCGGTGCTCGTCAGCGAGGGCAAAGACGCCCAAGTCGTTCTCTTTACTTATCTCTTGATTCTCGGCGCAGGTCTGCTTGCGATCGAAGTGCGTCGCGACTGGCGCTCGCTCACGCCCATTTCCTTCCTTTTGAGCCAGCTCTATTTCTGGGGCTGGTATTCGGAGTTTTATCGCCCAGCCAAGCTCGAGCGCACTATCATCTTTGCCACGCTCTTCTTCCTTCTCTACGCCGCGCTCCCGGTGCTTCGCGCCGTGCGGTATTCCCAATTGCACGAGCTCGATATTGTGGTGGTCCTGGCGAACTCTTTTGCGTACCTCGGCGCGCTGTACCTCATGCTGTGGCCGCAGGACCGCTGGCCGCTGACGCTTCTCGTGCTTGCGCTCTCCGGAGGACATCTTTTAGTTGCGCGCCTCGTTCCCCCGCCCAAAGCCGGCGAATCGCCGCTGCTGCGATTGCTCTTCGCCGGCCTGGCGCTGACCTTCGCCACGCTGGCGATTCCCATTCGCCTCGATGGCAAGTGGATCACGCTGGCGTTTGCCATCGAAGGAGCAATCCTTGTTTGGACCGGCTTCCGTTCGACGACCGGATTTCTGCGCGCGGGAGGCTATTTCCTTCTCGCGCTTGCCGCCGTCCGGCTTCTCATTTTCCCTTTGCCCGCGCCGCAATTCCTGTTCAATGAGCGATTCGCCGCCTACGCCGTCCTGATCTTCTGCTTCGGCGTCATAGTTTACGCCGCGCGTGAACACGAATCCGCAGTTGGCCGCGACGAACTCAACACCCTCGGCGTTTTCGCCGTAGCCATCAATGTGTTCGCGTTGATCGCTTTCTCGCTCGAACTCTGGGACCATTTCGGCTCGCATGCCGGGTTAGGCTTCGACTCCGGCCTCGCTCAGCATCTCGCGCTTTCCCTGCTCTGGACCGCCTACGCTTCCGCGTTGATCGCTCTTGGAGTCAGACGCGAATCCCCACTGCTCCGCTGGCAAGCTCTCGTGCTGTTCGGTTTAGTGGTCGTCAAGGTCTTTTTGTATGACAGCTCGTATCTGGAACGCTTCTACCGCATCGTTTCGTTCTTCATCCTCGGCCTTGTCCTTCTCGTTGTTTCATTTCTGTACCAGCGCAAAGTCGCTCGCGAGCGCCCTACTTCATGAAGCGCCGGTTCCTTTCTTTCTTGCTCCTTCTCACAGCTATCACCACTGCCGCTTTCGCCGCCGATCTTCCTCCCGCCTGGCGCTCCTGGCACTATTCACGCTCCCTCGCATCGTCGCACCCAGACATTCTCAATTACGCGATCATCGACCGCGACGCCTTCGCGCATTCCGGAAACCGTCTTGCGGACCTTCGCATCATCGATGACCTCGGCAACGAGCAGCCCTTCGAATTGAGAAGCCGCCTTGCTCCTCCGCCTCAGCCTGTCAGCATCCCCGCCACCCTCCGGGAGAACAGCTTTGTGCCCGGCCAATTCACTCAAGTCGTGGTCGATCTCGGCCCGCGCGCAAGTTTTCACAACAGCCTGCGAGTGCAAACGCCCGAGTCCGATTTCATTAATTGGGTGGAGGTGGCGGCCAGTGACGACGCTCATCTCTGGCGCGTTGTTAAACTGCGCGCGCCGATTTCCCGTTTTCGCAGGGAGAACCTCGAAGGTAGCCAGACCATTCGCTATTCGGAAAATAACGCGCGCTACTTGCGCCTGCGTATTCAGGAATCGTCTCAGCAATTTCCCGTAACGAGCGTTGAAGTCTTTGCTTCGCAGGGTGTTGAGAAGGAAGAGCCCAGCCCTGCCCCGCTCATCGCCCTGCTGCCTCCCGACCCTGCCGGCGCGCCTTCGCAAACGCAATGGACGGTCGATCTCCAGAGCGCCTCAATTCCCGTGGCCGAATTGAATTTTGAAACCGACCAGCCGGAGTTTTATCGAGCCGTGCGCATTCTCACGAGCGCTGATTCGAATCAATGGCAGCCTGCCGGAGGCGGAGAAATCTACAGGTATTCAGTTGCAGGAAAAACGGAAGAATCCTTGCGCGTGAGCTCTTACGAATTGGGAGGCTCGCGCTTCTGGCGAGTCGAAATCCTGAATGGCAACGATGTCCCGCTCTCGTCGGTGCGCCTGTCACTCGCGATGAGTCGCCGTATCGCGCTTTTTCGACCTAGGGAGAGCCGCTCCTATCGCTTGATCTACGGCAACGCCCGTGCCATCGCGCCGCAATATGACTTTTCCCGAACTCTGCGCATCCGGCCAAACGAGGTGTTATCACGCCTCGATCTGGGCCCGGAAGAAACCACCG
Organism: Candidatus Acidiferrum sp.; assembly: GCA_049644365.1. GTDB lineage: Bacteria > Acidobacteriota > Terriglobia > Acidiferrales > UBA7541 > Acidiferrum. The sequence goes on along the minus strand of JBARRT010000092.1, from coordinate 899 downwards.
CAAATTACGCCGACCCTCGTCCCTTTACCGAACGCCATCCGAATCTGCTTTGGATCGCCCTCGGCCTTGCCATCGTACTTCTTGGATACGCCGCTCTTCGCGCCATGCGAACGTCGGATTCCGCCGCGCAGTAACGACAAGCTCCTACGCTTCGAGACACCCTTTAGGGCAATGTGTCCTACCGCGTTGCCGCGGGAGAAGCTGACGCGGCAACTCGTTTTGCGTTCTTGAGTGCTCGCTACGCTCTTTTCACCAGACGGCTGATCCAAACAAGAATCACCGCGCCGACAAATGCCACGAGTATCGACCCGATGATTCCTCCGCCCGGCCAAATTCCGAGCATCCCGAATACCCAGCCGCCGACGATGCCGCCAAGAATGCCCAGGATGATGTCGATCAACACTCCGTATCCGCCGCCCTTCATCACCTGCCCGGCGAGCCAGCCCGCGATGAGCCCGACCACGATCCAGTAAATCACGCTGCCTCCTTTTTGCCTGAAACTCGTAAGGATGGAAGACCTGTGCGTCCCTTGTAGACCGCGCCTTGCCGAATGTCAACCTCGCGGCTTACACTGGCCGCCAAGAAAACCATTCCATGGTCACGGAGAGTCCATGACTTCTCGCGTTCGTTTCCTCCTGCTGCCGGTGCTCGCACTGACTCTCGCCGCCGCTTGCTCGAAGGACCGCGCACAGAATGGGTCTTCCGCTTCTCCATCCGGCAAGCGCCCCACCATCGTCTTCGTGACCGACTTCGGCACCGCCAACGACGCCGTCGCCATCTGCAAAGCGGTGATCATGGGCATCGCACCCGATGTGCGCATCATGGACATCACGCACCAGGTCACTCCCTACCAAATCGAAGAAGCCTCGCGTTTCCTCGCCGACGTCACTCCCTACTAC
>JBARRT010000091.1:0-5946 GCA_049644365.1 Candidatus Acidiferrum sp. | reverse complement strand
CGCAAGGCCTTGCGTGGCTGGCGGAGCTACCTTATTTCAATGATCAGGGCCGGAATCAAGACGCGGGAAATCCGCCCAAGGGTCGACCCAAAGAAGCTAGCAACTCTAATTATTTCGTCTCTGGAGGGTGCAATCATGGTCTACCGCCTTGATCGAACTGAGGAAGCGCTTCGCGGCGTCCAAGCCCATCTCGGCAGCTATCTCGAAACAGAAGTGCGAGCGCAGTCTAAGTAACCAATGGAGATAGAGTCTAGCGTCCCTTGGCGCGCTCGCCTCTCAGGGCCATGCAAGTCGAGGACGCTTTGGCAACCAGGCGCCCGCCTTCATCCGTGATCTCGCACTCAATGTAGCCAATCGTGCTGCCCCGTCGCACTACTTTGCCCTCAGCTCGCAGGTGAGCCTCCCACACGGGGCGGAAGAAATTGATCTTTAGTTCGATGGTTGTGAAGGATTCGCCGGGCGCGAGCGTGCTTGCAAACGCCATGCCCATCGCAGCGTCAGCAATATCGCAAAGAATTCCCCCGTGGAGCGTTCCCATGGGATTTGCGTGTTGTTGTCCAGCCGCCAGCGTGACGACCGCTCGTCCATCGGCGATTTCTTTCGCTTCAAATCCGATTAGCCGGGCGACCGGAACGTCGTTCGTCTCTGGGTGAGCCATAAATCCTCGCTGATGCACAGGTGCCGCGCTATCCCCTGCCATTGATGCGACCGACTGGTCTCTAGATACGACTTTAGCACAAAATAAATGAAACCGAACGGTCTCATCCTACATCGAACGGGGTGCTGATGAAAGCTGGCCGTTCAGATAAAGGAGCATATCAATGTCAAACTCATCGAACAAAGGCGTCGCCGTAATCACGGGCGCATCGTCGGGTATCGGCGCCGTCTATGCCGATCGGCTCGCAAAGCGTGGCTACGACCTCATCCTGGTGGCCCGGAATGAGGAGCGGCTGAAGTCCCTTTCGGCGCGTCTGACGAGCGAGACGGGGCGGTCTGTCAAGGTACTGCCCACCGATCTCAACAACAAGGCGGAACTCGCCAAGGTCGAGGCTACGCTGCGGAACGATCCGGGCATCACCATGCTCGTCAACAATGCCGGCACGGCCTCCGTCGCACCGCTGCTGGATGCCAACGTTGAGAAGATGGACGACATGATCGCTCTCAACATTACCGCGCTCACGCGCCTGACCTATGCCGCCGCGCCTGGATTCGTCGCGCGTGGCACAGGCACGATCATCAACATTGGATCGGTGGTGGGCATCTCGCCCGAGGCGCTCAACGGTGTATATGGCGCGACCAAAGCCTACGTCCTTGCGCTCAGCCATTCGCTGCAGCACGAGCTCGCCGATAAAGGCATCCGCGTCCAGGCCGTGCTGCCGGGCGCGACCGCAACCGACCTCTGGGAGATCGCTGGGCTCCCATGGCAGAAACTGCCCCCGTCGATTGTCATGTCCGTGGAAGACATGGTCGATGCAGCGCTGGTCGGGCTTGACCGGGGCGAACTGGTGACGATTCCCGGCCTCCATGATGGAGGCGAATGGACCCGTTTCGAGGCCGCGCGACGCGCCATCTCGCAGCGCTTCGGCAATTCCGTACCGGCGCCCCGATACAGGATTGGTGCGCCGGCTCAACAGCACGCAGACTAGTCTGCCGTACGGACTAGAAGGCGTCATAGTAAGTCGATTTCTCTGAACGGTTTGTGGCAATACGCGCAGCTTTTGTCCCGGATACCAAGAGACTCCCATTGCACAGAGCATTCCTAGGACGAAAGCGGTTGGGATAATTACATCTCCGAGCGACTGCGAGGGCGGACCTGCGAATCCACGTCGATTCTGATAACATTTTCGGCGTCGGGAAGGATGCGAGGTAGTTCATGAAGCTGGTTACTTTTCACGGGGAGTCGCGAGGAGAGCGCATCGGGGCGCTGGCCGCAGAGGGCTGGATCATTGACCTGAATGCTGCCTACGCAAGCTATTTAAGAAACGTCGAGCGGGAAGGGGCGTTCTATGCGCTTGCGGATGCGCGCGTGCCTGCCGACATGCGTGGGTTGTTCGAGAATGGAGATCGTGGTCTGGACGCAGCGCGGACCGCGCTCGAATACGCGACTAGGGGCGGGCCGGAAACGAAAGGAAATTCCGGCGAGCCCATTTTTTTTCGCCGGGAAGCCGTAAGCATCAAGGCGCCTATCGTTCCCAGAAAGTTTTTCCACACGGCGGGAAATTTCCGCGAACACCACGAGGATGCGCAAAAGGCGGGATTTTCTCATCCCATACTTCCATGGATTGTGTTCTTTCAAAACGTGGATGCCATCATCGGCCCGGACGCGCCGATTATTTATCCCGAGCATTTGACGGAGGAACTCGATTACGAGCTTGAACTTGCCGTGGTTCTCAAGAAAGGGGGAAAGCACTTCTCCGCGGAGCAGGCGAGCGAGTACATCGGCGGGTATGTGATTTTCAATGATGTGACGGCGCGCGACATCCAGCGCCGAGAGATGAAGTCCGGCGTGTTCAGCTTCTGCAAGGGGATCGACACGTTTTGCCCGCTTGGGCCCCATGTCGTGACGACGGATGAAATTCCGGACCCGCACAATCTGGCGATGCAGCTTCGCGTGAACGGAAAGATCCGGCAGGAATCGCACACCAGCAAAATGTCCGTGACGATTCCTGAAATCGTGGCCCATTATTCGCCTATGGGTTACTCCGCGGGCGATGTGCTTTCCACGGGCACGATCTCCGGGGTTGCGGCGTTCAGCGAGGATCCGAAGTCGCTCTACCTGAAACCCGGCGATATTGTGGAATGCGAAATCGAAAAGATCGGTGTGCTGCGGAATCCGGTGGTGTCGTACAAGGAATTACATGGCGGAAAATCGGTGACGGCATGAGCGGAAGGTCAAGATCACGCGCGGGTTGCAGCAACCGGTGAGATGGCAGTGGATCTACTTCTTGCTGAAGTACGGCAAGACTTTTTCGCCGAATAAGCGCGCTTGCTCGAGCCGGTCGTCGCCCCAAAGTTCCAACATGATGTGCGTGCACCCGGCGGCGCGATACCCCTCCAATCGCGCGATGCATTGTGACGGTGTCCCCGCAATAGGGCAAACTTTTTCGAGCACCGCATCCGTTACGGCGCGGGCCGCGGCTTTCCGGCCTCCCTGCTCCATCGCATCAGCTATCGGGCGAATCTCTTCAAACGAAAGACCGGCGCATTCCAGCAGCGTGTCCGCTGAACCGCGAATGTTCTGCACTTTATTGGCGAGATACATGGCCGCCATCTCTCGAGCGCCTTCGCGTGCAGATTTCGGATCTTCGCCAACGCTGCCGACAATCACCGAACCTAGATCGAGTTTCGAAGAATCTTTTCGGGCCTTGCGCGCGCCCTCTTCCATCATCCTTCGCGAGTACTCTACAAACTTCGGCGTGGTGATACTGGCTGTCAACAAGCCATCGGAATGCGAACCAGCGAGGCGCTGCAAAACCGGGCCAGTAGCTCCAACGTAGATCGGCACGCGCCACCGCGGCACGTGAGTATCGGCTTTGAGCGCCGGCGCATACGCCTGAAACGCTTTGCCCTCATATTTCACTTCATCACCGGCGAGCATCGCCTCGATGATCTCTATACTTTCGCGCATCACGGTTGCAGGGCCGACCTCTTTTCCCTTTTCTCCCTCGCCGATCTCTTTCATGAAAATCTTCGAAGCGCCCAGCCCGAGGAGAAAACGGTCTTTACCGGCAGCTTCCTGAAGGACACGTGCTTCCATGGCGATTTGAACGGGATGACGCGTGTACGGAGAAATGATGCCCCAGCCGATGGTGATCTTTTTCGTTTCGCGAGCAATGATGGCTGTGACTGCCGTTGAGGAGCGCGCTTCCATTGAGTGTTTGCGCCACCAGGGATAGGCCTCCGCCAGCCAAAACGTGTCAAACCCGGCGGCATCGCAAGCCTGAGCCATACGTACCGTCTCGTCGAGCGGCTCCATGCTGAGCTGCAACACGCCGATTTTGAATGGCATGCTCATCGTGTCAGTTCTCCGTAGAATACCGTTCGTTCCGATTGCCGCTCAGCTCGGATCGGTCCAGGAATGTTCGAGCCCTTTCACAAGTTGCCACAAGGCACGATTGAGTGGAGTAGGCACGCCCGCCTTTTCGCCCAAGTCCGCGATTGCGCCATTCATGAAGTCCACTTCGGTTTGGCGACGCGCAAGAATGTCCTGCAACATGCTGGCCTTGTGTTTGCCGGGCGCGTTCGCGCCTTTTTGCACCAGGGCGCGCGGATCACCGTGCAGCTCGATCCCCAGCGCTTTGGCTACCGCTTCCCCTTCCGCGATCAAGGCGTTGAAGAGCGCGCCAGTAGGAGCGAACCGCGTCGCTGCGCCGTGGTGCAGGAGGGTGAGTGCGCCAACCGGATTCGTCGAAGCATTGAAGATCAGTTTGGTCCACTGCGCGCCTCGAGCGTCCTGCAAGGGAATCACGCCCAAGCCCGCACGATTGAGCAGTTCGGCGAGTTGCGCGACGAGCGCGTACGGCGTATGCGTGGGTTCAAACGGGCCGATCCAGGTGTCCCCATTGATGTCGAAGCCCACGTGGCCTGGTTCAATCACGTGGCCCGCAGGAAAAGTCGTGCCGCGAATCACGCAAGGAACGTGCTGCGCGAGAATCTCCTCGTTGCCGACGCCGTTCTGCACGGAGCAGACCGCGCTCCCCGCACCAAAAATCTGCGCGGTCTGCTCGATAGCAGTCCGTGTGTGCGTGCTCTTCGTGGCCACGATTCCGAAATCACAAAGGGGAATCTCCCGCGGATCGGAAGTCGCATGAAGCCGTGCCGTAAAATCCGCGGCGCCGCTGATGCGCAACCCGCGGTCGGTGATCGCGCGCGTTTGTTCTTTCGAAACGTCGTACGCGTGCACCTCAGCATCTTTGAGGCGCGCGAGATGTGCGCCGAAGATGCTGCCGATCGCCCCGCAGCCAACGATGCAAACCTTGACCTTCATGCGGTCTTCAACTCTTCCGCTCCGGAATAAAACCGCCATGGCACGTTCGCGAGGCACTCGCCTTCCTTTTTGCCGACGCGGTAGGTGTCCTGGGTGTAGAGGCAAACCTGGCCTTCTTGGTCGACGACTTGGGGATGAAAGCTAACGACCATGTTTTCTTTCAACTCGATCTGCGTATTCGCCCCGATGGAGGGATGCTCCAGCATGGTCATGCCGATGGAATGACCCGTAAGGTGGCCCAGCGCAAATCCAGCTTTCGCAAAAACATCGGCCGCCGCTTTGTGAACTTCGCTGGCAAGCACGCCCTCGCGCATCTTCAAGCGCGCAGATTCCATCGCTTGGGGATAAACATCGCTCATCGCGCGCGTGCGAGGGCTGACTTTTCCCCGAATCAGTGCGCGGGAAAATTCGATCCAGTAGCCGGCGGCGCCGGTCACCTCGAGGGAATAGAGCAACAAATCATCCGCGGCAACTTTGCGCTGTGACGGCACTTTGAAAAATGCCTCCGCTTCACCGTTGCTGCCGCTTAGAACGATGTTCATCATGCGCGGGCCTGCTCCGCGCGCAAAAAAGCGCTCGACCGCCGGAGCCATGATTTCGGCCTCGGATTTTCCAGGCTCGTAGGCCTTGAGAAGCGCGTGGAAGCCATCCAGGATGATATCCATGCTGTCGCGAAAGCCTTCGAGTTCCTCCTCACTTTTAACGGCCCGCGCCATGTCAAAGTGAAAATCGAACGGCACGAGTTCGAACGCACCCTGCTGCAACTCGCAGTAATCGCGCACGGCCATCACAAAATCCAATCCATACACCGCCACGCGCTTCCAATGGTGTTTCTCACTTTCCTCGCGAAGCCACTTGCCGGGAATCTCCACCCAAACTTTTTCGCTGACCCAAGGTGCTTTCTTGTCTCCGATCCAGCGAGCCTCGCGCGGAAAAAGCAGCGTGGGATCTCCCGCAAG
>JBARRT010000090.1:0-2608 GCA_049644365.1 Candidatus Acidiferrum sp. | reverse complement strand
GCTGCAGCAGAAATCCTGTCGCGATCAAAACAAACAGGTTCAATGCCGATACGATTCCCAGCACGGCGTGCACGCGTCGCAACCACGGACGCCGCCGAGTGCTCGAGCACAACTTTGCAGGAGGTCCTAGCGGGACCACAGTCGGCGAAGTGAGAGCGTCCGCTCCGCTATTTTCGTGGGAAGGTTCCCCTTCCGTCTTCTTGCAAACAGTTTGCATAAATGACCGCACACCCGCCTAATCGATTAACCTGATCCCCGAGGCAAAAACTCTATCTCAGTTGCAAATCATTTTCAACTGTGAGAAGTTTGCCCGTTGCTCGAGTTCCTTTCCAACCTCTTTGCAGCGAATGGGCGCAAATCCCGGCTGGATGGCTCCAAAACAAGGTGGAACGGCGCACAGGTATGAAAGCAGACCAATTCAGTCGTATTTCTTCAATCCAATTTCCGGCCAAAAGAGCGCTGTCGGCAGTAGCCCCTAATTAGGCTGGCATGGGCGCGGCACAGAGTGCGGCGCCCCCCGCGATTCCAGAATTCTCGCCGTAGCGCGCCGGCACCAACGGGATCTCCCGGCAGCGCGCATTCACGCACCAGGCCGGCAAGCGGTCGCGGATTTCCCCGAAGAACGGGCTCAGCATGGTCGCCACTCCGCCGCCGAGGACCACGACGTCGGGTTCCAGCAGGTCCACGATGTTTCCCAGCCAAATGGCCAGCAGTTCAACGGTTTCCAGCAGAATTTCTTTGGCGACCGGATCACCTGCAGCGTAGGCTCGTCCCACGATCTCGCTGGTGATGGCCTCGACGTTTCCACCCGCCAGCTCCAGCATCACCGCCGAGCATCCTGCTTTTTCCGCGAGTCTTGCCCGCGCCTTTTTGCCGATCGCTGTGCCCGAGGCCAGCACCTCGATGCACCCCCTCTTGCCGCATCCGCAGCGAGGTCCCTTGTAATCGATGCTGACGTGCCCGCCTTCGGCGGCCGCGCCCGTCCGCCCGTAATAAATCCGTCCATCAAAAAGAATGCCGGTCCCGATCCCCGTGCCGATGCCGGCGTAAAACACGTTCTTGTAGCCACGTCCCGCGCCCCACAATCCTTCTGCGAGCCCGGCACCGTTGGCATCGTTATCGATTCTTACGAAGCCGCCGTACCGGCGAGCGATTTCCCCCGCCAGCGGAAAATTCCGCCAGCACGGCACGTTCGGCGGATTCACCACCACGCCGGTCCGCGGATCGAGCGGCCCGGGAGCGCAAATCCCGATGCGCTGCACGCCGCCGTGCACCTCGGGCGCCATCTTCAGCAGCGTGTCAATCGCGGTCGTCACGGCGGCGAGGCCTTCCTCCGCAGTGCCGCGGGGATTCATCGCTGTGCGCGTATGCTGCGTGATTTCGCCCTGTGCATCGACAAAACCCGCGGCCACTTTCGTGCCGCCAACATCCACTCCAATCGTCCGGGTTCCGGGGTTCACAGCATCGGGCATTCGAGCAAGCCTCCTATTCGTGCATCTAGTCTTGCCGCGAGGCCACACAATGCCACTCCGCCGCGGCCTGCGGACAGCATAAACGAGGTCATAAACATAGCAGAGCGCGGGGAAAATTAGCGCATTTCGAATTTCAAACGAATCGGCGCCAGCCACGCATCGCGCGAATAATCGCGGCTCCTGCCAGCCCGCCAACCCAATTCTGTCTGTAACTTCTTCGCTTCCCATGACTCACATTGTACGAGTACGGCAAACGGCGTGATTCTTCGCCCAAAGAGGTCAAAAGTCACGTGGCCAATTTCCGGCATCTAACACAACTAGATGTACGTAATATGATAGGGAATCAGAACCATTACGGGACCTCTGGAGGAAAGAGATGTTGATCCGCAAAGCCCCGGATTTGACTTACGCCGATGTGACGCCCAGGTCCGTGTACCTGAACCGGCGGAAGTTCCTCCAAGCCATGGGTATCGTCGGCGCGACCGCCGTCGCAGGCAAGGGAATGTTCGAACTGGCATCGCCCTCGCAGACCGCGTTCGCCGCAACCAAGCTCACCGGCCTCGCCAAGAGTCCCTTCAGCACGACCGAAAAACAAAATACCTTCGAAGACGTGACTCACTACAACAATTTTTACGAATTCGGAACCGACAAAGGCGATCCGGCGAAGAACTCCAAAAACTTCAACACCTCCTCGTGGTCTGTCTCCATCGAGGGCGAAGTCAAAAAGCCCCGCAAGTTCACCATGGACGAAATCCTGAAAATCGCCCCGCTCGAGGAACGCATCTATCGCCATCGCTGCGTCGAAGCCTGGTCCATCGTTGTTCCCTGGATCGGTTTTTCTTTCAGCAATCTCATCAAGCTCGTCGAGCCCACGCCCAAGGCCGAATTCGTCGCCTTCCAAAGCTATTTCGACCCCCAGCAGATGCCGCAGGCAAGATATGCCGGCCTCGACTTTCCCTATGTCGAGGGCCTGCGCATGGACGAAGCCCTGAACCCCCTCACACTTCTTTGCGTCGGCATGTATGGCGAAACGCTGCCGAATCAAGACGGCGCGCCGGTTCGCATGGTTCTCCCTTGGAAATACGGTTTCAAGAGCATCAAATCGCTCGTCAAGATCAAGTTTCAACAGAAGATGC
>JBARRT010000089.1:0-36621 GCA_049644365.1 Candidatus Acidiferrum sp. | reverse complement strand
CAAGCGGGGTTTGTCGATGGTCTCTGCAATATCAGGTGCACACCAAGAACGAGAAGCGGCATAGCGGAAGAAAGACCGGAGAGAGTAGGCGCAGCCGGAAATGGTGGGCCGACCCCATCCGTGCGCTCTGCTGGCCGAAAAAAACTCCGGGATGTCCCTCGGCGTGACGGTGGTTATCGCACCGCCACGTGCTGTTAACCAGCTGAAGAACGGTTCGAGGGTACGTTTCCGATGGATGGTTGTCGCTTCGCTCAACCCTCGGTCGTCCCGCAAATGGATGAGAAACTCTTCGAGCTGATTGGCAAAAGGTAATGCAGGCCGCTCCTCATCTAGCCAGCCTAAGAACCGCAACCAATTACAAGCAATCGAAATGAAATCGGTCTTAGCAAGGACAAGCGAATGCGGCAGTGAAGTACGCTGTCTCCTTTCCTTCATCCATATTTCCGCCGCTTCAGAGACCTCGCCCTTCGTTACGCGTATGTGGTCCCTGATTCGTAGCCGCTGGGCGATGGCAAGCAGTTGAATGTTGATTCCCGTTAACCGGCCCTTGCGGTAACCTCGCTGAGAAAGATGAGCAAGGTATTGCTCCCGTTCTTGGGCGAAAGGTCCATTACGGTATCGCTCCAAGGTGAGCGGGTTTTTTACGAGCTGAGTGAACATCGGCTGACTCCTTTCAGAAAGAAATGGAAATCAGCCCAGTATGAATTCTTATGTGGCGCTAAATCACACCAAGCGCAGGTGAGAGGGGACCAGCGGCACTCTGCGCAACATAACTGACACCGCAACATATCTGCGGAACTTTGACGGAGAAAATGAAATCTTCGGGAGTTCGCGCCGCCCAATGCTTGACTGTGCTGGCAGAAGGACATCCGTAGAACGTCGAGTCCACCTCGACCGTAGCAAACTGCGTGGCGTAGTGAGAAAGAAAATCGCGTGACTTCATGCCAGAAGGGTAGAAACTGCCTTCCCAGCCGTTTGCAGTAAATGCCGAAGTGCCAAGCAGTATTCCCGGCAAAGAGTATGGACGCTCGATCTTTAGCTCGCCTGCGAGTTCGGCTGCCTCCTCCACTTTCTCCATCGGGAAAAGCGTCGGCGCACGAATCGGCTCCACTTTTGGACGCTTTGGTTTCACGGCTCGGAGGTTAGCACTCGGCTGAATCACGAGGCAATAATCGACAAGGGACAAGGCGGGACTTCCCGTCTGTCCCCATTTTTCCCTAATTTCTAATTTCTAGTTTCTGATTTCTGCTTTCTAGTTTCTGCTTTCGCCACTCCCCCCCCGTGGCCCGGCTTCTGTCTGGCCTTCGACGCAGTTCTCGGCGTGTTGTTGGCCGTCCGCCTGTCGAAGCGCCCGAACAGTCCGCATGTTACGTAGCGCCGTCCCTTCAGGGCGGCATCTTTGCCGGTGCCCCATTCGCCACTGGCCTTTACTCCTGTGGCGGCGACTTCATGTCGCCGCTCCCCTCCGGCCGCCCCCCGCACCGCCCGTCGTTTCCTGTTCCTTCGCCAACTTCTCAATAAGCGGCTTGACGACCGTCTCGTTGAAGGATTTTACCGCTTCTCCCGGTTGTTCGATCAGTCTGACCAGCGGTGATTTTGTGATGTTCTCAGCTTGAATGTCTTTGAAGGCCGTAGAGAATTCCGCATTCCAATTGAAGACTGCTACGAGATCCTCACGGGTCATCGTTTCACTCATCAAGTAAACAAACAATCTTCCAAATCGCAGAGAGTGGCGTCGGCTGTATAGCACGGTTGCATCATGCAGCAGAGCTCGAGATAGGGATACGAGGAAGTACGCGATTGCCACAACGAACGGACGGGTGGCCCGGATGCAACATGAGGCGAATTTGGGTGCCCCGTCCTCGGTTTTTGAGGGCGGGACTTTTTGCCATCCTAACTTGTCCAACTATCAACGGTTCAACACTTTACCGCCCCGTTCGAATGCTAACAACAAAGTAATTGACACGCAGTGTACTTCTGTGCTATTCTACCGCGTGTTTGCCACTCGCAAATCCCGGCCTGCTCTCCTCGCACCACTTCCATTTCTGCCTTCTTCTCATTCAAGTCTTTTCTTTTCAGAGGTTTGCTCACTCTTTTTCGTGACGGCCGTCTCACAACCCTTTGTTTGTCAATCACTTCGGCACTCTTTTCATCGCAACGGGGAGTCACATCCTTCAAGCCAAGAACTCTGCGCCGTCTTTGCCTCTTGCTGTTCCCCTCTCCCCGTCCCTAAGTCGCGAAGAATCAACACTTATGAAGTGCCCCGTAAGTGTTGCATCCAAAGAACTTACAGGATCGCTAAGTCCTTTAGATTCCGCACTTACAAAAAACATGGGGGGTGGGGGGTGCGCTCCCAGAAATCCGATAAGGAAGGGGCGCAGCCGTCAGCTCCAAAGATCGAAATACTGCCCCATTTTGCGGAACTTCTCGTAGCGGGCATCAACCAAATCCCGGACCGGCTGATTCGTCAGCGCCACCAGTTGCCGGTCCAGCACTTCGTCCAGGAACCGCGCCGCCGCCTCGTGGTCCGTATGCGCGCCGCCTTCCGGCTCGGGAACGATCTCATCCACAATCCCCAGCTCTTTCAAATCCTTGGCCGTAATTTTCATGGCTACCGCTGCGGTTTCCGCTTTCGTCGAGTCGCGCCAGATGATCGAAGCGCACCCTTCCGGCGAAATAACCGAATAGAAGCTGTTTTCCAGAATGTTGACGCGATCGCCCACCGCAATCGCCAGCGCCCCTCCCGATCCGCCTTCCCCCGTCACCGTCACGATCACCGGCACCGGCAGCCGCGCCATCTCGCGCAAGTTCCGCGCGATCGCTTCGCCCTGCCCGCGTTCTTCCGCGTCGATTCCCGGATACGCGCCCGGCGTATCGATCAACGTAATAATGGGCCGGCCGAACTTCGCCGCGAGCTGCATCACGCGCAGCGCTTTCCGGTAGCCTTCCGGCTTCGGCTGGCCAAAATTCCGGATCAGCCGTTGCTTCGTGTCGCGCCCCTTCTGATGGCCGATGATCGCCACCGGACGCCCGTGGAATTTTCCCAGCCCCGCAACAATGGCTTTGTCGTCCGCGTAGCCGCGGTCTCCATGCAGTTCCACAAAGTTCGTGAAAAGCAGATTGATAAAGTCCAGCGTGTACGGCCGCTGCTGGTGCCTCGCGATTTGCGCGCGCTGCCACGGCCCCAGGTGCGTGTAGAACTCGCGCCGCAGTTCCGCCACCTGCCCGCGAACGCGCTCCAGCTCCGCGTTTGCATCCGCGTCGCCCGCGAGATGCCGCAACTCTTCCACGTCTTTTTCCAGCCGTTCGATCTCCTTCTCGCGGTCTTGAACCGGCGCCCCTCGTTTGTTTTTTTCTTTGGCGCTCATTCCGCCACCGTCGCAACCGAGCGCGCGCCGCAGATTTGTCGCACGGCCGCTGTTAATTCCGGCGTCGACTTAACCCGCTGCTGCGCCTGCAGCACCGCCACGGATCCATTCGGCGAGCACATCTCAAACACCACCGGGCACGGCCCCGGAGAGGATGCCAGCACATCTTCCAGGCGATCGAGAATTTCTTCGCTCAGCACTTGCATCTCAAGCCGAACGCGAAATTCGTCGGCAGCTGCTCTCTCTGGAAGTTCGTCCAACCGTCGCGCCTCCTGCAGCGAGAGCCGCGTGCCCGCCTCCTCCACTTGTACGCGAACTTTCAAGAGAAGCGGATTCCCGGGCTTCAGCACCGGTTCCAGGCGCGCAAAGCTTTCTGGAAATGCCAGCAGCTCTTGCACGCCGGTCATATCCTGTATCGTGAAGATGGCCCAGCGCGCGCCCTTCTTCGAGCGCATCGGCCGCGTCCCCACGATGAGCGACGCCACCGTGATTTCTTTTCCATTCCGCTGCTCCTCGACCAAGTCGAGCGAAATCGTTTTCAAATCCTGCAGCCGCGAAGCATACTTCGCCAGGGGGTGGCCGGAAACGTAAAAACCCAGCATTGCATATTCGCTCGCGAGACGTTCTTCTTCGCTCCAGGGGGCGGCTTCGCGCAACTCGAATGGCGAAAGTGCAGGCGCTGCTGCCGTTCCAAATAAACCGTGCTGCCCGCTTTCGCGAGTTCGCGATGCGCGCTGCAGAGCGGCAACGGCATCATCCACCGACGCCAGCATTGATTCTCGCGGCCCAAGCGAATCGACTGCGCCGGATCGGATCAAACTTTCGAAAACGCGTTTGTTCAGGTAGCGGGACTCGATGCGCTCGCAAAAATCGTACAGCGATTTGAATTCGCCCTGGCTCATCCGCGACTCGCGAATGGCCCTGGCCGTGTTCTCGCCCACGTTCTTGATCGCAGCAAGGCCGAACCGGATGGATTCGCCGACCGGAGTAAAATACAAATCGCTCTCGTTCACATCCGGGGGCAGGATGGAGATGCTCATTCCGCGCGCTTCGTTGATGTACTTCACGACTTTTTCGGTGTTGCCGGCTTCCGAAGTCAGCAGCGCGGCCATGAATTCCACGGGGTAGTGCGTTTTCAGATAAGCCGTCTGATACGCCAACAAAGCGTACGCGCAGGAATGGGACTTGTTGAACCCGTACCCGGCAAATTCTTCCATCAAGTTAAAGATGCGTTCTGCTTTTTTCTCCGGAATCTTGTTTGTCGCGCAACCGGCCATGAACTTCGCGCGCTGCGCCGCCATCTCTTCTTTTTTCTTTTTGCCCATGGCCCGGCGCAGGATGTCGGCTTCGCCGAGAGAAAAGCTCGCCAGCCGGTTGGCGATTTGCATCACTTGCTCTTGATAGAGAATGACGCCGTACGTCTCTTCCAAAATATCTTTGAGCTGCGGCAGCTCGTAGCTGACTTTCGTTTTTCCTTGCTTGCGATTGATGAAGTCATCGATCATCCCGCCCTGAATGGGTCCCGGACGATAAAGAGCGTTGAGAGCAGTCAAATCCTCGATCCGGGTGGGCTGGTAGCGGCGAAGAATGTCGCGCATGCCGTGCGATTCGAATTGGAAGATGGCGGTGGTTTCGCCGCGCGCGAAAAGTTTGTAAGCTTCGGCGTCATCCAGCACGAGATTGTCGATGTCCAACTTGATCCCGCGGTTCTGTTCGGCCATTCGAACGGCGTCGTGCAGGACCGTGAGCGTGGTCAACCCGAGAAAATCCATCTTCAAGAGGCCCACGCGTTCCAACGCATTCATGTCGTACTGCGTGGTGATTTCGTCGCGGTTCGTTTTGTACAGCGGCACGACATCCGTGAGCGGCCTCGGCGAAATCACCACGCCTGCCGCATGCGTTGATGCGTGTCGCGCCAGTCCTTCGAGCCGCAGCGCCACCGCCATCAAATCCTTCAATCGTTCATCGCTGTTAATCGCGGACTTCAATTGCGGCGCGTCTTCCAACGCGTCTTTCAACTCGATTCCCAGCGTCGTGGGAATCAGCTTCGCGATGCGGTCCACTTCTCCGTACGGAATGTCCATCGCGCGCCCGACGTCTTTCACCGCGGCTTTCGCGGCCATAGTCCCAAATGTAATAATCTGCGCGACATTTTCCCGCCCATATTTTTGGGTGACGTATTCAATTAATTCCCCGCGCCGCCGCATGCAGAAATCAATATCGATATCGGGCATGGAGACGCGTTCGGGATTCAGGAAGCGTTCGAACAGCAGGTTGTACTGCAACGGGTCGACATCCGTGATGCGCAACGCGTAGCTGACCAGACTCCCCGCCGCAGAGCCGCGGCCCGGCCCGACGGGAACATCCTGCGCCCGCGCGTATTGGATGAAATCCCAAACGATCAAAAAGTAGCCTTCATAGCGCATCTTTTTGATCATTTCGATTTCGAAAGTGAGCCGCCGCTCGTACTCAACGAGCGGATTTGCAAGTGCGTTTTGTTTCGCGAGCCGTTCGAGCTGCGGCACGCGCGTGGCGAATCCCTCGCGCGCGACCTTTTCAAAATAACTTGATGACGTGTGCCCTTCCGGAACTTTGAATTCCGGGAAAGGATTCGGGATGCGCTCAATCTTGACGTTGCAGCGCGAAGCAATATCCACCGTGCGGCTCAGCGCCTCCGGCACTTCTCCGAACACCTTGGCCATTTCTGCCGCGGTTTTGAAATAGAACTGGTCGGTCTGGAACTTCATGCGATGCGTGTCGCTCATGGTTTTGCCGGTCTGAATGCAGAGCAGCACATCCTGGGCATGCGCATCGTCGTGATGGAGATAGTGGCAATCGTTGGTTGCGACGAGCGGTATGCCGGTCTCTTTCGAAAGCCGCACGAGCTCGCGGTTGACGCCTTTCTCGATCTCCAGCCCCTGATCCTGAATCTCGAGAAAGAAATTCCCTTTCCCGAAAACATCGCGCAAGCGATACGCGTTCTCGCGCGCGAGGTCGTACTTTTCGTCCACAACCGCTTCCGTCACTGGACCGCGCAAACACGCTGAAAGCGCGATCAATCCCTTGCTGTGTTTCGAAAGAAGGTCGTAGTCAATGCGGGGTTTGTAGTAAAAGCCTTCGAGGAATCCGGCGGAGACCAGTTTAATCAGATTGTGATAACCCTCGAGCGATTCACAGAGCAACACCAGATGATTGCTTCCGCGCATTCCGGGTTCGGCGTCGCCACGGTCCTGCCCATTGCCGCCGTTGGCCTTTTCGCCGCGGTCGTGCCGACTTCCCTTCGCCACGTAGACTTCGCAGCCGATGATCGGCTTGACGTCGCGCTTGCTGGCTTCATAGAAAAAATTCGCGGCGGCAAAGAGGTTGCCGTGATCGGTAATCGCCACCGCCGGCATTTTCTGCCGGGATGCTTCGTCCAGGAGCTCGGTGGTTTCGCAGGCGCCGTCGAGCAGGCTGTAATCCGTGTGAACGTGCAGATGAACGAACTGCGGCTGGCCCATGGAACTCGATTCTAACAGGATACGGAAAAAGTCGATACGCTCCGCACCCGAGCGGCACGCAACAATTGTCTGTGTGACCACATAGCGGTCAACCTAGCGTGGCTGACCGAGGTGGGATGGCTCCAACAAGCACACGAGGTAAAATCAGCGAGAACTCCTGTCACCACGGTAAGGGGTCCAGAAAATAAAACGGCAAAACGAATCTTTGGTAGCGAGGTGTTGTGTCGGAGATTCCGACTATTAATCTACCCTATATGGTGGAAAGTCGGCTGCGACGATAACTTCCGAGTGGGCGACAATTCGTCCAGAACTTTGTGTTTCGCTTCCCCCGGGAGTAGGGTGTCAAGCAGATTCCAGGAAAACGGAACGTATGCAACCGTGGTACTCGTAATGAATCCAAAAACACTCTTCCAGAGCTTTGCGAGCATGGGTACTGCTATTACCAGAGTTTGTACTTGACATTTCTTGGCGAGGGGCGCAGTCTCAGGCGAGTTTTCCCATTTCCTTTTCCCGCAATTTATTCTAATGCTTTATGAGCACATATTTCGGGACCCTGGGTCATCACTGGCCAGTCGGCACATTTTCTTGTGTGCGCTGCCGATTAGTTGAAGGAGAACGAGAATGAATGACGAAAAGCCTATTTCGTGGAAAAAGCTTCAGGAGAAATGGCTAACCCGGCGCAATCTCATTCGAGGGGCAGCCGGCACCGCTGCCGGAGCTGGACTCTTGCTCGGCTCTGGACTGCGGTCGTCGGCGCTTGCGGACGACGAGGATGAAGGGGAACGCAACAAGTGCAAACCCGTTGCGCGACCTATCCCGCACATTACCACGCCGCCCGGCGCGCACTTTTTCTTCCCCGGCCCAGTTGACGCCAACCCGGCGACCAGTCCCAACACCGGCCATGATCCTTCGATCATTACGGACTTCAAGGGGGTGATCGCCCAGGCCGATCTGATTCTCTCGGGTACAGGCACAGACCTCAACACGGGCACGAGCGCCAAATACGACTTCCACACCGACATGCGCTTCATGGACGGCGTCTTTGTCGGCCTCGACAAGGAACAGCATCGCGGCGCCATCGGGTTCATATGATTGGACAGCTTGGGGGTGACTTCTGCCACTCCCAATGGGAGCCCGTTGGGCTTCCACTCTTATGACCCAGGGATTGGGGCCGGCTCTCTGCTCTTTTGGGGTACTCCTTACCCCGTGGGTAGCGGAAAGGTGGACATCGACGACGGGACCGCAGAGTTGCTCGTGCACAATGTCTGCTCTGTGTTTGATGTTTTCACGGTCCCCAACAGTTTTGACCCGACGCATGCGCTGGGGATCTTCAGCGCCATCATCAACTCAATGAAAATCGAATGGAGCGGAGTGACGCGGAGCGTCCTCGGATTCAGCGACGCGACGAACAAATTCCGCGGCGACTTTTTCGAGTGCTCGGCAACGATTGCGGTCTCTGTCACCACGCCGAAGGATACCGGACACGGCTTCCACTTCGTATCCGACCCGGCGAAGACGCACACCGACTTCGCGCAATTCGGCACCGAACACAACGGCGTCTTTTTCTGATGCACTCCAGCCCTTCGCACGGAGGGGGGCCAAGATAACTGTCACGCCGAGCGAGGATCGATGCCCTGCTCGTCGTGGCGCTGTCAATTCGCTGCAAGGACAGGTGATTCGAGTAGATTCGATTGTCCCCTATAGCTGGAGGAAGTATTCCAATGGCCGCGAGTATACGCCTGCCTTCCGCGTCGACATCTAAGCTCCCTTCATCGTTTCGATCCTTACTTATCGTTGCAGTTCTGATTTGGCCGGTAGGCGTGATGGGCCAAGCCAGTGCGAGCGACAACGTGGTGGTGCAATGGAACGTCGCGGCATTGCAAGGCGTGCGCGATTCCCGCATTGGTCCGCCGATGGTGGCCAGGGCCCTGGCTATTGTGCACACTTGCATCTTCGACGCTTGGGCGGCCTACGACAAGAGGGCCGTCGGCACAAAGTTTGGGGATGAACTGCGGCGGCCCAAGAGAGAACGCACGTTAGCTAACAAGAATGAAGCGATCAGCTTTGCTGCCTATCGCGCCCTGGTGGATCTCTTTGCGCTCGACAAGGCTAGTGTCTTTGATCCACTCATGGCTAGTTTGGGCTACGATCCGAACAATGTAACCATCAATACAGACACTCCGGCGGGGATTGGGAATGTGGCTTGCGCTGCGGTACTCGCGTTTCGTCATGGAGACGGTTCCAACCAGCTCGGCGATCTGCACCCAGGGGCGTATTCCGATTGGACTGGATACGCCTCGGTGAATCCAGCAAGCACCGTGCCAGTCATTCCAGCATCGGTGCTGGATCCCGACCACTGGCAACCGTTGAAGTATGACGACGGTGCGACGCACCCGATTTCCCACGTCATCACCCAAGCCTTTGTAGGAGCGCAGTGGTACCGCGTGGTCCCCTTTGCCATGACCTCGCCTGACCAATTTCGATCCTTTGTCGCCGAGTTTGGTCCGGCTTTGTTCGGTTCGGAGACCTATCTGCAACAAGCGAAGGATCTGATCACCATCAGCGCGAACCTCACAGACGAACAAAAGATGATTGCCGAATATTGGGCGAATGGTCCGCGCACGGAACTTCCGCCCGGGCACTGGGACCTCTTTGGCGAGTTTGTCTCACGCCGCGACCATCACACCGTCGATGATGACGCCAAAATGTTCTTTGCATTGACGAACGCCATCTTCGACGCCGGTATCGCCGCTTGGGATGCAAAACGGGCTTTTGACTCGGTGCGTCCCGTTCAGGCGATCCCTTATTTGTTTCACGGTCAGCAGATCACCGCTTGGCGTCCTTTCCTGGGGACACAAAGCTTTGACGGTTCTCTCTGGATTCCCTACCAGATGAGCACGTTTCCGACGCCACCTTTTCCTGAATACATCTCTGGTCATAGCACATTCAGCGCGGCCGGTGCCCAGATTCTTAAGCTCTTCACCCACAGCGACAAATTCGGAAACTCTGTGACATTTTCCGCAGGAAGCTCCACAATCGAGCCGGGTTTTACACCCAAACAAAATGTCACCCTTTCTTGGGCCACTTTCACGGATGCGGCAAACCAGGCTGGAATATCCCGTCGGTATGGCGGAATCCATTTCGAGCTTGCCGATCTCGTAGGAAGAGCCACCGGCCGCCTTGTAGCAGATCAAGCATGGAAAAAGGCACTGAGCTTTATTAAGGGTAAGAGTGAAGACGACAAGGAGTCCGGCCAGGACGAAGATTAGATTTCACCGAACCCGAGGAACAATCGTTTACGCTAAATAAGGGTCGCGTTTTAGCGGAATGTTCTAGAGTTTGATCTGCGTTTAGAAGTAAGTGGGTCCCTATGCGATTGGAGTTGCCCATTTTGCGACCATCCCACGTCTTCGCTTGAACAGGCCTCTAACCGCGGGTCCCGCTGGCAGGTTCCCTTTTAAAGTCTGCGTTAGCTCACCGCAGTGATTGTGCCCGGAATACGGGTACTCGGAACCAAATTGTGACGTTTCCCGCAGACGCACGTTCCCCGCCGAGCGTGCATTTTATTTGCGAGTGTGCCGCTTTCTGGAGGCCGGCGCGCTTTTTCCGCGGTGCGCGGGAGCATGGTGTTTCGCGGCCGGCTTGGCGGGTGCCGGTTTTGCTTTCGCCGCATGCTTTGCATCCGCTTTTGCCGCGGCATGCTTATGCTTGGCAGCACTGCCCATTGCTGCTGCCGCGTGTGCTTTGTCCGTGCCTTTTGCAGGCTTCTTTTCCTTCTCCTTCTTTTTTGGGCTGCTCCTTGATTCCGGTGATCTTGCGCAAGATCTTTTCCCGCTCTTCCGGCGTTTTCCCGCGGCCGGTAAGGACCCGTTGGGTGGCAACTCACCTTGACATTCTACTGGAAGCGGTCTATTCTCCCCTAGGATGTCTACCAAAGAACAAAAAGAGCGCATCGAGCTGCTGCAAGGCACCCTGGACCTGCTGATTCTCCGCACAGTGCTGCTGGGCCCGGCGCACGGTCACGCCATCGCCAAGGCCATCGAATTCAACTCCGCTGACGTATTGCAGGTCGAACAAGGCTCACTTTACCCGGCGCTGCACCGGCTCATCAAGCGGGGATGGATTTCGGTCGAGGACGGGACCTCGGAGAACAATCGCCGCGCCAAGTTCTACCGTTTGACCGCCAAGGGGCGCAAGCAACTGCAGGTTGAAACGAGCAAGTGGAACAAGATGGCGGGAGCGATCGCGCGGATTCTCCGACCTGTGTAACTGGGGGGCGAAAGATGAGGCGTCGCAAGCAAATGATGGAAGATCTCGATCAGGACATTCGCGACCATATCGAAAGGGAGACGCAGGACAACATCGAGCGCGGGATGTCACCGGAGGAAGCGCGTTATGCGGCTGTACGAAAGTTCGGCAATGTGACGCGCGTAAAGGAAGAGACGCGTGAGGTGTGGAGTTTCGTTTGGCTGGAGCAGCTCGGGCAGGACATTCATTATGGCCTGCGTATGCTCGCGAAATCCCCAGGCTTTGCGGCGGTGGCCATTCTCACGCTTGCTCTAGGCATTGGCGCAAACACCGCTATTTTCAGCTTGGTCGACGCGGTAATGCTGCGGTCGCTGCCGGTCGAAGATCCTTCGCAGTTGGTCCTGCTTAAATGGGGCGCGCGCAACGCGCCAAACATTCACGGCTACATGACTTCGGGAGATTGCCCCACGAGCTTGAGGCCCGGCGCTGCGAATCCCACAGGCTGCTCGTTTTCCGAGCCACTGTTTCGCGAGATAGCCCAAGCAAATGTCTTTTCGGCAACAGCGGCCTTTGCCACCGCAGGTAGGTTGAACTTGACCGGGAACGGCCCTGCGACGGTTATCAACGGCCAGCTCGTTTCTGGGGACTTCTTCCACACGATGGGTCTCAAAGCCGCCGCAGGCCGGCTGTTCGACTCAGCGGACGACACTCCGTCCGCCGCACCCGTCGCCGTGCTGAACTATGGGTACTGGCAGAGCGCCTTCGGCGCCGCTCGCGACGTAGTCGGCCATACGATTGAACTGAACAACGTCCCATTCACGATTATCGGCGTAGCCGAACAGCGATTCACGGGAATCACTCCGGGCAGCGATTACGATGTTTGGCTGCCGCTCTCCGGCGCTCAACGCATTAGCGATCCCCTGCGCTGGCAAAACCGTTCTGGCGACGTGAGTAACTGGTGGCTCACAATTGTCGGCCGGCTCAAACCCGGCACACCAATCGCCCAGGCGCAAGCGGCGGTAAGCGGCATCTTCCGCAATGAAATGCTTCACGGCCCCGTCCCGGTTTTCAATGGCGGCGAGATGGCGGCAACGCCTACGTTGCGTCCCGGGCCCGGAGGACCGGCTCGGGGCGGCGCAGTTCGTACCCAAATGGTTTATGGTGGGCCGTCGGCACCCCCCGCCGGCAATCCACCAACGAGCATGCCCGCGCCGCCGGGGCCGGCCCCGCAGAAAGTCCCGCTGCAGTCGCGTCGCGAAGCACTTGGCGGCCCGATGCCGCAATCCCCTGGCAATAAGCCTGTGATCGCGCCGGCTCCGCAAGGTCCAATGCCCGCGGGCGCCCCTCGCGAATCCGAAGCGGCCAGCGGCCCGAAGACCCTATCCAAGCCAGACGATAATCCCAACGTAACGCTGGTACCCGCGCAAACCGGCCTGACTGGTGCCCGAAGTCAATACTCCAATCCCCTGTACGTGCTGATGCTCGCTGTCGGCATCATTTTGCTGATTGCTTGCGCCAACGTCGCGGGGCTGATGCTCGCTCGGGCGGCCGCGCGGCAAAAGGAAATGGCCGTGCGATTGGCGTTGGGCGCGGGCCGCGCGCGGGTGGTGCGCCAGCTTTTGACGGAAAGCGTAATGCTCTCGGTGCTTGGAGGCGTGCTAGGGATTTTGTTCGCCTATTGGGGAGCACACGCGATCATTTCGTTTGTGTCCAGCAACCAGACGCGTCCACTCGGATTCGCCACGGGTGTCGACTTGCGCGTCCTCGGATTCACTGTCGCGGTTTCGCTGCTCACCGGAATCCTTTTCGGCGTCGCACCGGCTTTCCGCGGCGCGCGCATCGATTTGACCCCGGCGCTGAAGGAAGGCGAAGGAAGCTCCGCGAGTTTGCGACACTCCGGCGGAAAATGGTTCAGTATCGGCAATGCGCTAGTGGTTACGCAAGTCGCGCTCGCCATTGTTGTCCTCGTGGGCGCGGGCCTTCTCGTGCGCACACTGCAGAATCTGCGCAGCATCGACGTTGGATTCGATTCCCACAACATCTTGATTTTCGAAATCGACCCGACGCTGATCGGCTACAAAGGCCCGCAAATGGACGCCTTTTATCGCGACTTGCAGGGACGGCTTTCGGAAATCCCCGGAGTGAAGTCCGCGAGCTACTCGATGGTGCCGCTGCTGAGTGACGGGCTGATGGTCACCATGTTCCATTGGCCTGGCACGCCACAGGACCAAAACTCCGAAGCAGACGTACTTGGCGTCGGCCCGAATTTCTTCGAGACCTTGCGCATCCCACTTCTTGCCGGCCGCGGATTCAGCGCGTCTGATTTCAAGCTTTCCGCCTCGAACAGGGGGGGCACTCCGACTTCGGCGCCGACTGCGGTGATCGTGAATCAGGCCTTCGTCGAGAAATATCTCGGTAAGGAGAACCCGCTCGGGAAACAGTTCGGCGAATCGGCAGCAGGTCCGGACGGGCCGGCGAGTCCCGGCTACGAAATCATCGGCGTCGTCCGCGATGCGAAATACAACAGTTTGCGGCGGGAGATTCACTCCATGATGTACATGCCGCAGAGCTTTGGCGGAGCGTCATTTGAATTGCGCACCGCGGCCGATCCGCAGGCTATTCTTCCCGCGATTCGCGAAGCGGTGGCAAAAGTGAATACCAATTTGCCGCTCTTTGACATCAAGACTGAATCGCAGCAAATCGACCGATTGCTGTTTCAGGAGCGACTGGTGGCCCGTCTATCCAGCTTCTTCGCTTTGCTCGCGTTGATACTGGCGTGCGTGGGATTGTACGGGCTGCTTTCGTACGAAGTTTCGCGGCGCACACGCGAAATCGGAATTCGCATGGCCCTCGGCGCGCATCCGGGAAGTGTCCTGAAGCTGGTCTTACGTCAAGGAATTGTGCTGGCGATAGTCGGAGCCGCCGCAGGCATCGGCGTGGCCCTGGGCGTAACGCGTTATCTGACCTCCATGCTCTACGACGTCCACGCCAACGATCCCCTAACGATGATTGCCGTCGCACTGCTGCTAACCTTTGTGGCCCTCGCCGCATGCTACATCCCGGCTCGCCGCGCAATGCGTGTCGATCCCCTGGTGGCTCTGAGATACGAGTAGCGCGATGCGGGTAGTGCTACGCGCAGCCGATCAACGCATTCTACTTGCGGCTGTGGCGCTTCTTCGACGCGGCCGCGGTCTTTCCGCGGGGGGCGGGCGCGTGGTGCTTCGCGGCTGACTTTGCGGGTGCCGGCTTTCCTTTGGCCGCATGTTTTGCGTCCGCCTTGGCTGCGGCATGTTTATGCTTGGCAGCACTGCCCATTGCTGCTGCGGCGTGTGCTTTGTCCGTGCCTTTTGCAGGCTTCTTTTCTTTCTCCTTCTTTTTGGGCTGTTCCTTGATTCCGGTGATCTTGCGCAAGATCTTTTCCCGCTCTTCCAGCGTTTTCCCGCGGCCCGTGAGTTGTAATGCAAACACCTGCTCGACAACACTGTCGAACTTTGGCCCTCGCGGCATACCCAGGGCTTCCAACTGCGCGGCCACGCCGGGAAGACCAAGACGAACCGGCCGCCACTTATTCAAATAGGCTCGAATCTTCGAGAGCGCGGCGGACTTGTTCGACTCCGCCATCAAATAGGCCATTTGATCCAGCGGCAGCTTTTCCAGAAACCGGTAGGCATCGATGGGAGCTTTCATTTTCTTGCCGAGAAGCTCCTTTTGCGCCTCCAACGCTACTTCCTCGAACTCCAGGACAGCCGCCGATTCCGTGGAACGGAAGCCCACCTTCGCTAAGAGGCTGGCCTGTTCCCTGTCCTTCAATCGTCCAAGAATAGCTAAGAGCATCGGCGTGGCCAGGCGCGGCCGGAATCCTGCCGTGAACAAATCCTCACGCACCTTCATCAAGCGGCCGATCGCTTCGTATCCGGGATGTTTCTTGGCGAGAACGGGGCTGATGGCCTCGAGCAAATCGTGCTCTTCCCAGGCTTTCAGAACAACCGCCGGCCGCTCTTCGCGGGCCGCGGCTTGGAGTTCAGCACCGGCATCCTCAGGAGAAATCGTGTGGTGCAGTTCACGTTCGATCGCCAAATCAAACCATTCCTGCGTCCGCTGTTCCATCTTGAATCCCATGCGCGCCGCGAAGCGCAGCACGCGCAATAACCGCACGGGCTGATTAGTGAAGCTGTGAATCGTGAGCGCCCGCACTTCGGCGCGCTCGACGTCCGACAAACCGTTCGTGGGATCGAGAAGCAAGCCGCGCGAGGCCGGGTTGAGTGAGATGGCGATGGCATTGAGCGAGAAATCGCGGCGCCGTAGGTCCTCCATGATGGTGGACCAGCGAATCTCGGGACGTGTGCCCGGCCGGACATAGTGATCGTCCCGCGCCGCGGAGATGCTGCCATCACAGTCGCCGGCAAACAACAGTTCCACCTGGCGCAGCTTCTCATCTTCGACCAGAACTTTTGCGCCGCCCTTTTCCAGCTCGCGCGCAATCCTCGAGGGATTGCCCTCGACGGTGAAGTCGAGGTCGCGGAGCGACGCGCCGGTGATGAGATCGCGGACCGTTCCGCCGGTCAGATACACGTTGAATCCGAGTGCAGCGGAAAGTTCCTGCACGCGCATCATCGCGGCGCGCTGTTCCGGCGAGAGCCGGCTTTCCAGCAAAAACATATAGTCTGGCATTGCGCTCCTTCTGCTTCAGGGTGTTTGCGCTGACCGCCGCAGAGGCACCCGCAATAGTTCCCGTAGCCCGCCGCGCTATGCACGCGGGTGATGCGCTTTGTAAATCTGCTTCAACCGCTCCTCGACAACGTGGGTGTAGATTTGCGTTGTGGAAATGTCCGCGTGGCCAAGCATCAGCTGGACGGATCGCAGATCGGCGCCGCGCTCGAGTAAGTGCGTGGCGAAACTATGCCGCAGCATGTGCGGGGTCAGGGCCATTCGGAGTCCGGCCCTGCGTCCATACGCGGAAAGAATCTTCCAGACACCCACGCGGCTCAACTGGCGGCCCCGCCGGTTGAGGAACAACGTCGGGCTGCCCGCCGTCTTGCCGACGAAGTCCGGCCGCGCTTCGCGAAGATACTTTTCCACTATGCCGAGCGCCTTGCGCCCAACGGGAACAATGCGCTCTTTGTCGCCTTTGCCGATACAGCGCAAACAACCGACCTTGGTATCGAGATCCATCACTCGCAATCCCACGAGTTCCGAGACCCGCAAGCCCGTCGAATACAGGACCTCCAGCATCGCGCGATCCCGCAGTCCAATCGGGGTCTTCGCATCGGGCTGCGTCAGCAGGCGCTCGACTTCTTCCAGCCGCAGATATCCGGGCAGCGACCGCCGGATTTTCGGCGATTCAAGGTTGATCGAAGGATCCGCTGAAATCAATTCGTGGATTTGCGCGAAGCGAAAGAAGTTGCGCAACGTTACCAGATGCCGCGCCACGGACTTGCTCTCCAGCTTTTGCCGGTACAGCCCCGCCAGAAAATCCACCAGGTCATCGCGGCTGACGGCCTCCAGGCTGAGCTTGCGTTTCTGGGCGAAGGCATCGAATTTTACAAGATCGCGGCGATAGGCAGAGACGGTGTTCGCAGACAAGCCCTTCTCCACTCTGACGTGCGTCAAGAACGACGAGATTGTTGCTGAGATTTCCATCAAGGCTCCGCGTAACCGTCACCGCCGCCAATGCGGCGCCTCGTCGCTATGCCGTAAACTTCCTCGATCTCATGGCACCGGAAAATCCAGGCCAGTACCAAGTAAAGAACCGTCGCACCCACGATAAGCCCTGCAAAAACGAGAAGCTGCACGAGAAACCGCGAGTGGATCGTGAAGGTCGTGTAGTAGTTTCCGAACCAGCACGCGACTCCCATGATGCCCGCGCACAAAGAGATCTTTGCGAACGACCGCAGAATCTCCATCGTCCCCATGGCGCCGTAACGGATGCGGAAAATAATGAACAGCGCGAAGAAATCAAAAAAAGTCGCCAGGGCAGTGGCCAGCGCGGGGCCACCGTTCTGCACCCGCTTGTAAAAGAACTGAATGAAAACAATGTTGAGGACGATGTTGATCACCAGCGAAATCGAAGCGATGATGACTGGCGTTTTCGTGTCTCGCGTGGAGTAGAACGCCGGGACAATCAACTTGACTGACGCCAGCGCCGGCAAGCCAATCGAGTAGTAAAGAAGCGCACGAGCCGTCAAGCGCGTGGATTCGGCCACGAACTGTCCGTGCTGGAACAGCACGCGAATAATCGGCTCCCTCAGGATCATCAAGCCCAGAGCCGCGGGAATGGTGATGAACGCTACGATTCGAACGGAAAAAGACAGCGTCTTCTTCAGCGCCTCGTAATCCTTGCCGGCCGCCTGGTGCGACATCATCGGCAAAATCGCCGTGGCCACCGCAATCGCATAACCGCCAAGAACCAGCTCCATAACCCGGTCGGCAAGATACAACGCCGCCAGGCTTCCTTCCGGCATCATGCTCGCCGTCGCGAATCGCGTATCGATCAACAGATTGATCTGTCCGATGCCAATTCCGAAGAGCCGCGGAATCATCAGCCGCGCCACGTCACGGATCGCGGGATGTGAAAAGGAGATCCCAAAATTGAAATTCATCCCCTTCCGAACGAGAAGCGGCACTTGGATCAGGAATTGCAGCACACCGCCTACAAGCACGCCGACGGCAATGGAGGTCACCGCATCCTTGAAATAGTTCCGCACAATCGCGAATGTGAAAAGAATCGTGGCCAGATTCAAGAATACCGGTGTCGCCGCCGGCAAACCGAACACATTGAAGCAATTCAAAATGCCCATGGACAACGCAGCCAGTGAGACAAAAAAGAGATACGGAAATATGATTCGGTTCAGCTCCACGGCCTCGACGCCGGCAATATTTTTGCCCGCGAATAGGCGAACCACCGAAGGTGAGAACACCATTCCGAGAACAGTTATGACCGCGGCAACAAGCGCGAGCGTCCAGAAGAGCCGGTTGGCGAACTCCCAGACTTCCTTCCTGGACTTCTCCCTCATGTAACTCGAAAACACCGGGATGAAGGAGGCCGTCATGGACCCTTCCGCCACCAGCCTGCGAAACAGGTTGGGGATTCGATACGCCAGAACGTAGGCGTCGGCCGCGGGGGTGGTACCTAGGAGGAGGGCAATGCGCTGGTCCCGCACGTAGCCGAGGATTCGGCTGACAATCGTGACCAGGGTAATGATCGAAGCCGACTTGAGAATCTGTTTTTTTTCGGTCAACGGGCGGCGCTCCGGGGCCCTAACCCTAATGGAAACAATGAGTTGACAGGAAAACGCGCTTAACATAACATACATTTTGCCGATTGGCAAATTCTGGCCATCCGCGTCCGGGAACGGCTAATTTTGAAGAATCGCACCCCAGCCTCGACGCACAAGAAAGTCATTATTGTGCTTGCCGACAAGAAGCCTCTTCGCGGCTATCTGAATCCTGTGCGCCTGGGCCAGAACGATCCCGTCGACCTCCTGACCCCTGATGGGGAACACGTGGAAGTGCCGCTGGGAAGAGTCCGCTCGGTTTTCTTTGTCCGAGAATTCTCCGACGATTTTGAACCGGAGAGGAAGGCCTTTCTCAGCCGCCCAAAGCTCGATGGCCTGTGGGTACGCCTTCGCTACAACGACGGCGAAACGCTCGAAGGCGTCGTTCCCAACGACCTGCTTTCCTTGCTCGATAACGGGTTGCAAATCACTCATCCGGACTTGAACTCGACCACCGATCGCATCTTTGTCCCCCGTGCCGCTCTATCGGAAGTGACCGTTCTCGGGGTCGTCGGAATCGCCCGCCGCAAGCCCGCGGCGGCTGCAGCCGCCGCCTCTCAACCTCGCCTGTTCAACGAATAATCCAGACCGCCTGTACTTCCATCTTTACCCTGTGCGAGACTCGCAACCTAAGCCAAAACGCTTTGAGGAGCCGCGCCATGAAACTTTCCGAAGTTGCGCAAAAACTGGGCTGCCGCCTGGAAGGCCCACACGACGTTGAAATCAGCGGTGTCGCGGGAATCGAGCAAGCCGAACCCGGCCAACTTACTTTCCTAGCGAATCGCCGTTATTTCCCGCTTCTCAAGACGACGCGCGCTTCCGCCGTCCTCGTCGAAGAGGGCATCTCTCTTACTCGAGACCCTTCGCTGCCACCGCTTGCCGCGCTTCGCTCCGCCAATCCCTACCTTGCATTTGCCCACGCCATCGAGCTTTTCTATAAACCACCGCAATACGCTCCGGGAATCCATCCGACCGCCATCATCGCGAAAAGCGCTCGCATCGGGGATAACGCGCACATCGGCCCGTACTGTTTCATCGACGAAGATGCTCACATCGGGCGCAACGCCGTGCTTCACAGCTCCGTTACGATCTATCGGGGCGCGCAAATCGGCGACGATTTCTTCGCTCATGCCCACGCGGTGGTGCGCGAGTCTTGCCGCGTTGGCAATCGCGTCATCTTGCAAAACGGTGCCATTATCGGTGGAGACGGGTTCGGCTTCGCCAAGCAAAAAGACGGCACCTGGTACAAAATGCTACAGACTGGCCCCGCCATCCTTGAAGACGATGTGGAAGTTCAGGCCAATTCCTGCGTGGATCGCGCAACCATCGGCGAGACGCGCGTCGCCCGCGGCGCAAAACTGGATGACCTTGTTCTCGTCGGTCACGCCTCGCGTGTCGGCGACAACACCATGCTGTGTGGCCAGGTCGGCCTCGCCGGCTCCACGAAAGTCGGCGCGAATTGCATTTTCGCCGGCCAGTCCGCCAGCTCCGGCCACCTCTCCGTCGGAGACGGCAGCGTAGTGTACGGCCAGGCTGGGCTTCCTGGCGATTTGCCTCCTCGCTCCATTGTTGGAGGCTCTCCTGCGGTAGACAGCCGTTTGTGGATGAAATTCACGGCAGCTCTCAATCGGCTGCCGGACCTGCAGCGGCGCGTGCGAGACCTGGAAACTGAAATCGAGCGCCTGAAAGGCTAATTTTTCCAGAAGGGATCGGGGGCTGGAACAAATTCGATGGGTACCTCGCTGACCAAGGTCTTCAGCCAGCGGGCGCACTCGCCCATGCCCGCCTGCTCGGAAGGAATATGCCCGAGGATGATCAGGCCCTTTCCTTTTTTCTGCGTCACTGCATCGGCGACATACTCCACGGTTTCCCATTCCCGCGGCTCGCCCGTCAGAAGGACGTCCACATCGGGCATTTCCAGGGCATGCGTCTCCCTTGCAAATCCCGAAGCGCCGGGAACGAGCGCGACGCGCTTCACCCTTTGATGAGGATCCGCCACGACCCGCATCGCATGGGTGGATAACTTCACCTTGAGGTCCGCCGCAAGTTTTTCCATAGTCGTTTCAGGGATTGTAAACAGGTGTTCGTTTTGGGCGTCTTCATACTTTTCCCAACCGAGGGCATGGACCATTCCCGCCACAATGCCGTCCGGTTTCCGCAGGTGCCAATGATCGTGGAACCGCCAGACGACCAGGTTGTGTTTTGCAATGAACGCCAGCTTCGTTGCCAAGACAGGATCATTTTCTTTTTGTTCGAGTACGTCGAGTTTGTCCAGGTGATTGTAGAATGTCGGTTCATGCGTGATGATTAGATTCTTGCCGGAGGCTGCCGCGCGCTGAAGCACGTCCATTGTGGCCATCATCGTCACCGCGATGCCGGTAACGGCCGTGTCCGGGTTGCCTGCCTTGAATGTGTCCACCGTCTCGGCCTGCCACGGCACCCCCACCTGCTGTATGCGGGCAATCACTTCGCGAGCAGTCACGCGCCTTTCCTGCGCAATCGCGGAAGTACTCCACAAAAGAGCCACAATGCCCGCGAGCCATCTCGTTCTTGCCGCACGCTTGTCAGTTGTCATTTGCCCTCTCCAGTTTGTTCATCACTTGCGCTCGAATCGGGAGCCGCATCGGCAGTCTCGATGGGCCGCTGTTCCTGCGGCAGGCCCGCCGCAAGCGCCGCGCGAATTCGCTCATTCAGAGTTTCACGTTCCTCCAGTGAATATTTCGAAGCGTCGATCGGCTTAAGAAACTCGACGAGGATTTCTCCGGGACGTATGACCATGGAGCGCTTTCCCATAATCTTCTGCGCCCCCGAACACGCAATCGGCACGATCGGCACGCCCGCCTTGATCGCCATTACCACCGCGCCCTTCTTGAACCGCTGCAGCCGCCCGTCCGGGCTGCGCGTCCCTTCCGGGTAGATCAAGAACGATTGCCCCGCTCGCATGGCCTCCGTAGCCTTTTCCACGCTCGCCACTGCCGATTCATGCGCGCTGCGATTCACAGGAATAAAATGCGCGCTCCGGAACGCCTGGCCGACAATGGGCCACTTGAAAAGCGATTGTTTCAGCAGCACCGCGATCCTTCGGGGGATCGCGCCGACCACCGCCGGCGCGTCCGCTGAGCTGGTATGGTTCGCCACAAACAGGCAGACTCCCGGCGGAATCCGTTCCATTCCTCGCACGCGCACTTTTACGCCCACTGCCCGCACGAAAAACATCACTCCCTTCACTCCTGCCCAATATATTGGATCCGGATCCTTAGTGATCACGGTGTACACGAGCAAGGGCGGCCCAACGATTAGGATGTAAATCGAAAGAAAAACGGCGATGAACAGGGTGCGAAGCATGAAGCTGGGTGAACTTTCTCGAATCTTGCCCTGGCGGTCAAGCGGAACGTGGAAATGTCTTCCGGCCTAATGAACGGCGCCGCCGCGGGTGACCCCATGGAGCAACCCCTCGCGGATGTGCCGCGCCTTTTCGCGCGCACGCCCGTCTTCCGTCACGCCATAGAAAGTTTCTTTGATCTCTCCGAGCCGGAATTCAAGCGACACTTTTTTCCCTTCCCGGCCAACCCACAACTTCAGGAGATCACTCGGTTTCTGTTCCCGCAGCCAACGATCGGTCCGGCGCGGCACTTCCCCCCCGTTCCAGGCGAGGATGGTATCTCCCGCCCGCAGATCTGCCAGTGCCGCTGGGCCATCGGCAGCAACACTTTGCACTACCAGGGCGCCGGTTGTATCACGCGTCGCCGTGAACCCCAGCGTCGGCCTCTGATGTTCCATAATCCGCAATTCCAATCCCGCCAGCGCTAGCACGTTTTGATAAGGAAACGGCTCAATCCCGGCCACATATTTTCCAAAGAACTCTTCGAACGAACCTCCGGCAATCTTCTCCACCGTCAAGCGAACGTCCAAACTGTCTCTGTAAGTCTTGCCCGGCTTTGCGAAGTCCATGTTCATCGTTCGCAGCACATCGTCCAGGCTCTTCTCGTTCTCGGTACGGTCGCGGATCAAGATATCCAGCAAATCACCCAGCACCTGCCCCTTCGTGTAGTAGGAAATGCTATATTCCGGCTGGTTGTAAAGCGGATATTTCTCCAGCCAGGCGTCCAGGCTGGACTGCTCCGCGCTCTGCCAGCGATTCGCAGGGCGGTTCTCCAATTCCGTGATTTGTGCGCCAAGGTCCGCGTAAAATTGCTCTTTGCTCCAGATTCCGCTGCGTACCAGCGCGTACGCTCCATACGTGTTCGTTACTCCCTCGGCAAACCACAAAGCGCGCGTATATTGTTCCTTCGCATAGTCTACTGGCTCAAGGGTCGCAGGCCGGATGCGCTTCACATTCCACAGATGAAAAAATTCATGCGCTGCCACACCCGGCAAGTATTCATCCGAGGCCGCGCCAATCGCCGTCGAGTTCGCGTGCTCCATCCCACCGCCACCGGCGCCTTTGCCGATGTGAAGAATGAAGGTGTAGCGTTCAAACGGCGCCCCTTCCATCAGCTTAAGCTCGTACTGGCAGATGCGCTTGAGGTCCTCCTCGACCTTTTTCCTTTTCCAGTTGTCGCCATGAATCACAACCCAAATCTCCGGCTTGACGCCGGGCAATTGAAATTCCTCGAATTTCCCTGCCTCAATCGGGCCATCGGCAAGCTCGTCGTAGCTTGCAGCATCACCAATGAAATTTCGGGCTCCGCCCATGGATTCCATGCCCTGCACGGATGCACCGGCTACCAGCCATAGTTCGGGGACGTCTGGCATGGCAATGTGCACCGCTTCCGAACGCCGATTCGCGACGTAAAGAAGAATCATCGCGGGGTTAATGAAGGCGTGCTCCGAGTTCAGCTGCGACGCAAACGGGCCAACTTCATCCCAGTAGACGCCGTACTGAATCTTAATCGTGCCGTTCCCTCGGATCCGCCACGTTTGCTTATCCACCTTTTCGATCGGCGCTCTTTCAGATCCGACGAAAGCTTCCACTTGTTGCACGCGGTCGCTGAAATCTCGAATTTGGTAGAGTGCGTTCCACGCCGGCATCTGCACCGTCACCTCACCGTTCACATCCGGTATGGTCATCGTCACGTGGAATTGGTGTCGCTCCGGATGTGCTAGCGATACTTCGTACCGGATGGTCCCGCTGCTTGAGGAACAAACTCCAAGAAGAACAAAGACAGAGAAGAATGCTCGAACACAAAATCTGTTCAGGACCGCCGGGAAAGTCACCTCGTTTTCGCCTCGCTGGCAACCGGAGCAGCAGCACCGAGCTTCTTCAGAAGCTTTTCGCACAATCCATCAAAGCTGCCGTTGGACATGATGAGAAACAAATCGCCCGCCCTGGCCTCTGCCGCAAGATGCTCCGCAATCGCATCCGAACTGGGATACACCCGCGCATCTTTTCCTAATGCACGGACGCTTTCCGCAACACTCTCCGGATCCAAACGGTTCTCATCGCCAAGCTGCTGCGCCCGAAACACGCCCCCGAGGATGACGCGATCTCCAAGCGCGAGCGCATTAGGCAACGCCTCCTGAAACACTTTTCGCCGCATGGAATTCGAGCGCGGTTCGAGTATCGCCCACAGCCGCCGCCCCGGCCAGCGCCCCCGCGCCGCCTCAATCGTCGCTTTCACGGCCGTCGGATGATGCGCAAAGTCGTCAACCACTAGCACTCCGCCAACTTCGCCCTTCACGTCCATTCGACGCTTGACGCTGCGAAACGTCGCGAGCGCCTTCGCAATCACGTCGGAGCTGATCCCGCGTCCATCTGCAACCGCCATCGCCGCCATCGCGTTCAACGCGTTGTGCCGCCCCGTCGCCACCAGCGCGAATTCCCCGAACGGTTTTCCGCACCGAGCGACACGAAATCTCATCTTGTCGCCTTCCACCGCAAAGTCGCTCGCAACCCAATCGTTCGCGGCGGCAAATCCGTACGTCTCCACAGGACACAACGCTTTCTCAGCCGCACGCCTCAACGCAGGCCCCGACTCCTCCGCGTCTCCCCAGATCACCACGCGCCCTCGCCTCGCCACCAGATTGACCAGGCGTCGAAAAGCCAGTTGATAGGTCTCAAAATCGGGATAGATGTCCGCGTGATCGTATTCGAGCGAAGTAATGATCAGATCGTCTGGATGATAGTGAAAGAATTTCGGTCCCCGGTCCCAGAACGCCGTCTCGTACTCGTCGCCTTCCAGGATGAATTCCGCGCCTCCGCCCAGCCCGTAACTCTTCCCAAAATTCTCCGCGACGCCTCCCACCAGAAAATTCGGCTTCTCCCCCGCCGTTTCAAAAATCCATGCCAGCATGGCTGTGGTGGTGGTTTTTCCGTGCGTTCCGCTGACGACGATCGAATGCTTCCCCGGCAGAAACACTTCCTCCAAAATCTCCGGCAACGAGCGATACGGGATTTTTCTGTCAAGCACCTCTTCGAGTTCGGGATTTCCGCGCGCGATGATGTTGCCGATGACCGCCAAATCCGGCGCCGGCTGCATGTGCGCCGCATCAAACGAATTGAAAAACGAAATCCCCAGGCTTTCGAGAAGTGTGGAAGCCGGCGGATACACGCCCGCATCCGAACCCGTCACGCGGCACCCGCTCTCGCGCAACATTCCCGCCAGCGGCGCCATCGCCGATCCGCCAATCCCAATTACATGCACATGTTTGCCGTCGCTCAAGCCACCACCGCCGGTTCCAAAAATTCGAGCGTTCCTTCGCCTTCCGCGTCCAGCCTCGCCTCGATTCCCAAAGGAACCGTCAACATGGGCCGCGGCGTGTGCCCCACCGGCGCGCCGAATACCAGCGGCACGCCCAGCGGCCGCAGAATCCGCGCACAAACGTCGCGCACCGTGGCAGATCCGGCCACTGTCGGCTCGGACTCCGGAAATTCTCCCAATACTATCCCGCGCACTCCTTCAAATTTTCCAGTTTGCTTCAGATGCATCAGCACACGGTCCACTTGGTATGGTTTCATGGCACGGTCTTCTAAAACCAGTATCGAATCCTTCGTGTCCAATTCCCACGGCGTTCCGATCGTCGCATCCAGCATGGTCATGCATCCGCCTAGAACTCTTCCTACAGCCTCTCCGGCCAGCATCGGCTCTCCTCTCAAACGGAGTTTCCAGCCCGCTTCGGTCCGGCGGATAGCCTGCAACAAGGAATTCTCGTCATATCCCTTGGGCACACCCGGGCCAGAGTTCAATCCTGCCGCGAGCATGGGCCCGTAAAGAGTCACCCAGCCACATCGCTGCCAGAGATAAATATGCAGGGATGTAATGTCGCTAAATCCGATCACGCACTTCGGGCTTGCGAGACTCTTCTCCAATTCGAAATCCAGGAGGTAATTCGAACCGTAACCGCCGCGCAGTGCGACGAGCCCGTCCACCTGATCGGAATTCACCGTTGCGAGGAAACCGTTCACTCGATCCAGTGAAGAACCGGCGAAAAATCCTTCCGCTTTGCTGTCCTGATTCGCGACCACTTGAAAAGCGTGCCGCTTCAATTCCGTAAGACCGGCAATCATGTCCACAGCCGGTGCGGGGGAAGCCGGAGCAAACACTCCTATCCGGGAACCAGCAGCAAGTGCTTTTGGTTTTCGCGGGACACGCTGGTTTTCGGTCATTCGTGACGGCCCTCGGAGGGAATCACCTCGGTAACGCTGCCTTTCCGATTGAGCTGGGCCACAATCTTCTCCTGTTGGCTGTAACTTACGTCGGCTTCGAATTCCACAATGGAGTCCAGGCCCGCCATCGAGGTGCGAAAATGCCGCATGGGAACCTTCATCTCAGCCAGCAATTGTTGCACTTCGGTTGCTACATTATTCGCGTGGCTTGTGGTGATTCGAAATACCGTGATTCGCCGCTTGAGGTTGAGACGATCCGCTGCCCACCCGATCACAATCAGTCCAAAGAGCACGAGACCCGTCGAATAGACAGCGACGCCATAAAGACCCCCTCCCGCCGCCATTCCGATTGCCGCTTCGACAAGGATCGTTGCCGCCGTGGTCAATCCTACAACCCCGCCGGACTCGCGCAGAATCGCCCCGGCCCCTAAAAAGCCGATGCCCTGAACAATGTTCGATGCGATTCGCGTGCTGCCCGTATCGCCGAGGAGGTGCGCGATTTCCCCCGACAGGATGGTGAACA
Source organism: Candidatus Acidiferrum sp. (assembly GCA_049644365.1). Classification (GTDB taxonomy): domain Bacteria; phylum Acidobacteriota; class Terriglobia; order Acidiferrales; family UBA7541; genus Acidiferrum. Next base: position 10,102 of record JBARRT010000089.1, on the reverse strand, counting down.
GCGCAGTGGCGAGGCAGACGAAAAGACTTGTCCGAATACCCGCCGGCCGGCGTCGCAATTCGCGTTCGATGCCGATGATCGCGCCTAGCGCCGCCGCTACCGTCAATCGCAAGAATATTTCGTGAAGCGAAAGCATCGCCCCCGGCGCCCCATCGCCCGCCTCAGCGCGATTCTACAGATTTACAGTTTGAATTGCGTCAATTTCGCAAAGTGGCGTGCTCTGGCGTGTATCTCATTGCGCTTCAAATGCCGCAGCCGGTCCAATCCGAATTTCTCGACGGCAAAGCTGCCCAGCACGGAGCCGTACACCATGGCGCGGCGCAGTGCGGCGTCACTTTTATCGCCGCATGCTGCCAGATAACCCATGAATCCCCCCGCAAAGCTGTCACCGGCGCCGGTGGGATCGTGCGGTTCCTCCAGCGGAAATGCCGGTACGCAAAACACTCCACGCTTGTCCACCATCATCGCGCCGTACTCCCCGCGCTTGACCACCAGCGTCGTCGGCCCCATTTTGAAAATGTGCTTCGCCGCCCGCAGCAAATTATGTTCGCTCGAAAGCTCTCGCGTCTCCGAATCGTTGATCATCAGGATGTCCACGTGTTTTAGCGTTTCCCGAAGTTCCGCATTCGTCCGCTCAATCCAATAATTCATCGTGTCGAGTGCCGCCAGTTTCGGCCGCACTTTCACCTGGTGCAGCACGTCGCGCTGCAAGTCCGGGGCAATGTTCGCCAGAAAGACGAATTTTGAATTGCGATATTTTTCGGGCAGTTTCGGCTTGAAGGCCGCGAACACGTTAAGTTCCGTCGTCAGCGTCACGCGTTCGTTCAAATTTTCCGAATAGCGCCCCGCCCAGAAAAACGTCTTCCCCGTCGCCCGCTCCAGTCCTTCGATGTCAATCGTCCGGCCTCGAAAGATCTGCGCGTCCACTTCCGTGAAGTCGTCGCCCACGATGCCAACCAGGTTTACGTGCGTAAAAAAACTCGCCGCCACGGCAAAATATGTCGCCGCGCCACCCAGCGCCCGGTCCACTTTTCCGTACGGACTCTCCAGCGCGTCGAACGCCACCGAACCCACCACTAGCAAGGACACAGTGTTCTCCTAAGAAAGGTACGGCTCAAGGATCGCCGCCAACTTCTTTTTTGTAGCCGCTGGCACGAGCTTCAAATCTGTCACCAGCGCATGCTGCAGCGCCGAACCGCACTTGCAGGTTCGTTCCGCCGGCAGCGTGCGCACCGCCGACCGCAGCACCCGCTGCGCGTTCTCCGCATTCTGGTTCAGCGTCGCAATAATCTGCGACGCCGTCACCGATTCATGCTCCGGATGCCAGCAGTCGTAGTCCGTAATCATCGCAATCGTGGCATAGCAAATCTCCGCTTCGCGCGCCAGCTTCGCTTCCGTCACGTTCGTCATCCCAATCACTTCGAACCTCAATTGCCGGTGCACGTGCGCTTCCGCCAGCGTCGAAAATTGCGGCCCCTCCATGCAAATGTACGTTCCGCGCCGGTGCACTTTCACGGCTTCATGCACGCAGGAATCGGACAGAATTCCGGCCAGCTGCCCGCAAACCGGATGCGCAAACGCCACGTGCGCCACCAACCCGTCGCCAAAAAATGTCGAAACGCGGTGCTTCGTCCGATCGTAAAACTGGTCCGGAACCAGAAACTCTCCCGGCCGCAAATCCTCCTGTAACGACCCCACCGCGCTCACGGAGATGATGCGCTCCGCTCCCAGTAGCTTCATCGCATAAATGTTCGCCCGGTAGTTGATCTCTCCCGGCAGGATACGGTGCCCGCGCCCGTGCCGCGCCAAAAACGCCACGCGCTTCCCTTCCAGCGTCCCGAGCACAATCGCATCCGAGGGATCGCCGAACGGCGTCTTCACGCGGATCTCCCGCGTCTCTGTCAAACCGCTCATCGAATACAATCCACTTCCGCCAATGATGCCGATGGCTGCCTCGTTTTCTTTCTTGGCACTCTTTGCCTTCTTCGTTTTTCTCACCGCCATGCTCATTTTCTCCCTGGATACTGCGGGTTGTTGCTTTAGTTGACCAATCCGCTTTTGGTTAGAATTTCTCTCACTGCTGTAAACGGATCTTTTTTCCGCCCCGCCACTTCCGCGGCGAGTTCCGTCAGCCGCTTCTCGCCGCCCGCGCCGCCCAGCGCGCGCTCCAACAATCTCGATTCCAGCAACTCGATCAACCGCTTCTTCCAATGCTCCACGTGCTTTCGCTCTCGTTCGCCGCTCGCCGCAAAATGTTTCTGAAATTTCGCGACCGCCTCCGCCAATTCCGCAATGCCCTTGTTCTCCGACGCCACCGTCCGCATCACCGGCGGGTGCCATCCATCGCGCGGCATCACTAGCGACATCATCGCCAGCAGTTGCTGCTCCAGCCGGTCCGCCCCTTCGCGATCGGCCTTGTTGAGCACAAAAATATCGCCAATCTCCATCAGCCCGGCTTTCATATTCTGAATATCGTCCCCGAGACCCGGCACCATCACCACCAGCACGCAATCCGCAAGCCGTACGATGTCAATCTCGTCCTGACCAACGCCGACCGTCTCGATCAACACGTGCTTTTTTCCCGCGGCATCCAACAACAACGCGACCTCCGCCGTCGCGCGCGCCAGCCCACCCAGAAATCCCCGCGTCGCCATCGAACGGATAAACGTCCCCGCGTCGCCCGCGTGCCCCTGCATTCGAATGCGGTCGCCCAGAATGGCTCCACCCGAATACGGGCTAGTCGGATCAACCGCAATCACTCCGACTTGTTCGAGTTGCTTGCGGTGGTAGGCAGCGAGCCGGTCGACGAGTGTGCTCTTTCCCGTCCCCGGCGCGCCGGTGACGCCGGTTAGATAGGCCTTACCGGTATGCGGAAAGAGCAGCCGCAGCAGCTCTTCCGCTTCCGGCACATGGTTCTCAATCGCCGTGATCGCGCGCGACACCGCCCGCACCTCGCCCGCGCGCACCTGTTCCGCCCACTTCTCAACAGGCGTCATCGTTTTCCTGTGGAACTCGTTCGAACGGCCCGCCGCATCTCTCTATTATTTCTTGCCAAGCAGCTGCCTAGCAATCACCAACTTCTGAATTTCGCTGGTTCCCTCGCCGATCGTGCACAGCTTCACGTCGCGGTAATACTTCTCCGCGGGATAATCCTTGATGAATCCATATCCGCCGTGAATCTGCACGCACTCGTTCGCCACCCGCACCGCCACTTCGCTGGCAAACAATTTCGCCATGCTCGATTCTTTCGTAAAACGCACGTCCTTCTTGTCCGCCAGCCACGCCGCCTGATAAACCAACAGCCGTGCTGCTTCCACTTGCGTCGCCATGTCCGCCAGCTTGAATTGCACCGCCTGGAACTCGCTGATCGCCTGCCCAAACTGTTTCCGCTGCTTCGCATACTTCGTCGCCGCTTCCAGCGCTCCTTGCGCCATCCCCAATCCCAGCGCCGCAATCGAAATCCGCCCGCCGTCCAAAATCTTCAAACTCCCCGTGAATCCCTCGCCCTCTGGCCCCAGCAAATTATCCAGCGGAACGTGGCAATCGCTGAAAATCACTTCCGAAGTGTCGCTCGCGCGCATCCCCAGCTTGTTTTCCTTTTTCCCCGGCCTGAATCCCGCCATTCCCTTCTCAAGAACAAACGCGCTGATGCCGTGCGACGCCTTCGACTTGTCTGTCACCGCCATCGCCACGCAAAAATCCGCGTAGTGCCCGTTGGTCGTAAATGTCTTCGAGCCGTTCAGCACCCAGTGTTTTCCATCTCGCACCGCCGTCGTCCGCGTCCCGCCCGCGTCCGATCCCGCCTCCGGCTCCGTCAGCGACCACGCCCCGATCGCCTTCCCCGAAGCCAGCGGCACAAGATACTTCTTCTTCTGCGCTTCCGTCCCAAATTTGAAAATGTGATTCGAACACAGCGAATTGTGCGCCGCCACAATCAATCCCACCGACCCGTCCACGCGCGATAACTCTTCAATCGCCAGCGCGTACTCGATGTACCCCAGTCCCGCCCCGCCGTACTCCTCCGGAAAAATCACGCCCAGCAGGCCCATCTCCCCGAGCTTCGGAATAATCTCCATCGGGAAGTGCGACGCCTCGTCCCATTCCATCACGTGCGGCCCGATTTCCCCCTCCGCGAATTCGCGCACACTTCGCCGCAGTTGTTGCTGTTCTTCCGTAAAGTTGAATTCCACGGTTTCCTCGGCAACTAAAAGTTCAACCTATCTCAGCTAGAAGTTTATCTTATGGCAGAAATTTCCGCACCCCACGCTCAGCCGCGCAGAGTGCATTGCCAAAAACAGCCAGCGCACATGCCAGCAAACTCACTCTCTTCGTCGCTTCGGTACTCATGCACCCTTCCTCTGTGACTTCGCCACGACATCCTTCAACACCACCAGCGCCCGCTCCACTCCCGCCCGGTCCACGTCACAATGCGTCACCACGCGCACTGAATACAGCGCCGCATCTTGCGCCCAGACGCCATGCGGATGCAGCGCATCGCAAATCTCCACCGCCGTCTTTCCCGTTTTCGTGCAGTCAAAAATCACAATGTTTGACCGCACTTTCTTCGGATCGATGGTCAGCCCGGCAATTTCCGCAATGCCTTCCGCCAGCCGCTTCGCATTTTCATGATCGATATGCAATCGCTCCGGCGACTTCTCCAGCGCAATCAGCCCCGCCGCCGCGATCACCCCGGCCTGCCGCATCCCGCCGCCGAACATCTTCCGGTAAATCCGCGCCCTTTCAATAAACGCTTTGCTGCCCGCGACCATCGATCCCACCGGCGCGCCCAATCCCTTCGACAAGCAAAACATCACGGAATCCACTCTCCGCGTCATCTGCGCGACATTTTCTCCCAGCGCCGTCGCCGCATTGAAAATCCGCGCGCCGTCCAGATGCACCTTCAAATCCATCGCATGCGCGTGGTCGCAAATCTCTTCCAACTGCGCCGTCCGATAAACCGTCCCGCCCCACATGTTCACCGTATTTTCCAGGCAGATCAGCGCCGTCTGTGAGTCGTAATAAATCTTCGGCCGGATCCCCGCCTCCACCTGCTTCCACGTCAGGATCCCGTCCTCCCCCCGGACCGCTCGCGGCATGCACCCCGCAATCGCGGACATCGACGCCAACTCGTACAAGTTCACATGGCTCCGCTCTTCGCAGATCACTTCGTTGCCGTGATGCGTCCACACTTTGATCGCGATGAGATTCCCCATGCAGCCCGTCGGCACAAACAGCGCTGCTTCTTTCCCGAATATTTCCGCTGCCCGCCGCTCCAGCCGGTTGACCGTCGGATCTTCTCCATACACGTCGTCGCCGACTTCGGCTTCCGCCATCGCTCGCCGCATCTCCGCCGTCGGACGCGTCACCGTATCGCTCCGCAGATCAACCACTCCCGCCGGAATCTTGCTCACGTCCGGCAACTGATCCGGATCCACCCGCTGATTCCCCTTCGCCACCGTATAACTCATATTCGTTTTTCTCCGTGCCCTGTGCTCTCTGTGTTAATTCTTTCCGTTTTTCTGCTTCCGCAATTCTCTGCGCTCCTCAGCGTCCTCGGCGACTCAGCGCTATCTTGTTCTGCTTCCGTTCTTCTTTACCCCATTACTTCCTTGCTTCTTTACCTCATCAATTCCACAAACACTTCATTCGACACCGCGAGCCGGTCCCTCGCCAGCCTCACCACCCCGCCATCACGCTCCACCAATCCCGACATCATCAATGGATCGAACCGCGACGCCAATGTAACTCCATACTCCCGCTCGATCCGACCCAAGTCGATTCCATCCAGCTGCCGCAACCCCAAGAACAATTCCTCCTCGAGCGCACTCTCCGCCGTCAACTTCTCCTGCTGCTCCACCGGCAACCCTCCGCCCTGCACCGCGCTCACGTACGCCGCCGCGTCATGCGCATTCGCCCATCGCTCGGTCCCCGAAAACGAATGCGCTCCCGCACCAAATCCCAAATACGCCTCCCGCCGCCAATACTTTAGATTGTGCTTCGATTCGAATCCCGGCTTCGCCCAGTTCGAAATCTCATAGTGGTGATAACCTGCCGCCCGCAATTCCCTCTGCGCCATCTCATAAAACTCCGCCATCTCATCCTCGCTCGGCACCGCCCCCGCGCTATACCGCCCCCCGCCACGCAGCAACTCGCTCCCCAGCCGGCTCCCCTCATCAATCTCCAGCAAATAAATCGAAACGTGCTCCGGCGCGAGCGCCTTCAACTCTTCCAGCGATTGCCGCCAACTCTCTTTCGTCTGGTGCGGCAACCCCGCAATCAAATCAAAGCTGATATTGAAAATCCCCGCCTCGCGCAAAATCGGCACCGCCCGGTAAATATCCGTCCGCCGGTGCATCCGCCCCGCCGCAACCAACTCCTTATCCACAAACGACTGCAACCCAAAACTAACCCGGCTAATCCCCGCGCGAACCCATGCCTCCGCCTTTTCACGCTCAATCGTTTCTGGATCCGCCTCCAGCGTCACCTCGGCAAGCTCCGTCGCGAAACTCCCCCGAATCGCCTCCAGAATTCCCTGCAAATGGACGGGGTCCAGTAGGCTCGGCGTCCCCCCGCCAATGTAAACCGTGTCCACTAACACGTCGTTCAGCGATTCGGGCAGTGTTATGTCCGCAGTCGGGTAATACTTTTTGTGCTCGCGAATTTCCCTGCAAATGGCCTCTGCATAAGGCGCAAACCTCGTTGCAGACACCACTCCCGTATGAAAATTGCAATACGTACACTTCGTCTGGCAGAACGGCACCTGAACGTAAATCCCCAATCGTGTCATCGCTTCAAAACTCTAGCACAAAGCATCACAACTCCTCACCGCCAGGGGTCTCCTGGCCCTCGGGGTCCCACCGGCCTACAGCCTGTTTACTTGCTGTGCGCAGTTTCGCCACAAAGTCCCAATTTTCAAGGGTTTACATTACCCGCGAAGCATCGGTCCCTGCCCCAAAACTGTCCTTTGGGCCGTTGTTTCCGCGCCCGCATTTCCTTACACTCCTCAGTTGGTTCATCGTCCCCGTTTTATTCGTGCTTGTGAGAGCCAGCACTTACAGGGCACTTCAACCGTGACGGCTTCGCATCCCATCTGTCGCCAATCAAGTCGTTGCAGTCTCTTACCGTCACGATGGTTCTCCTCGCGCAGTGCGCCGGCCAAGTTTCCCCGGCAAGAAAGGACGCCCATGTTTCAAAAACTGGGTTTCGCCTCTTTCTCACTTTTTCTATTCTCATTTTTTCTTTCATCTAGCTCTACGGCAGCGCAAAGCGAATCAGGACGCCACGCGCGCGTTCTCGTAACTCAGCATATCGATGATGAAAAGCTTGTCACACTCCACGGCAACACGCGACCAGAAGCAAAGCCAGAGAATGATCGCGGTCCCGTACACGGCAACTTCCCCATGGAGCACATGCTGCTCCAGCTACGACGCTCTCCCGAGCAGGAATTGGCCCTTCAGCAGTTCCTTGACGAACTGCATACGCAAGGCTCCCCCAATTTTCACCAGTGGATCTCCGCCGAGGAGTTCGGAGAGAAGTACGGCGTGGCAAAGCAAGACCTGGACGCCGTCACGGATTGGCTGGAGTCCAAGGGCTTTAGAGTCAACGTCGTCTATCAGAGCGGCATAGTCATTGATTTTTCTGGCACCGCGGCCCAGGTGCGCAAAGCCTTCCGGACCGATATCCGGCACTTCGAACATGACGGCCGGCACCACATCGGCAACAACAGCGATCCCCGGATCCCCGCCGCTCTCGCCCCCATCATCGTCGGTATTGTCTCACTGCACAGTTTCCAGCCCCACGCCATGCACCAAATGCATCAGAATCGCCCGAATTTCACCTTTCCGGACCCCTTCGGGGGCACCGCCCTTGCCGTCGTGCCCGCTGACCTTGCCACCATCTACAACCTCAACCCACTCTTTAGCGCAGGTTTCACCGGTCGCAACCAGACCATTGTCCTGATTGAAGACACCAACCTCTTCACCAATTCCGACTGGAATAAATTTCGCTCGACCTTTGGCCTTTCCGGTTACACCTTTGGCTCTCTAACGACCGTCCACCCGGCGCCCTCGAGCGGAAGCAACAACTGCGCCAACCCCGGCGTCGTCTCACCAAATGATGCGGAAGCGATCCTCGACGCCGAATGGGCCAGCGCCGCTGCACCCAATGCCGCCATCCGCATGGCCTCGTGCGCCGACACCACCACCACTTTCGGCGGTTTGATTGCCCTTCAGAACCTCATCAACGCCAGCAGCCAGCCGCCTGCCATCATGAGCATCAGTTACGGCCAGTGCGAGACCGTGAATGGCGCCGCAGCCAATCAAGCCTATTATTCGGCCTATCAGCAAGCCGTCGCCGAAGGCGTCTCCGTTTTCGTGGCTTCCGGTGATAGCGGGGCCGCAGGCTGCGACAACAGCGTTTCCCAAGCCACCCACGGCATTGGCGTCAATGCTTTCGCCTCCACTCCCTACAACGTGGCCGTCGGCGGCACGGACTTCAGCGACACTTACGCCGGCACCAACAGCCTCTATTGGAATTCCACCAATAGCTCCGCGTTCGGTTCGGCCCGGTCCTACATTCCCGAAATCCCTTGGAACGATTCTTGCGCCGGCAGCTTGATCTCCAGCTTTGAGGGTTACCCTCCCTACGGCCCCGACAGCCTGTGCAACAGTCCTCTCGGTGGTTTTCTAGCCACCACGGTTGCCGGCGGTGGCGGTCCCAGCGGTTGCGCCACCGGCACGCCTTCTCCGACAAACAGCGGCATTGTCAGCGGCACATGTCAGGGATGGCCCAAACCTTCGTGGCAATCCATTGTCGGCAACCCCAGCGACGGCGTCCGCGACACTCCTGACATCTCTCTCTTCGCCGCCGACGGTCTCTGGAGTCACTACTACGTTTTTTGCTGGTCGCATGCCTCTCAAGGCGGTGCCGCCTGCACTGGCAATCCCAGCGGCTGGTCCGGCGCCGGTGGAACTTCGTTTTCCGCTCCCATCATGGCCGGCATCCAGGCGCTCGTAAACCAGAAGGTGAACGCTCGCCAGGGCAATCCCAATCCCGCCTATTATCAACTCGCGGCTGCCGAATACGGTTCGAACGCAGCTAGCTCTTGCAATTCATCGAATGGAAATACCGTCCCAGGTAGCTGCATCTTCTACGACGTAACTCTCGGTGACATGGACGTGAATTGCGCCGGTTCGGCCAATTGCTATCTCGCCGGCGGCAGCGTCGGTGTACTTTCCACTTCCAACAGCTCCTTCAGTCCCGCCTACCCCGCAACAACCGGGTGGGACTTCGCCACGGGGATCGGCACTCTCAATGCCGCCAACTTGGTGAACAACTGGCCTGGGTCCTCGACGCAACCTGCTCTCAGCGTCACCAAGACACACGCCGGCAGCTTCACCCAAGGTCAGCAGAATGCTGTGTACTCCGTGACGATCTCGAACGCATTCAACGCCACTCCTTCAACCGGAACTGTCACCGTGAGCGAAACCGTCCCTTCCGGTTTGAGCTTGGTCTCGATGGCAGGAACCGGATGGACGTGTTCGGCCGCGAGTTGCTCGCGCAATGACGTTTTGAGCGCTGGGGCGAGTTTTCCCGCGATCACCGTAACCGTGAACGTCGCCTCCAACGCCACCTCTCCACAAGTAAACCAGGTGAGCGTATCCGGCGGGGGTTCGGCAAGCGCCACAGCAACTGACTCGACTACGATTGCGATCCCCATTCTGCCAGCCGTCGCCAACTTTGTTACTGCCGATACCAGCACGCAAGGCAGTTGGCATGGCGTCTACGGAGCCGATGGATATTCCATTGCCAACGATTCGCAATCCATCCCCTCTTACGCCACCTTCGCCATGCAGAATCAGTTCAGCTATACCTGGGCTTCCACCACAACCGATCCTCGCGCCCTGCAAACCGGTGCTGGCTCCGGCAGAATCGCTTCCACTTGGTGGAACAGCGGCACCTTCACCTTTGACGTGAATTTCACCGATGGCAACCTCCATCGGCTCGCCCTCTATGCCCTGGATTGGGACGCCAACGGTAGAACCGAAACCGTTCAGGTCCTCGACGCCAACACCAATGCCGTCCTCGACACCCGCACTCTCTC
>JBARRT010000088.1:0-23703 GCA_049644365.1 Candidatus Acidiferrum sp. | reverse complement strand
GACGATTCAAGTGCTCTCCAGATGGTCTGGGTCCGGAGCACATTCGTGAATATCAGGCCGAGCTGTTCAAGAAGCGCAAGTTGTCGCCGGGCACGGTTACGCAACGATTGGCAGCTCTGCGATTCTTCTATATCAAGACTCTCAAGAAAACCTGGAGCATCGCGGAGACGCCCTACCCCAAAAAAGCATTTCACCTTCCTTCGATCCTCAGCCGGGAAGAAGTCGCGCGACTCATCAACGCAGCTCTAACTCCTTTTCATCGCACTCTGTTGATGACCCTCTACGCCACCGGAGTACGACGCGCTGAATTGACACACCTGAAAATCAGCGACATCGATAGCCAACGCATGGTGATTCACGTCCAGGGCGGCAAAGGACGCAAAGACCGGGATGTGATGCTCAGCCCAAAGCTGCTCGCGGCACTGCGTGAGCACTGGCGCGGATTACCGCGCAAGCCAAGCGCCTGGCTGTTTCCAGGCAACCGCTGGCATACCGGTGATACACCGATCACCACCAAGGTGGTCTGGGACGCTTGCAAGAAAGCCGCCCGGCGAGCGGGCCTCCAGAAAGACGTGCACCCCCATACGCTGAGGCACTGCTTCGCCACACATCTACTGGAAGCAGGCGCGGATCTACGAACCATCCAGATGTTGCTAGGCCATCGCGATCTGGAAGAAACCACCATCTACCTCCATCTCTCTGAACGTCACCTCAGTGCGACCGGGAGTCCTCTGGACTCGCTGGAGCTAAAAGACCGGCCACTACAGGACGAGTAGATGGACCGGCCACCCCTCGAGGTGGCCGATTTGGTCCGCGCTGCGGGAGACGTGTTCATCGAACGAAGCCGTAAGTGGATCCGCTGGAAGCATGTCAAAGTGCTACTAGCCATTCGGCGGTGTCGTACCGCCGCGCTCGGCGGGCATCTCGACGAATGCACGCGCTGCGGACATCGCGCCATCTCCTACAACTCCTGTAGAAATCGGCACTGCCCGAAGTGTCAGGCAGGAGCTCGCGATCGCTGGCTCGCAGCACGTCGCCAGGAGCTTCTCCCGACGCGCTACGTCCACGTGGTCTTCACGCTACCTCGCCAGTTAGCCCCACTGACTCTTCAGAATAAGAAGGTCGTCTACGATCTCTTGTTCCGAACCAGTGCAGAAACACTGCTGGAAGTCGCGCGCGATCCCCAGCATCTCGGTGCTGAAATCGGCTTCTTCAGCGTGCTGCACAGCTGGACTCAAAAACTCGAATTTCACCCGCATGTACACTGCGTGGTGCCGTCCGGTGGACTCTCTGCCGATCACACGCGCTGGATCAAACCACGCCACGACTTCTTTCTACCCGTCGAGGTGCTCAGTCGTGTCTTTCGCGGCAAGTTCCACGAAGCGCTCAAGCGCGCCTTTCACGACAGCAAGCTCAACTTTCATGGAGACTTGAAGCTCCTCGCTCAACCAAAAACATTTGCTGCCTGGCTCAGACCACTGTTCCGAAAGGACTGGGTGGTCTACGCGAAACGCCCGTTCGGAGGCCCAGAGCATGTGCTCTGTTATCTGGGCCGTTACACTCATCGCGTGGCCATCTCCAACCACCGCCTGGTCTCGTTTGCTGATGGGAAGGTCACGTTTCGTTGGCGCGATTCCGCCCACAACAACGAACAGAAGTTACTGTCTCTATCTGTCGATGAGTTCTTGCGCCGCTTCCTGTTGCATCTGCTCCCGCAAGGTTTCGTGCGCATCCGCAACTTCGGCTTCCTGGCCAACCGCAAACGTGCCACCACCTTGCCACTTTGCTTCCAACTGCTCGGCGCGGCACCGCAAACCGAGCAAGAAGCCTCCACCGCCGGTCCGAGCGATCTTTGGTCTTGCCCCAAGTGTGGTGGGCCGATGATAGTCGTCGCAAGACTCACCGCTACTGAAATCCAATTTCGTTCTCCACCGGTGATCACCGCTGCGGCATGAAGCGACTCTCTCCAATTCGAAAACGTTTTTCCACCGGCTCCGTACCTCTGTGCCTTGCCTCGGAACGGATCTCCTTTTCCAGCTCTTCAACCACGCTCTTCACGATCCTTTTTCGCATTCAGCCAGTTTCCGGGCTCCTACTATCACGTGTCGCGCTCAGCGGCACAGCGTCGGCACAGCTCCACGCCGCTCTTTCCCACTATTGAACTTGCATAGGCCCGCGTCCGCCGCAAATCGCAGGCGGCTTCCTTCAAGTCGTTGTATCGAAAGCGCGCGAACACACCGTGCTCGTGCAGGCGCATTGCCCTTCGCGCTTCCGATACAACCCTAAGACTTATCAAGACTCTAAGGAACCGTATTCGTTCGCTTGACAGAAGACACGCATGGGGGTACACGGGAAATAGAGGTGGCATCATGAAAATCGTAGTGATCGGCGGCAGTGGACTCATCGGATCAAAGCTCGTCTCCAAGCTTCGTGAGCAGGGACACGAGGCAATAGCGGCGTCACCCAAATCGGGTGTCAACACTCTCACCGGCGAGGGACTGGCCGAAGCGCTGAAGGGCGCGTCGGTGGTCGTTGATGTAACGAACTCTCCTTCCTGGGAAGACGCGGCCGTGCTGAAGTTCTTCGAAACATCAACCCGTAACCAGCTCACCTATGAAGCAGCCGCGGGCGTAGGACATCATGTTGCGTTGTCAGTCGTAGGAACGGAACGACTGCTCGCAAGCGGTTTCTTCCGCGCAAAAATGGCTCAGGAGAGCCTGATCAAAGCTTCCTCGATTCCTTACACAATTATCCGCGCGACGCAGTTCTTCGAATTCGTCAAGGGCATTGCGGATTTCTCCACCGAGGGCAACAAAGTACGCCTGCCAACTGCGCTCATCCAGCCCATGGCGGCTGACGATGTGGCCAGTGCGGTGGGCCGGATCGCGACGGGCGCGCCAGTGAATGGCACCGTTGAAATAGGAGGGCCGGAAAAATTTCGCCTCGATGAACTCGGCCGGCAATACTTGGCCGCAAACAAGGATTCGCGCGAAGTTGTTGCAGACGCGAAGGCGCGTTACTACGGCGTGGAGCTGAGTGAGAGGACACTCCTTCCTGGCGATGACGCGCAACTCGGCAAGACGCGTTTCGAAACCTGGCTCAATCAGTCCGCGCCGAAAGCGGCGGCGGTCACCCACTAGTGGATCTGTCAAAGAGAGGCCGATTTGCGTGAACCGGCCCCATTCAAACCAAAGGTTTATTTATGACGATTGCAAAACTAGTTTTGATGCTGGCTTGTCTGATGTCCATCACACTGGAACCCAAAGATGCGAAAGTGACGTCGCTCTTGTCGAAGGACCTAACGGACTTTCCTGGCAAGGAAGGTCTGATGATCACGGTTGAGTATCCACCGGGCGCGTCGGACCCAATACATCGCCACAACGCACATGCGTTTGTTTATGTGCTTGAGGGCTCAATCGTGATGCAGGTGAGGGGCGGAAAGGAAGTGACTCTGACATCTGGTCAGACCTTCTATGAGGGTCCCTCTGATGTTCACGTCGTCGGGCGAAACGCCAGTCAAACCAAACCTGCGAAATTCGTAGTGTTCCTGGTTAAGGACAAAGGCGCTCCCGTATTGGTGCCGGCGAACTAGATCAAAGACTACAAGAATTGGCCCGACTCGGCTGGCAAAACTGTGGCAGGACCTGATGCGGCCGAGCGCGTTGAAGAAGCGGGCAGGGCAGGGGCCTCGGATTCTGAATTCCCTTTCCCAAAGCACCGTAGATTTGATATTTTGAGGCTGGCAAAAACGGCAGGGCGCATGACGGTCGACGGCGAAGTTGGGCGCGTCGACGTTCCGCTCGCACTTGCTGTCCAAAGCGAGTGACGTGTGACTGAGACCGCACGCTCGACGCTGCTCTCAAGCGCCGCGAATGCAGCGCTCATGTTTCCGGTGTTGAGTTCCGCGCAGATTGCACGGATTGCTTCGCACGGAGTGATTCGTCCAATCACCCGCGGCGAAGTGTTGATCGACAGCGGCCAAACCAACGTGCCGTTCTTTGTACTGAAGGCTGGTGAGATCGAGGTCATTCGCCCATCGGCACTGGACGAGATTCTGGTCGCGATTGTCGGGCCGGCTCAGTTCACCGGTGACATGAGCATGATCCTCGGTCGCCCCGCGCAGATGCGCCTCCGTGTGAGTGACTCTGGCGAAGTCGTCCAACTGACACGCGACCAGATGCACGCCCTCATTCAAACCGACGCCGAAATCAGCGAAGTGCTGATGAGAGCGTTGATCCATCGACGGGTCGCGGTGGTTGCGCAGGGGATTGGCGACGTGCTGCTCATCGGCTCGGTCGGGTCCGGGGCAACCCTACGAATCAAACAATTCCTAACGCGCAATGGCCACCCCTTCAAGTACCTCGATCTTGACCGGGACGCCGATGTACGGCAATTGCTCGATCGCTTTCACGTGGAGCCGGCGGAGATACCTGTCGTGATCTGCCGCAGCGAGGCGGTGCTGAAGAATCCCAGCAATCAGGAGATCGCCGACTGTCTCGGCTTTAATAAGGGGATCGATCACACCCACCGGCGCGATGTCGTCATCGTCGGCGCCGGACCAGCGGGTCTTGCGGCCGCCGTTTACGCGGCTTCCGAGGGACTCGATGTGCTGGTTATCGAGGCGAGCTCGCCGGGAGGACAAGCGGGCTCGAGCTCGAGAATCGAGAACTACCTTGGATTTCCAACAGGGATTTCAGGGCGAGAGCTGGCCGGACGCGCCTACGCCCAGGCACAGAAGTTTGGCGCCGAGGTCATGATCGCGAAAGGCGCCGCGGAGTTGGTCTGCGAACACAACGCCTACGGCGTGAGACTCGACGACAGCGTGACCATCCCGGCTCGCACAGTGGTCATTGCCACTGGGGCTCGATACCGTAGGCCGTCGCTCGCGAATCTCGGTCAGTTCGAAGGTGCGGGTGTCTACTACAGCGCGACCTTCATGGAAGCGCAGCTCTGCGACGGCGATGAGGTCATCGTCGTAGGCGCGGCGAACTCGGCCGGCCAGGCCGCGGTATTCCTGGCGCAGGCGGCGAGGCACGTTCATCTGCTCGTCCGCTCCGGCAGTCTTTCGGCGAGCATGTCGCGATACCTGATTCGACGCATCGAGGAGACCCCAACAATCCAGATCAAGACGAGAACCGAGATCGTGGCTCTTGAGGGAAACGGACATCTTGAGCGTGTGCGGTGGCGCGACGGCACGGGCGCGGTAACGAGTCAGGATATTAAGCACGTGTTCCTGATGACGGGGGCCGAAGCCAACACCGGTTGGCTGAATGGCCGTGTCGCGCTCGATGCGAAAGGTTTCATCAAGACCGGATGGGACCTGACGCAGGAAGATCTCGCCGCTGCCCGATGGCCGCTCGACCGCTCACCGTATCTGCTCGAAACCTCACTTCCGGGCGTGTTCGCCGTGGGTGACGTTCGGTGCGGCAACGTCAAACGCGTGGCTTCGGCAGTCGGTGAAGGATCGATCGCGGTTTCGTTTGTCCATCGCGCGCTGGCCGAGTAGTTCGCAGACCATCGAGATCTCAATGACCGACCGCCATCAAGACCGTCAAGCACCCGACAAGAAACCGATGACAACGCACCTTATCGGAACGGAAGACCGGGGATCGCAAGAGAACTTCAGAGCCCGTCGCCGGGCTTTCCGCACCCTGCACGAGGCAGGCTGTTTCGTGATTCCGAATCCGTGGGACATCGGCTCTGCACGGTACCTGCAGCAGCTCGGATTCCCCGCGCTGGCGACGACCAGCGCGGGCTTCGCGTTCTCGCAGGGGCTGCCTGACTCCGAAGTTGCGCTCACTTGTGAGCGTAACCTGGCATACATAGCCGATATCGCGGGCGCGGTCGATGTTCCGGTCAATGCGGACTTCGCGTCTGGCTATGGAGGGTCACCGCAAGACGTGGCCGATAATGTCACACGCTGCATCGCGACCGGCGTCGCGGGACTGTCGATCGAGGATGCAACTGGTGATCCATCGTCGCCGCTTTACGAGCTGCCGCTCGCCGTCGAGCGTGTGCGCGCTGCGCGCGAGGCGATCGATCAGTCCCGTGCCGACGTCCTGCTGACGGCCAGGGCAGAAAGTTTCCTTGTCGGCCATCATGATGCGCTTCGCGAGTCGGTCCGGCGTCTGCAGGCATTCGCTGAGGCGGGGGCGGACGTGCTATTCGCACCCGGCCCCCACGATCCCACGGCGATCAAAGCGCTCGTTGACGCGGTTCGGCCGAAGCCGATCAACGTCCTGGTGGTTCGGGACAGTGGCTTGAGCGTCGCCGACATAGCGGCGCTCGGCGTGCGACGGATCAGTGTCGGCGGCGCGTTGGCTCTTGCTGCATGGACCGGTTTCACGCGCGCAGCGCAGAAGTTAAAGTCGGAGGGGAGTTTCGCAGGCTTCGCGAGCTTGGTGTCGTACGCCGACATCAACGGGTTCTTCGTGACCGACTACCCCACGCGGCAGTCTGACGGGCGGCGATCGGCGGGGTCACCAAGCTTGAGTATTCAAGGAGGCGACAGATGACAAGAGTGGATTACACCAAAGTGGCACCGGGGAGCGTAAAGGCAGTGTACGCCCTCGAGCGGTAAGTGCGCGCATCGCAATTGGAGCCTGCGCTCATCGAACTCGTGAAGCTGCGTGCATCCCTAATCAACGGTTGTGCCTACTGCGTCGAAATTCATAGCAAGGATGCGCAGGCCAAGGGAGAGACCGAGTAGCGGCTGTTTGCCTTCGCCGACGTAGAGAACCCGTATCCGCCAACGACTTAGTTCGATTCCTTGGCCTGAGCCTAGGACATGGACTACTAACGCGCGGTCGGAATCATTGGGACGCAGTGGAGCCAAATGGTTAACATAAAATTTGAAGCCTGGCAATTCATTGGGATATGGGTTCCGAGACAGGGTGTCTTTTCCAGTCGTGGGAATTGCTGCGACCTGCCCCCCAACAGGCGCATCCTAGACCAATCGTGAGCAGCACAACCGCGCCTCTTTGCTTCATAAAGACTTAGACACCACAGGTCAGGAAAAAGTATAGACCGCGCTGAACCGCTCCGGTCAAGTCCTGATAAACGCAGCCGTAACTGGAAACTGACCCACCACGCGGATTTGCCTGTTGTAGGAGATTCAGCCGGATTCGATTATGCTTCGGACATGGACCCGATCATAAAAGGCGCGATCCCCGTTCTTCCTGCCGCCGACACAACGAAGTCTCTGAATTGGTGGACAGAGGTCTGCGGCTTCACGGAAACATTTCGCGATGCCACGCCGCCGTCCTATGTGGGAATCAACCGCGGCGAGGCCTACCTGCACATAGCCGGCATGAGCGACAAAGAACTGGCGCGCAAGGTCGGCGACCAGACCATGGTGCGCCTTGCCGTAAAAGGCATCGAAGCCCTGTATGCCGAATACCAGCAACACGGAGGCAAAGTGCATCCCAACGGCCCACTGCAAACCAAGCCCTGGGGCACGAAAGAATTCGGCGCCATAGACCCCAACGGCGTCTGCGTGACGTTTCAGGAATAAGTACGACGTCCGGGAAATGGCGTCTGCAGCATGAAGTTTGCTACCCTCCACGGTGATGGCAACACCCGGAAAAGCCGCACGCAACGCCCGCCCTGCAGGTGAGCCGGCGCTTCTCACCAGCCGCGACAATCGCTGGCTCAAGGAGTTCCGCATGGCACTGCGCGGCGGTCTGCCCACGGAAGACGGATTCGTTGGCGTCGAAGGCGCCCGCCTCGTCGAAGAGGCTCTGCTCTCCGGGTGCCGCATCCAAGCGGTGCTCTTCAGCGAATCCGGCAAACGCCATCACCAGCGTCTCTCTCCCATCATCGACCGTCCGGAGATGGCCTTTCCCACGCTCTACACGACCGACCGTCTTTTCGAGGGTATCGCCGATACAGAGCACCCGCAGGGCGTCGCGGCACTCGTCCATCCGCGCGAGACTTCTTTTGACGACCTCGTTCGCGCTCCGGCTTCCGCGTGCGCGCCTTTGCTCGTCGTCCTCGCAGGAGTCCAGGATCCCGGAAACGTCGGCACCATCCTGCGCACGGCCGCCGCCTTTGGCGCCACCGGAGCAGCCACCGCCGCTTCCGGCATCAGCGGCACGGCCAGCCCCTTTTCGCCAAAAGCTCTTCGCGCCTCCGCAGGAGCTGCGCTTCATCTTCCTATTCTTGCCGGGGCTTCTCTTGCGATCCTTCTCACGCAATTCAAGGTGGCGGGAATTCGCACTCTAGCTTCGAGCGTGCACGAGCCTCGCGACGGCGAGCAGCCGCTTCTCGCTCCCTGGGAAGTCGATTGGTGCGAACCTATGGCACTGCTCGTCGGCAACGAAGGCGCCGGCCTTCCCGAAGAAATCGAGCGCAGCGCCGATGCGCGCATTCGCATCCCCATGGCCAGCGGAGTCGAATCGCTCAACGCCGCTGCCGCGGCCGCCGTTCTTTTCTACGAAGCTGCCCGCCAAAGAAACTCGCTGCCCGCATCGCACATCAAACCACCTACGGTGCCGCGTTCGCCAAACCAATCGTGAGCCTCTTCCCTCATTTGCCGAACGTCCCGGAGCCTGACGTTCC
Source organism: Candidatus Acidiferrum sp. (assembly GCA_049644365.1). Lineage (GTDB taxonomy): Bacteria > Acidobacteriota > Terriglobia > Acidiferrales > UBA7541 > Acidiferrum. The sequence continues at coordinate 15,144 of JBARRT010000088.1, read as the reverse complement.
CGCCGCCAACCAGCCGCTCGCCGAGCGCATGCGCCCGCGCACGCTCGATGAATTCATCGGCCAGGAAAAACTTCTCGGCCCGGGCAAATCCCTTCGCGTTCAAATCGAAAATGACAATCTCGGCTCCATGCTTTTCTGGGGGCCGCCGGGCTGCGGAAAAACCACGCTAGCCCGCCTCATCGCGCGCCTGACGAGTTCTGAATTCGTCTCCTTCAGCGCCGTTCTTGCGGGCATCAAGGAAATCAAGGAAGTCATGGCCGTCGCCGAGCAAAAATCCCGCAGCGGCCACCGCACCATCGTCTTCGTCGACGAGGTTCACCGCTTCAATAAAGCCCAGCAGGACGCCTTTCTCCCTCATGTCGAAGCCGGCCACATCATCTTCATCGGCGCGACCACCGAGAATCCCTCCTTCGAGGTGATCTCACCACTTCTCTCGCGCACCAAGGTTTATGTCCTCGATCCGCTCACCACGCCGCAAATCGCGGAGCTCCTCCGCCGCGCCCTCAACGACAAAGAACACGGTTTCGGAAATGAATCCATCCAGGCGTCCGATGAAATCCTCTTTCGCATCGCCTCCTTCGCCAATGGCGACGCCCGCGCCGCTTACAACACGCTTGAGCTCGCCGTGCGCAGCAGTCATCCGGATGAAAAAGGCCCGCGCGTCATCACCCCCGAACTCCTGGAAGACGTCCTGCAAAGGAAACTCCTCCGCTACGACAAAGCCGGCGAAGAGCACTTCAATCTCATCTCCGCGCTGCACAAATCCGTCCGCAACTCCGATCCCGACGCCGCGCTCTATTGGCTCGCGCGTATGCTCGAATCCGGCGAAGACCCGCTCTATCTCGCGCGCCGCATGGTGCGCATGGCCAGCGAAGACATCGGCCTCGCCGAACCCGGCGCCCTCGCCGTCACTCTCGCCGCAAAAGACGCTTTCGATTTCCTCGGCGCGCCCGAAGGCCATCTCGCTCTCGCGCAAGCCGCCGTCTATCTTTCGCTCGCCCCCAAATCCAATGCCCTCTACACCGGCTACGGTGCCGTCCTCGAAGACGTCCAGAAAACCGAGGCCGATCCCGTCCCCCTTCACCTCCGCAACGCCGTCACTGGCCTCATGAAAAACATCGGCTACGGCCAAGGCTACAAGTACGCCCACAATTTCGACGAAAAAGTCACCGACATGTCCTGCCTCCCGGACAATCTCGCAGGTCGCACTTACTACAAGCCCACCGACCAGGGCTTCGAACAGCGCCTCCGCCAGCGCCTCGACGAAATTCGCAAAATAAAATCGCGCTCATCTGCTACTTCGTGAGGCAAACATGCGCTTGGTCCGAATAATCGCACTGCTAGGGATAGTCGCCGTACCCCTCAGCACCATGGCACCGCCACGACGGCCCGAAATTTACGGCGTGGCCTTGGTGCGTTTGCGTGTCAGCAGTCTCGAATCGTCCCGCCCGTTCTACGCGAGCACTCTGGGCTTGCCCCAGGGCAACCAAGGATGCTTCAGCCCGCAAGGGATCGCGGTCTGCTTTTTTATTCGCCCAATGCAGCAGGTCGAATTGGTTTCAGGCTCGGCACCAGGCGGTGGTTTGGAGGCACTCGGGTTTCAAGTCAGCGACGCTGCTACGATGCGCAAATATCTCATTGCCCATGGCATGAAGTGCGGAGAGGTCACTAAGAGCAATTCCGGAGACGACGTCGTAGAGGTCCGCGATCCAGAGAATCATCGGATTCTGCTTCTTTCACGCAAAGGAGGCATCGCCGGATCTTTGCCGCCGTCGCTGGTCAGCACTCAGATCATTCACGCCGGTTTTGTTGTCCACGATCGCGCCGCCGAAGACCACTTCTACAAAGACATTCTCGGCTTCCGCCCCTACTGGCACGGCGGCATGAAAGAAGGTACAGACGACTGGCTCGACTTGCAGGTTCCCGACGGTACCGACTGGATCGAATTCATGCTCAACGTCCCCAAGGACGCCGATAAGCGCACTCTTGGCATCATGAACCACATCGCTTTGGGTGTCCCGGACATCCACGCCGCGGAAGCGCAGCTTCGCAAAAACGGCTGGACCGGCACCGAACAACCCAAAATCGGCCGCGACGGCAAATGGCAGCTCAACCTCTACGATCCCGACGACACCCGCGTCGAATTTATGGAATTCACTCCCGTTCAAACACCCTGCTGTTCGGACTATACCGGGCCCCATCCCGGATCCAAACAATGATTTGCCCCTGTTCCCGCTGCCGCTTTCGATGGGTCCGCCAGCTCTGCTCGCTGATTTGCCTCATTGCGGGGTGTTGTTCCCTGCCCGCAGCTCGTGCCCAGAACCTCGACAAGCCTCTCCAATCCATCGACGAAGACATCACTGCCTTCGCCTACATTCCCGACGGCCGCATCGTCTATTCCGTCCATCGCAATTTCAAAACCAAGCTCTACGACCTCGAACACGACGACATCTGGCTGCAGGACGCCAGCGGCAAGCACCGCCGCCTCCTCGAAGGTCAGAAATTCAATCGCGGCAATCAGCCCTTCAGCTACATCGGAAACTCTTTCCGCTTCTCCCCCAACGGCCGCATCATCCTCGCCGAGCTGCTCACCACCACCGTGGTCGACGACTCCGGCAAGACCGAAGACTCTTTCCAGACGCTTCTCCTCGACGACAGCGGCAAAGAAATTCGCATCGCGAAAGGCGACAGCATCATTCCCGATGCTGCCGACCCGTTCTTCCTCCCCGACAGCGTCACGATCAACTTCCTCTCCGAAGCCGTAAAACCTCGCCTGCTTTTCTCCCTCAAAGCTACACGCCTCAATACCGGCGCTTTCAAGTCGCCTCACCAGGATCGGACTTTTCGCGATGTCGTCCCTCTTCCCGGCGTGCCTTCCGCCATCGCCGTGGAACAGGACCACGCCATGACCGGGCCGTCTCGCCTCCAGCGAATCGAGCTGTTCACCGAAGACGACAAAGAGCTCGTCACGCTCGACAGCTACGAAGGAGGCCTAAGCGTCTCCCCCAGCGGCAAAAAAGTGGCCTATTTTATTGACAAGGAAATTCTGGAAGTTCGCGATCTCGCTTCGCCCAATCTCCTCGCGCGACTCCGCGTCGGCCTCGGCGTTTTCCGCTGGTCCCCCGACGAATCGCGTATCCTCCTCAAGCGCGCCATCGAAAAGAAATCCGGCGACCTCGTCTGGATCGACCTCCCGCCGCTCAGCGCCCACTCTCCCGGCCAGGACATCCCCATCTCTCAGCCCGTCCCCGCCCCCATCCTTCACAGCCTCACCTTTCGCGACTTCGCCATCTCGCCCGACGGCCGCTTCCTCGCCGTCATCATCCCTGGCAAGCGCAGCCTCCTCGTCTTCCCACTTCCTCGCTAGCCACTGGCGTTACTGCGCGAACCGTTTGAAAAAACTCTCCGCCTTCCACTGCGGCCGTTCTGTTTCATCAGCCACGCGCACCGCCAGCTTCCCAAGAATCGCATTGAACTGCGCCGCCCCAACCAAATCCACCGGCTGACTCAAATCATCCGCCGGCCCGTGATACCGCTCCTTGTACCAATCATTGAATTTTTTCTCTTCTGGCGTCCCCGGCACCCACCCAAACTTGAACGCCAGCGCCGGCACTCCCTTTCGAATGAAACTATACTGATCGCTTCGAATGAACCGGTTGTGATCCGGCTGCTTGTCTGCCTGCACCTGCACTCCCGCCTCCGCGCAAACTGCGCGAATATCTTCCCCCAGCGTCGATTCATTCAGTCCCTGCACTTCCAAATATTTCAGCGGGAACAGCGGCAGGTACATGTCCATATTCAAATCCGCCACGATATTTCTCCGCTCCACCGTCGGATGCTCCGCAAAGTATCGCGACCCCAGCAATCCTTTTTCTTCGCCGGTCACTGCCAAAAACAAAATCGACCTCTTCGGCTTCGCGCCCGATTCCTTGATCCCGCGCGCAATTTCCAGCAACGAGGCGATCCCCGACGCATCATCCATCGCCCCGTTATAGATCTTGTCACCATTCACCGCCGCCCCAATTCCCAGATGATCCAAATGCGCGCTGACCACCACATGCTCTCTCCGCAGCGCCGCGTCGCTGCCTTCCAGCACGCCCGCCAGATTCACAGATTTCACTTTCCACTTCCTCATGCTCAACCGGGTCTTCACTCTTGCCGCCAGCACAAAATGCGGCAACGGCTTGTCCGCATCCATCGCCTCCAAAACTTCCTGAAATGTATGCCCGCTGCCCGCAAACAACGCCTCCGCGTACGCCGGATTGACCGCCAGCGCCACCTGCAAATCCGATTGCTTCCCCGCCGCCTTGTCGCTCAATTCCATGTCCGGCTGCAGTCGCGCCGCTGATGTCCGCGACCACGGCACCTCGGTCGCTTTCGGATTCGGAATTTCCGCCACTCCAATCGCCCCCGCTTTTCGAAGCGCCTTCCGCCGTTCATCGCCGGACTGGTAATGCGCCTTGATCTCCGTCGACATCGTCTTCGGCCCGCCCTTCACGTACACCGCGATCTTTCCCCGCACTTCCTGGCCCGCAAAATCGTCGTAATTCAGTTCCGGAACCGTCAGCCCGTAGCCGACAAACACCGCAGAAGCCTCCGCCGTCGCCGGCAATTCCGAATGCACCAGCTCGAAGAATGCCTCGTCGCCCAGTTTCACCGGCGTACTTTTCCCATCGCGAACCAAGTCGATCGACGACCCGCTCTCATCAATCTGCATCACATTGAACTCGACGCTTTGCGCGTAACCCTTCTCGCCCGCCGGCTTCAGTCCGATTTTTCTAAACTGCTCCGTGACATACGCCGCCGCGTTCTCAAACCCCGCGCTTCCCGTGTCGCGCCCCTCTAGACTGTCGTCCGCCAAAAATTGCACGTGCGCCCACCACCGCTTCCCCAGCGCTTCCCAATCCGGCCCCCCCGCCATCGCCGCGGCCGCGCCCAGCAAAACGAAACACACCAGCAACCGTCCGAAAACCCTCATCGGTTTCTCCTCCAACAAAATGTCCCGTGAAATGGTAACAAACTCAGGAATTCAGTTGCCGCAATCTTTTCCGGTGTTCAATCAAAATGCACGAATCTTCCACCACCGCCAGCCCCGCCGCTCGCGCGCGTGCTGCCGCAACCTCATTCTCCACGCCCAGTTGCATCCAAACGGCTTTTGCGCCCACGCGAATCGCGCTTTCCACCACCGCCGCCACTTCTTCCGCCCGCCGGAAAATATCCACGATCTCAATTTTCCCCGGCACGTCCTCCAGCCGCGCGTAGCTTTTCTCGCCCAGCACTTCTGTCTCGTTCGGATTCACGGGAATAATCCGGTAGCCCGCCGATTGCATGTATTCCGTCACGCCGTAGCTCGGCCGCATCGGATTCGAAGACAATCCCACTACCGCGATGCTTTTGTATTTTTTCAGGATTTCAAGAATCGGATCGGCGCCGCCCGCCGCGCCATCCGGCAGCAGGACTCTCATCGTGCCGCGAGTTCGCTCGTACCGGCACGCTTCGCCAGCACTTGCCCCAGCGCCGCCAGACATTTTTCATTTTCTTGCGTGATGCCCACAGAAATGCGAATCGCCTCCGGCATTCCCATCCAACCAAGCGGCCGCACGATCACTCCCAGGTGCAGCAGTTCGTCGCTGACCTCTTTCGCGTCCGGTCCCACCGGAACAAACACAAAATTCGCCTCGCTCACCACCGGCCGCAATCCCAGCTTCGTCAAGCCATCGCTCAAGCGCTTCCGCTCGGTCGCATTCGCCGCGATGCACCGTTCCACGTGCTCCTTGTCATCCAAAGCCGCCAGCGCCGCCGCCTGCGCCACCCCCGAAGTATTGAACGGCGTCCTGAGCTTGTTCATCGCCGTAAGCAGCCCCACTGTTCCGATCGCATAGCCAATCCGCAGCCCCGCGAGCCCATACACTTTCGAAAACGTCCGCAGGACCAGCAAATTCTTGCGCTTCCGGTACGCTTCCACCGAATCTCGCAATCCCACGCTCACCGCGTAATGAATATACGCTTCGTCCAGCACCACCAGCACGCCGTCCGGCACCTTCTCCAGAAAATCTGCAAGCTCTCTCGCCGTGAACGCGCTTCCCGTTGGGTTGTTTGGATTCGCCAGGTAAATCAAGCCGGTCTTCGGCGTGATCGCTTCCGCCATCGCGCCGAGGTCAAACGCATAGTGGCGGTGCGGTACCAGCACCAGTTCCGCCCCACTCGCGCGAATCGCCACCGAAAACGGCGCGTACGTTCCCTCCGATGTCAGTCCTTGCAGGCCTGCACGCAGCAACACGCGCGACGCCAGGTCAATAATTTCGCTCGACCCCAGCCCCACAAAAATCTCTTCCAGCGCTACCCCATTCCGCGCCGCCAACTTCTCCCGCAACCGGTGCGTCCCGCCGTCCGGATACCGGTTGGCGTCCGCTAAAACCGCTTTCGCCGCTTCAATTCCTTTCGGCGACGGCCCCAGCGGATTCTCATTCGAAGCGAGCTTCACCGCCTGAATCTTCAGCTCGCGCTCCACTTCTTCAATTGGTTTTCCGGGAACGTAAACAGGTAATCCGCGCAGGTAATCCGGTATCAGCTCTTCAATCGTCCGTGTCATCTCTTCTATTCTACTTCTCCCCCTGCTCTCCAGCCAGTCCATTGCCCTCGCGCCGTGGCCATTCTCTTACTGCTACAAACTCTTCAACTGCTCCACTTCCCCTTTCGTCAGCTCACGAAATTTCCCCGGTGGAACATCCAAAACCAACGGTCCCAACCGCACCCGCCTGATTTTTTCCACATCGAATCCCACGCGTTGAAACATTCTCCGGATCTGCCGATTGCGTCCTTCAATCAGAATCACCTCGTACCAGGGATTTGCCCCGTCTTCCACGAGGCGAATTTTCGCGGGCGAAGTCTTCACCCGCTTCCCGTCCTCCAGCTCAATCGTAATTCCCGCTCGCAAACGCTGGATCGCCTTCTCCCCCGGTTTTCCGCTGATTTTCACCAGATACGTCTTCGGCACGTGCGAACCCGCCTTCATCAGCTTCTGCGCCAGCGCTCCGTCGTTGGTCATCAGCAGCAAACCTTCGCTGGCATAGTCCAGCCGCCCCACCGGATACACGCGCTCCGGGCATTTTTTCATCAGCTCCATCACCGTCAATCGTCCTTCGGGATCGCTGACCGTGGTGACGTACCCCTTCGGCTTGTGCAGCAGAAAATAAAGAAGCCGCTCCGGTCCTTTCAGCGGTTTTCCGTCCACGCAGATCTGGTCCCGCTCCGCGTCGGCCTTCGTACCCAGCTCCGTCACCACGGCTCCGTTGAGCGTTACCCGCCCCGACGCAATCATCTCCTCGGCCTTGCGCCGCGACGCAACCCCGCAAGCCGCCATGATTTTCTGCAATCGTTCGGTAGCCATTCTGCGCGGTTTCTCCAGCGTGCGGTTGTAGTGGCCGGTCTTCAGACCGGTGCTGTTCTCTTTCCTGTGTGGCACAGCCAATCTGGCTGTGCTCCTTGCCGCTCTTGCTCTGGTACTTCCACTCCGCTCCACCCCAACATTGTCATTCCGAGCGCAGCGAGGAATCTGCTTTTCTCTTCATTCTTCTCTGTGTCCTCTGCGCTAAATTCCGGTTTCTTCCTTCATCTCGCCTCTTGTCTTCCTTCTCGCCCGTGCCAGCCCGGGTTCCCTTTCTCAATGCATCCACTTCCTGCTCCGCCAGCAACCTGTATCTCCCCCGCGGTATTCCTTCCACCGACAGCGTCCCCAGCCCGATGCGTTTCAACTTCTCCACCGGATGCTGCTCCTTGACCAGCACCCGCCGCATCTCTTCCTTCTTCGAATCCCGCATCCGCACTTCATACCAGAAATTCGCCGCTCGGCCGCGCGATGCATCTGGCTGCCGCACCGTTTGCATCCGTACGCCAATCTCTTTTCCCAGCCGCTCCAGGTCCGGCAGCGTCAGCATTCCTTTCACTTTGACGTGATAGACCTGCTCCAGCTTCGCCCAATTCTTCAGCATCTCCGCCGCCAGGTCGCCGTCATTGGTCATGAACACCAACCCTGACGCCGCATACTCGAGATTCCCCACCGGAAACACGCGCTCCGGCAATCCCCGCAAAAAGTTTCGCAGCGTCTTCCGCCCTTCCGGGTCCGCCATCGCTGACACCACTTCCGGCGGCTTGTGCAACAAAATGTACACGCGCCGCCCTTCTTTCGCTTCGACGACTCGCCCCGCCGCCTCAATCCGGTCTTTCGCTGCGTCCGCCTTCGTGCCCAGCTCCCGCACCACGCGCCCGTTTACCTTCACCTGTCCGCTGAGGATCAGCAGCTCCGCGTGCCGCCGCGAAGCAATCCCCGCTCGCGCAATAATCTTCTGCAGTCTCTCTTCCATTTCTTCTTTCTATTGCCTTGTAGGGCCCGCCTTCTGAGGCGGGCCGCTCTTTATTTGTGTTCCTCAGCGCCGCGTCTTAGCCCGCCGCTGGGCCCTCGCGCTTTTTCCGAAGTCCGACATACGCTGCCCCAATGACTGCGTATAGAACAGCATTCATGAGTGCCACAATCGACCAGAGGGGATAGAACCCTTCAGAGCCGATCTCCACGTCAATAAGCGGGATGGTCAGGAAAGAAGGCGGACAAAGAACCATGAACATCAGAATCAGAGAAATATTTGGAGGTGGCGGAGGCGAAGAATCCGTCAAAACTTGGTATGCGACGAAGACGGCAGTTATCACCAGGCCCATCACGGCAAATCGGAGGATAGTTCGCCAGTCTTTGCTCATAACAACTCAACTTCCCTCTCCGGCCTTATCTCTCCGAATCTCTGTGCCTCTGCGTCCCTGCGTTCAACTTTTCTCTTCACTCCCCCGCCGTCGCTGCCTTTGGTACCTTGCCGCCCTCCGCCTCCGGCATCCCCTCATTATTCGCGGCTGTCTCTTCCAGCAATTCCTCGCGCTCTTCCATCTTCGCGCTCGCTGCCTCCGCACTTTGAAGACTCGCTTCGCTCGTCGCCCCCTCTTCCGCCGGTGCAAACCCCTCATCGCTCCCCAGCGCTTCCCGCGCCAGCGCCTCAAACTCCTTCAAGCTCGGCAACTCGTCCAGGTCGCTCAATCCAAACCGCAGCAAAAATTCCTTCGAGGTCTTATACAGGATCGGCCGTCCCATCACTTCCTTCCGCCCCGCCGTCGTAATCAAATGTTTGTCCAGCAGCGTGCTGATCACCCCCGCCGTATTCACTCCGCGGATCTCCGAAATCTCCGGCGAAGTTACAGGCTGCTTGTACGCAATCACGGCCAGCGTCTCCAGCGCCGGCATGGAGAGTCGCAGCGGCGGCCGCAAACTCTTGATGAACCGCCGCACCACGTCATGCTGCTGCGGCTTGGTGAACAGTTTGTACCCGCCCGCCACCTTGCGAATCTCGATCCCGCGCTCTTCGCACGCATAGCTCGCCACCAGTTCATCCAACGAAGCCTGCACCGCCAGCTTTTCCTCGCCCAGGGCGCGCGCCAATTGCTCGATCGTCGCCGGCTCATCCGCAGCATAAATAATCGCTTCCAACGCCGCTCTTCTCTCTTCGTTAGTCATAATCTTCTTCTTTGTAGTGGCCGGTCTTCAGACCGGTTCTTTTTCTCTTCTTCTCCGCGAATCCTCAGCGCCCTCAGCGTCTCTGCGTTATCTTTTTCTTTCTTTTGACCTTCAACTTTCAACTGTCGACTGTCAACTATCTGTATTCCTCATCAATCTGCTTGATCCCGCCGCTCTCATCAAACGCCAGATCAAACATCTTATGCTTCCGCACCAGAATTTCTCCAAACTGCTTCTCCTGCGCCAGCGCCACGGCCTGCAACTTCACCATCTCCAGCACCGCCAGGAACGCCACAATCATCGCGTGCCGCGAAGGACAAGCCTCAAAAAACTGCACCAAATTCACCGCATTGTCCGCGCTCGCCAGAATCTGCGCCCGGATCTGCGCGATCATCTGCGCCACGGTAAACTCTTCGTGCCGCAGCTCGATCCGCGACACTTCCTTTCGCCGCTCCAGCACTTGCTGGAACACTCTCACCAAATCCACCAGCGAAACCACCAAATCGCCCTCGGTCCCTTCGTCGTTATAGAGCGACTTGTCCGGCTTCGACCACACGTTTTCTTCAATCTGCTGCTTCTGATACAAAAGCTGCGCCGCATTTTTGAACTTCTCGTGCTCCACCAGTCGCTGCACCAGGTCCGCCCGCGGATCTTCCGCCTCTTCCGGCCCTGCCAGCGGATCCGGCGGCAGCAGCATTTTCGATTTGATGTAGATCAGCGTCGCCGCCATATAAATAAATTCCGCAGACACATCCACGTCCAGCTCTTCCAGCTTGTGCAGGTAATCGAGGTATTGCGCGGTGATTTTCGAAATCTGAATATCGTGAATATTCATCTTCTGCTGCTTGATCAAATCCAGCAGCAGGTCCAGCGGGCCCTCATACATCGGTATATTGATTTTGTACGGCGTCGCCATTTTCTTCCTTCGTTACCTCGTTCCTTCATTCCTTCTGATTTCGTCTCGTTTTTTCTCCCACCCGAATACTGCCTCCCTCACCCGGTCCATCGTCCCCTTTGCCACCTTCCGCGCCTTCTTCGACCCTTCATCCAAAATCTCCAGCACCCGCCCGGGATGCTTTTCATAATCCACTCGTCGTTCCCGCACCGGCGCAATCCATTCAATCAAATGATCCGCCATCTTCGCTTTGCATTCGATGCATCCAATCCCCGCGGTCCGGCAACCCTCCGCCGCCCATTTCAGCGTTTCTCGCGTCGAGAACAGTTTATGCCAGTCATACACCGGACACACGTCCGGATTTCCCGGATCCGTCCGCCGCTTCCGCGCCGGGTCCGTCACCATCACTTTCGTTTTCGTTCGAATCTCCGCGTCGCTTTCGCTCAGCGTAATCGCGTTTCCATAACTCTTCGACATCTTCCGCCCGTCCGTCCCCGGTATCCTCGGCGTCAGCGTCAGCTTTACTTCCGGCTCCTGCAAAACAGGCGCAAATTTGACCATGTCGGCCACTGCCCCGGCCTTCAAGTGTTCAATAGCGTTATCAATCCCTATTTCCAATATGCGTGCTCTCACGCGCGAAACAAACTCGGCCCACTTCTCCGATCCCAGCGGAAAATCGAGCATGGAGGGCGTGTGTCCATGAATTCCCAGGGCCAGGCAAAAGTTTCCGCAAAGACCGGCTGCGCTCTTGCTCCGCAGAGCCTCATCCAGTTCGAATCCATAAAAGAGGTTGAACCGCCGCACAATTTCGCGTGAAATCTCCACGTGCGAGACTTGATCCTCGCCGACCGGCACGACTAGCGCCGCCCCGGGCTTGCTGTAAATGACAATGTCCGCCGTCTGCAACACCGGATATCCGAGGAACCCGTAATTGTGCAGATCCTTATCCTTCACATTCTCCAGCGCCTCTTTATACGTCGGCACCCGCTCCAACCACCCCAGCGGCGTCACCATGGACAACAACAAATGCAACTCCGCATGCTCCGGAATCACCGACTGCTGAAAAATCACGCTCTTCTGCGGATCCAGCCCCGCCGCCAGATAATCGATCATGATCTGCAGCGTGTTTTCCGCCACCGCGCTCGTGTCCGCGTAATCGCTGGTCAGCGCATGCCAATCCGCAATAAAGTAAAAGCACTCATACGCCGGATCATTCTGCAACCGCACCCAATTCTGCAATGCCCCAAAATAATGCCCAATATGCAGCCGTCCCGTCGGCCGCATCCCGCTCAAGACTCGGCTCTTTTTTCCTTCAGCCCCTGTCGTCACCGCGCGCTCCAGTCCCAAACGGTAAGGCCTAAAGGCCCGACCTACAGCTCATCCAAGCCCCAAGGCGGTCGGATGCTTTGGCTGATACAGCCCAACCTCTCCTCCACCGGGCAGCTTCATCTTCGTAATCGAACCCCATCGCGCTTCCTCCACCTTTGAGCACTTCACACCCTTCCTACCGAGTGCATCTATCTCCGACTTCAAGCTGTCGCACATGAAATAGAGCTCATGCGGACCGTTCTCATCGGCCGGGTGGAACGCGGCCTCACCCGGCGGCAGCGCGAAGATTAGCCAACCATGGCCCGCATCCACAGACTTGAAACCGAGAACGTCTCGGAAGAAGGCCCGGTCCGCTTCCGCATCTTTGCTGTAAACAATGACGTGAGCGCCAGAGATCATTTGCCCCTCCTCGAAACTCCCGGTTCCTCTCCCTTGGACTTTTGCCCCTCAACTCGCCTTCCCCAGCAGCTCGCGCGCAATGATCATCCGCTGCACCTCGCTCGTGCCCTCATAAATCGTAATCACGCGCGCATCCCGGTACATCCGCTCCACATCCGTCTCGCGCGAATAGCCCACCGCCCCATGCGCTTGCACCGCCTTATACACCACCCGGTTCACCATCTCGCTGGCATAAAGCTTGGCCTTAGAAGCACTTGCGCCCACCTTGTTCGGATGCACATCCTTCAACCAAGCTGCGTAGTGCACCAAACCGCGCGCCGCCTCAATCTCTGTCTGCATGTCCGCAATCATCCACTGAATCGCCTGAAACTCCGCAATCTTCTTCCCAAACGCCGCGCGCTGCTTCGCATACTTCACCGTCTCTTCCAGCGCCCCTTGCGCCAAGCCCACCGCCTGCGCCGCAATCCCGATGCGCCCGCCGTCCAGCGCGCTCAGCGCAATCTTCAACCCCTGCCCCTCTTCTCCCAGCCGGTTATCCACCGGCACCACGCAATCATTCAGCAAAATTTCCACCGACGGCGACGACCGCTGCCCCATCTTGTCCTCATGCCGCCCTGCGCGAAAGCCAGCGAACCCCGGCTCCACCAGAAACGCGCTGATGCCCTTCCCGCCCGCGTCGGGATCGGTCTTCGCAAAAACCAGCAGCACGCCGGCAACACTGCCGTTCGTCACCCAGGTTTTCGTTCCGTTGAGCTTGTAGCAATCGCCAGCGCGCACCGCCCGCGCTTGAATTCCCGCGGCGTCGGAACCGGCGGCCGGCTCCGTTAAGCAAAACGCGCCAAGCGTTTCTCCCGTCGCCATGCGCCGCAAATATTTTTCCTTCTGCGCCTCGGTGCCAAACAGCAGCAGCGGCGCTTGCACCGCCGAATTTGTCACGCCCAGCGCGGTGGACAGCGCCGTAAACACGCGCGCCACTTCTTCCAGCATCAGCACATACGAAACCGTGTCGAATCCCGGCCCGCCCCACTCTTCCGGCACCAGCATCCCGCAGCAGCCCATCTCGCCCAGTTTCGCAATCGCCTCCGCCGGAAATTTCTCTTCCTTCTCCATCTCCTTGACGGACGCGCGCACTTCCGCCTCCATGAATTGGCGGACGGTATCGCGTATCAGTTTTTGGTGGTCGTTAAGCGAAAAATCCATCGTGTCAGTGTACGCGTCAAGCGCTTTGCGCTTGCCAGAAAAGAAGTACGCACGATGCTAACACGGCCTACTGGGAAGCAGAAAGCGGGCGGGTATCGGGCCGGCCAACTTCAATCTTCTTGCGGCCATTTCTGTGCGCCATGGATGACGTTCGCGATTTCCACAGTGTTTGTAAGGATTCGATAAACCACAACGAAAGGAAGCGGCGGCAAGGGAAGCTCACGAGTCCCTTCCACACGGCCCGCTCTACCCTTGTTTGGAAAAGACTTCAACGAACCAGCGCTTTCGTAGATGGTCTTGGCAATGCGTTGAGCGGCAGCCGGGTTTTCTTGCTGGATGTATTCGATAATTCGGAAAAGGTCTTCAACACCGGCGGGTGACCAGCGCAGCTGCATTTACTTGCGAAACGAATGATCGATACGATCGCCGACTTCTTCGTGAGTCACGAACTCCCCTCTGTCGAGCTGCGCCAAGCCTCTTGTCACCTGCTGGCGGAACCATGCGTCATGGTCGACGTAGTGTTCCACAAGCTGCTTGACATATTCCTCTGCGCCGCTCTTGTTCTCGGCAGCGGCCCGCTCCACTTTCGCTTGAAGCTCGGCAGAAAGATGCACTTCCATATTTTCCTAGACTAGGTTTACGCAGCGCCACTGTCAAGAGCTAGCTCACCAGTTTCAGAAAGGGTAACTTCCCGTCTGTCCCCCCTCCCCCAGATTTGTTGCATGCGGGCATCCGCAAACACTCAAGCCTCTTTTGCTTTTACGGCCGCGGTAAATGCCGCCGCATTCTTTCGGACAAACTCCTGCACGCTCAGCGGCCGTTGCCCCGTCAGCGTGAGCACGTCGTCCGACAGCCGGTCGAAACGCCCCGCGCGATGCAAATCGCCCATCGCCGCCAGGTGGTTCACCACGTGAACCGGCCAGCCCCGCTTGAGTAGCTCGTCCCGCCACGGCTCGACGGAAATGTCCTGAAAGGTGATTGCGCGGCCCAGCGCCTTCGAATACTCCTGTGCAAAGAAATGCATGTTCTCGGACTGCGGACCGGTCAGGTGATAGATCTTGCCGATGTGCGGCTGAGGATTGGCGAGCAGCGCGGCGATCACCCGGGCAACGTCTTCCGCTGCCACCGGCGAAGTCTTGCCCTCCCCGAACGGTAGCCTGATCTGATCGGATTCCCTGACTGAATCCGGAGTCAAAGTCAGGAAGAAGCCTTCCAGAAACACTGTCGGCCGCACGTGCACAACCGGCAGACCGGACCAGTTCAGCGCCTGCTCGGCGAGCCAGTGCAGCTTGTGCTGCGGGCTCGGAGTAGTTTCGGTAATGCTCATCTGAGAGACGGTCATCTGCGACATATTGATGAACGCTTTCACGCCGTGATGCTTCGCTACCGCCGCTGCATTGACCGTCGCGGCCAAGTAGGCATCCGAAACCGACATGCCGAAGTACATCGTCTCGCACCCGACAATCACCCTATGCATCGAATCGAGATCGAGCAGATCCCCGATCACGACCTCCGCACCCATGTCGCGCAATGCCTGCGCGCGTTCGTCCTCATTTCGCACCATCGCACGCACCGCTTTGCCTTGCTTCAGCAGCTGTTCGGTGATCGTGCGCCCTACCCCACCGACGCGTCCCGCCGCGCCGGTGACCAGAATTGGATTTGCCATGTTTGTTTCCTCCTAAACTCCTTCGGCTCCGCCTATTAGCTTGACCGCGGGCCAGCGTCGGCCTCACCATCCAGCACGTGTAGCAGGACTTCGGGTCAAGAG
>JBARRT010000087.1:0-3238 GCA_049644365.1 Candidatus Acidiferrum sp. | reverse complement strand
GGTCAGTTTGCGTTGAATGGATCCTTTTCGAACGAACATCATTTCAAAGCCCTCGGCCCGTCGATTACCGCCTTCGTAAACACCTGCTGGAAGGCCTGACCATCGACACCCGCCCCTTCACTGGTTTGCACGCAACTGACCAGTGCGAGGAGAGCGCCTCCTCGCTATCTCTCTTGTTATCAATGGCTTCGTGTTTTGAAAGTCTGGACATGATTTCAGTGTTCGGAAATTCGCGGTGGCAAGTGCCAGATTGGAACAACGCCCCTGGCGCTTCTCGCCGAAGCCAATCCGTAATTGCGAACAGTTGATCGCGTTGATGCTGGGTTCCTATGCGAATGCCAACGGAAAACGCGCACGAACGCGCTTCCGCCTTGGACCGCTTTACTAATTCTTTATGGGAAATCAATGAAGGAAATCAATCGCCGCTTGCTGCGGCCATTTGATCGCACGCCGCGCGAAAATTCTCGTACCACGTTGTCGTAAAGCTGGTGATGATGTGCTCCGCCGTCTGCCCAGCTATTTTGACGCCGGAATGCACGATATCTCCCCAGGTGTACACACGCGTCCCGCCTGCTGCGGCTTCTTCGAACGTGACCCACTGCGCCAGCACCACTCCGAGCGAGTGGTCAATCCAGCCCACTTTTCGCGCGGGCTGGCAGTTGGTGATCACATGGCTCACTACGGTATTCACCGGCTGCACGACTTCGATCTCCAGCCGGCTCCCTGCTTCCCAGGGCTGGCCTTCGCGCCAGTGCATTTGCCCGTAAATGTCCGCAAATTCGTTCCAACGCCGCCAGTTGGAGAAAATCTCCCAGGTGCGCTCCCGGCTGGCTTTGGTGGTCACACCATATTGAAATCGAAACATAACCTCTCTTCACTCTCTTTTGAGCGATCCCGTTTTCTGATTTTGCTGGGTGGGGCCAGCGGAGGGACGATCTGGGCTCGATTATTTATGCACTGTTGGTTTAACGCTGTAAAGGATATAATTCAGCCCCCACCGGGACCGGGAGGGTCACCGCATGCCTCGCAAACCTGATGCTCTTCTGGAAGGCCGCATCCTCAATGCCGCGTATCGCATCTGGAGCGAAGGCGGCGAAGAAGCCCTCACTATGCGCGCCGTCGCCCGCGCCGCTCGCACCACCACGCCCACGCTCTACGAACGCTTTTCGCACAAGAGCGATCTGCTCACCCTCCTTCGCCGCCGCGCGCGTCTCAATCTTTTCTCTGCCATCCGGCCTTCGCGTTCCGTATCGGAGGCCTGCAGGCGGGCCCTCGATTTCTTCACCGCCCATCCCAATGATTACCGCCTTATCTCCGAAGACTGGGCCATCGCCTTTGCTCGCAAAGAGCACATGCCATCCTTCGAATTCATCAAACGGCAGCTCACTGCGCAACTTGGTGGCGCCCCGGACCGCCACACTCGCCTGGCCCTTTCCCTCGTCGCGCTCCTCCACGGCACCGCCGCCCTGCTTCATTCTTCGGACGTCCACAAAAAAATCTCCCGCGACTTCCGCCATGCCTGCATCTCCGCGTGTCAGTCCCTGATCCACGCCGCTTCTTCCCACGCGGCCCGCCCTAAGCGCTCTTCCCATCCCCGCCGCTAGCCGCTCGATTACCGATAAGAACGGCTCTCCCCCTTCACGCCCATTTCGTGCCAGAATGAGGACGACGAGCGCCCGGCCCCTGGCGCCTGCGATTCACTCGACTCGACGATCCAGCCTTGCCTCAGACGCCACGGTGCTTTTTCACCGGTCGTAGACCGTGAAGGTAGAAATGTCCCGATACACCGGCTTGCGTGAATGCGCAGCGAGGGGTGCAATATGGCCGTCACCTGGAAGCAGTTCGAAGGTCAAATCGTCGATGACGAATTTCCGCTCGAGCAGTTGTTGGCGAGTTCGGAGCACAGCGCCGTGTTCCTCACTCAGTACGGCGATTCGCAGCCGCAAAAGGCGGCCATCAAGCTGATTCACACGGAGCCCGCCACCGCCGAGCTTCTGCTCTCGCGCTGGCGCCTCGCCGCACAACTTTCCCATCCCAACTTGCTCCGCCTCCTGGATTTCGGCCGCTGCTGCCTCGAAGATGCGAATTTTCTCTACGTTGTGATGGAGTTCGCTGAAGAGGATCTCTCGCAAATTCTCCCGCAGCGCCCCCTCACCCCTGCGGAAACTCGGGACGTGCTCGAGCCCGTTCTCGACGTTCTCGTCTATCTCCACGGAAAAGGTTTGATTCACGGCCACCTCAAGCCTTCCAACATTCTCGCCACATCCGATCAATTGAAGCTTTCCAGCGATACTCTCGCTTCCATCGCTGAGCCGCGCGCGCCGATCGCTCGCCCAAGCCCGTACAACGCCCCTGAAGCTGCAACTTCGGGCCTTTCTACGGCCAGCGATGTCTGGTCGCTCGGCGTCACCCTCGTCGAAGTGCTCACGCAGCAGGCGCCTGTTGTGTTGCCTGAAGCGAAATCCGATCCCGCCGTTCCGGACGCGCTGCCGCAGCCGTTTCTCGACATCGCGCGCCACGCGCTCGTCTACGAACCCCGGCGCCGCTGGACTACCGCGGAAATCGCCGCGCGCATGAGTCCAACCGCCATGGCGGCGACCGCATCGGCTCGGTCCGTTTCGACCGCGGCTGTTTCGCCTTTGGCTGTTCCTCTTTCCTCTGTGCCTGCGCTTTCCAGGGCAAAGTTGCAAACGCCCCGCTACGAATCACCCGCGCCGCAAGCACAATCGCCGCGCCCGCAAGGCACCACGCAGCCGAAACAAACTCTCGTGCTTCCCAATTACGTTGTTCCTCTCGCGGGCGTCATCTTGGTCGTTGTCGCCATGATCGCGCTGCCGAAAATCCTCAGTCATCGCCCGGAGTCTTCCTCCTCCGCTTCAACGGGTGCCGCGCAACCTGCCTCTCAACCAAAACCCTCGGGCCAGCCCGCGCATCGCGATACACTGCCGCCCGCAAAACCCGCGCCAAATTCTCTGAAAGCCGGCGCAGAGAAAAAACCCGCGCTGACATCCCCGCCCAGTTCGTCTGCTCCCGCGCGCACCTCGTCCGCCTCGGCTCCTGCTCCCGCCCCGGCAGTGCTAAGGACCGACACGTTTCCATCGGCCAACGCGCCCAAACCCTCCGCCGTCTCTCCCACGCACGGTGAAGTCCTGGAACAGGTCCTGCCCGACGTCTCCGACAAAGCTCGCGGTACCATTCACGGCAAAGTCCGCGTGACGGTCCGCGTCCACGTCGAGCC
>JBARRT010000086.1:0-2554 GCA_049644365.1 Candidatus Acidiferrum sp. | reverse complement strand
AGCAACTCGAAGAAGCAGAACGCGTATACTTATCCGAGCTGATGAAGACACATGATGCACAAGAAGGCATTCGCGCTTTTCTGGAAAAGCGCAAACCAGTTTGGAAGGCAAACTAGATGGACGAATTGGAGATAACACCGGCGGACGTGAAGGCGCGGCTGGACCGCGGCGAAAAATTGGTTCTCATTGATGTGCGCGAGCCCTGGGAACACCAAGTCTGCAAAATTGAGGGCGCAACACTGATTCCGCTGGGGTCACTGGCCGCGAGTTTGCAGACGCTTCCCGATGTGGACGAGGTGATTTGCTATTGCCACCACGGCATGCGGAGCTTGGACGCGGCGGCGTGGCTGCGGTTTCAGGGAATTGAAAAAGCCAAGTCGCTGGCGGGCGGGATCGAGCGCTGGTCGCTCGAGGTCGATCCGAATATTCCACGATATTGAGAAACAGCCTCTCTTGACCGGAGATTTTTGAATGAGTGTGAAGACGATTGCGGTGATTGGCGCGGGGACGATGGGGCGGGGGATCGCGTATGCCGCGGCTTTCGGAGGCTACAACACCGTTCTGGAAGATATTTCGCGCCCCATGCTTGAACAGGCTGTCGGTTGGATCCGGCGGTCTTTCGACGAAGGAGTTACAAAGGGGAAAGTCGAAGCCGGCGTACGCGACAAGGCGCTTTCCTTGATTTCCACTGCGAGTAACGTCGAAGACGCGATACGCGACGCGGATCTCATCATCGAAGCGGTTCCGGAAGAATTGGAGATGAAACTCGAGCTCTTCACCATTTTCGACAAGTTCGCGAAAACGGGCGCCATTTTTGCGAGTAATACCTCATCTCTTTCGATCACGGATTTTACGGACGTCACCGTTTCACGCGATCGCTGCATCGGTATGCACTTTTTCAATCCGGTTCCGAAAATGAAACTTATCGAACTCGTGCGGACGCCGCATACTTCCGACGCGACGGTTGCGGCGTGCCGCGAAGTCGCGGGCCGGATGGGAAAAGAAGTTGTGATCGTCAACGAGGCTCCCGGATTCATCACCACGCGCATCAACGCGCTCATTGGCAACGAAGCCTTTAACATGCTCGAAGCCGGGGTCGCATCCCCGGAGGACATCGACAAAGCGCTGAAGCTGGGTCTCAATCATCCGATGGGTCCGTTTGAACTGGTGGATCTTGTGGGTCTGGACGTGCGGCTCAATATTCTTGAGTATTTGCATCAAACGCTCGGCGAGAAGTATCGTCCCAATTCCTTGCTGCGCCAGTACGTGCAGGAGGGGCGCCTGGGCCGCAAAGCGGGCCGCGGCGTCTACGATTACTCGCAGCAAAAAGCCGCTGAGAAAAAGGCCTAGCCGGCCCGGAAAACGAAGAGAACTCCCCATGAAACCGCTCGCAGAAAGAATCGTCATTCAGCAGGGCGACCTGACCGAGATGGACACGGACGCTATCGTCAACGCCGCGAACAACGATTTGGTTCTCGGAGCGGGCGTGGCCGGAGCGATTCGCCGCAAAGGAGGCGAACAGATTCAGCGCGAGTGCGACGCCATCGGCAGTATTCCTGTCGGCTACGCGGCCATCACCACGGGCGGAAAACTGAAGGCACGCTTCGTGATCCATGCCGCAAGCATGGAACTCGGAGGAAAAACCAGCGCCGGCAGTCTGCGGAATTCCACCGCGCATTCCTTGAGGATCGCCAATGACCGCGGGCTCAAATCCATTGCATTTCCTGCTGTTGGCACCGGCATCGCCGGGTTCCCGCTGAAGGAATGCGCTGAGATAATGCTTCGAGAGGCGGCGCAGCACCTACGCGGCGAAACGTCGATCGAAACGGTTTATTTCGTGCTTTTCGATGAAGCGGCCGAGGGAATCTTCAAGCGCGTGTGGAACAAGATTCTGGCGGAGCCCGCCTCGGACGCCGCGGGAGCAAAAGGCGCGTGACGCCGCTTGCGGAATTGCTCGCCGACCGGATTCGGCGCTACGGCCCGCTCACATTCGCCGACTACATGCGTGAGTGCCTCTACCATCCGATTCATGGGTACTACAGCAAGGCGGAAGCCAAGCGTTTCGCCGACTACTACACCAGTGTAGATCTTCATCCTATCTTTGGACGACTTCTCGCCCGGCAGTTCGCGGAGATGTGTGAGAACCTTGGCCGGCCAGAGAAATTCATGCTCGTCGAAGCCGGCGCGGGTGTTGGAAGACTCGCTTCCCACATTCTCGATTTCAGCGCTTCAAAACTTTCCAATTTTTACCGGGCACTAAACTACGTGGCCGTGGAGCGATCTGCTTCACGCCGCGAACAGATTGCGGTGTACGTGAAGCAGCATGTGGAAACGGGACACGCCACCGTTTCCGCCGAGATCCCACTCCACATTTCCGCCGGCTGTCTTTTCTCCAATGAGTTGGTTGACGCGCTGCCCGTGCATCGCGTGATCCTGCAAGGCGGAGCGCCGAAAGAAATTTTCGCCGGGTTTACGCACGGGCAATTTGCGGATCACATCGCGGGACTTTCCACTTGCGCCATTACGGAATATTTCGCGACGCAGGGAATCATTC
>JBARRT010000085.1:0-19206 GCA_049644365.1 Candidatus Acidiferrum sp. | reverse complement strand
TCCAAGCAGGGCGCAACATCCTAGCAAGCCGGGACAACTGCTGGGTCCCTACGAGGCATATCCTACTGTTTCGACGCTCCATCAATGAAGCTGGCAATATTCGCTTTCAGCCTGGCGAGATCTTCATCCCGCAAATACATCATGTGTCCCGCGTCGTAATACTGCAGATGAATGTTCTTCTGCAGTTTTTCCGGCAAGCCCAGGTGCTCCATCGTGTATTCGGTGGCGAAGAACGGCGTTGCCAGGTCGTAGATGCCGTTTTCCACTTCGACTTGCAAGTGCGGATTGGCGAGCATCGCCTGGATCAGGTCGCCTTCCACGTTCGGCGAACCGGGAAAACCGAAATTTTCTCCGCCGCCGCGATGCTTCCAATCCCAATTGTTGCCTGCCTCATCGGAGCCCGTGTGATAGACCTTGTCCTGTCCGAATTTCAGCTCATCGCGCACGTAGTTGTTGAAAGCGGCGGTAAATGGGCCGGTGATGGCCACATCCTGCGGATCGTATTCGGCGTATTCACCGAGCAAGTCGTAACTCCAGCCGGAAAAACGCGCATCGAGGCGGCCGGTGGTCAACCCGCGAGCGCGCTGCAATTCCTTCATGAATTGCGGCAAATTGACACGCAAGTGGGCTTTGATCAGATAGTCCTCGCTCAAGCCGGTGTAGCGCGAAAGTTTCTTCGCCACCGCGGATTTTTCCGTTTCGCCCAATTTCGATCCTTTCATCAAGGCGCTGGCATATTCCGTTTGTGCGAACTGGCGCGCTTCTTCCAGCAAGGGACTCAAATTGTCCGGGCGGTCTTTCAATACCTTGTGATACCAGGCGGTGGCCGCGTAGCTGGGGAGATAGAAAATGTACGGCTTGTCTTCGCCCGGATTGAAGGAAATGGTTCCCAGGTCCAGCACCGAAGAGATCAGCACGATGCCGTTGAAGTACAGCCCGTCATGCGATTGCAGATAATTCGAAAGCGCGGCGGAACGGAACGTGCCGTAGCTTTCGCCGATCAGGAATTTGGGCGAATTCCAGCGGGTGTTGCGGCTGACGTACGTATTGATGAATTGCGCCAGCGATTTGACGTCCTGATCCACGCCCCAAAAATCCTTGTCCTGTGCTTTGCCGACGGCGTGGCTGAATCCCGTTCCCACGGGGTCGAGGAATACCAGATCCGTTTTGTCCAGCAGGCACTGTGGGTTCTCCGCAAGTCTGTAGGGCGCCGGCGGCGTGGCACCGGCATTGACCGTGACGACCCGGCGCGGCGAGAACGACCCCATGTGCAGCCACACGGAAGAAGAACCTGGGCCGCCGTTATAGACAAAAGAGATGGGCCGCTGGCTCAAGTCCTTCGCGTCGCTGCGCGTGTACGCCGTGTAATAAACGAGCGCGGTCGGTTCGTCCTTTTCGTTTTTCAGCAGAATCGTGGCCGCGGTGGCCTTGTAGGGAATCGTTTGCCCGCCGATCCTGATCGTGTGATCGGTGACGGACGATTCTTCCTTGGCGGGCGCGGGGGCGGCGGCTTCCGCGGGCTTTTCAGCGGGCTTGGCGTCTTTTTCTTGCGCGCGCAATCCGGCGATGCTGGCGATCAGGGACAACGCCAGCGCTGGCAGCACGCCCATATTTTTCACACGCATCATCGGTTCTCTCCTCGGCGTAAACGGATCGTTCGTCGTTTGGCAAAGCTGAGATTCTACCTGTTTGTCGGGAGCCCGAGACTATTTTGTTCGACTGCTGAGAAAAAAAAACTCTTTACGGGGGGATTTGAAATTCAAGATGAGTTCGGCGCAGTTCTCGACGATCCAGTCTGCGCCCGCCTGTTCGAGTTCAGCGTCACCGGCGGTGGTGCGCAGCGCCACAACGCGCGCTCCCGCCGCCTTTCCGGCGCGAATTCCCGATGGCGCATCCTCGATCACTACACATTCCTCCGGCGGGACGCGTAGGATTTTCGCTCCCTTCAAATAAGGATCGGGATTCGGTTTGCCGCGCTGCACGTCGCGCGCCGTCACAAGATTTGCCTCGACCATGAGCCCGGCGGCGCGTAAGCGGACTTCCGCCAGGGGCCGCGTCGCTGAAGTTACAATGACGTACCGGCTTGCCGGCAGAACGCCCAAAAGTTCCGCGGCCCCGGGTAAAGCCGCAATTCCCTCGACGTCTTCGATCTCCAGGCGCTCGACTTCGCGATCCTCCGCTTCATAGTCCGCGCGAGGGAGGAGTTCGCGGATGGTGCTGATGCTGGGCCGCCCGTGCGCGATCTTCACCACGGTTTCTGGATCGAGGCCATGCTTCCTCGCCCAAACGGACCACACCCGCGCCACCGCTGCCGTCGAATCCACCAAAACTCCATCCATATCGAACAGCAGACCACGACACTGCATTGGAGTCATCTCTCCATAATAATCGGAACGGCCGAACGTGTTGCGAAAACCACCCGGTTGTCAGACGAAAGCAGCCAAGGTCGGCTGATTAGTGAGCTACTCGGAGGCGCCGCGGGGCGAGAAGATCTCGTGGCGGATTGGGGAGTGAATGAGTTCGGTGGTCATTGCGTAACTGCTGGTACGTAGTTCTCGGGATTGCACCTAAACAACCCACGCTCCATAAAGTGGTGTCGGTGCCGGGGCTTCTGGGGTGGGGTGGGCGATCCGAACAACTACCGGCGTTGTTCATGCCTCCGCTTGCCCGGCTGAACGCGTTTGATGGGAGTGCACCTCATGTCTGGAAGAAAATCAAGGGTCCGAGGCCGGACAGCAAAGTTCGGGCCATTCTCCTCTACTCTCGCCGTACGAAGATTGTCCGCTCGTAAGGGGGTTCTCCGCTTGGAAGAATTCTTGATCTGCACAAACAGGAATTGCCTATTTCTCGTCTCTCTTCGGGAAGGCAACAAGCTCTTGCGCCGCTCGGACCTTATTCTCAGCGCATGTCCGGAATGTAATCACAAATGGTCGGGCCGTTGTCCATTCTGTGTGCAACCTCTGAAGGTCGTTTGGCAAAGCAAAGTCCCCTCCTGTTCACATTGCGGTAAAGCGCTGCGACCGGAAGCGCATGGGAACTAGACCGCCCAACGAAGGTTTATCTGTGGGCAAGCGACCTGGACGGAAAGACCAGGCTCGCGAACTTCAGCATGTACGCACTCAGAATGGATTCGCTCGGTGAACCTCTCCTGACGGATTTTCCTGGAACGCGGCGAAGCATGCCTACGGTGCTTATTGTGGATGGCGATGACGCTTTCCGGAGACAACTTCGCACGCTTTTCGAGCGTGGCGGCTGCTTCAACCCTTGCGTGGAGGCCGCAAATGGGGCCGAAGCTTTGGATATGGCAAAGCGGCTATTGCCCGAACTGGCCGTCTTGGACTTCTCATTGCCAGACACCAGCGGATTTGAATTGGCTCAGGAGCTTAGAGCAGTCCGGCCTGAACTGCAGATCTTTATGCTGGCGACTGACTATAGTGTGGACATAGAGAGAATTGCTCAGTCCTTTGGAATAACTGCCGTCTTTTCCAAACTGGATGATCTGGCGGCACTCGTGGCAAATGCCCGCGACGCGTGCGGAATCGAATGATGTGCGGCTCCTATCGAAGCGCGTTTGAGGGCGGCACTCTCCGGAATCGCGTTGCGAATACTCGGGTCGTCTGACAGGGTCGACCCGGCGCGACCTTCGCCTGACTTGACTTAGTCCACTGACTTAGTCTAGTATGAATCATGAAGCAAGTGAATACGCATGAGGCGAAAACGCAGCTATCCCGGCTGCTGCGCCGCGTTGCCGCTGGCGAGGAAGTTACCATCGCCAATCGCGGGGTTCCGGTGGCGCGGCTGGTTCCCGTGCCGCCAAAGAAAGCACAGCGCGTTCTTGGAATTTATCGCGGGCAATTCACCGTCCCTGATGATTTTGACGCGCCCCTGCCCGACGATCTGCTTGATCTATTCGAAGGGCGCACGGCAAAGCGCCCCAAGAAGGTCAAAAAGCAGGCATGAAGTATTTGCTCGATACGAGCGTGTTTCTCTGGGGCCTGTCCGGCGAAGACAAGCTCAACCCGCGGGCGCAGGAGGTTCTGACGTCCTCTTCGTCGGAGTTACATTTCTCGGCAGCCGGCGCATGGGAAATCGCTATCAAGTACGCCCTGGGCGCGCTGCCTCTTCCGAAGGCGCCTTGGGAATTTGTTCCCCACGCAATGCGATCCTGGCCTGTGCAGGCACTTGATATCACCCAGGAGCACGCCTTGCGTGCCGGCGCACTGCCGATGCATCACCGGGACCCGTTTGACCGGATGCTCATCGCCCAGACGCTCGTCGAGGGAATGACTTTGCTGACGGCCGATCGCGCGTTTCAAAAATACAAAGTGGATTTGATTTTTTGCGGGAAGTGAGAAGTGGACTGGAATGCTTAATCGAGTTTGAACAATTCCGTTTTGGGCGGTGACCTTCAAACGATTCGTGCTGTGCTTTGTGTAACGCGCAGCAGTCGCCATATCCAGCGAATGACCCAAGTATTGGCCAACAGCAAGATTAAGGTGACGGCGTAGACTGCGATTCTCAGCCAAATGTGCTCACGCAACACTTGTTCTAACTCTAGGTCTAGGTTGGGATGCGTTATAGATGTCCAACCGTGTGATGCCGGCAGAATGCGAGGTATTTTAGTGTCGATTGTATGTTGCCACTCCATTGGAAGGAAAGTCGTACAAAGGTAGCCCTCGACTAGGATCAGTGGAATCAACAACACAATGAGGAGAGTTTTCTTCATCAGCTGAGGGCGAACTCCCTGCAATGATTATAGAACAGCCATGCGCTGTTGGAGTTCTGGGGAAAGAATGTTGGGGTGGGAGACGGGGCTTGAACCCGCGACATTCGGTGCCACAGACCGACGCTCTACCAGCTGAGCTACTCCCACCACTCCTGCCCAGTTTACCATGCTGCGGCGGTGCGGCGGAAGGTGGGTCCGGTCCGCCTCCTCGACGCGGCCGCCAGCCGCGCCAGCTCACTTGTCGTTCCTTCGTTCCTTTTCCATTCCGAGCCGATCCTGCCGTATTATCATCTATATAAATCCATCGTCGAACTTGCGGCGCAGGACCTAAGGCCCGCACCGGCGAATCGCCTTGCGCGATTTGCAAAGGACCGATCACATGAAACGCGCGCTCATCACCGGCATCACGGGACAAGATGGTTCCTACCTTGCCGAGTTGCTGCTTTCGAAAGGCTACGAGGTCCACGGAATCATCCGCCGCGCGAGCACCTTCAATACTTCGCGCATCGATCACATTTATCAGGATTCCAATCAGCCGGGAACGAAACTGTTCTTGCACCACGGCGACTTGGCCAGCACGGAATGGATTCTGAATTTGATTTACACCCTCGCGCCGGACGAACTTTACCATCTCGCGGCGCAGAGTCACGTCAAAGTCAGCTTCGATATTCCCGAATACACCGGCGACGTCACTGGCCTCGGCACCATGCGGCTTCTCGAAGCGATTCGTCGTAGCGGCGCGAAGACCCGGTTTTACCAGGCATCGAGTTCGGAAATGTTTGGCTCCGCGCCTCCGCCGCAAAGTGAAACGACGGCCTTTCAGCCGCGCAGCCCCTACGCCGCCGCAAAAGTTTACGCGCACTGGATGACGCGGATTTATCGCGAGGGCTATCGTCTCTACGCCGCCAACGGCATTTTGTTCAATCACGAGAGCCCGCGGCGCGGCGAAACTTTCGTCACGCGTAAGGTTACTCGCGGTGTTGCCGCCATTCTTGCTGGCCGCCAAGATACGTTGTATCTCGGCAATCTGGACGCGCGGCGCGACTGGGGCTATGCCCCCGAATACGTGGAAGCTATGTGGCAGATCCTGCAGCAGGATGCTGCCGATGATTTCGTCATTGGCACCGGCGAAACGCATTCGGTGCGCGAATTTGTCGAAGCCGCGTTCGCCTATGCAGGCTTGGACTCGCAGAAGCACGTCAAGATGTCCGAACGATACCTGCGGCCTCTGGAAGTGGACGTGCTCATTGCCGATGCGAGCAAAGCCCGCACGAAACTTGGCTGGCAATCGAAGATCGGATTCCGCGATCTGGTGGCCATCATGGTGGATGCGGACGTCGAAGCGGCCGGGCTCACGCCACGCGGAGATGGCAAGGCAATTCTGGAAAAGAAAATTGGTCATTGGAACCGCTGGCAAAATTCCGTGACGCGCATGGTGCAAGCTGTTAGCGGTCAGGCTTCGCAGTAGCAAAGGGACAGAATGAACTTTTGGAATAGCAAGCGCGTCGTGGTGAGCGGAGGCAGCGGCTTCCTGGGATCGTTCGTGGTGGAGAAGCTGCGCGCGGCCGGATGCCGGGAAATTACGATTCCGCGCAGCAGTGAATACGACCTGCGCGAAAAGCCGGAAGCGCTGCGGCTTTTCAAGGAAGCGCGTCCGGATGTGTTCATTCATCTGGCAGCAGTTGTCGGCGGCATCGGCGCCAACCGCGCCAATCCCGGACGCTTTTTCTACGAAAATGCAGCGATGGGAATGCAAGCCATCGAGGCTGCACGTGTCGTAGGAATTGAAAAGTTTGTTTGCGCTGGCACGATCTGCTCCTATCCCAAATTCACGCCCGTGCCGTTTCGAGAAGAGGATTTCTGGGACGGCTATCCGGAAGAAACCAACGCGCCGTACGGCCTCGCGAAAAAAATGCTGCTCGTGCAGTTGCAGGCCTACCGGCAGCAGTACGGGATGAACGGCATCTACCTCACGCCCGTGAATCTTTACGGCCCCCGCGATAATTTCGACCTGGAGACTTCTCATGTCATTCCCGCGCTGATCCGCAAGTGCTGGGAAGCGAAGCAGTCGCGCGCCGCCGAGGTGCTTGCTTGGGGAACGGGAAGCGCCACGCGCGAATTTCTTTACGTCGAGGATGCGGCAGAAGCCATCGTCCTGGCCGCGGAGAAATATGCGAAACCCGATCTCGTGAATCTCGGCTCCGGAGAAGAAATCAGTATTCGTCACCTGCTGGAACAAATCCGTTCGCTGGTTGGGTACCAAGGCGCCATTCGTTGGGACGCGACGAAGCCCGACGGCCAGCCGCGCCGCTGCCTGGATACTTCACGTGCGTTTGCTGAATTTGGCTGGCGCGCGAAAACTACTTTGCGCGATGGACTGCGCGAGACGATTCGCTGGTTCGAAAGCAACGCAAAACTTGCCATGCGCGCTTGAAATTTCCGTCCTTGAACATTATTTCCCCCGGTAAGCCAACTTCCTGCGAGAGCTCGTGCGTTTCTCAAAGATTATGCTTTCCCCCTGCGCTCCGCCCGTTGCAAGCTGGAAACCTCGGCTTCAACGCGCGTCTCGACACTCCCCCTGCCTTGCTAGACTAACTCTCAGGAATTGCGTCCCCGCGCATGAGCCCCCATCAAACGGATCGGCACCATTTCGAACGGCAGATCGTTTATGCGCGCCCCATTTTCGTCTTGCTTGCGCTCCTGGCCATGCTCGAGCAGCGTCCTCCCAAGGAGACGCATCGCGCCGTCTCTTTTCTCATCGCTTACCTGATCGTTGCGCTAGTCGTTACGCAGCTCGAGCGCCTGCTCCGCAAACGCGGTTGGCACCTGCCTCTGGCCTTCGATCTTCTGGCACTCGGGTTTTTCATGTACATCAGTCCCTCGACGGTTCCTGTCTGGTTTCCGTACATGTTTCTGTGTTACGCCGCCGGTATCCGCTGGGGTTTCAGTCTCACCATGCCGCTTGCTGGTGCGCTCTCACTCGTTCTGGTGCTGCTTACCGCCGTCAAAGGTGGAATTCACTGGATGCAGGTATTCGCCTGGCTCGGCATCACCGTGGGCACCTTCGCCGGCGGAGCCGGTCTGGCGTTTCTGGGCGACATCAACCGCCGCTTCGCCGCGCAGATTGATTTTTTTTCGCGCATCAGCTCCACGATGCAGGTGGATCAGGGCCTCGCGGAATCGCTCCGCCTTTTCCTCGATGAACTCGCCATCAGTTTTGGCGTGGAAGAGGGTCTGTTGCTTTACCGCGACACGGATCTCGAACGCATTTTTCTCTGGCGGCTAAAATCCGGCGAGAGCGAGCGGCTCGTCCCTGAAAGCATGCCTCTTTCCCGGACGGACGGCTTTCTGCTCGACGATTTGGACGCCACCATTTGCTGGAATTCGCTCGTTGGACAGGGTTCCGGCTTTGGCTGGGACCGCCGGGACGCCCGGCCACTCAAATCGCTTCCCCGGCTGCCCGGCCCAGCCCAGCAAGAGTTCAAGGTGCGCTCATTCATGACGGTCGCGTTCGAACAGGGGGGGCAGGCGACGGGCCGGCTGTTCCTGATAAACGGGCGCAAGCCATTCCAAAAAGAGGACTTAGCCTGGCTTGAACGCATTGCTATGCACATCGGACCAGCCCTCGAGAACATCTTTCTTTTGAGGCACTTACGCGCACGTGCCATCGAGGCCGAGCGCAGCCGCATTGCCCGGGACCTTCACGATGGAATTCTCCAGACCCTTCTCAGCATCGAAATTCAATTGGACGTCCTCCGCCGCCGCGTCCCTGCCACGCCCGACCAGGCGGTTGCGGGGTTAACGACCCTTCAGCAAACCGTCAAGAACGAGGGTGCCGAGCTCCGCCAGATTGTTACAGATCTACGCCCCCTGCGCGTGCAGAGCGCCGATTTGGTGGATTTGATGCGCGGTTTTGCCGAGCGTTATCGGAACGAATCGACGATTGCGCTGGATTTGCTTATCGATTCGGCGCAGTTGCGCGCTCCCGACCGCGTCTGCCGCGAGATTTTCCAGATTTACCGTGAAGCACTCAACAACATAAAAAAGCATGCGAAGGCTTCCCATGTCGTGGTAAAACTGTCGCAGGACGATAGCCGCCTAGTACTCGTAGTAGACGACAACGGTGAAGGGTTCAGTTTTGCCGGCAGGTTCACCGCCGATGAATTGGATCGTCTCCGGCTGGGTCCGATTTCCATCAAGGAGCGCACGCGAACCGTGGGCGGGGTTCTGACGGTGGAGTCGAACCCAGGGCATGGAGCGCGTCTGACAATCGAAGTCCCGCTCGGTTGACGGGTTTCAGGGTTGTCTTACAGACCCTGACATAACGGGTTTCAGGGTTTGTACTTACAAACCCTGACATAACGGGTTTCAGGGTTTGTCTTACAAACCCTGACATAAAATGGCCAAAACGACGAAACAGCAGATACGGGTACTACTAGCCGATGACCACGCGATCTTTCGCGATGGGCTGCGGAAACTTCTTGATTCCGACGAAGACATCACCATCGTCGGCGAAGCGCAAAACGGGGCGGAGTGCATCAAGATGCTCGCCAAGCTTAAGCCCGATATTTTGTTGCTCGATCTGCGCATGCCGGATAAAGACGGGCTCGCGGTGCTCGAGGAAGTCAATTTCGATACGCTGCCGACGCGCGTCGTTGTTCTGACCGCTGCCGAAGATGATCGCGACGTGGTTCGCGCGATGCGCCTCGGAGCGCGCGGCGTGGTGCTGAAACAGTCCGCTACCGATTTGCTGGTGAAGAGTATTCATCGCGTACACGCGGGCGAAATCTGGCTCGACAATCGTATGACCGCGGAGGTCATGAAAGCGTTTTCGAAGTCCGCGGAATCCGGGCCGCGGCGCGAAAAGCCTTTGCTCAGCGACCGCGAAAAAGAAATCGTGCAGCTCGTCGCGCAGGGCTTCCGCAACAAGGAAATCGGCGAAAAACTTTTTATCTCCGAGCAAACGGTCAAGAATCATTTGCACAATATTTTCGACAAGCTCGGCGTCTCCGACCGCCTCGAACTCGCGTTGTATGCCATCCACCACCGATTGATTGACCAGTCGTAGTTTTTCGCTTTGCGCCTGATCGTCGGGCAAGTTGTTTCTTTCCGCAGAGTGAGCCCCGGACTCAAAGCAATGCGTTAGGATTAGGACGGCAGGACCCCCTACACCCCCCATCCGATGCATGAATGTCAAAACAAAAGGGATAGAAAATGGGCAATTTGTAAGTGCATGAAAAGAAAGAACGAAGAAAGGAGTGAGCGGTGGATGGTAGGTAGTGGGCAGCGAACGTCGAGTTCCAGAATGGGAATTGTTGGTATACACCCCGGTTGTTTTCGTATGAGTGGCAAATACAGGAGTTACAGGCACGAAGTCTGTATGAGTGGCAAGTAAAGGACTTAAAGCACTTGAGTTTTCAGTGATTGCGGACGATTTGTATGAGTGGCAAACAAAGGACTTACAGAGATAGTAGGGACGGGGACAGCGGCCGGGGTGTAACGAGTGAATCGCGGGCGAGTATGTTGATTGACAAACACGCTGGAGAATAGCACAAAAGTACAGTACGTGTCAATTACTTTCTGGACATCATTCGAATGGGGCAGTAAGGCGTTGAACCGTCGAGGGTTGGACAGATTAGGATTGCGCGCCGGAAAAGAGGAATCGGAAGCTAGAGGCGGCGGGAGATGTCGAAATGCTCGGAGCGAGATGACCGGGGAAAAGTCAAAGACCCCACACGTAAAAACCGACGTGTGGGGCACCCAAATTCGTCTCCGGATTTATTGTCCGGGCCACCCGCCGGTTTTCACCTCCTCCACTGGCGGGCGCCCTCCTGGAGACGATCTGCCCGCGGATTAAGGTTTTTACCCTAGTAGCTATTGCGGTATTTACTTGCTACCAGTTCTAGTTAGTGGTAACTACTCTCTCCCTCGTCCCCGGGGTTACTGCAGGAGTTCTTCTTAAATCGGTTGCGTGGACTGATTATGTGCCTACCAAAGTCAAGTTTGCGTCCCGGTGCGTTGCTTTTGGTTTCCATCCTTGTTTTCCCTGTTGGCCGCACGGCTGCACAAACGACGAACGTCCCCGCGCGCATCACGCAGGCAGTGGATGAGAAGAATCTCGTTGTATTGCCGGGAAACGTTCATCCCCTCGCCCGCTCCGAATTCGACCAAGGGCCTGTTGCCGATGCGCAGCCGATAAAGCGAATACTAATGCTCCTGCGGCGAAGCCCTGATCAGGAAGCCTTACTGCGGCAACTCCTTGACGACCAACAGAGTAAGTCCTCCCAGAACTATCACGCCTGGCTGACTCCCGAGCAGTTCGGCAAACAATTTGGCCCTGTCGACGCGGACATACAGACCGTGGCGCAATGGCTGACCTCGCAGGGATTCACGGACATTGAAGTGGGGCCAGGCCGCACGGTGATCGAATTTTCGGGCAATGTGGGACAGGTGCGGAACGCATTCCACACCCAGATTCACCACTTCGTTGTGAACAACGAAGAACGCATGGCGAATGC
Source organism: Candidatus Acidiferrum sp. (assembly GCA_049644365.1). Taxonomy (GTDB): domain Bacteria; phylum Acidobacteriota; class Terriglobia; order Acidiferrales; family UBA7541; genus Acidiferrum. The sequence goes on along the minus strand of JBARRT010000085.1, from coordinate 7,962 downwards.
CAGCGACCCGCAGATTCCCGCAGCGCTCGCCCCAGTCGTGGCCGGTGTCGTATCGCTGCATAATTTTCCTCGGACGTCTCAGGCGAGAGTACTTGGACAATTCCGTCGTACTATTGGCAGAGCGGGCCTCGAGCCACTCTTTACGTTTCCCAATCCATTTAATGGCAAGAATTTCTACGGCTTAGGCCCGGGGGATTTCGCGACGATTTACAACTCCAAGCCATTGATCGCTGCTGGGAACGACGGGACGGGACAAACTATCGCTATCGTGGGGGAAACCAACCTGAATGTCCAGGACGTGCAACAGTTTCGAACCATGTTCGGGCTGCCGGCGAATTTCGATGCCACGAATGTAGTTTTGAATGGAGAAGACCCAGGCATCACTTCCTTCGGCGAGGAAGGTGAGGCGGATCTGGATGTCGAGTGGTCGGGAGCGGCCGCGCCCGGAGCGACGATAAAATATGTTCTATCAGCCTCGACGCCGGCCTCAGCTGGGATCGATCTTTCCGCACTCTACATCGTCGAGCACAACTTGGCCGGAGTCATGAGCGAGAGCTACGGCGCCTGCGAGAAAGACCTGGGCAGTGCGGGAAACGCCTTTTACAACAGCTTATGGGAGCAGGCAGCGGCGCAAGGCATCACTGTCCTGCTCTCCTCTGGAGACGGCGGCACTGCAGGCTGCGACAATTTCAATTCGCAGCCCGTAGCCACACAGGGCCTAGCGGTCAGCGGATTGGCATCCACTCCGTTCAACGTCTCGGTTGGGGGGACGGATTTCGATCAAGTCAACAATTGGGCGGCGTACTGGAATCCGACAAACGATCCTACGGGAACTTCCGCGAAGAGTTACATTCCCGAGATTCCCTGGAGCGAGAATTGCGCGCAGATTGGGTTGACCGGTTGCGGGGCCAGTGCGCCGAATGGATCAGTGAACATTGTGGCAGGCAGTGGCGGAGCAAGCAGTTTGTATGGAAAACCCAAATGGCAGATGGGCGTAGCGGGAATGCCGAATGACAACCACCGGGATCAGCCGGACATTTCCCTGTTTGCAAGTCCGGGGTTTGATGGGACGGGATACGTTTACTGCCAGAGCGACCAAACCATTTCTGGAGCGAGGAATTGCGATCTAAACGCCAGCAACGGGATTCTCGATTTTGGGATTGTCGGTGGGACCTCGGCATCGGCACCTGCATTTGCGGGCATTATGGCGCTTGTGAACCAATATCAGGCCGCGCATGGAGGAACGGATCGCCAGGGGAATGCGAATTACGTGCTGTACGCTTTGGCAAAGAAGGCGGGCGCGAGTTGCACCTCAAGCGCGACAGAAGCGGCAGGCTGCGTTTTCAACGACGTGACAAAGGGAAATAGTGTATTGCCGACGGGTTTGCCCGGCGTCGGAACAAACAGCGTGCCGTGCCAGGGAGGTTCACTAAACTGCAGCGTCAGTACGACCGGCAGCAGGGGCGTGCTGGTGGATCCAAGCCATACAACGACGGAGGCCTGGACAGCGACTGCGGGATATGACATGACCACAGGGTTGGGAACGGTCAATGCGAACAATCTGGCGACGAACTGGGGCAGTGTTTCAACAATTCCAACGACCACTACATTGACCCTTTCGCCGACCACGGGAATCACCCACGGTACCGGCGAGAATGTGACTGTCGGTATCACCGTTAAACCAAATACGGGAACAGGCGTGCCTGCGGGGGACGTGTCGCTGATCGCCACTCCGGTTCCGCCTGATGGCACAACGCGAGGGCTGGATCAATTTACGCTCGCCAACGGAGCAGTCACTGGTGCAAAGACACAGAGTCTACCCGGAGGCACATACACCGTTTCAGCGCACTATGCCGGAGACGGCACAAATGCGCCGAGTGATTCCACGCCCATACAGGTCACTGTTGGAAAAGAGAGCAGCCAAACGTTTATCGTCGTTCCGAGCTTCGATTCGCAGGGCATTCTTCTGAACGGTAATGCAACCTCCGTTACCTATGGCTCGCGCTACATCATCCGCATGTATGTTACGGACAAAAACGGCGTTGCGAGCACCACTGGACCTCCGACCCTGACTTGCTACCAGGAAAATGTGCTCACGTGCCCCTCAGGAACAGTCGCACTAACCGACAACGGCGCTCTAGTGGACACGGGCGGCGGTGGGCCGGGCGTCTATGATCTGAATGACTTTGGGTACACACGAGACCTTACGCCAAGTCTTTTGGTCGGAGTGCACTCTCTTGTATCCACCTACAGCGGCGACAACAGCTACAGTGCAAGCTCAAACACTTATGGGCTTACGGTCACTCCCGGTGTAACGAGGATTCTACCCTCAAACCCACCGCTACCACCCGTGGTGGCGACGCCGTTTAATCTCGGAGTGATTTTGACCATGAACTTCTTCGGGGTAATGCCTAGTTGCAACTTTACGTTCTACGAGGGGACGGTCGCTTTGCCGGGGACGGTCAATTGCGTCTGGCAGGCAAACGGGCCGTTTCTGTATGTGTTACTGCCAGTTTCACAGACGACGGTTGGGACGCACACGTACACCGCAAAGTTCAACGGCGACTCGAATTATGCGCCTTCCACATCGGCGCCTATGACCACAAAAGTGTTCTACGGCACTACGACGACGCTTTCCGCTAATTCCACTAATGTCCAGTACGGCGCAAGTATTACTCTCACTGCCGTTGTGGATTCCACCGTCTTGCAAGGCCCTCCCATCGGCCAGTCGGTCACTTTCTCCTTCTACAACAATCCGGTTGCGGGCACTGTCACCTATACTCCCTTCACCGATACTTCGGGCAACATTGCTCTGCGCGCCTCCCTGACCACGGTTCCGCAATCCTCCGGGTTTTATACGGCTAACTTTGGGGGCGACGCCAACTACTTCCAGAGCGGTGCCTTGTTGGATGTCAACGTGAGCATCCCTGATTTTAGTCTTGCGGCGAATCTTCCCAGCTCATCCATCACCGCCGGCAATTCTGCCACGGCTACTATCACCGTTACCCCGCTAAGCAATTCCTCTAGCCCAGTTACGCTTTCCTGCCCAGCTAATGGGGGAACGCCCCTTGGCGTTACTTGCAGCTTCTCTCCCGCCACAGCCAATCTCAGCAACGGCAACGCTGCCACCTCGACCCTCACGATTTCAACTCTCCCGCCCTCTTCCAGTACTACGACAAGCTCCGCGCCGGTCAACCTCCCTCGTTTTTACTCTCAGCCGCGCATCATCTGGCCGCTCTCAGTATCATTGGCTCTAACGCTATTCTTTCTCCTCCTCCTTACGGCCCATCGTTGCCGCAATCGGTTTGTCACTGGCCTCGCGCTTGCCTGCGGATTTTGCCTACTCCTTGGCTTTTTCGGCTGCGGCGGAGGATCGGCTGGAGGCGGCGGCGGAGGGGGCGGTCCAACTCCGTCCTCCATCACTTTTTCCGTATCTAGTGTTAAGGTGCCGTTCGGAACAGCGCTAACCCTTACTGCCAATGTTACCTCTTCAAAGACGCCAGGCGGGACAGTGACCTTTCTTGTGGATGCCCCAGGGGGCTATGCAAATAACGCGGTTGTCAATGGTGTGGCACAAATCCAAATCAACTATCTCACCGTCGGTACCCACGTCTTCAAGGCGCAATACACCGGTGACGCAAATACATTGGGTTCTCAGACGGCGGGAAGTCTGAACGTTGTTGTCACAGGCCAAACTGGAGTGACCGTCTTTGGAAACACGGGGGGCCTTAGCCATTTGATCGGAATCAATTTCAACCTCCAGTAACCCGAAGTGCTGCAGCGTCGACGCTGGTGGCTTGTGCGATAGCTCCACGGATGGAGCGGCGACACCGTGCCGGGCAACAATGTTTCCAAAGCGGCAGTGGAATCTGTTATTGAGATGAGTACAGGGAGTGCGGGGAGGCTTGTTTCCGCGGGGCAGGGAAACTAGTGTAGGAAGATGCGTGAGGAGGGGTAGGAACCTCCACCGAAAGTTATGAGTCCCCCAGAGATACGAGGCGGGGCGCGGGCGTTCGTCCGCAGCCTCAACATTCTGCTGAAATTCGCGCGGCTGTACGAGTTTGGGCACGCGAAGACGACGCAGCAGTTTGAAACGACGTGGAAGGAGCTGCGCGGGGCGCTGAATGACAGCGGCGGGAGCGGCGTGCTGCTCGGCGCTTCGGGGACGCAAATTCTTCTGGATGGCGTGCCGCTGGGATCGGCGGCGGGCGAACGCAGCTTCGCGCAACTGCTGATTACTTCCGGGATCGCCAGCATTCACTTTTCTCCGACACTGACGCAGCCGCAATTCGCGCGATTCGTGCGCGCGTTCCCGAGCGGGAATGCGAAGCCGTCTTCGCTAGCGGAACAATTGAAGTCCGCGCTGGCGGGCGAAACCAGCATCAGGGTGAACGAGATTCGCTACGTGGCGGAAGATTCATCCGTGGCGGGGATCAAGGTGGCGGCGCAACTGACGCAAAAAGTGCTGGGCGCGCAGGGCGACAAATTCAGAGATTTCTTCGAAGATCCGAACAAGCTGCTGCAAATGATCCTCGCGGCGGAAAGCGCGCGCGCCGGCGGTGGTGGAGGCGGAGAGGCAGGTGGGCCGGGGCACGGTTCGGGCGGGCAGGGGCCGGGCTTTGGCTTGGGCGGCGGGGGCATGGGCGGTAGCGGCACTGGTAGTGGGAGCGGAGGCTCCGGTGGATCCGGCACGGGCGGTGGCGGCGGAGCGAGCATGTGGGAACCCAGCGGAGGCCGTGGGGGTGCGGGCGGCGGGGGATTGGGATCTGGCGGCTTAGGGACCGGCACTGGGAGTGGCGGGACGGGTACGGGTGGTGGAAGCGGCACAGGTACGGGCGGCGGCGGGACAGGTAGTGGCGGAGGAACAGGCGGTTCGGGTTCTGGCGGTGGTATCAGCGGCCACGGGACTGGCACTGGCGGTAGCGGCACGGGCACAGGCACGGGTGGCGGTGGAGGAACAGGTTCTGGCACTGGAGGAACTGGCAGCGGCGGAGGTGGGGCAACGGGAGTTGGCGGTGGGATAGGTGGGGGCGCCGGCGAAGGAACCACACCGGGAAGATGGCAGACTGCATCGGCAATGCTGCGCGGGGCCATGGGGGGCGGAACAGGGGGCGTGCCAGGAATTCCTGGTGTACCAGGAGAAGGCGGCGGCGGTTTTTCAGTGGCGGAAGAGGATGTACGCTCGATGCTGGGATTGTTTGCGCAGTTGGGGAAGTCGCGCAAAGATCCGGAGGCGCGGATGGACGCCCCGACCTTCCAATCCCGCTTGAGCACCATGCCGGTGCGAGCACAATTCACGCTGCAGCAGGCGCTGGCGGGACTTGCGGCGCAAGCGCCGGATTCAAAGCCGGACAAGCCGATGCTGTTGAAACTCGCGGAGCACGTGGCGATTCGCTTCGCGCTGGACAGTTACGAGAAGGGCGAGCTGCGCGTGAACGCGGTGAAACAATTGCTGGACCGCATGAACACGGAGATTGAAGCGCTGCGCAAGATTCTGGGCACGCAGGAAGAGATGATGGCGCACGCGGGACTCTCGGTGCAGTCGTACACGGAGCTGCTGGATCAGGAGTTCTGGGAGCAGGTGCCGGAAGAAAACAAGAAGGAAGTGCTGACGTCGGAGGAAGCGTGGTGTGTGCCGCCGCGGAACGTGCGAGCGTTCCTGGAAGACATGTTGAGGCGCGGAGAGCTCAAGACGGTAAATGAGATCCTGATGAAGTATGCGTCGTGCGTGGGATTGGAAGCACCGGAAGCGCGGCGCACGACGGCGATCGGATTATCGGATCTGGGCGAACTCTACGGAAGCGGCGACGGCAGCGCGTTGATGGATGCGATCCGGCGGCTTGGCAACCAACTGGCGATTGAGCGCGAACCGGAATTACAGACATTGATCAGCGCGGCGTTTGTGCGGCTGAGCCAGGAAGCGGCGTCGAAGCGCTGCTACCCGGCGATGCAACAAGCGCTATCCTCGCTCGACAACGTAGAGGCGCAGAGGCCGGGATCCACGCAGAGCCTGCGGCCGCGCATCGGCGCGGAAGAGCGCCTGCCGGAATTCATCGAGGAAGCGCTGCGGAGCGGCCACATCGCGGACGGGATGTCGGAGATCCTGGGGCTGATGCCCAAAGCGACGCTGCATTATGCAACGAACCGGTTCGGACATTGCGGATTCCGCGAAGATTGCGAATTGCTTTGCGACGTGGTGCGCGGGCTGGGAGAGGACGCGACGCAACGGCTAATCGAGACCTTGCAGACGGCTCCCGCGGGGGAAGCGGCCGAGGCCATTGGTCTTCTGAGCCAGCTTTCACCGGAGAGCGTGGAGAAAATTCTGCCACTGCGGCTTTCGCAATGGCCGCGCTCCGCGCATGACCGCACGGTGCGCCAGCTTTCCGCGACCCCGGCAGAGCCGCGGGCGCGGTTGCTAGTCGCGCTCTACGATTCGCTGGACGTGATGATTCGCCCGCTAGCCATCGACGAAATGGGCATGAGCGGGGAGGGCGCCTGCATTCCCAAGCTCATCGAACTGGCGCAGAACGATGCGATCCCTGGATTTACCCGAGTCAAGGCGGTCGAAGCGATCGGGAGATTGCGCGCGTCCGCTGCCAGCGCGCTTTTACAGCATATATTGGACACCCGGCAAGTGTGGCGCTGGGTGTACCCGAATGAATTGAGGATTGCGGCAGCGCAGGCGCTGATCCGAGTCGATCCCAGCGTGGGAATGGAAAAAGTCGCGGCGAGCGGTATCGACCGGAAAGAATTGACGCTCGAACCTGCGGATCCCGAGGCGAATGCCTCGGTGATCCGGCAGAGGCGCTACGCTCGTTTGAAGCTTTCACGCAATCTGATTGCGGTGACGACAAATTTGCGAGAAAACTTCAGGCTTTCGATCCCGGAAATGAACTTGGGAGGCGGAATCGGCTCCGGAGAGCGGCATCTGGCGCCGGGTTCGCTGCTGTCGCTGAAATTTTCGCTAGGGGTGCGCCACATCAAAGCGCAAGCCATCGTGCGCGGAGCGCGGCCGCAGGCGATGGCCTTCGAATTCGTGGAGATGGACCTGGATGAACGGTACCGGCTGCGAAAACTGCTGCTGGAACTTGGCGGCCTGCCGATGGTTGCGCAGGTGACCAATCGCACGCGCCGGCGAGGGCGCGTGGCCATCTCAAGAAACTAGATTCCGCGCCAAGGAAGTTTTGCGCGTTGCGGATGTCCCTCCTTCCCGCCTGTCCTCTTCGGTGCCGCACCCGTCCGCTCGTTCAGGGTGCCCACCCGGCCTTCAGACGCCTTGACATCCGGGGCACATGGAACCTCTGTACCATTGCGGGGTACAGTGCCTGGCCCTACGGTACTAGAGAGGGAGTCCTATTCGGGACGCACGCGGCATGGAATGAAATCAGATCCAAAAACAACGGCGGGACGCGCTTTCGTAAGAAGCCTGAACATCTTGCTGAAGTTCGCGCGCCTGTACGGGTATGGGCACGCGCGAACCATCGAATTGTTGCAAGTCGCCGGGCAGGAGTTGCGCACGGCAATCCCCCTCGGATCGGAAGGGGGGCTTCTTCTGGGCGCGACGGGTTCTCAGCTCCTGCTCGATGGCGTACCGCTGGAAGGCGCACCCGCTGAAAAACAATTCGCGCAGTTGTTGTCCGCCGCAGGGCTGGCCAGCGTGCAGTTCTTCTCATGCGTGACGCAAGACGAGCTGGGGCGGTTCGTGTGTTCGTTTCCCACCGGCAAAGCCAAACCTGCCGAGTTGGCGCTGCAATTGAAGTCCGCGCTCTCCGGGGCGCGTGGAATCCGCATCAATGAGATTTGCTTCGTGGCCACGGATTCGCGGCTGAAGGAAGCGAGCATGGCCGCGCAATTGGCGGCCGCGTCGCTCGGTAAGGATCAGGACAAGTTTACGGAGTGGCTGAACAACCCGCATAAATTGCTCGAATTGATCGCCGCTGCCCAAGGCGCGAAAGGCGACGG
>JBARRT010000084.1:0-15401 GCA_049644365.1 Candidatus Acidiferrum sp. | reverse complement strand
GCCTCGCCCCGCCAGAAGACACACACGTACAGCAAGAACAGCAGCTGCACATTTGAGCGTTCAACTGGGGGCAAGCCAACATGAAGGAATGATACAAGGGAAGGCTAGAGTTGGCAATAGTGCTTCGTCTAAGCCGCTTTCGCCGGCGAAGCGCACGACCGCCGGCCACGCTCGACTCTTGATAAAACTTTTGATAGTTATTCCACTCTAATCTCTTCAGGAAGATGGAATGACGAGGTGTCAGCAAGGCTATGAACAATAAGGTGGTTTTGATTACGGGTGCCAAAGGCGGTTTGGGTTCGTTCGTGACCCGGCGCTTTCTTGCGATCGGCGCGGCGGTCGTGGGGACCTCCCGAAACATTTCCCAAGCCGACTTTCCCGAAGCCAATTTCGTTGCACTTCCTGTTGATTTCACCGAGGCAGGCGCCGCCGGCAAGGCCGTGGAGTCCGTCGTCGGCCGCTTTGGGAGGCTGGATGCGCTCGTGCACCTGCTGGGCGGTTTTGCCGGCGGGCAGACCGTGGCGGAGACCGATGACGCTACGTGGGAGCAGATGTGCGACCTTAACTTGATGTCGGCATTCTACGTCCTGCGCGCTGCGATACCGCATCTCCGCAAGTCTGGAAAGGGCCGCATCATCGCCATCGGAAGCCTGACCGCAGCAGAACCACACGCGGGGCTCGGAGCATATGTGACCTTCAAGGCGGCGCTCACAATGCTCGTTCGAACCGTTGCGCTCGAAAACAAGGACGCGGGCTTGACGGCAAATGTGGTCTTGCCGGGAACCATGGACACGCCGACGAATCGCAAGTCCATGCCGGGGGCTGATTTCTCAAAGTGGGTTCGGCCGGGTGACGTCGCCGATCTGGTTTTGTGGCTAGCGGACGAGCGCGCCGCGCACATCACTGGCACTGCGATTCCCGTAGACGGCTCCCAGGCATGAACGAATCGCCATCCTATTAGTTACTGCAAAGCTAGAAAGTTGAATTTGAACGGAGCGAGGAAATCGTGTCGAACAAACTTCAAGGTAAAGTAGTGGCGATCACGGGAGGCGACCAGGGAATTGGCCGTGGCATCGCGGAGCGCTTGGCGCGGGACGGCGCGGACATTGCCCTCTGCTACCGTGCGAACAAGGCGGGCGCCGATGAAGTCGTAGCTGGCATTGAGGCGATCGGCAGGAAGGCTGCCGCGATTCAATGCGACGTGGGCAAAATATCCGACGGACAGAGGTTCATTGCCGAAGCTGCCGCACAACTCAGGAAAATCGACATCCTGGTGAACAATGCCGGACTCGAGCGCCACGCGGATTTCTGGGACGTCACCGAAGCGGATTACGATGCCGTGCTGAATGTCAATTTGAAGGGCGTTTTCTTCATTACCCAGGCGTTCGTGCGACATCGCATGGCGGTCAAGAGCGGCGGCAAGGTAATCAACGTTAGCTCGGTACACGAAGAACTCCCGTTCCCGCACTTCACGTCGTACTGTGCGAGCAAAGGCGGTCTGAAGATGATGACACGCAACCTCTCGATCGAACTGGCGCCGCTCGGGATCACCATCAACAACATCGCCCCGGGAGCCATCGAAACGCCCATCAACAAGAAACTCTTGAACGACCCGGTGAAGCTCAGTACTTTGTTAAGCAATATACCGCTCAAACGATTGGGTAAGCCCGAAGACGTCGCTGCCATCGCTTCCTTCCTTGCGTCATCGGACTCGGACTATGTGACCGGCACCACGTTCTTCGTAGACGGCGGGCTGACCTGGAATTACCAAGAGCAATAAGCACTCCTTCGAGCAGGTCGGGGCAGGAGCCGGTCTTGCGAGCAACCCGCAAACAATGTATACAACGGAGACTCTATGGGAATTGTACTTTCTGATGAGGTGAAGCGATTGGTCGACCGCCCGAACTTCGCTCACCTGGCAACAATCATGTCCGATGGCTCGCCGCACAGCGCGCCTGTTTGGATAGGTCGCGAAGGTGACCTTCTGTTGGTCTGCACGGAGGCTGCTTCGCTGAAAGGCAAAAACACCCTGCACGACCCTCGCGTTTCAATTTCCATGGTGGACTTTGTTGATCCCTACTCGGAAGTCCAAATTCGTGGACGCGTCCTCGATCGCCGACCTGACCCTGAGCTCAGGTCCTACGATAAGATGTCGCTGAAGAATGTCGGGAAACCCTGGCCTTACCGTGACGAAGAATCGCCTATCGTTTTGATCATCGAAGTCACGAAGGCGCGCTACTCGAAGCAACCGTTCGAGCATACGCCAACCAGGATGCCTTAGATTCGAAATGATACAAGTCCTTGCCATTTCTGGAAGTCTCCGTTCCGCATCCTCAAACCGATTTTGCTTTGGTACACTGAACTGCACCGCGCGTCCGTAGCTCACTTACGATAGATCTCTACTGGTACTTAGAGGGTTAATGCATTTAAAACTGTAATCCCGCGAGGCGCAAATGTCTTAGAATCAGAACTTAAAGCGCCCGTAGCTCAGTTGGATAGAGCGTCTGCCTTCTAACAAAGAAGGCAGAAATTCTAAATGCTTTGCTGAGCGTCGCTTACAGGGTCTCTCTCCCGAAATCTCGCCCTTAGTTGTACCGAAGTTATACCGAATTCCGTGAGGTGACCCCCTTGTCGAGACAAGACAATATAAATGGGCACAGTGTCCCTCGCCCGCACGAGCCGGAGTTAGTTAGCTTTGATCTTTGGTATACTTCATCGGCTGGCTAGGTTCTCCTTGTGAACTTGCAGCGTTGTCTCCCTCCGGGTGATTCAGTGAGTAATCGCAAGACCATTTTCGGCGTTTCGGTCCTCTTGCTCTTCAGCGTCTTCTCTGTGGGGGCACTGCCGCAGTCCGTAGGTTCTCCCCTTCTCCTGGCGATGCGACAGGAGCTTCTTCGTTCCATGGAAAATCTGAAGTCGCAGCCCATGCCGCCGTACTTCCTGAGCTATGAGATCAGCGAATCGCGCTCCGTCTCCGTCCATGGTGCCTTCGGCACAATTCTTTCCAGCACGGAAAGCCGTAGCCGCCTGTTAAACCTCGATTTGCGCATCGGCGACCCCGGATTCGACAACACTCACGCGATTCGCGGCGGTTCCCAGTTTTTTGACTTTTCTGACCGATTCTTGTTCGCGCCCGTGGTGCTTGAAGACAATCCCGCTGCCATTCGGCAGATTCTTTGGTATCAAACCGACAAGAAGTATAAGCAGGCCCTCGAGCACTACACCCGCGCGAAAGCCAACTCCCAGGTAAAAGTCGCGCCCGAAGATGCTTCCGCTGATTTTTCCAAAGAGTCACCCGAGAAATTTTCCGAAGCGCCAGTCGAGATGAAGGTAGATCGCTCGGCTTGGGAACAGAAGATTAGAAAATACACCGCTCCGTTTGCCGCTATACAGGGCGTCTACGATGGTGAAGCCACCCTGAGCGTCTCGGGCGACTCCCGCTGGTATGTGAATAGCGACGGCTCGGAATTGCAGACCTCCTCGGCTTACTATCGTTTGATCCTCTCTGCCTACACCAAGGCCGAAGACGGGATGGAGCTTCCGCGCTACGAATCCTTCATCGCCTTCACGCCCGATGGCTTGCCCGACGATGCAACGGTGCTGAAATCCGTTGATAAGATAATCGCGGACCTGCAGGCCTTGAAGAAGGCGCCCGTGGCCGACCCCTACACAGGACCTGCGATACTCTCCGGTCGATCCAGCGGCGTGTTTTTCCACGAAGTTTTCGGCCACCGGATCGAGGGACACCGGCAGAAGAACGAAGAAGAGGCGCAAACCTTCAAAAAGAAAATCGGCGAGAAGATTCTCCCCGATTCCTTCTCTGTCTATTTTGATCCCACGCAGCGCAAGTTGGGCAAAACCCAGCTCGCCGGCTACTACCTCTACGACAATGAGGGTGTGAAGGCCCGGCGCGTTGACGTTGTGAAAAACGGAGTGTTCGAAAACTTTCTGATGTCCCGCTCGCCGATCGTCGGCTTTGAGCACTCCAACGGCCACGGCCGCAGCCAGCCGGGACTCGCAGTCGTGGCCCGTCAATCCAATCTGGTGGTGACGACCTCACAGCCAGTCTCCCGTGACGCGCTGAAAAAAATGCTGCTTCAGCAGATCAAGCAGCAGAATAAGCCTTTCGGACTACTGTTCGAGGACATCGAAGGCGGCTTTACCATGACTCAGCGGTTTGTCCCCAATGCCTTCAACGTCCTTCCTGTCATGGTTTACCGCATATACCCCGATGGCCGGGAGGAATTGGTGCGCGGCGTGGACCTGATTGGCACTCCGCTCACGGTCTTTAGCAAGATCCTCGCGGCCGATGATGACGTGCAGGTGTTCAACGGGGTCTGCGGGGCGGAGTCCGGTTGGGTGCCTGTGTCGGCATCTTCGCCGGACATTCTCATTTCTCAGACCGAAGCACAGAAAAAGGAAAAGTCGCAGGAGCGGCCGCCGATCTTGCCACCTCCGGGAACTGACAAAAAATGAATCGTGCGCCAACAAGACGTTGGCTTCGGCGGGGACTCGTTTTGTGTGCGTTGCTCACGTTCCAGAACCAGTCCGGGCTGCGCGCCCAATCCGCCGGAGATTCTTTGGCACAACCAAGCCAGCAGCCCCCTAATCAGGAAAGCGCGCTTTCGCGCGCCATGCGCGACGAGCTCTCTCGCTCGAAGAAAGATTTGCGCTTGGCCCAGCTTGAGTCGCCCTACTTCATCTCTTACCAAATCCGTGAAATCCAAGATGTTGGCATTTCCGCCAGCAGCGGCAGCCTGCTGGCCAGCGGCGAAAACCGCTCTCGCATGTTGACCGTTGAATTGCGAGTGGGCGACTATGCCCTCGACAACACGAATTTTTTCGCGGGTCCGGAATTTGCCTTCACCCGCAACCGCAGTTTCTTCGGGTTCAACGAGTTGCCGCTCGACGACAACTATCTCGAATTCCGCCGTGTGATTTGGCTGGCCACGGACTCCGCCTACAAGCAGGCGCTCGAAAACCTGGCAGGCAAGCATGCCGCTCTCCAGAACCGCACGCGCACCGAAAACCTGCCGGACTTTAGCAAGGAAGAGCCCACTCGGACAAGCGACGTCTTGCCGTCCGAGAAGTTCCAACGCCCCGGTGAGGAATCGCTCGTGCGTGACCTGTCGAAAATCTTGGGCAACGTCCCGGACCTTTACAATTCTTCGGTGGCTCTCAGCACCAGCTACTTGAGAACTCTTTATCTGAATAGCGAAGGCACTTCTTACGAGATAACGGAGCCTCTCGTCACGCTTGCGGCCAGCGCTTCGACCCAGGCGGTGGATGGAATGCCGCTCGATGAATCGGTGGATTACTACGCGCGATCCCTGGCGTCCTTGCCGGCACCCGATGAGCTTGCCGCGCGAATTCGCGACATGACCGTTCGCCTCGAAAATCTTCGCAAGGCCCCTCTCCTCGATCGTTACAATGGCCCCGTGCTCTTTGAAGGGCGCGCCGCGGGCGAGATTTTCAGCGGCGAATTCGCCCCCGCGCTGACCGGACGTCGCAAGACCCTCTCCGGCAGCCCAGAGATGGCTTCTATGTTAGGGCGTTTTTCAGAGGGTGGTTCCGCTTCCTTTGCCGATAAGCTCGGCGGGCGCGTCCTGCCGCAATTTCTGAGCGTGGTGGATAATCCCACGATTTCCAATTACGGTAATGCACCGCTCTTCGCCAGCTACAAAGTAGATCAAGAGGGCGTGCGCGCGCGCGAAACTCGGGTAGTCGAAAACGGCGTGCTGAAGACTTTCCTCACGACCCGCACACCCGTGGAGGGTGTGGCCCACAGCTCCGGTAACCGCCGCGGGCCCGGACCAGCGCCGAGCAACTTGATTCTCGTTGCGGAAAACGGCCAAACCGAAGCCGGACTCAAGCAACAATTTCTCGAACTCGTGAAGAAGCGCGGACTCGACTACGGAATCGTCATTCGCGAAATCGGGAGTTCCGGCGCGGGCATGGAAGAACAAGCCATGGCCATGCTGTCCGCGATGACCGGCCGGGGTGAAAAGGGCAGGAACGTGTTGCTCGCTTACAAGGTTTACCTCGATGGACGCGAAGAGCTGGTGCGCGGCGCTCGTTTATCCGGCATGAACGCTGATTCCTTCAAGGAGATTGTGAGCGCGTCTAAATCAGCTGCCGTATACACCGTCGCGCAAATGCCGCATTTCGACTTCAGCATGATTTCGAGTTTTACCGGAGCGGGGATGTCCGCGCCTCTTGTGTCCTACGTCGTTCCCTCTCTGCTTTTTGATGACCTGACTTTGGCCAAGCCCACCTCGGAACTGCCAAAACCCCCTTTCAGCAGCCCGCCCACTGCGGCGCAATAATATTCTGTCTTGTTCCACGGGACAAAGACAGATGTACGGCCGATGGCCGTACATTTCTATTGATTTGTCCGCCTAATCGCCGTACACTCAAGGAAGATTGGGGGACAAGTCATGGCACGTATACAACAACGCCGGCAACACTCGCGAAAGGAGCAGCGCTTGGAAGCCAGAGTCACTCCTGAGCAGAAACGTCTTATCGAGCGCGCCGCTACATTACGTGGCACAACCGTAACCGAGTTCGTAGTTAGAAGCGCTCAAGAAGCGGCGACGAATACGATCAGGGACTTCGAAGTTTTGCATCTGAGGGATGAAGCCCGCGACGTCTTTGTAAATGCCGTCTTGAATCCACCCGCACCGAACGATGCTGCTCGTGCAGCTGCAGAACGTTACAAGAAGCACATGGGGCTATAATTGGCTGAGAAGCAAAAAGAATCTCGCTTCGCCATTGAGCCGCTTGGAGAAAAACACAACCGGGCGGCTTTTTCGTGTGGCGTGGAAGCACTTGATTCCTACCTGCACAAGCAAGCCGGTCAAGACGCGAGAAAGCGCGCGGCGGTACCGCTCGTCGCGACCACCGACGGCCAGACGATTGCGGGCTACTATACGCTTTCCCAATTCGCCATAGGGCTAGACGCAATTCCCGAAGAGGTTGCGAAAAGGCTGCCGAAATATCCGATGGTATCTGCGACCCTTCTTGGCCGTCTGGCAGTGAGTACCGAATTTCGCGGGCGGGGCCTCGGTGAGATCTTGCTCATGGATGCCCTCCACCGCAGCCTTGATTCGAGCAAGCAGATCGCGTCGGCGGGTGTTATCGTAGACGCAAAGGATGAGTTCACGGCTGGATTCTACAGGAGATACGGATTCGTTGAATTGCCCAAAATTGAGAAACGACTCTTCCTGCCTATGGGGACTGTCGAGCAATTGTTTCGGAAGGGCAGATAGCAGGCGCGGCATCGCCTAAGAACTGATAACGCATGCGCCTCTATTCCGGCACCACAAAATCCCTTATCGAAGACTCAACTTACAACCGCATTGCCACGAAACTAAAAGATGCCTTCTTCCTTGAATTTCGGTACCAGCCAGCAGTCGCTGAGGTGAATTCCTGGAACAATTCTCTCCGCGCCGTCTCACAGGTTTTTCAAACAGCAAGCTTGCTCGATCATGGCGTTTTGCTGGAACTTCAACTCCCGCTCACCTCCAAGCGGCTTGACTGCCTTGTGACCGGGTATGACCGCAAAAAAGCGCCTAACGCGGTCATTATCGAGTTAAAGCAATGGAGTGGATGCAAAGGCGCATCTGGAAAGAACGAAGTTGCCACTTTCGTCGGCGGCAATATCCGGGATGTGCTTCATCCTTCCGTCCAAGTAGGTCAGTACATGACGTACCTTACTGACTGCCATACTGCGTTTCAGGGCGAGGGTGGAATCAGCGCGCACGCCTGTTCTTATCTGCACAACTACAGCCCGATAAAGGACGATCCTCTTTTCTTACCACAGTTTGCAGAGCAGATTAGGCGGTCTCCGGTCTTCACTGCCGATCACGTGCCGCATCTCACTGCGTTTCTAGACGAACGAATCCATGGTGCCGATAGCGGCGAGGTTTCGGCGAAAGTAGAGCAGAGCAAGTACCGCCCCAGCAAGAAACTGCTCGACCATGTCGCCAGACTTATTAAGGGCAAGCCGGAATACGTTCTACTCGACGAGCAGCTAGTGGTTTATGACAAGGTTGTGGAAGCTGCGAAGGACGGTGTCAAAGGTAGGAAAAAGGTTGCCATTATCGTGCGAGGCGGTCCTGGCACGGGGAAATCGGTCATTGCCATGAACCTACTCGGTGATCTCTCAGGGATGGGCCTAAACGCGCACTACGTGACAGGTTCTCGTGCGTTTACCTCCACTATTCGGGAGATCGTAGGCACCCGTGGGGCTGCGCAAGTGCGCTACTTCAACAGCTATATGGGCGCGGACGCGAATGTGATTGATGTCATGATCGCCGACGAGGCTCACCGAATTCGAGAGACTAGCAACAACCGATTCACGCCAAAGGTAAAGCAAAGCAAACTCTCACAAATCCACGAGTTGTTAAAGGCAAGTCGCACATCTGTGTTTTTCATTGATGACAACCAAATCGTAAGACCAGGGGAGATCGGCTCTACCGGCTACATTAAGACTGAAGCTGAGAAACTCCACTGCGACGTTTGTGAATTTGAATTGGAAGCCCAGTTCCGCTGCGCTGGCTCAGATGCGTTCGTCAGTTGGGTGAACAACACCCTCGGAATTCAGCGCACACCACATGTGATGTGGAATCAGGCCGACGAGTTCGACTTTAGAATCATGCCCACTCCCCAAGCCCTGGAGGACGCAATCAGGAAAAGGCTGGAAGAAAAATCCACAGCGCGGGTGGCAGCGGGCTTTTGTTGGCCGTGGTCTAATCCCCGGTCTAACGGGACACTCGTGGATGACGTAGTCATCGGCGATTACGTCCGGCCATGGAACGCCAAATCCGACTCGGGCAGCCTCGCGCCTGGCATTCCGAAAGAGAGCCTCTGGGCGTACGACTCAGGTGGCGTGAATCAAATTGGTTGTGTTTACACGGCGCAGGGATTCGAATTCGATTATGTGGGCGTCATCTTCGGGCCTGATTTAGTCTACGTACCCGAGGCTGCGGATTGGAAGGGAGACAAGACCAAGTCCTTTGACACTGTCGTGAAGAGGTCCGGCGACCGATTCACGCAAATGGTAAAAAACACTTACCGCGTTCTTCTGACGCGCGGCATGAAAGGCTGCTACGTCCACTTCATGGATAAGAACACAGAGAACTTGTTTCGAAGTCGCGTAGAACACACTGGAAAAGTGTAATGAATCAGGGCACGGCCCCTGCCCGGGTCAAACTGCATCGCCGCCCCCGCTCCCACTCGCGCGACCGACAATGACGTGCAACTGCTCCGAAACAGATGATCAGGCCCTGCACTTGTATAAACACCGGAGGTCGACGCAGGCAAAAGGTGGCACCTGAGATAGAGAAAAACAACTCCCACTAACGGAACACGCTGTTGTGGAAAGCCAAATATTCATGCGAGGGCAAGCTGTCACTCTCCCGCGGCAGGCGTATGGCTCTTCCATGGAGATGATAATAGTCTCGCCCGTTCTCAAACTCTTCTCGAATGCGACTACTGACGACCACTTTCAGTTGATCCGCGTCAACAGTCACGTATCCCTGATCGAACAAAGTGTGCAGGTCACTTCGCAAAAGTAGTCCATTCTCGAGTTCATGCGGACCGCCCGAGCCGTAAGGTTTGATGTGCGCAGCCTCTAGCACGGGCAGTGTACGCTCGCCCGTGATCGCGCATCTACGCTCATAAGCGTCGGTCACAATCACTCTGAATGTGCCTTGGCCGAGTCGCGGTCGAACGACCATGGGTTCGCCGTAGCGGATACTCTGGACCGCTGCAATCGTCGCTGGGCCGGGGTCAAGGTTCGCAGTGGCCCGTGTCGCCAATCTTTCGGTTACCGCTCCCCAGAGGGCCTTACCGGTGGTTCCGTCTTCGCTGTCGTACCCTTTTCCTTGGACAATATTAAGGCTGAAATCCGAGGGTACCGGAATCCATTCTGCTTCCTTAAAAAAGAATGGTTCGGCCAAGAGTATGCAACCGATCTTTGGGTTCTCCATCAGCGCGATGGGTACGCGTCTGTACTTGGCGATCCTTTCCCGCATTTCCGAAAGAGATCGAACTCCGTTGCCTTCACCGAAGGCTTCCCATGAGAGCGAGATCGGCAAATGGACAAAACGGGTGAAGAATCCGCCACCGACTATAAAATTGCGCGGCGAATGAAGCTTGAATAGCAGCAGTTCACCAGCGTTGAGAGCTTTGAATGACGCCTCAGGAGATGGGCGCCAGAAATTTACTTCAACCACAGAAGACTTGGACGCGTGCAATTGGAACCAATCGTAATCAGTGACCGCGACGAAGAAATTCATCGAGCGACTCTCAGCAAAATGGCGTTGCGGTGAAACTCAAGAAATTGTCGCTGGCCATCAGTAAAGGGACCGACGTTGGTGATCCGCTTCGTTTCGAGGCCCATCCTTTGCAAGGAAGGCCTATGGGCGACCGGCGAGAGAATGAGATTTCCGGAATCCTCAAACCCGATAAATCCGCGGTCGAACAAAAGGTCAATACTAGGCGTCAGGAGCAACCCGTTTTCGCCGTTGAGCCGCTCTTCATTTGAAGAATCTCGCCAGGGCTTACAGTGGCTGGCCAGAAGGTAACTCGGATTATCGACACCCGTTATGCGGCAGTGGGTTTCAATTCGCATGACACGCTGCTTGAAAAGGCCTTGGCCACGCCGTGCCCTGACAATTGCCTCTCGGTCTGTCTCATTCACCGATGGATCAGTCTCAATTTGCTGTTCGATCCTGCTTTCCCACAAATCCAGTTCATCGCCTGTCACGATTCTGTCGTTTTCAGCAGCGGCACAAGCCTCGGCTGCGGCGATGAGTGAGCGAGCCTCTTCTCCAATCAATCCGCCGAGGACTTCCGCGAAGTCCTCCGAGAGTTCTGTCAGGTAGATTGACTGGATTCCGTTTCCGTTAGCCTGGAGAGGTGAATAGCGATCCGGCAAAACTTCTCTTAATACTCCCATATGATCCTTGGGACGGATCTTGTTCAGCAATTTAGTAAACGATGCGTTCACTCTCCATCCGACATTTTCCCAGTTCTGCCCAACAGAACCAAACTCGATTGGCTTCGGGCACTCCCAACAATAGGACTTGGCGATTCCGATAGCGACAACCCGAGTATCTACGAAGGAAAATATCAGGTCTCCAGTCGAGACTTCTCGCATCAACTCGTAGAATGGATTGCGCGCGCCATGGGCGTTGCGCTTAGGAGACCAGAGGTAGCCACCCGCGATCTCTTGGCGAAATGTTTGATTCTGGTTGACCCACCAATATCGCATCCCGACTCCGCTGTTCGACACAAGCCAGGATTTCCATTTTGGGTTCTCGTCCGGCTAACGAGGATACACCATATGCCCTCAGTCTAAAGAACAGCATGGACACCAACGCTGTGAACCCCTGCGGTATCGTGCGGTCGTGCACTGCTTCCTAGAATCAAGCCCGCACTTTGCGTGTATGAGTTGCGAACGTTGGAGGAAGCTTGCAGCGCCACTCCCTGGCTTAGGCTATTGGGGGAAGAAAAGTACTGGAAAATCCGTTCGAAGGCGCCCGGCTTTGCTGCCGCTTGTAAAACGTCCAGACTGACCGGCCGTGAAGATAACTGCGTGACGTTCTTCGCGGGGATTACTGGACTCCCGGGCGACTCTGTGACCAGCCGTTAGCCTGAGCTCCGGCAACCAAGTGAATAGGTCGGCTGCAGCTGGTATGGTTGCCCAAAAACCGGTGGGGATTGGTCCAAGCTAGTGATTGCAGACGACTTCCTGATGCAAAATCTCGAGACCCGAATTCTTTTTGGGCAGGCCAGAAAGCGCCCCCCTGGCTATCCCCTTGCTCATTGAGCAGCTTCGACGGTGAGTCTCAGCCCAATTGCCTTGGTGACGGCGACTAGCGTGGACAGGCGGGGGTTGCCATGCACCGACAATGCCCGGTAAAGGCTCTCGCGCTCGATGCCGGCAGCCTTAGCAACTTTGGCGATGCCCTGGGCTTGAGCGAGGTGGCGCAGGGCAATGAGCAGAACGCGGGGCTCGTCTTCATCTTCCAATGCAGCTTTGAGGTACTCAGCGGCAAAATCCGGGTCCTTTCGGAGCCGCCGAATTATGGCCTCGTCGTGCGAAATGCTGGCTTTGCGTTTCATGAGGTTCCGCTCCTTTCTTTGTAGTCTTTGAGATATTCCAACGCCCGATCAATGTCTGACGACTGCTTTCGTTTGTCGCCGCCGCAGAGAAGCAACACGCATTCTCTGCCGATCATCGCGTAATAGACACGGTAGCCAGGTCCCCAATCGATCCGTAGTTCGCTCAATCCTTGACGCAAAGGCTTGCAGTCGCCAAAGTTCGCGGCGGCCAGTCGGTTGATTCGGGTGGCAATCTTCGCCTGTGCACGGGGATCCGCCAGTTGCGTCAACCAATCGTCAAAGATGTCTTCCCGGCGCGGCTGACGTAGTGACGAATCTCGATCACGCTATCTATTGTAACTTATAAATTACAGAATGGCAAGTCCGTCTTCAATGACTTTTCGCACTAACGCAAAAGAGTTTTGCCGAATACCAAGCAACAATACGTAAAACGGTGCTGCATCAGCTCACAGCAACTGTCACCGTGGATACCAGTACCGAGTCTTTCGTGAAATTTTCCTGCCCGTCAGCGTGAAACCTTTTCCGCGAAAGTGCGTTCTATAGGGAAATGGGTGTTACTCCGGAGTGGGCGCACCGCGTATTGTCTCTTCCAGGCTATCAGTCTTCAGGATCCCTTCGCGCACGCCCATTAGGAGGTTTTGACACACAGCAATCCACATGGCGGTATTTATGAAATCGACCCAGGACGAACGCTCGCAGCAAGACTGTCTGTTGAATGCAGTAACCCCCTCCGGCCGGAGCATCGAACCATGCGTGTTTTTGGTCGCCCAGGGCATCGCCAACCAAGCGGTTTCCTACGCGGAAAAGTTCCTCGGTGATTCGTGTGTTGCCGTCAACCTTTTAGAAGAGGCTGCTGCAACCGTTTCGGAAGTAATTCGTGCCAAGGAAGCCGCCAAGATCGCTCCTATTCGGGACGTGCGCCGGTACCTCTTTCGGGTCTTCTTGCGGAAGGTGGCCGAAGCAAGGCGAAACGAGACCACATACGAAGAGGTCAGCCAGTGGCATTCCCATCCCTCCGATGATAGCCACGGCAACGGGCTGGATAGCGAGATACTTCTGGACCAGATTTTGGGCCATTTCGATAGCGTCACGCGAGAGATGATCCTACGCCGAATCGAGGGTCATTCCTGGGGCGAAATCGCTTCAGAATTTGAACTGTCAAACCATGCGGCGAGGGTTAGGTTCAGCAAGGCCCTGCAGTGGCTGCGAAGCTCAGTTGAAACGTCGAGGAATGGCAGCCTCAAATCAACGCTGCCCAGAAGCAAGAAATGCCACAGACCACGAGACACAAAGGCACAAAGAGTAGCAGCATTCGAAAGACGGCTAGAGCGAATGTTTACGCCAGCCTTTTATGGGGAATTCCATCAGCTCCTGGCGGTGACGAAGACTACCGGATCGCTCTGAGCGATTCCTAAGAATTCCAAGAATTACCGAGAATTCCTGCGAATTCCGTTTAACAGGGAAAAATCGCACTTCGAAAATAGTTTGGAGACATTCGTCTTCAAAAATCCCTCTATAGGGATAAGGGAGAATTGTCTTTCGATTCTCCCTTTTCGCTTGGTGGAGCCGTTGCCCACTTCGGTCAGCCACCCGGCGAAGTAGCGTTCGGTTCGAAGATCCCGAGCTGAACGCGAAGGCTAGAACCCGTCGAAAAGCCTCGGGGGACGAGCGGGGCTGTTTGCCGACGACAGCGGTTCTTCCTTAATTCATTCGACGACAGGACGAGGCAATGGCTGTGAGGACATCAGGGAAAACTGCGCTTCAAACAGGCCGAAAAAGCGGCACGAATTTCTGCATGAAAGAGAGGGCCAAATCATGATCGCAAATGCAATGCTTATCGCACTCGCGGTTTTACTCGCCTGTTTGTTTGGGCTCATGGGCAAGCTGAAGTTTCTGGTGTCGTACAAACGGCTTCTTTTTCATCAATACGGACCCGTGCTTCTCGCGTGGCTCGCCATCCTCTTCGTAAACCTCTTCGCGGCGGTCTATTGGATTCAGCGCAAATTTTTCTTGAAGGATACAGGCCGCAAGTTGAAGCACATCGACAACCATGCCCGCGGAGGCCACGCGTCCTTGTCATGGCCGAACGACGATTGGAACGCACACTGAAATGTCACGCGATTTCACACCCGATTTCGATGACTTCCGCGAGGCGGCCAGGAGCCCGCGCGCATCGTCGCGTCCACCGCGCGATACGAGACCCGGCACGGCGAGGACCAGAGAAGAGATCCCGCCCCCAGAGTCACGGTTCAGGGACGTTCGTGAGCCCCTTCCGAAAGAGGTGCCGCCGAGGGACGCGCGTGCCGTGTTGTACGACCGCTACCGCGGCTATGACCTGCGCGAATCAGAAATCCAAACGCTCACGGACCTGGGCAAATTCCGCGTCCTCAATGCCGATGATTTGGCACGCCACGGCTATGGCGGCGACAGGGGCCGGATGGAGCGTGAAACCGAGAGC
The DNA here is from genome assembly GCA_049644365.1 of Candidatus Acidiferrum sp. Lineage (GTDB taxonomy): Bacteria > Acidobacteriota > Terriglobia > Acidiferrales > UBA7541 > Acidiferrum. Next base: position 811 of record JBARRT010000084.1, on the reverse strand, counting down.
CTCATTCGGCAAGGTTTGGTGGAGGAGAAACGGTTCGAAATCTCGCTCAGCAAGAGCACCCGGATGTACACGCTCACGAAGGCTGGCAGGAGGCTCATCGAGAGGTCAGGAAGAGTTCCGAATGACCAGGAAATCTATGCGGGTTTTGTGAAGCCGCGAGAGGCCAAACACGACGCCGAATTGTACCGGGTCTATCAGAAGGAGGAAGACCGGATCGAGCGGCGTGGTGGCAGGGTGCGTCGCGTGCTCCTCGACTTCGAACTGAAAAAGAAAGTGAACCGCGATCTTATTCGCCTTGGCCCTCAGAAGGACGATCCAGACAAAAAGCTCGATGTTGCCGAGCGGCACGGTTTGCGCGTCGTTCATGGCCGCATTCCCGTGCCCGACTTGCAGATCGAATACGAGATGCCGGATCAGAGCATCGCGCGGGTCAATTTAGAGCTGACGACGGAAGACTACCGGCCACGGCAACTTGCCGACAAGGCGCGGGCTGGATTCACGCTCTATAGCCACGGCGATGACGCATCGCACGTGCGTCGCGTTTTGAGTGACCGCGAGCTGATGGCGGAGATCCTTTCTCTATGAGCATTTCTCAGAACCAAATCGAAGCCCTGACAGCGTTTGGTTACACCCAGTCCGAGGCACGCTTCCTTTATATCGTGGCTATGCATTCGGGGTACTTCACGGCCCGCCAGTTCCTGACCTTTGTCGATGCCAAGCGTGGCTATCGGACTCACTCACTGGCGCAAAAGCTCATTACGCAGGGGCACGCCACGATGCGCGAATACAGGTGCAACGGGTGCATCTATCA
>JBARRT010000083.1:0-3987 GCA_049644365.1 Candidatus Acidiferrum sp. | reverse complement strand
TGATCGTTGGCGCTACCGCCGCCGCATTCACCGTCAGCGTCGCTGCCGCGCTCGTCACCGTCCCGGCTGTATTCGTCACCACCGCTCGGAACGTCGACCCGCTATCCGCCGTCGTTGTCACCGGCGTCGTGTAACTCGCCGAAGTCGCCCCCGCGATGTTCACGCCGTTCTTCTGCCACTGGTAACTCAGCGGTGCCGTCCCTCCCGCCACCACCGTGAAGCTCGCCGTCTGACCCGCCGTCACCGTCTGATTCAACGGCGCCGTCGTGATCGTTGGCGCTACCGCCGCCGCGTTCACCGTCAGCGTCGCTGCCGCGCTCGTCACCGTCCCGGCCGTATTCGTCACCACCACAGCAAACGTCGATCCGCTATCTGAAGTCGCCGTCACAGGCGTCGTGTAACTCGCCGAAGTGGCCCCGGCGATGTTCACGCCGTTCTTCTGCCACTGGTAACTCAGCGGCGCCGTTCCCGCCGCTACCACTGTGAAGCTCGCCGTCTGACCCGCCGTCACCGTCTGATTCAACGGCGCCGTTGTGATCGTTGGCGCCACCGCCGCCGCTGTTGCTGTTCCCGCTAGCGAGATCGTGGACGTAGGAGTCAGCGGATCATTGCTCGTGAATGAGATTGCACCGGAATTGCTCCCGGCTATCGTGGGTGAATACGTCACGTTCAAGGTGATGCTGCCACCCGGGACGATCGTGCTCGGGGTCGTGATCCCGGAAACTCCAAATGGACCCCCATTTACGCTGATCAGGGAAACCGTCAGATTGGAGCCGCCGATATTACTGACCGTTGCCGTACCGTTCCCGGTGCCTCCCACAGTGATGGTCCCCAAATTTAGGCTTGCCGGATTCAGGCTGATCTGCTGTGGGGCTGGTGTCGCAGTTCCCGAGAGCGCAACCTGTGGGGAAGCCACTCCCGCGTCGGTTGTGACAGTCAGCGTACCTGTAGCGGTGCCTGAAGAATTGGGCGCGAACGAAACTTGAAAGCTGCTGGACTGGCCGACCGGCAAAGAAAGTGGCATAACGAGGCCCGAAACAGAAAACTGGCTGTTCGATACATTTGCCTGGCTGATGTTGACCGGCATGCTGCCTGTGTTTGCAACTGAAACGTTCTGGGAGATTTTCTTACCAACGACGGCGCTGCCAAAGTTGACGCTCGCCGGATTCACCTGGATGGCCGCAATCGAATTCGTCCCGCTTGCATTCACCAGTCCTGAGCAGCCGCTCAAGAACGCTGCGGAAGAACTCAAAATAACCGCGCTTGCCGCGCACACCCATCCTCTTAGGCTCGTTTTCACTGTTCTCATTTCCTCAGGGCTTTGTCAGCTCGTTAGCTGGGGCGGGGGGTGGGGGACCCGCGAAAATAGCTGCTAAGTCATGCCCTATCTTCGCGAGCAGGATAGAAAAGAAATCAGTACCATTACTACTGGCATGCGGAACAGTTTTGGTGCAGGGGTCAAAGCAATCCAGGCATGGCGCGCATACTGGCCTTCGGCCAGGGGACTATTTCCCCGTAGGACACGCGAGAATAGGAATCCGCTGGCCCGGCGGCGAAACGGGGCCGTCCGAAGACTAGAGAAATTAGATTCAAGTAAAACGTTTGAAAACGGAGGACATTCAATGACCGTGGACGCTGGAACAATCCCGCGACCAAGAGCAGCCAAAAGAGGACGGTAAGGTGATCCGCTAGTCGTAAGAGGAATGCGAAGCGCCGTTGTTTTCCACTTGGGAATCCGTACTAAGTTACGAGCGCCCGGAGATCAGACCTGCATCGCGAATCTTGTAAATCAGAGCTCGATAACTGATCTTGAGGGCCATTGCTGCTCTCCTGCGGTTCCACTGATTCGCACGCAAGGCTTCGAGAATGAGATTGCGCTCCATGTCGCGAATCGCTTCCCTGGCGACGCGCTTCAAAGGAACAGCATTCGCTTCGTCGGGGGATGCCTGCGCAGCCGCCGTGCGCCGCTTCGACGATTCCGGGATAATCGCGGCCTCCGGCCCGATCAAAACATACCGTGCGATACTATTCGAAAATTCGCGCAAATTCCCGGGCCAATCCAGGTTTCGCCAGTAATTCAGCATTTGCGGTTCGAGAGCCGCGGATTCCTTTGCGAATTGCCTCTCATACTGCTTCTTGAAATATTCTGCCAGGATTGTGATGTCTTCACGGCGCTCGCGCAATCGCGGCATCCGAATGCGGACCACATTGATGCGATAATACAGATCAGCGCGGAATCTTCCCGCATCGATACCGTGCTCTAGATCTTTATTCGTCGCGCATATCAAGCGTGCTTCGACTGCTCTCTCGGACTCATCACCGATTCGCGAATAGTGTCCGTCCTGTAGAAATTGCAGGAGCTTGCTCTGCAACCCCAAATCTAGTTCGGCAACCTCATCGAGGAATAGTGTCCCGTTATGCGCGAGTTCGACTCTCCCGGGTTTGGATACGCGTGCTCCGGTAAATGCGCCTTTTTCATAGCCGAACAGCTCGCTCTCGAGAAGCGTACCGGGTATCGCCGCACAGTTGACTTTGACAAATTGGCCAGTGCGCGACGGAGAGTGCTTATGAATCCACCGCGCAAGGACCTCTTTCCCCGTCCCTCCATCGCCATACAACAAAACAGGTATGTTGGAATCACAGATTTTTGCCGTGCGCAGCCGCACCTCTTTCATGGCCTCGGATTGGCCGAACAAAATAGGATCCGGCGGTAATAAATCGACCGGTTCGGTACCGGTGATCTTTTTTGGCTTTTCAGACGGCATATTCGCGCGAAGTTCCAGCTGGGTGAGCAAGCTGCACAAAGTAGGCCATTGAGCGACCAAGGCTTCCAACCCTGTGGATGAAAGGATCCTTGTTTAAGTCATTTAATCGGAATAACTTACAGGAACGTCGTCCATATAGTTCTAGTACTTCCGACGTCGACATCCAAGTAGGAAGAGAAACCCGATAGTAAAAACATATCCAACCTTTGCACTCTATTTTCTCTTCCCGGCTCCCGGGTGTACCCGCTACTCCAAACGGTTGTCGTCAGTGCGATGTGCGGTTTGCAGCCGCCGATCCCTACCGTTGAGGAAATATGAAGGATTCCAACAAGTCCGCGCGCGCCTTCTCATCCGATGCCACCACTCTCAAGATGTCACTGATGGAAAGCATCCCACGGAATCCTTGCCCTTCGCCGAGTACCAGTAAATGGAAGATCGTGTTCTGGTCCATCAATCGCATGCAGTCTTCAAGCGTCATGTCGGGTGTCACAGTGACCAGTTCACGCGTCATGATGTCGGAAGCCTTCATCCACGCGGGGCATTTATTCTCTGCCGCGACTTTGTCGGAGACATCGCTATGCGAGATCACCCCAACGAGCTTGCCGCCCGCGTCCACAACGCCCACCGCGCGCACCTGTTTCTCGCGCAGATACTGAGCCGCCTGATGCACGCTCGTCTCTTCGGTTATGGAGAACACTTCCTTGCGGGACCCGATTAGATCCGACACTTTCATTGGACCCTCCGCGGGACAGTCTGGCCGGATGTTAGGCCCATCGTGCCAGAAAATGCAAGACGAAATCCTTGGCTTGTCGGAAGAGAGGAAGCTGTAGGAGAAGCTGGAGGACTTCGTATGTGGTTTTCCCCGTGAGTCCTCGACGGCGCTCAGGAGATTTGGATCACACCCTGGCCACTTCACCGCGGATGATATCGTACCGCTCGATGACCGCCGCCACCCCCATGCGCGTATTACCGTCTTCCATGCGGCGCTCCACGCGAACAACTTTGCCGAGAGCTCGCACGAATACCTCTGTGCCATGGGTTATCTCTGCCGGTAAAGTCATTGTAATATCCAGTTCAGAGCCGGCCTCCAGGTTCTGCTCGACAACGAAGTACAACCCGCGGGTGGAAACGTCTCGCGTCTTGCCTTGCTGTGTATCTAATTCCCGCTCCGTTGGAACCCGGATGATGATCGGCAGCGAGAGGTCATAGCGCCGAGCCGTGC
>JBARRT010000082.1:0-78417 GCA_049644365.1 Candidatus Acidiferrum sp. | reverse complement strand
AGTCTGGCCTTCCTTGGGGGCAGAAATAATCTGTCTCTCGTCCACCGAGAAGAGCAGATACTTCTGGAACACATTCTTTCGGCGGATGCGACGCCCGCGCAGACTGAAGTAGATGTCTGCTGTCATGGGCAGCCACATCGTTTCATTCTGCTTCTTGAATTTCACCGGCCCATACTCGATATCCATGTGTTCGGCGAGGTACTTGATCTCGGGCATGGGAGCCTGGAGATCCGTCTCGATCCGGACGACTTGTAGAGTATCTTTATCAACCCACGCCCGGCCTTTCAAAGCCACGGGAGTGGAAGGGGCATTGAGACCCGCGCGGTAGCCTCTGATGCGGCTGCTCTTACCCTGCTTCTGTGAAAAATGAATCTGCCAGGCGTGGCCACTCTTCCATTGGCCCAATCCTTCACAGTTCATCTGGTAGTCCTCCCTATAGTAGGGATGGAAGACCAGGACTGCGGCGGGGAGACCTAGGGTGGCAATGCCATCTGGAAACACGCTGAGGTCTTGCGTACCGTTGCGATACTCCTGGACGCTGAGATAGCCGTCACGAATTTTCGAAATGGAAACGACGTATTCAAAGGAGCGTTTTTCCTCGTGCGTGGGAAGCCCCCACTCATTCACAACCTGATGGTCAAGAAGCTCCGTGGCGGTGATGCGATCGACGCTGCTCATGAATTCCTGAACACGTTTTGCAGTACCGTCAAGGACCTCCTGCGTGGGGCAGGAGACGCCGGCCTCCACGGCCGGCGCGGAGTCGTCCACGTTCGCGGGAAGCCAAGTGGGCAAATCAGGTTTCAAAAGCGGCAATTCCGCGAGACTTGCAGCTTCCGCAGAAGGCGCGGAATCTCCCGCACTGGAATGTTCCAACGCAAGTGTTCCCGATTTTAGTTTCCGAAGCAGCCCGTTTGCGATCTCCCCCTGCGCGGGAGGAGGGCCGGCCTTCAAGAAGGCCTGCAACGTGGCCGCAGCGCGTTCCCGCTGATCCTGCGCCATTAGAGCTTCCGCCAGCGTGAGCCTCACACTGTTAGCAAGGCTTTTGCCGAGCTCGAGACTCCGCTCCGCGTGAGTGACGGCTTCCTGATAGCCGCCCTGACGAACACAAACAACGGACAATAATTGGTGGGCGTGCCATGAATTCGGGTCGCTCTGTAGAACACGCTCAAGATAGCCTTTGGCTCCGGCGAAATCCGCACGGCGGGCGAGGATCGCGGCAAGGCCCAGCAGGGCAAGGTTGTGCTTCGGGTCCAGAGAGATAGCCTTCTCCCAACTGGCCTGGGCGGATGCCATGTTTCCCTGGCGGTCCGCAAGCAAGCCCCTCATGTAATTCACCTCAGGGTTGGAAGGAGCGAGGCGGTACGCGGCGTCAAGATGCTTCTGCGCAGCGTCGAGATTGTTGCCGTGCAGCGCTTCGACAGCTCTGCTGAGCTCCTTCTGCAATTTCGGCGAGAGTATGGGAGGACCTATAGGCGAAGACACGATGCGCGAATCGGGATCGCGTTTCAGCGTGACGAAGATTTGTTCTTGCTGGTCAGGGACGGAGATGTTCACATGTTCGCTGGCGGTCACGTATCCCGGGGCGTCGACCACGGCCGTGTATTCTCCCGCACCCAGATCCTCGAACACGGCTCTGCCACCCATCGTACGTGAAGTTGCCAAAGTTGGGCTGGTCAGATTCTGCAGCGTCACCAAGGCGAGACTGCTGAAGACGGCGCCGCTCTCATCTCGTACGTACACGGTCAGCTGGGCGCCCCCGCTCGCTTCAGGCGTACCGAGAGCCTCCGTGCCGGTTCCCGGCAGTGCCTCGCGCCCGTGAATGGGCAGGATCAGGCAGAAAAGCAGTAGTTCAACCACGAACATCAGGATGCGCCGGCGAGTGGACACAATCTCCCCTTCCGCGCGCAGGACGAGAGGAGATTCACTGAAGACTTAGCGGGACCCTGGCGCCTGGGCGTGAGGACCACTCGTTGAATGGAGTGTCTTACAGCGCGGGCGCAGCGTCAAGACCAGACTCAAGCCGCTTTTGACATGCGCTTAAGGGTATCCGCGCCAGAGCCGAACTGAGTTTCCTCGAGTCGACCGTGCAAACTCTACTTGCTGCGGTTGATCATGCGGTCGAGGCGGGGCGAGATGCGTTCCGCGAGGTGGGCAACCCACAAAGCGGCGACAACTCCGGTGAAGACGTCCATGGTGTAGTGGGCGCGCAAGATCAGGACGGTGGCCACTTCGAAGCAGGCAATCAGGATCGCAAGGACGGTGAGCCAGGTCCGGCGCAAACGGGAAAGCTCAATCGCGCCGAAAACGGCGATGGCGGTGTGTCCGGAAAAGAAAAAATCGTTGGCAACGTGATAGGTAACCAGAAACGACGGGAAACCTGGATAGTGCCAGATCATGTTGGGCGGCGGAGGCAGCGCGCAGATGGCTTGCATCACCTGGCGCAGCGCCATCAGGAGAAACAACCCAAGGAACGGACGCACGGTCCCGCCGAACAACCAGCGGGCGAGGAGAAAGAGGCCGAGCGCATCAATCAGAGCGGAACTCACGATCAGGAGCCCGTTGGCAGCTCTCAGGTTGTGCGAAAAATAGGAATTGAGACCGGCGGTCCAGTTGTGAACTGCGTCGCCGATGCCGTTTGGAGGAGCAATCCGCGCGCCGAGAAGGGACTGCGTCCAGAACCACAGGCCCAGAACGATTGCGGTCACAACGAGGCGGAGGAAGAGTCCGCGCCGTTGGCCCGTGCTTTGGGCTTGTGTCATGAGACGCTCTCCGCCGCCAGACGGAACGTGCGCTTATTCGCGGGGCGCACGCTGCCCCATCTCCAGCGCCAGTTCGCGCGCCTTCCGCAGGTCGAGTTTCCCGGTGCCAAGATACGGGAGCCTTTCGATGCGGACAAACTGCTCGGGCCGGGGACGCCAGAGCGCCGGCAAGTCGCTCTTCCCTAATTTTTCAAGGCACCCCTCGAGCTGAGGCTCTGCCAGAGTATGCAGAACGATGAGGCGCTCGCCCTTTTTCTCATCCGGAATGGAGGTCACGACAAAGGTCTGCTCGCTCGCGCCCGCCAAATCCTGAAGGAGGTCTTCTACCTTGATATGTGGCACCATTTCGCCGCCAATCTTGCTGAAGCGGCTCAAACGGTCCGTGATTTTCAGGAAGCCGTCTTCATCCAGCCGCGCGATATCGCCCGTGTTGTACCAGCCGTCGCGAAGAACGTCGGCGGTTTTTTCCGGCTTGTTGAGATAGCCCTGCATGATGTTGGGTCCGCGGACCAGCAGCAGGCCCGGCTCGTCCACGCCGACGGGCTGCATGGTGTCCGGGTCCACGATCTTTACCGTCATCCCCGGCAAGGGATGGCCAATGCTGCCGCGCTTCGCTCCCACCTGGCGGAAAGACGCCGCGCGGAAATCGATAGTGTTCACCGTGACTGCCGGCGAGCATTCCGTGCAGCCGTAGCCTTCGTGGGGCCAGATGCCGAAATGATCTTCGAAGGCTTGGGAAATGCGATCGGGCAATTTCTCAGCGCCGGCCATCACGAAGCGGAGGCTGCCGAACTCTTCGGGAGTGCAGCGGCGCGTGTACGCATTCAAAAACGTGGGCGTAGCGAGCAGCATCGTGACGGCATACTTGTTCACGAGTGCGCCGATAACCCGCGAATCGAGAGGATTCGGATGGAAGACGACGCCGATGCCTGTCGACGCGGGCAGACACAGCGTGCCCGTAAAACCAAAGGAATGAAAAAACGGCAGGATCCCCATGATGCGGTCATCGGCATGCAACATGAACACCTGGCTCAACTGCGCGACATTCGAAGCGATGTTGTAATGTGTCAGGATTACGCCCTTGGGATCGCCGGTCGAGCCGCTGGAAAAAATGATCGTCGCGATGTCGTCAAGAGTCGCCGGCCGCTCGCAGCCCGAGAATTTGGCCACCCACTTGGCGGGCAGGAGACTTGCCGCCAGAGCCGCGGAAAGACGTTCGCCGAACCTCGCGTCTTTGACCACGTCTTCGATGAAAATAATTTCACCCAGAGGTTGTATCTTGACCTTTTCGAGAAAGACTCGCGCGGTAACAATTGTTTTCAGATTGCACTGCTGTGCGCACGAGGCCAGCGTTTCATTCGAAACCGTGTAGTTCAGATTGACCGGAACTTTGCCCATCAGCATCGCTGCAAAATTTACCAGCGCGCCGGGAACCGACGGCGGCAGCAAAACACCCACCATTTTCTGTCCCTGCCAGGGTTTTCGCAAACGCCGCGCCAGGACCAGCGCTCCTGCCAGCGCCTGAAAATAGTTGAGCCTGGGCCGCTGCCCATCCGCCATCGCGAAACGGAAGGGATGACGCCGCGCCGTGTAGATAAAAGATTGCCACAACGCGTGCATGCGCTTCTTGCGGCGCGCGAAGGCTTCCGCGCCAAGGTCCTGCACGGCGCGGCGCACTTCCATGGAAGTGGAAGTCGGCGGCATGGGTTTGCCAAACGTGACGCGGACCGGGTAAGGAATGCGCCGGGGAAATTTCCAGAGGAAACGCCCGCCCGCAAAACTGAAAATCGAGCCCCAGACGCCATCCAGATTTACGGGGATGATCGGGACGTCCACGCCTTTGATGATGCGCTCCATACCGCGGCGGAAAGGGAGCATCTGGCCGATGCGCGTCATCTGCCCTTCCGGAAAGATACAGACGACTTCGCCGTTTTTGAGCGCGTCGGTAGCCATGCGCAGGGAATGAATCATTTCGCGCGGGCCCTGGTCCGACGCGATGGGAATCACGCCCATGATCTTTGCAAAAGGTTTTACCAGGGGATGCTCGTAGGATCCCTTGAACATGAGGAAGCGAATCGGGCGGTCGATGGACGCGATGAGCAGTACCGCGTCCGCCATCGAAACATGATTGGGCGTAAGCAGCGCTCCGCCGCGCGCCGGCACGTTTTCGCGGCCTTCCACGTCCAGGCGATACAGGGTATGCGTGGCGATCCAAAGAAAAAGCCGCAGTAACGAGTCTGGCAGCAGCCATAGCAGGTAGCCCGTGGCTCCCAGTGTGGCAAGCGCCGACCAAAAGAAAATTTGGCCGGGGCTCAGGTGAAGGAAATGAGTAGAAACGTAATACACGCCGGAGGCGGCGCCGATGCCCACGAACGATAGCCAGTTTGCGGTGCCGATGACAACGCCTTTTTTGTCTTCCTCCGGACGGTGCTGGATCGAGGCGCTGACCGGCACAATGAAAAATCCGCCGAAGAATCCCAGTGCAACCAGGAGCAAGAGCACGGCCCGGAAGGACAAGTGGGGAATCGCCAGACAGAGTCCGAGGACTGTCATGCCCATCGAGCCGAGCGGAATCAGTCCGTATTCAATTTTTCCGGCGGAGAGATAACCGGCGGCGAAACTGCCGAGGCCTATCCCAATCGCAATGGCCGCCTGCAGGAAGCCGCCCTCGGTGGAACGGATATGCAAGACGTCCTGCCCATAAATGAAAATGTTGAATTGCAGCAGGCCAGCGACAAAGAAGAAATACGTGTTGCCGAGGACCGCCAGCCACAGCACCCGATCGCTGCGAATCAATTTCATCGGGGACCAAACATCTATCAGCGAGACTAGATGGAATCTCTTCGCGGGATCCGCGGCCGGCACGCGGCCGATCCCAAAGCTCCATACCAGGCCAATCACTGTAAATCCTAGGAGCAACGCGCCGGCGTAAATCTCGCGTCCGTTGAACGCTTCGGCGAGAAAAGATCCGCTCATGCTGCCAACGATAATCGCGAGGAACGTCCCGAGTTCGAGGACCCCGTTGCCCCAGGAAAGTTTCTCGGGCGGAAGCAACTCCGGGAGCAAGCCGTATTTGGACGGCCCAAATAGCGCCCCTTGCGTGCAGACCAGAAAAATTGCCGCCAGAGCCAGATTGAGGTTAGGTCCTACCAGGACGGCTGCGGCAAAAAGCATGACGCCCACTTCAAACACTTTCGTCCAGATCGTGACCGTACGCTTACTGAAGCGGTCCGCGAAGTATCCGCCTACCAGCGAAAACAGAATAAAGGGGGCGGCGAAGAGCACGCCGACAAGCAATTCCATCTGATCCCGCTGCGCTTTGTCTTTTTCGATGGCAAGAATCAGGTAAATGACAAGAAACTTGAGTGCGTTTTCGTTGAAGGCGCCCTGGAACTGCGTGGCGATGAGGCTCCAAAAGCCGAACTGCCATTTTTTTTCTGGCGCAGGTACGGAGAAGGTTTCGTCGGCCGGCATGCACGCTCACCAGGCGTTGCGATTAAAGCGTAGGAGAAGCATTTAGTCTAGCAATCTTGTCTGGTGCACGGGACGGCCTTTCGTCGCCTGTGTTGAAAACGGGACGCGATCGTGGCTGCCGCGGGCGGCTTGATTCCGCGATACGATAGCTTCGGTCGAGGGGGCGGAATGAAGACGGACAAGAGGACTCCATCGGTTCTGATCACGGGCGCTACAGATGGTCTGGGGAAGGCTGCGGCGTTGCTGTTGGCGGAGCGCGGCTACGGCGTGTCTGCGGCCGGCCGCTCGGCGGCGAAGCGCGCGCAACTCGATGCCTTGGCGCGTGAAAGGAAGCTGCCGCTCGAGACACTTGAAATGGATGTGTGCGATGACGCTTCGGTGAAGGCAGGAGTCTCATCTGTACTCGCCAGGGCTGGCGCGATCGACGTGCTCATTAACAATGCCGGACTCGTCTATGCGGGCGCCGTCGAGGATCTGCGCCTCGAAGACTGGCGGCGGCAATTCGAAACGAATTTGTTCGGCGTGATCCGCGTAACGCAGGCTGTTCTTCCGCACATGCGCGAACGCCGGAAAGGCCGCATCCTGATGATGAGTTCGGTCTCAGGGTTTGTGACGCCCCCGACGCAGGGCGCCTACAGCGCTTCGAAACATGCCATCGAGGCCGTAGCCAACGCCCTGCGCTACGAACTGTATCCGTACGGTATCGAAACGATTCTGATCGAGCCCGGCTATATCGTCACGAACATCCAACAAACGGCGCTGGAGCTGGCGAAATCCTACCAGGAAGAATTCCGGAGCGGCCCCTACGCGAAAATCTACGCGACATACTGGTCCAACGCGACGAGCACCCGTGCGCAGTCCAAGACCACTCCGGAAGATTGCGCGCGCATCATGCTGGAAGCCATCGAGGCGCCGCGCCCAAAGGCGCGTTACGGCGTGACCCCGCTCGCGACATTTGCTAAATGGGCGAAGCGGCTGCTCTCCGATCGAGCGGCAGACCGCATGATTCGCAGAAGATACGGCATCGCGCGGCAGGCCTGAGAGATCGCGCTTCAGGGATTCGTAACCTGAAACGACAAGCTGTTCTCGCGTTGCTCCTGCCACGTTTTGGACCACGCTTCATGCACCGGACTCTCCGCGTAGTCGGCAGCGGCTTCCGCGCTCGTGAACTCGATGGCATAAACGCCGCTGAAATCCTTGATCTGGTTGCGCGCGGTCTTTAACCAGACATTCTTGATGCCGGGAATCTTTCCCGCCATGTCCTTGATGCCGTTGATGGCCTTTTCTCGGTCGTAATTCGAAACGTTGTCCTTGAATTTGTAGACCACCACGTGCAGCACGGTCTTCGGCTGGCCAAAGCGATTCTGCACTGCGGCGCTGCGGGCATGCAGCGACCCCGCCGCTATCCCCGCCGCGAATATCGCCGCGCCCAGCGCGATCTGTGCGGCGTGTTTCCTGGCTAATGTCATCTCTTCCTCCAAAATCGTCTCCCTGCCAGTTTATGCAGAGCACGCTGGCCGAAGCAACTTATCGCGGAATGAAACGCGGCCTCTGTTGCAAATCGTTTGACGGACGAGCGTCCAGGCCGTTACGCTGCCAAGGAAGATTCGTTGAGGGATGAATGGATTGGTCTGACGCGGGTTCCCAAGGACAACAGTCTCAACGGCAGGCATTGCCTTCGTTTCCGCGCATTTGGGTCGGCTATCTTCTTGGCGTGGCCACGCTGATTACGGAAATCATCGCCGTCACGTTGCACCCCGAGCTTGCCAAAGAACCGTTGCTGATCCCTCCGTTGTATCTGTTTCTCGCAAATTTCATCAGTCTGGTTTATTGGATGGTTTGCGTCTACGAATTCCATGTCATTCTCTCGCGCGCGACAGCAGGCACCTATCCCGTGAAGCCGCTGCGCGCGGCCTGGTTTCATCTGATTCCGTTCTATGGGTTGTATTGGGTCTTCAAGTGGCCTCGCGAGCTGGCGCGGTTCGTGAACTCTCGTTTGCCAACGCCGTTGATGAGGCCTGACCGAACGGGATTTGCAGTCTTCACCGCCTTTGTTGTGTTCCTTGTCCTGGATCGAGGGTTCGGCATGATTTTGTTGTTCTGGTCCGCGTCGCATTTATCGCGTTGTCTTCGCTACGCGCTGACGGTGCAGCCGGCCTCACCCGCCGGTCCACTGCCTTTTTCGTGAAATTCATTTTGAGGAGAGCAAATGCAAGCCGTGAAACGCTGGATCCTGATGTTTTGTGCGGTGGTGAGCTGTTCGTCTGCCGTTTCGGCGCAAGGGCAGGAACAAACAAAGCAGCTGGCGCGCGATATTTTCAAGCAGCTCACAGAAATTAACACCACGGATTCCGTCGGCAACGTGACCACCGCCGTGGAGGCGATGGCCACGCGCCTGCGCGACGGAGGCTTTGCCGAAAGCGACATCCATGTGGCCGGCCCGAAGGAGCGCAAGAAGAATCTCGTCGTGCGCTTGCACGGAACCGGAAAACGCAAGCCCATCCTGTTCATTGGACATCTCGACGTTGTCGAGGCGCGCCGCGAGGATTGGACCACGGACCCCTTCGAATTCATCGAGAAAGGTGGTTACTTCTACGGCCGTGGCACCGAAGACATGAAGGAAGGCGATGCCATCCTGGTCACCAATTTCATCCGACTGAAAAAAGAAGGGTACGTGCCGGATCGTGATGTGATCCTCGCGCTGACCGCCGACGAAGAAGGAGGCACCTCTAACGGCGTCGACTGGCTCCTGAAGGAACATCGCGACTGGATCGACGCGGAATACTGCATCAATCTGGACGGCGGAGAATTCGAAAAGGATAAGGACAAGCGGCTGCTCGCGGGCATCCAGGCCAGCGAAAAAGTTTACGTTGATTTTCAATTCGAATCGCTCAATCCCGGCGGCCACAGTTCCATTCCCAGCCCGGACAACGCCATCTATCACCTCGCCGGCGCGCTCGCCCGGCTGCAGTCGTTCTCCTTCCCCGTGAAAATCAACGAAATCACTCGCAACTATTTTGAAAGAAACGCGGCGCTGACCATGGGCCAGGTCGCCGCAGACTTGAAGGCTGTCGCCCATCAACCGCTGGACAATGCCGCCGTGCAACGCCTTTCGGCGAATCCCTACTTCAATTCACTGCTGCACACCACTTGCGTTGCAACGATGCTTTCCGGCGGCCACGCGCCAAACGCATTGCCGCAAACCGCCCGCGCTAACGTCAATTGCAGGATTTTTCCCGGAGAAGACCCGCAGGATGTTCTCCATACCCTCGAACGTGTGGCCAACGATCCAAAGGTGAAAGTCAACATCGTTGCGCAGATTGGGCCGGACGGAAAGGTAACCCAGGTCGTGGCAGTGCCTCCCTCTCCGCTGCTTCCTGAACTCACGCAAGCGATGGAAAAGACACTCAGCGTTGCGTGGCCGGGCGTTCCCTACGTCACCACAATGTCTACTGGTGCCACCGACGGGAAGTACACCCGCATCGCCGGCATCCCCACCTACGGAATCTCCTGCATGTTTTTCCAGCGAAATGACAGCCGCGCGCATGGCAAGGATGAGCGCGTGGGCGTGCAGGATTTTTATGATGGAGTCGAATTCAACTACAAACTGATCAAGGAACTCTCTGCGCTACGTTGAGAAGCGGACTCAAAGACCACCTAGCAGCAGCTAAAAGAAAACGGCCCGGTGAAATGATCTTCACCGGGCCGAATGTTTTGCGCTTGTTAAACGGAACCGGCTACGGTTTTCCCGGCGCCGCTTGTCCGGTTTTCGGATCGGTCGGCCTAGCAGCGCTGGCGGCGATCGGCTTTGTAGCCTCCGTTCCGTACCGCATCAGGTAAGGCATGAACGGAGTGACTTCGAACGGCATCTTCTCGCGTTCCGCGACTGCCCCCACCGGCTTGCTCTTGATCAGGTCCAGTTTGTCATTCCAGGGATCGACTTTCACGCGGCCGCCGATCGGCAGCGCCACGATCATCTGCGGATTCTGCTTTTGATCGACCGGCGTCGACGACTTGAGGTCGCCGACTATCGGAACGCGATTGCCGAGGTGCGGGCTGATCAGGTTCGGAATTTCCTTCGAGCGCGTCTCGAGCGCCGTCAGGAAAAGTCCCGCGTTGCCGAGCTGATTCTTGTATGGAGAATTGTTCAACAGTTGAAGCGCTTTGACATTGGCCGCTTTTTCCTCATCGGGCGTGCGCGCAAACCCGAAGTGGCGGAAGGTGTCCTTGTCGCTAATCAGCAATTGATCGAAGAACGCGAAGCTCGAATCGAGCCGGTGGCCGAGAACCACGTGGCTGAGCTCATGCGCAATCATCGTGGCAAGGCTTGCTTCGTCTGGAAGGACATCGATCAAACCACGGCTAAGAACGATGGTGTGACCGACGGTGTAGGATTCCAGTGTAGATGTCATCATCACCCGGCAACGAACTTCCGGTTGGATATCGATATTGTTCGTGACCTCGAGGTTGTTGACCACCGTCTCGAGAATCTTGTCGACTTCGCCCTTCGGCGCGACCAGACCTATGCGTTCCAGGCGATCGATGACGTTGTCTTCCGCCTGGTGGTCCCAGGTACGCTGCGCCTGGACGGGCGACAGGTCGTTCGCGGTTTTCGTATCGTCCGTCACAGCCGATTCCACCAGGATCTTGCTCAATTCCTGTTCCTGGCTGGCATGTCCGAGGTTGTAGCCCCAGAGGCGCGTTTGCGCTTTGAAGTCCAGCTTTTTCGTCAAATTGTAGTGCATGTCCTTTTCTTCGCTGTACACGAAGGAAGGCATCCACATGCCCGGCTGCACATTCGTGCGCCAGCTGTCAAAGTGGAACCACCAGCTGGAATGTCCGTTGCCGCTGTAGGCGCCGTTGAACCGCACAATATTGAAATCCTGGTCTTCCACCCAGATGCGGCCGAGAAAACGGCCCTTGCCGCTCTTCTCCTGTGGCGTCACGTCAAACACCAGGCAGCGCACTTCGCCGAGGAATTCGCGGCGCACGTAGTCGAACTTGTAGTGCTGTTTGTCGAATCCGTTGGTGTCGAGAAAAATCATCTGCAGGAAGCCGTCCGGCACGAATTGCAGCGCAAACGAAAAGAAATTGCCGATGGAACCGAAGATCTTCTTCCCCTTGGTATTGCTGTCCGTCAGGGAAATGAGTGACACACCCTTGGAGAAGTCGGCCCGTCCGAGGAAATACTTGTCGCCGGCGGGGGTATAGCCGAGGTCCTTATCGGGCTTCAGATTCTGGATATAGGTTTCGACCAGCGGTGAGTATTGCCGAATCTGCTGGACAGCCCGGTTTTCATTGGTTATGACCCGATCGATCACATCTTCCATTGTCCGCGCCTGCTGATCCGCCGGCTTGGGCGCCGCTTCCGCGGCAATGGCTCCCAGCCCGCCCAGGATCAGGCCCAGGACGATTGTTGCAAGCTTACGCATGTTCTCTCTCCCCTTCAGTAGGCCATTCGGAATTCAATCCGCACGCGAGCCGGAAAATCTACCGGCTGGCCGTCGCGTTTCGCCGGCTTAAACTTGATCTGCTGCGCCGCCCGAGACGCTGCTTCGTCCAGACCGTGGCCCAAACCACTCACAACACGAATCACTTGAATGCTGCCATTGGCCAGGAACACGATCTCCAGCACAACGTCGCCTTCAATTTTGAGCTTGCGCCCTTCCGCAGTGTACTCCGGCCGTGGTTTCTCCAGAATTTCAACTGTTGTCGGTGTTCCTTCGCCAGAAGCCGCCTTTTTCTTCGGGGCATCCGTTGCTACGGTCTGATCGCCAAATCCGCTGGTCTGCACCGTGCCGCGCTTTCCGCCGCTGGGTGGAGGAATCGCCGTGCCATTCCCGAATCCCGTGCTCGCTACTGTGCCGCGAATTCCTTTGTCTCCGCCCGTGCCGTTGCCGTAGCCAGGTCCGCCCGGCAAAGCGGGCGAGCCGAGGCGATTCACGTTTGTTGCCTTATTCGGGTCACCCTTGCCAGGAAGTCCGTTCGGGTCGCCGAATCCTCCGGTCTGCACCTTGTTCACGGGTGCAACCACGGTCGCTGGCGCGGCGCTGCCCGACCCAAGATTTCCCACCTTCACGTCCTCTTTCGGACGCTTCGGCTGATTCGTCGGCATATCCACTTTCGCCTGATCGAAAGTAGGATTCAGTTCCACCGGCTTTGCATCTATCGTGCGCATCTTCGGCGGCTCGGCCTTGGCCGTCAAAAATACGTGCTGCTGCCTCGGATTTAATTTCACTGGCTCCGGCACCTCCGGCTTTACCACCGGCGGTGCCTTCGCCTTGACTTTGGGCGGTGGCGGCGGCTCCGGTGCAACGGGAATCAACGTGACCGGCTGCATTAGCTCCGTAGGCCGAAGATTCAGAGCGGTTTTCATCTGCTCAGGAAAAATCATAGGTATCAAAAGCAGGAATATCAGGATCGCAATTTGGCTCCCGGCGCTGATTCCGATGCGGTCCCAGCGGGGTTTCGGATCCGGCAGCAGAGCAAGGCGCGCCGCTATGGGTTTCGTGCCAATGGCCTGCTTCCACGCTTGGGGATTGGACGTGCGGCCACGGTTGGCGTCAAAACCGACGCCCATCGTCGTTTTGCGTGGTGGATCTGCAAGCATGGTTGTCATCCGCGTGCCGCCTCGCGAGAATTCTGTCCTGCAAACTGGGTCGTCTAGGGATACCTAGCGTTCCCAAGTTCGCCGGCAGAATAGGAAATACGCTCTCGCTGTACCAGAGTACGAACTGGGTTGAGGGAGTCCGAATAGGACTTTGGTACTAGCGTCGCGAAATCGCTAATGCTCCCGCGAGCGCGCGAAGCGCACCCCGTTCTAACCCGGAGAGGCGGTTTAGGTTGCGAGTCTGGGCGCGCAACTCTGGATAGGATACCGCAAACCGGGGCCGGGGGGTGTGTCGAGTTTTGCACAATGCTTTCCGTTCACCGGCTTATGCACTAGGATGCAAAGGGAGACCCTGGCGTTGGTTCAGGTTGCTGGGCGCCAGGCTGCAAAACTCAGTTATGCCCGATGCCCCTTCAGAACGCGGCGGTGACGGTCCCCTGGTCGATCCCGCCAGGCCTCTCGAAGGTCGTGCTCCGCTCGTGGATTGGCTCTATGCCCAGTCTCAATCCGGCCGTTGGGGGCTCTCGCGCGAGGGCTTTTCAGTGGCCCTCGAACGCAGTGCAAAAAAGCGCTGCACTTCGGGAAAGGTAACCCTCCATCAACTCGAGGAGTTCCTCTCCGCGCTCCATCTTGAAGATCTCGCCCTCGCCTGTGCCTGCGGAGAAGGATGCGAGGTGGCCTGGGAACATTTCTTCGCCACCTATCGCCCCTACTTGCGCACCGCGGCGGCGGCCATTCTGCGGTGCAGTTCGGGTTCGGCGGAGGCGTGCGAACTCGCGGATTCTCTTTTCGCGGATTTATACGGCCTCGCGGATGGCCAGGGCAACGCGCGTTCGCTCTTTCGCTACTTCCATGGGCGCAGCTCACTGAAGACCTGGCTCCGCGCCGTTCTCGCTCAGCGCCACATTGATGCGATTCGCGCGGGCCGCCGCTTCGAAGAACTCGGCGAAGACGACGCACAGGATTCGCGCCAGCTCACGCCGTCTGGACCGCAGCTCCATCCCGGTGATCCCCATCGTGAACGCTACCTCGCCTTGTTTGGGCGCGCGTTAAGCAAAGCCCTCGCAAAACTCGAACCACAGGAAAAGGAAAGACTCCGTCTCTACTACACCGAAGAGAAGACCCTCGCGGAGATTGGCCGCTTGCTCGGAGAGCATGAGTCCAGCGTCTCGCGTCATTTGGATCGTGTGCGTCACGACTTGCGCGGCGCGGTGGAAACAATCCTTCGCCACGGTTTTGGAGCCGAGAATGGCTTCGCGGCGCAAGCTGGGCTGAGCGATCCTGAAATCGCCCTTTGTTTCGAATACAGCGCGGAAGACGCTCCCATCGACTTGGACAAATTGCTGCCGCGCACGAAACCGCAAAGCCCTGCAGCAAGGAAACGGCCGTGATGATCGCAAACTGCAAGAAAGCGGCTCAGCCCCGTTCTAAGAATGGTGAAGACTATGGCGCCTGAAGACCGCGATCGGAGCTTTGACAAAGCGATTGCACGCCATTTGCGTTCTGCCGCGGCTTCTTCCGATTCCGCGAAGCAGGCAGCGGGCTCTTCTTTGCAGCGCGATGCGTGCCCGGACACGGAAACGCTTGCCGCTTATCATGAGCGCTCGCTGCTTCCCGAAGAATTGAATTCCTGGAAGGAACACATTGTAGCTTGCGCCCATTGCCAGCAGCTTCTCGCTAACCTCGAGTTGACCGACGATATTCCTCTGCACGCCGCCGAGGAGCAAGAAGTCTTTGCCATGGCGGATGCGCAACACGCGCCCTATGCGCAGAAAATCGAAACTGTGGCGCGGCCCGCAGCGCGCGAAGGCCGGCGCGCATCACGTCTCACCCACGGAGTCCGCTGGCGTTGGATCGCCCCCGCCGGAGCGATTGCCGCGGGCTTGCTGGTGTGGATCGCGATGCGCGAGAACGAACATCCTTTCCCGAGCTCCAACGAGGTCAAAATCGCAAGGAATCAGGAGCCCGCCGTTCCTGCGCCTCCTGCATCCACCAGAGGGACTGACGCCTCGCCGGAGGTGCAGCGGAGTCCGTCAAAGCCTTCTTCCACGACCGACGCGCTTTCCTCCTACTCCAAGCTGCCGGATTCGAGGGGCCTGAGAAAGCAGCAAACTGATGAGTCAAAAACAAGGGGCGCATTGGCAGCTCCTTCCCTGGGAAGGGAAGAAAGCGGGCGGAAGGATGCGGAGCGCGACGCCGATGCATATCTCTTTCGTGACGAGAAAAAAGCGGATCTCGACGGCAAGCTTGTCGGCGGCATGGTACGGGAGAAAGCACTGGAGGCGAAAAGAGAAAGGGAGACCCAAGCGAATGCGCGAATGCCGGCGCCGGCGCAAGAACAGAATCTCCAAGCGCAGAACCAGAATATTTCGCCAAAGGTGCCAGGTCCGGCTCCGCTCGGTCAGGCGAAAAACGTGGCAAAGTCGAAAACTGCAACTCCGGCCGCGCCGCCTCCCGCTGCTCCTCAAACATCAGCAGGAGACGCGGGCGCGGCTTACGCGGGGAGAGCCGTCACCGAGATGGTGATGGTCTCCGATTCGCGTCTGATCGCCGCCCCGGGCTCCGCTTTTGTTTGGCGCCCCGGTCGCGCCGGTCTCATCGAGTTCTCTCCTGATGGCGGACGTTCCTGGATGCGTCAGCCGAGCGGCGTCCTCGTGGACCTGCTGACCGGTTCCGCAACCTCGGAGAGGGTTTGCTGGATAGTCGGACGTGCGGGTGCCATTCTCTTAACAACGGATGGCGGCGCGCACTGGAAGTTGCTTTCTTCGCCGCTAAAAGACGATCTCGGCGGAATTCGCGCCGCGGACGCGCTGCATGCCACCATCTGGAATGCGCGCGGCACGAAATATTTTGCGACCGGCGACGGCGGCTTGACCTGGGAACCTGCCGTTCATCCATGACTTGAGGCCATCTCTTCCAGTCTAAAATTCTTGCAAGAAATCCCGTTGGCGCCGTTCTAAGAGGGAAGGCAAATCTTGATCGAGGTGAAGGTGATGAATCTCTCTGGGAAAATGCTAAGAAAACGATTGGTTTGGGGCATCTCTTCGGCTGCGATCTTCGCTGCCGGCGCTACGCTCCTTTATCCCGCAACGCGCAGCAAGAAAGCTTATCCGGCTCAGGAGAAAGAAGCGGCACGATCCGCTGGCGACCAATCCACGAGCCTGAACGACCAGACCGACCTGAACGTTACCGTCTACAATTCGAACATCGCGCTGGTTCGCGACGTCCGCCAGCTCTCGCTTCCCGGCGGAATATTCCGCTTGAAACTCATGGACATCGCCGCGACCGTGAATCCCGCGACGGTTCATTTTCGCTCCCTGACCGATCCCGACAAGCTCGGCGTCATCGAGCAAAACTACGAATACGATCTCCTTGAGCCCGCGAAACTCCTTCACAAGTACGTCGGCAAGGAAGTCACGCTGGTGCGAACGTATCAGGAAAACGGCACCACCAAACGCGAAGAGATCAAGGCCACGCTGCTCTCCGATAACAACGGCCCGGTCTGGAAAATTGGCAACGACATCGTGACGGGGATGTATGCCGAGAGTTTGCGCTTCCCGGAAGTGCCGGCGAATCTTTACGAGCGCCCCACACTATTGATGTCCCTCGAAAATTCCGGCGCGAGAAAACAGACGATTGAAGCGTCCTACCTTGCGAACAACTTGAACTGGAATTCCGACTACGTTTTGACTGTCACCCGTGACGAAAAGAACGCCGACCTCGACGGCTGGGTCACTGTTGTCAATAACAGCGGCACCGCCTTTCACAACGCCCGTCTGCAGCTTGTGGCCGGTGAGTTAAATCGTATCCAGACCAATGCTCGGCGCGACGCGAACATGGCCTATGAAATGGCCGCAAAAGCTGCGGCTGCGCCTCAATTCCAGCAGGAAAATTTCTCCGAGTACCATCTCTACTCGCTGGGCCGCAGAACTTCCGTCGAGGACAAAGAAACAAAGCAGATCAGCTTGCTGCAAGGCAGCGGTGTGCCCGTTGAAAAAATCTTCGTCGTCAACGGGCAAAACTACTACTACCACAACGCGCAAAATCCCGGCTCGCCGCTGAAAGATCCCGTCATGGTCTATTACAAATTCAAGAACGAGGAAAAAGCCGGCCTCGGCATTCCTCTTCCGGCGGGCAACGTGCGCGTCTATCAGAAGGATTCAAAGGGCGGCATTCTCTTCGCCGGTGAAGACCGCATTGACCACACGCCGAAGGACGAGACCGTCAACATTCACATCGGCAACGCCTTCGACGTGGTTGCCGAACACAAGCAGACCGATTACAAAAGCATTGCCAGCCACGTCTGGGAGATGGAATTCGAGGTCACCATTCGCAATCACAAGGATGGGCCCATCACCGTCGAAGTGAACGAGCCCATCGGCGGCGATTGGGAAATGCTTTCATCCACATACAAGTACACCAAGACGGCGGCGTTCGCGGCCCAATTCAACGTGCCTGTCGCCAAAGACGGCAAGGCCGTGCTGAAGTATCGCATCCGCGCCCACTGGTAACTTGTTGCTTTTATTGAATTTAGTTCAACGAGGGAGCTAAGGAATTTGGTTTGCATTGCAAACTAGTTTGCGGAGTTCGATGATTTCAGTTTGCAATGCAAACTAGACTGCAATACAAACTAGGTTGAGACGCGGAGAGGTTTTGTTTTTTCTTTGGTTTACGCACTTTCTTTGAAAACAGCCGGGGATGATTCTCCTACTGGAATTCATTCCTGGCTTTCCGCCACGAAAATCATCTCTGGTGATTCATCCCGGACAGGCGTTCGATCGAAATCTCCGTACAGTGCCGTCACGCGAAATCCGCAGCGCACCAGCAAGTGCTCGACTTCATAGCGGAAGAAATACCGCAGCGTCCAGGCGAACACCAGCCGTTCCTTGCGCCCGCCCGGATGCGCGACGGAAAAAATCATTTCCACATCGTTCCGTTGCTCCGCGCGGTGAAACGCCGCCACGCGCTCGGTGATTCGCACCTGGCGGCCGTCCGGCGCTTGGTATTCGGAGACCAGCATCTCGCGGTGATGCACCGGGTCGTGCATGCGCTCCGCGTCCGTCTGGAATACATCCAGGATCAGCCGCCCTTTCGGCATGAGATGCTTCCGCGCACATTCCAGGCAATCCATCTGCTGCCGCACTTCCAGCAGGTGCTGAAACGCGCGGAAAGGAATAATCACCAGCCGGAATCTTTCGCCCAAGTCGAATTTCGCCATGTCGCCCTGGACCAGGTGAACGCGTTCGCGCGCTTCGACGCGGAGCCCGCCGCGCTTTTTCACCGCGCGTTCCAGCATGCGTTCAGAAAGCTCGAGTCCCGTGATCCGTTTTCCCGCCTCCGCCACCGCCATGGTGACGCGTCCCGTGCCGCAACCCAGTTCCAGCACGGGATCGCCGTAATCGCGCGCAGCATCGCGATAAAACGCCACGTCCTGCAGCCGCTTTTGGACCACCGGCGACTCGTCATAATAATCTGCGATAAACGAATCGTAAAGCGCCGAGCTCATTTGCTTTCTCAAGTTCCAGACCGCTTTCCGCGTGCCGCGATGCTCTCGACTCTACTCAGAAACCACTGCGTCCGCCTCGATTTCCACCAGCATTTCCGGCGCGATCAGCTTGCTCACTTCCACCATGCTTGTCGCCGGACGAATCGCCCCAAAAAATTCGCCGTGCGCGCGGCCCACTTTTTCCCATTCGGCGATGTTGGTCACGTAGATGCGCGTCCGGACGACGTCTTGCAGGCTCGCGCCCGCTTGCATAAGCGCCGCCTCGATATTCTTAATCGTCTGCACGGTTTGTGCCTGCGCATCGCCCACGCCAACGATTTTGCCGTCCGGCCCCGTCGCTGTCGTTCCGGACACCGAAATCGTGTTACCGATGCGCACCGCGCGCGAGTACCCCACAATCGGCTCCCACGGCGCACCGCTCGAAATATTTTGCCGGCTCAAGAGTGTCTCCTTTGCTCTGTCCGCTGCGTCACTATCAGGCAGCATGCTAAACTGGAAGAATTATGGCACAGCCCGGAAGCCCGGTTGGCCCGTCGCTCTGCCCGAGACATCAGAATGAAATGTAACAACATTTTGGAAGCCGTCGGCCACACGCCGTTGATCCGGCTGAACCGCATCAATCAGGGCCTGAAGCCGCAGATGTATGTCAAAGCGGAGTTCACCAATCCCGGCGGCTCGGTGAAGGACCGCATCGGCATCACCATGATTGACGAGGCCGAAAAAAAGGGCCTGCTCAAGCCCGGCGGCACGATTATCGAAGGCACTTCCGGCAATACCGGCATGGGACTGGCGCTGGTCGCGGCCGTGCGCGGATACAAATGTGTTTTCACCACCACGGATAAGCAGTCCAAGGAAAAAGTCGATCTCCTGAAGGCGCTTGGCGCCGAGGTCATCGTTTGCCCCACGGCCGTCGAGCCGGAAGATCCGCGCAGTTATTACTCCGTCGCCAAAAAACTCGCTCGTGAAATTCCCAGTTCTTACTATCCGAATCAATACGACAATCCCATGAATCCGGAAGCGCACTACCAGACGACGGGCCCGGAAATTTGGGAAGATAGCGAAGGGAGAATCACCCACTTTGTTTGCGGCGTGGGCACCGGCGGGACGATCAGTGGCGTCGGGAAATTTCTGAAGGAAAAGAATCCCAACGTCAAAATCGTCGGCGTCGATCCCTACGGTTCGCTGTACTACGATTTCTTCAAGACCGGGAAAACCATCAAGGGCAAGACCTACGTCGTGGAAGGTATCGGCGAGGATTTTTTTCCGACGACGATGGATTTGAAGATCCTGGATGACATCATCCAGGTGGTCGACGAAGAATGTTTTGTCTTCGCGCGCCGCCTCGCGAAAATGGAAGGGCTCTTCACCGGTGGCTCCGGCGGCGGCTGTATCTCCGGCGCGCTACGACTGGCCAAAGATTTGGGACCGAACGATTTCGTCGTCGCACTGCTTCCGGACACCGGCATGCGCTACCTCAGCAAAGTCTACAACGAAGAATGGATGCGCGAGCGCGGCTACGTGGATGCCGCGACGGCCATCACAGTCGCGGAAGTCGTCAACGCCAAGCACGCCCTTGGAAAGGTACGCGAGCTGATCGTCGCGCGCCCGTATCAAACGGTTTTTCACGCCTTGAAAACCATGCAGGAGCAGGACATCTCGCAAATTCCCGTCTTCGAAGAAAACATTCCCATCGGCACGATCTACGAGGACCAGATTTTGAATCTCGCGTTACAGGGCAAAGATCTTCGCAAGCTCGTTGTTCGCGAAGTGATGAGCAAGCCTTTGCCGCAGGTGCCGGGAACCGCGCCCGTCGAGCGCATTACGCACATCCTGAGCCACGAGAATCCCGCGGTCTTTGTCGATATGGGCAATGCGCATTTCGAGATCCTCACCAAGTACGATCTCATGAGCACCGTCGCCAGCCTCATGGAACAAAAGCGCTGAGCGTGTTTCCCCACGGCGCAATTTCTTTAGACAGGAAAATGGAACTGTGAAGATTCACGATTTTAACGGACGGCTCAAAGAATCCATTCTCATCGCCGATGGCGCGATGGGCTCGATGCTGCACGAAGCCGTGGGCACGCAGCGCTGCTTCGACGAACTCAACGCCACGGAACCGGAAGCCGTTTTTCGCGTGCACCAGGCCTACATCGAAGCCGGCGCGCACATCATCGAAACCAATACCTTTGGCGCGAACCGCTTCAAGCTCGCGCCGCTCGGCCTCGGCGATGAAGTGCAGCGCCTCAACAGCCGCGGCGTGAAGATCGCCCGCGAAGCGCGCGAATCCGCCGCGCGCGAAGTGCTTATTGCCGGCTCCATCGGCCCGCTGGGCCTCGGTGTACAGTCGCGCCACCCTGAGCCACAAGAAATTCTAGACATTTTTCACGAGCAGGCGCTTGCGCTCGAGGAGCGCGGCGTGGATTTCTATATTCTCGAAACATTTTCCTACATCGAGGAATTGCTCATTGCCATTGATGCCATTCGTTCTTTCTCCGGCTTGCCAATCGTCGCGCAGCTCACGTATTCGGAAGAAGGCACGACCTACGGCGATGTCCGCCCTTCGGATGCCGCCGCGCAATTGAAAAACAAGAATGTCCAGGTCATCGGCGCGAACTGCACACTCGGCCCGCAGGCGCTTTTGCCGATTTTGCAGGAGTTGACCGCCGTGGATGATCTTCGCGTCAGCGGTATGCCCAACGCAGGATTTCCGAAGCGCGAAGGCGACCGCATCGTTTATCCGAAATCCTCGCCGGAATATTTCGCGCTCTTCGCGCGCGAAGCGGCTGCACTCGGCGTGCGCATTCTTGGCGGCTGCTGCGGAACCACGCCGGCGCATATTCGTGCGATGGCCGATGCCGTCAAGTCGCTAAAGCCGGTCACGACTCATGCCACCGCGCATTCCGTTGAGGTGCTGGCAAAACCGGCCCCGGTTATGCACCGCGATCCGGAAAGCAAGTTCTGGAAAAAACTCAAGGCCAGTCAATTCACGGTTTGCGTGGAAATCGATCCGCCCAAGGGCCTTTCGCTCGATCGCATCTTCGAGCAGGTGGACAAAGTCATGGCCTCGAAAAAAGTCGACGCCATCGACATCAATAGCGGCGCCATGGCGCGCGTCGGCATGGATGCACTGGTCGTCGCCGGCGCGCTCGAAGCGCGCGGCGTCGAAACCGTTCCGCACCTCACCACCCGCGATCAAAACATCATCGGCCTGCAAGCCGCGCTACTCGGCGCATGGACGGTCGGCGGCGTTCGAAACATTCTTGCGATTACCGGCGATCCACCGTCGGTCGGCGACTACCCGGAAGCTAGCGGCGTCTACGAAGTGGATTCCGTGGGCCTCGTGAAAGTCTTGAATCGATTGAACCAGGGCACCGACTGGGCTGGAAAAACTCTCGGCGGCGCAACAAATTTTGCCATCGGCGTGGCCATCAATCCGGTGGCCGACGATCTCGACAACGAAGTCGAACGCTTCCACGCCAAGATCGAAGCCGGCGCGCACTATGCCATGACGCAGCCGATCTTCGATCCGGAGCACTGGCACGCGTTCCTGAAAAAACTCGGCGGCAAGCCGGCAATTCCGATCTTGATCGGCATTTGGCCGTTGAACAGCTACAAGCAGGCGTTGCGCTTGAACAATGAAGTTCCCGGAATCGTGATCCCGGCATCCTTGTTGAAATCCATGGAATCCGCCGGCGCCGCCGCCCGTGACCGCGGATTCGAGGTTGCCCGCGACATGCTTGCCTGGGCCCGCACCGAACTGGCCGGCGCGTACCTGATTCCGCCGTTCAAACGCTACGAAGAAATTTTGGAGATTTTGTAGAGGCTGAACCAACCGGTCGAAAACGCTTGTTCACTTCGGCCGAATTCATCCATGAACTCTATTTGCAGGAGCCATTGCCTATTGTTTTGCCCCGACCGCGCTCGTGTGATCGTGAATGATTTTCCAGCCGTCCGGAAACTTCTGCCACACCAGAGTGAACACTCCCCCAATGTTGCCGCTCGCGCGCTTCAAGTGCCATTGGCCGAGAACGAGCGCCGCGTCCGGCCCCAGGAAGCGAAACTCCAAATCCGAGAATTCCAGCTGGCCCATCGCGGCGTGATTCGGGTAGCTCTTCTTGTACCGCGCCAGCACGCCATCCCACCCGCGAGACACGCCGCTGCTTCCGGAAAAAGTGAGTTCCGGCGAGGGCCAATATCCGATCAGAAAAGCGTCCACGTCACCGCGGTTCCACGCGGCCTGCTGCGCGCTGAGAACGTCGTTAATTGCTCTTGTGTCCGCATCCCGTCCCTTGTCCGCAGTTCCGAGAAGGCCAACGCTCCCGCACACGACGAGCACCACCGTAAATCCACTTGCCAATAACACGGATCGAAAACTCATGCGCATGAGTTGGCTCCTTCACAAGAATTGGAATGTAGGGAGGATAGTCGAGGAAAGAAGGCTATACAAGGCCCACGCGCGAACCGTACGGCATCTGTATGTCATTCATTTATAATGGGTTACGCCCCCAGTTCCAGCCTCTTGGTACTTCCGGGCTATAGGTGCCTATTTTTCCGGCTGGCACAATCCCTTTAGAGGCTGAGGGATGTTCGCCGCCATGCTATTTACGATCTCCATAGTCGCGCTAGCCCAGTTCGGCTTGTACTACTGGCGCGCCGTGCTCTCTGGTGTGGCCGCTCAGCCGGTCTCCGACCGGGTCTTGAGTGCGGCTCACGTGGAAAACGGGCGCGTGACTTCGCGGGACTTTGAAACCCTCTCCGGACTGCATGAGCTGACTCCCGATCTCTATCCGAATCGCGGCGGCCTCGGCCTCGTGCGCCTCTACCATCGTGTGGTGCAAGGTGTGGACGCCCTTGCCGGTTCGCGCATTCCCGCTATTGCCGCGTGGAGCAATCGCGAACGCGGCATCTGCGCCCGCTACGCTGCCGTCCAGGTGGATCGCCGCCTCCAAGCCAATCTCGAGCTCGCCGCTTCTCTCCGCTCCTGCTAAGACGGCTATCGTCTCTCTTAATATGCCCAGCGCAGCAGGATGCCGCCGGTCGTATATCCTGCTCCCACGGTCACAATGAGCACCAGATCGCCCTTGCGCAGGCGTCCTTGGTCCACGGCGTCCCGCAAGCCCAGCGGGATGGTTCCCGCCGTCGTGTTTCCGTACTTGTCGATGTTCACCATAACTTTGGAATCGTCCACGCCCAGGCGTTCCTGCGTGGCGCGAATGATGCGCAGGTTGGCCTGGTGCGGCACCAGCAGCTTCAGGTCGTCCTTCGTAAATCCATTTCTTTCGAGGAGATGCGTGGACATCTCCGCCATTCGCCTTACCGCGTACTTGAATACCTGCGACCCTTCCTGATGTACAAAGTGCATCCCTTTCGCAATGGTCTCCGGTGAGGACGGGTTCAGCGAGCCCCCACCGGGCATATACAGAAACGCTCCCCCCGACCCATCCACGTCGTGCTCGAAATCAAGTATGCCCTCATTCGAACCTGCAGGTTCGACCAGCGCGGCTCCCGCGCCATCGCCAAACAGCACGCACGTCGCGCGATCCTTGTAATCCAGGATGGAGGTCATCGTATCGCTGCCGATCACCAGCGCTTTCTTGTGCGTGCCCGCGCCCACAAATTGCGCGCCCACCGTCAGCGCGTAGGCAAAACCGGAGCATGCCGCCGACAAGTCAAAGCCCCAAGCCTTCTTTGCGCCTATGCGGTTCTGCACCAGGCAGGCGGTGGCAGGAAAAAACATATCTGGCGTAACGCTGGCGAGCACGATCAGGTCGATCTCTGCGGCATCCGTCTTCGTTTGCGCCAGCAAGGCCTTTGCGGCTTCTGTGGCCAGATGCGAGCTGGCCGTGCCTTTCTCCGCGACGTGGCGTTCTCGGATGCCGGTGCGAGTGCGAATCCATTCGTCGTTGGTCTCGACGAGTTTCTCCAGGTCCGCATTGGTCATCACTTTCGGCGGAACGTACCCGGCTACACCCGTAATTTTTGCCGCGATGCGGTGAGACATGACACTCCTTGCGAATTTCTTCCCGGAACAAAAGAATCTGAATCTTAAGCGATAGCGCAGGGGCGTTACAAGGCGCAGTCGCGCGCTCTTCAGTACCGCAGCAAGTAGCTTACTTTAACGAATAATAGACGGCTGGTGGAATTGTTTGGCGCTCCCTGCACGGTGATCGGCACCGGTGCTCTCGCACGCAAGTTCAGATCACTATACCCATTGTTGTAGCCAAGATAGACGGCCGTCCCCGGATGCAGCAGATATGTCAGGAGCACGTCGGTGGTGAATTGCTTCGTCGGCGCAAAAGGCCCGTTCACGTCATCCGAGCCGCCAAGGCTCCTTTGCAGATCAAACAGTTGTGTATTGGCGATCGTCGCGTTGTAATCCAGGATCAGCCGCAAGGAAAGTTCCTTCGTGAACTGATAATTGAATTTCGTGCGGTTCAGGTAGTTGTTGAAGATGCTGTGCCCAGGCGAAAACGGCGGTGGCACCGAGCCATCACGCGTTCCCAGTCGATAGTAAATCAGCGTTTCATCCAATCGTAGCCGCGACGAGGGCCGCAGCGTAAATCCGAAATTCACGCGCTGCACGTTTCCCAGGAACGGCGGTACTCCCGGCGGCGGGAAGAAATTCTCGCCAGTTCCCCGGGCGTAACGAGCCGATAAGGAGATCCATTTGTAGGGCTGTGTCGCAAGGAAAAGGGACGTACTGTGCTTCCGGAACTCAAAATTGCCCAAGCGTTCGTAAGCCTCTCCTCGATTGATGCTGATGGTTGTTTGTTTTCTCAGGTCCACCTGGAAGCCTAAACCCGCCCCCCAGTCCTGCAGAACGCCGTTGTGATTCCAGTCCACCGTTTCGCTGACGGTAGGTCCAAAATCGATGACCTTTCCAGTGTTTGGGCGCCAGAAATACGCTGCGAAAGCGTTGTTCTGGCGGATGTCGATGCGGTTGACGAATCCCAGTTCGGTGCAGAAATTGGGCGAGAAATCGTTGTAGTTGGTAGTGAACACAAAATGGCGGCCGCTGTACGACGCGTCCGCCCACAGCGCATTCCCTTGTTGCGATCCGAATCCTTGCGCGTTTTGTTGAAATGACAGGCAATTTTGTCCTGCCCGAGCATTCTGCCGCGTCCAACTGTGCACCCCTTGAACATCGGCGACCCAGTTCTTGGAGACCTTCAGCCGCGCATCGATCGAGGCCACGCGATTGCTGGTGTCGGCAAAATCACGGCTCGAGAAAAAGCCGCCAATGTAGGATTGATTGCCGAACTCGCGTGCCACACGTACCACGCCATCCACCGCCCGCGTATCGTACGGGCCGCTTGTAAATCCCTGGCCCGGCTGCCGGTCGTCAATGGCCAGTGCGCCCAGCGTCCATTTCCCCAGTTTTCCCGTCATGCGACTACCGAACTGCGGTTGCGCAATCTGGCGCGAGAAAAAAAGATCAATCGGCGTGGCGAAAAACGCCGCGTTCTCGATGAAGAACGGACGCTTCTCCGGGAAAAAAACCGCAAAGCGCTGATTGAGGGTCACCTGCGGGTCGTCGGATTCCACCTGGCTGAAGTCCGGATTCAGCGTGAAGTCAAACGAGAGCGAATCCTTCACGACGAATTTGGCATCGAGGCCCGCTCGGTGTTCAAATTTGTCCAAGAACATGGGCGGTGCGCCGCCACCCGGTTGATTCAAAAAATGATCACTGGCAAGGAGACCATAAGGAATGAGCTGAATATTGCGCCCCGGTGACACGTCTTCAATCCCGCCGACCGGCGCGAACTGCTGGGTCAGCCCTTCCACCCGCTGCGTCACGTACGGCCAGTAGTCGTACTCGCTCTTGCGCAGAATCGTGCGATACAGCGCCACCCCCCAGGTTTGTTCAGGACCGTGCGAGAAACGCAGGCTCTTGAACGGAATGGCGAAGAAAACAACATAGCCATTCTTTGTCACGCGGCCAGCATTGGCCCATAACGTGTCGAAGCTGAGGTCGTATCCCTGGCCTTCGGTGTAGATCGCGTCGGTCTGCACTCCCAACGGATTCGAGAAGAAAAAATACGCGCGGTGAAAATCCCGGAAGGTGTCGAGCAGAACACCTACTCCATCGTCCTGATCGGATCCTTCGCGCCGGGAAAGATGTGCGCGCACGGCGCCGCTTTCATCCTGGCAGACGAACACCACGTAGAGATTCTTGTCGTCGTAGGAAAGGTAGGCCGTCGTTGGTTCGGTGGCCGGTGTGCCGTCGCCGGGCGAGTTCTGCCGGAAATCAGTCACCGTAAGTTCCGCCTCGCGCGGCTGATTTTCAAGGAAGTCTTCGAGCTTTGGAGCCCGGTGAACGCGCGGAATCCTGGAAAGTGGAATCTTTGCTGTGTCCGGGGCGGGGCGCACAGGTGCCTGCGCGGAAACCCCCGTTGCCGCCGCGAGCACCAGCGCAATTCCAAGAAGAGTCGTCCGGATGAGAGGCCCCATTAGGGAATACTTTGTATAGCTTCTATTGTTTCTTCACGCAAGCGCTAAATGGTACAGATTCTGTAAAGTGTCGCGCGAGTACTGCGAGGGTTGAGGGACTCTCGCCTCGGTCATCAAGAACCAACAGGGTGGATTTCATATCGCCATGAGACGGCTGCCGTTTTCTTGAGCATGGCCGCCACCGAGCAATACTTATCCTCGCTGAGCTGAATGGCGTGCTTCACCGCCTTGTCGTCGAGCTGCCCGCGGAGGCGGTACACGATCTCCAGTTTTGTCCAGACAGTAGGAGGCTCCGCAGCACGCTCCCCCGAGCAGATCACTTCCAGCGACTCCAGCTTTTGCCGCTTCTTCCCGAGGATGCTCACGATGTCCGTCGCCGTGCAGGCCCCCAGGGCCATTAACACCAGTTCCATCGGTCCCGGAGCCGTGTTCGAATGGCGATCCGAATCAATGTTAATCGCGTGCCCCGAAGGGCTGGTCGCGAGAAATTTTTCTTCACCAATCCACTTCACGGATGCAGTCTGCATATTGTCTCCCCAGTGAAAGAATAACAGGAGCAGTCGAGACGCACGAATCGACACCTGATGGTCGGGAGTGGATAGTGCTGGCTGATTCTCTCTGGCCCGTGCTGGGCCTTAGAGCAGGTGCTTGATGGCTCTTGAAACTTCCCGGGCTTTGAGTGGTCCACGAATGATCTTCACTTCTCTTCCGTCGCGCGTGACGAGGATACTTGCCGGCAGCCCGCCTTCAAAACCGAGCTTGCGAGAGAGCTCATCGTGCCCGAGCAGGACCGGGAAATTGATGGCCATCGAGGTCCCATCGACGTTGAACTGTTCCGTTTGCACGTAGGTCTTTACCGACTCTTCGCCCTCATCGTCCACAGCAATGGCCACGACGGTGAATCCTTTTGATTCGAACTCCTGCTGCAGCTTGATAAGCTCGGGCATCTCATGGCGGCAGCCTGGGCACCACGTCGTCCAGAAATTGATAAGAACTACCTTCCCTTTGTAACTCTCCATGTCCACCCAGTTGTCATCGGCGGCGGGCATGACGGCATGGGGCATCGGCTGGTTCATGTCGTCGATGTTGCCGGAATCGGCTCCGGCAGCTTCGGTGAACCAGGAAAAATCGGGACGAAAATAGCGAATCGCCAGGACTGCGCACAGGATTGAGATACTGAAGAATGCAAAGGCCTTTTTCATCCTAGCTCCCGATTTGGCTCGCCTCGGCGAGGAAATAGGATGGAAATGATCATCCCTGATCCCAGATTAGTTCAGGAACCTGGATCAGGTGAAAGTAAACTGCCCCGCGTGTCGAAAAGGTTGGGGATGGACGGAAGATGCCGCTAGAGAATGTGCTTGTTGCTTCATTCTATTTTCTTGTTTGAGATATGCGGCTTGGCGAGTACTTTCTAAGACGAATCTGGGGGGAGAACTCAAATGAAAAAACCGGCCTCAAAAACAATACCTCGGCTCATGATCGCGGCAATCGGATTGACGGCCACGGTCTGGGCGGCGTTGGATGCTGCCAGTGCAAAACAGAACGCGATGGCTGCCGAAGCGAAAGAACAACCCTATGTGATCGAGTATTACTACAAGGCGAAATGGGGCCACGCCGACGAGTTCCTGGCGCTCTTCAAGAAAAATCACTATCCCGTGCTCAAAAAAGAGATGGAACTGGGGCGCATGTTGAAAGTAACCATGGCCGCGCCGCGCTATCACGCCACCGAAGACGGGCGCTGGGATTTCCGCGTCACCATCGTCTACAAAAACGCCGCAACCGCCAACGACAATTTCGACAGCGCCGCACTGATCAAGCAGCTTTTTCCCGACCAGGACACTTACAAGAAAGAAGAACAGCGGCGCTTCGAAATCCTGGATTCGCACTCGGATGTGCCTATCAAGGACATGGATTTGGACGGGAAGTAAACGCTTCCGCCGAACCGGCTCTTCAGGAATTGCGCGGGCCGGTGGTGGCCGCCACTTCGATGACCGGGTTGGGCAGCGCGCGCAGCGTTCGAACGAAAATTTCGACGATCGTGCCATCGAACTGCGCGTTGGCGCATCGTTCCAGTTCCGCCAAGGCGTCGCCAGCCTTGCGCGCCTTCTTGTAAGTGCGGTCGCTGGTGATGGTGTCGTAGGCGTCGGCGATGGCGATGATGCGCGCCCCGAGCGGGATTTTTTCGCCCGCAAGGGCTTCGGGGTAGCCCGAACCGTCAAAATACTCGTGGTGATGCAGGACCATCTCGCGAATCCGCGCCAGCGGCGTGAGCGGGTCAAGAATCTTGGCGCCAAACTTCACGTGGGACTTCATCGTTTCCCATTCGTCCGGATTCAATGGGCCGCTCTTGTTCAAGATGTTTTCCGGAATGCCCACTTTCCCGATGTCGTGCAGCACCCCGCCCAGCCGGATTTCCTCGACTTCCGCGTCGGACATTTCCATGGCCTCGGCGATGAGCGCGGCGTAGGCGGATACTTTCTGCGAGTGCCCTTGCGTGTAGTGGTCCTTCGCGTCGATCGCGAAGGCCAGCGACGTCACGGTATCCAGCACCGCCTGCGGCAAGGCCTGGGGTCCTTGCACCGGGGCCGTGGAGGGCTTGCCGCCGCCGATTTCGGTGGCCGCGAGCGATTCCGTGAACTGCGTGAGGCGCTGGTATATCTCCTCGAAAGCCTCCGGACCGGTGGAGAAGAGTCTCTTCAGCGTCACGCCCAGATAGGCTTCGAGCACGTCGCGCTTCCACTTTTTCGCTTCGTTGGGGTCGAAATGATCCGCCGTCGAAACCGCGTTGCCCCCCTGATGCTTCGAAAGATACATCGAAGCGTCGGCCACCTGGATCAGCTCTTGTGGCGAGGAGCCGTGCAGCGGGTAGCAGGCGATGCCGAAGCTCGCGCTGATATTTTTTTCGCGCAGCAGCGGATCCGCGGACACCCAGCCTCGCAGCTTGCTGGCCAGTTGCCTTGCGTGCTCCATGTTGGTTTCCGGCATGAGGATCACGAACTCGTCCCCGCCATAGCGCGCCACGACATCCGAGCGGCGGCAATTCGTTTCCAGAATGTGCCCCACGCGCTGCAAGACCAGGTCGCCTTCCAAATGGCCGTAAAAATCGTTGACGAATTTGAATCGATCGAGGTCCATCAGCACCAGAGCAAATGCCCGGCCCGCGCGCGTCGAGCGCTTCCACTCGGCCGACAGCGCTTCCATGAAGAACCGGTGCGTCTTCACGCCGGTGAGGCCATCGGTGATGGCCTGCTCTTGGGCTTTCTGGAACGAAAGCGAATTGTGACGTGCTCCCGCGATCAGATCGGCCAGCGTCCGCAGAAGCAGTATTTCCTCCTCGGAGAAATCGATGGGCGTTGCGGATTCCACATACAAGATGCCGTGGAGCTGCTCCGCGTAGAAAACAGGCAGCGCGATCGCCGCCACCGAATCGGGCAGGACAGGCTTGAGCGCGCTGTCCGCGTGAGACGCTGCGTGATATGCCGCCAAGTGGCCATTGCGGGCGACTTGTCCAATCAGGCCCGCACCCAGCGGGATGCGCTGCCCGAGCGCACCGCGGCGCTTGCCAGCTTCCGCCTGGATGACAATCTCGCGCGTCGAATACTCGAGCACGCCGATGCCGATGTGATCATAGGTCAGGCCGTCTTCCAGTTGCTCTGTGATTTTCGCAAGCATCTCGTCGGGATTGAGAGTGGCGATGGCGTTTCGCGAGATGGTGTTCAGCAGCGAGAGGTGCCGTGCTTTCGTGCGCTCTTCCTGGAAAAGGCGCGCGTTCTCGATGGCGATACTCGCTTCGCTCGCCAGAACCCGCAGCAGCTCGAGATGGCCTTCGTCAAAGGTCCGTTCGTGGTTGGAGAAGACGGCCATCGCTCCGATGGCGTGGTCGTAGGCAACCAGCGGGACGCCGCAAAAACATCCTTTGTCGCGCATCGGCTCAACGCCGAGTTTTTTCACCTCGGCCACGAAATTGTCGCGGATCAGAACAGGTTGCCGCGTGCGGATGATGTATTCGGTGAGGTGATTCCCAGCCGGCCGCGTGCGCTTGGGCACACGCGAGCCGTCGATCATTTCCAGATCGAAACGCATTTCGTCGCGCAGCGGATCGAGTTCGGCGATGTAGAAATTCTCCACGTCGAACAGGCGGCGGAGTTCTTCCCACACTTTGCGCATCAAGTCTTCTTTGTTGAGCGTCGAGCTCAGCGCGCGCCCGATTTCGTTGAGCACGTGGAGTTCTTCGGAGCGCCGCGAAGTTTGCTGGATCAAGTAGCTGTTCTCGACGGCCATGCCGATCTGATGCCCCAGCGCTAGGAGCAGCCGCAACTCCGCGGGAGTGAATCGCCGGCTGTCTTGCGTGCCGAGGAGCAACACGCCAAAAGCTTGCTCCTTCGCTTGAAGGCTGATGGCCACCACGCTGCGAAGCCCCTGGGCCAGGGCCAGGTCGCGGAATCGCCGGATGGATTGTTCTTTTTCCAGCGCGGAAAGCGAATCGTCGCGCAGATCGCGGAAGCCCAGCAGTCCGCCGAGGCGCGACACCAGATTCACCAGGTAGTCGTCCAGACCTTCGTTCTGCGCGGCGCGGCAAAAATCATCGCTGAGTCCCACGGCAACGACCGAGGTCGGTCCTTGCGGATCCCCGTGATGCAGAAAGAGCGCCCCGGCCGGGAGCCGGACCACGCCGAGCACGCGGTCCAGCGCCTGCGATAGCATGCGCTGAATTTCGCCGCCGACGAGACTGGAAGTCGCTAGGTTCAGATTCGAAAGCGCCAGCATGTTGCGCTCGATGCGCCGCTTTTCTTCTTCGTAGAGTGCCATCACCATCAGCATCGCCACGAAAGCGCAAGGCGCCGCCGCAACCACGTTGATGCTCGCACCCTGCAGCTCCGGCGAGCCGTTCAGGAAATGGAGAGAGACCCACAGAACTCCCCACGAAGCGAAGGAAACACCCAAAAGCCTGTCGGCCAGCGTTTCCTGCCGCCGGCTTTCTTGCCAGAACACGACTGCCACGGCGACGTATAGCATCGAGGCAGGAATGACTTCAGAAATGGCGATCACGTTGACGGCGTTGGCCGCGGCCCACAGCCCCAAAAACACAGCCAGCACAAGCGCGGGAATTTTCCACGGCTTTCGCTGCGAATAGATTTGTGCGCCCAGGAAAAAAAGCAAGCCGGAGAGCGTGTACAGCCAATGATCCAGCGCGTTTTCGAGCGCGCTTGACGGCGTTCCTTGGGCCAATGCCTGTCCCAGATAGTGAAGCCCGAAAACGCTCCAGCCCGCAGTCCAGAGAAGCAGATAGGTCTGGCGCTTGATGCTGTAAATATACGCAAAAAATCCAGCCACCAGTGTGGTGGCGAGCAAGAGTGCCAGCGAAATGAAATTCTGATGCATTAAGGACGCGTTCGATTCCCCGTCCACCATTCGGACGGTTACTTCCCTGGACACAAAACCACGAAAAAACAGTCATACCCCTATGTGAATCGACAATTCCGCGCCGCCCAAAGACAATCGCGCGAGCGGGCGGAAGCCCGTCGACACACAGAACCAAGTACTTGCGATTATGAAGTACCAGTTTTTCTGGAAGCAAGCGTACCAGCGTACTGGTAGCCAAAGATACAGCAACAACACCGGGGGTAACGGATTCAATACAAATGGGGTTGCATCCTTATCCCACTTGCTTAGTCATTGGTGTGCGCCCCCAATCTGCTTGGAAAAGAAAGAGGCCCGGGAAGTTCCGATGCCTCTTCGAGTTGAACAGAATCATCTTGTTGGTTCTATGATCTGGACGTGATGGTGCTCCAGCAAATCCCCCGTCGCGTGGTCCAATTGGGCTACGGCAACCTGGAAATTAACCTGGGCCTGAATGACATTCAGCTCTGCTTGGGCGAGTTGAGTTTGGGCATCGAGAACAAAAAAGACCGGCTCGGCGCCCAATTCGTATTTTCGTTCGTCGGCATGAAGGTTTTCCCTCGCCAGGGCCACAGCGACTTTGGCTGCTTCCATGGTGAGTTTGGCCTCTTCGAGTGCGTGCACTGCATTCGTAACCTCCAGGGTAATGCTCTGATTCGTCTGACGTTCCTGATACTGGTCGCGCCGCCGGCCGACAAGCGCATCGGCCAGATTGGCTTGTGCGGCGTGATTTCTCACCGGGAGGGTCAGCGAAAGCGTGGCGCCGTAGGCTGGATACGTGAACTGGAAGACCTGGCTCAGGCTGCTGCTTAGGCCTGTGTTGCCTGCCGCCGTGCTATTTCCTGCGAGTCCGTTACCGGCATAGAAGCCGGAAACCTCGAGGTCGGGTTTCAAGTTGTTGTGCGCGAGACGAATCGTCAGCTCGTCGCTGGCGAGCTGCTGCCGCGCGGCTTCGAACTCCGGGCGGTTCGCCAGAGCGCGCGAAAGAGCCGTGGTGATATCCATGCTCGGCAATTCACCCAAGGGCTCAGGTTGGTCCGTCAGTTCAAGGTCGAAAACGCGAATCGCCGGATCAAGATCGGCGCCGATGCTCCGCCGGAACTGGTCTTCGGCCTGTTTGAGCGAATACTCTGCTTGTATGACCCCAACGCGCCTGGAGGCGACTTGAGATTCGGAGCGATAGATATCCAATGGAGGCAGCGCGCCAAGGCTCAGGGCCTTCTTGTCGTGAGCGTAACTCTTCTGCGCCCCCTCCAGTGATTTCTGCTGTACCGCAAGATTCTCTCGCGCGAGAACAACGCTCCAATAATTTCCCGCGGTCTGGAGAATCACGCGGTTCACTTCTGCCTGAAAAGTCGCGCGGGCCTGTTTCAGGTTTCGCTGCGCGATCAGAATGGGCGCGCGATTCGGAAAGAGCCCGCGGTTGCGCAACAACGGCTGCGTAACCGTGAATTGGAGGGCGGTGGCGAGAGAAGGATTCAGAAAATTAAACGAACTGTTGGTTGAGAACTTGTTGGCGTTGAAGGAAGTTTGGAAATTCGTGCCTGTTAGGAAAGTTTGTGAGTAGCCGATCTGCGTGGTCTGGTTCAAAGTATTCAGAATCGATGCGCCCTGCAGCTGTGTGGACGTGGGCGATTTCGTCCGTTGGTCGGCAAAACTCGAGGTCAACAACGGATCGAACCGCCCGTGCACGCGACTAAGATTGTTTTGCGCGAACTCAATCTGTGAGCGGTCGAGTTGGATGTCGGTGTTATTCGAAAGGGCTAGCCGGATGCCGTCGTCCAGAGAGAGAACTAGCTTGCCGCTCGCTATGTGGTCTTGCAAGCCTTGCGGCGCGGAGAGCGGCGGCGCAGGCTTCTGGCGGCTGCTGATGCCCAGCAGCGTCTCCAGCCGCGAAGCGTTTTGCGCCCGCACCGAAAAGCTGGACACCAGTATCAAAGCGATCAAAATAAACAAGGAGCGCAGCCCTCTCATCGTTCACCCCCAAGGGATTCTCCCGCGGACAGTTGCCGCTATTCGTACCGAATCGCTTCGACGGGATCCAGCCGCGCAGCTTTGACCGCAGGGTATATTCCGAAGATCAGACCGACGGAAATGGAAACGACAAAAGCCAGAAGAATCGAGCTGATGGTCACGATGGTGGACCATCCGGCAAGCCAGGCGATAAGTTGTGACATCGCGAATCCAAGAACGACGCCCAGCAGACCGCCGGCGAAAGAGATCAAGACCGCTTCGATGACGAATTGCCGGATGATGTCCCATCGCCTGGCGCCGACTGCGCGGCGCACGCCAATTTCGCGAGTGCGCTCGAGGATGGCGGCCAGCATGATGTTCATGATCCCGATCCCGCCGACGAGAAGGGAAATGGAAGCAATGGCAACCATGACGGTGTTGAAGAGCTGTTCCGTGCGCTTCTGCTGGGCCAGTAACTCGGCCGGGACGATGACGTTGAAGTCCCCAGCATTGCGATGCGAGGAATTCAGAATGCCGCGGACCACTTCGGCATCGGTGCTGCTGGTTTCTGGCGATGAAAGATGAAGGTAGAGGCCATCGATCTCGTCCTTTAGGGCACTTTGCGAGTCTTCGAGACGATACAGGACCGCGTTCAAAGGCGCGTAGACGAGATTGTTCATGTCCTCGGTACGAACCCCTGAGACTTCGGTCTGCGGGGCGAGCTGCGGTGCGACGATTCCGATCACGTGGCACCATTGTTCGTTGAGTTTGATGTATTCCCCGATCGCGGAGGCGGCCCCAAACAGACTGTCCTTCGCCGCAGCTCCGAGGACGCAGACCGGCGCCGCCGCCGCATTCTCCGAGCCGTCGAAGAAACGGCCTTCCGTGACCTGCAGATGGCCGATCGCCAGATAGCTTGGCTCGACCCCGTAAACGATGGGAGTGTCTTGTTGCGGTTTGGGGAGAAGCTTTGCCGGAGTAAACCGTTTGCGCGGCGTGCCATCCTGAATGTCAGGTACATTCTTTCGAATGATCTGGTAATCGTTGAGCGTGAGGCCTGGCGAATTTTTCCGGACTTTCTGCAGCTCCTGCCAATTGTGCGCTTCCTTGGCCTCCACGATGAGATTGCGAACCCCAAGCTGTTCGATGAAGGCCATGACCTTCTGCTGCGCTCCAGCCCCGATGGAGAGCATCGCCACAACCGCCGCGACGCCAAAAATCATACCCAGCATGGTCAGGAGTGAGCGCAGCTTGTGGCTGGCCAGGTTTTCGAACCCAAAGACAATATCGGGCAGCCATTGCTGCAGGGATCTCGGCTCGGCTATGGAACTGGGCTTCATCGTTGCGTGCGGGGCTTCAATTCGAGCCCGGACCCAGGCTGGGACTTGCGGTCCCGCCGCTCTTACCGTTGCCAGTGGGCTTCTTCTCCGGGTTCACCAAAGCGACCACCGTTCCGGGAGAAATGCCAGTGAGGATCGCGCGGCCTTCGCTCACCGCGCGGACTTTGACTTCCTGCATTTCGAAACTGCGGTTACGTTTGCAATACACTACTTTTTTTCCGCCGTGCTCAAAGACAGCTCCGCCAGGGATGGAAACCGCGCGGGAAAGATTGTCTCCGAGAATGTTTAGGCGAAGGGCGAAGCCGGGGCGCAGACGCGGGTCCGTGCGGTCGAGCTCCACGGCCACGTCAAACTTGTGCTGGGCGTTGTCATCCCAGAATTGGTGGCTCGTCGCTCCGCCAACGGTTTGCACTTTACCGGAGAACGTTTCGCCGGGAAGCGCATCGATCTTCATTTCTACGGATTGGCCGGCCTTGAGGTTGATGCGATCGGTCTCATTAACTTGCGCCGAGACTTCCAGGTGAGAAATGTCGATCACTTCGGCGATCGAGCTTCCCGGATTTACCTGATCGCCGACGTGATAATCGGGGAGCGTCATCCCATACATGAAAAATCCACCCGTGGAATCCCTATTGCCGTGGATCACCACGAGACCGTCGATGGGAGCGGTGACGTGCATGTTCTTGATGTTTTGCTCGGCTTGCTCCATGGCCAGGCGGGCCTTGTGACGTTTTTCTTCGCTGATGGCCAGCGCCGCCTGGTTTGAGGCGCTGTGGGATTGGACATCCTGCTGCAGCTGTGCCTGGGCGCGCTTCGCTTCATCGAGCGCCAGCAGGTTCTTCTGCGCGTCAATGGGGCTTACCAGTTCGTTCTTGCTGACTTCCAGCTCCGCGCGGCGCACCGCGTATTTTGCTTTCAGGAGCGCGGTCTGGTCTTCCGCCGTCTGCACGGCTGCGTCGGCCTTGGCTTTGACGATTTCCTGCTCTCCTTGCAGGAGGTCGCTGCGATTTTGTCCGAGATTGTATTCCTGCTGGCTGGGGTCGAATTCGAGAACGACGTCGCCGGCGTGAACCTGTGCGCCGGAACGCGCCAGCGTGACGATTTGCAAAGTGCCTCCAGCGATGGGCGGCGCAATGATCGTTCTCGATTGGGAGGTGCGGAGAACTCCCGTCGTGATAACTTTGAGTTGCAGATCTACTTCTTTGACGGTCGCCGTTGGAACCTCTGAATCCGTCGCCAGAACGGTAGTTTGGCGGCACCCGAAGCAGCTTCCTCCCGCCGCGAAGGCAAGGAGGAATGCAGGTAGTCTTGAGCGGCTGTTCCACATGAAAATTCTCTATTCCGCCAGCGTTGGATCTTTCAGGGCTAATTGCTCTCCCGGCTGCAACCCTTTTGCGATCAGCGCCTCATCACCGCTTCGACGCAATACCTCGACCGTAGTCTCTTCGAATTTCGAGCCACGCCGCACATAGGCAACCGTCCGGCCCGCTTTCCGGAAGAGTGCAGAGGACGGAATCACGATTCCGTCGGAGACGCGCTCTACCGCTACCCGGACGACCGCACCCATTCCCGGCGCAAGGCGCGCATCGCTGTTCGAGAAGGCTACTTCCACGGAGAAATTTCGGGGAACGGGCCATCCCGCGCCGAAATCCAGGCTGGCAGTAGGGCTGATTGTATCAATGCGCCCTTCAAAACTTCCGTCGGGAACGGCATCGACCCGCACGGTGCCGGTTTGGCCTAATTTCAACTGCCCCCTTTCCGCTTCTTCCACGCGCGCGGAAATCTTGAGCTTGGAAGAATCGGGAAGCTCCGCGATGGCCGCGCCCGGCCACGCGCGGTCTCCCGGCTTGAACGGAGTGGGGCCACCCTGCGGCTGCCAGTGATTTTGCAGTGCCACAACTCCATCGAGGGGCGCCCGCAATGCAAGGGAAGCCAGGCTGCGCTCATCCTGCTGCACCTGAAAAGCTGCCTGATCGTGTTTCTGCTGTTTGCTGGCAAGATCCGCACCTGCGGCAGAGCGGTCCGCCTTGAGCTTGGCCTCTGTTTCCTCCACCTTCTGCTCCGCATCCGCGAGCTTCAGTTTCGCCTCTTCGCCTTCTATCACCGAGACAATCTCCTGTTTGCTGGCATCCAGGCGCGCCTTCTGAACGTCGAATTTCGCTTTCATCACGTCGGTGAGGTCCTGCTCTTCCTTCAAACGCGCGGCTGCCCGCGATTGATGAATCTCCGCTTCCGCTGATTTGAGCGCGGATTGGTCCTGAGCGAGCTTTTGCCTTACAGTCGTGTCGTCAAATTCGACCAGGACATCTCCTTTCTTGACCTTCGCTCCATTTGCCGCAAGTCTCATGACCTGCAGATCGCCCGCGCCGTACGGCGCTGCGATGATCACCGAGCGGAGTGCCTTGACCTCGCCTTTGACTTCCAGATAATCAACAAATTCCTTTCGCTTCACCTCGGCAGTCGAGAATTTCGCCGCCGGTCTGGCCAGACGGAACGCGCCAAAGACAAGACCACCGAGGAGCAGGGCTGCGGCGGCGGTTAGGGCCCTCTTCCCGGGCCTCCCCTTTTTATCCTGGCCAATCATTGTCGGTCCGCTCCTGGCTGCTCCTCGACCGCCACTTGCCGGATCGTGTCTCCCTCCGATAGCCCGGAATTGACCACTGCCTCGAGATCGTTGCGGGACCTTGTTTCCACACTGCGCTTTTCAAAGCCAACTCTGGTTTTCAGCCAGACAAAGGAATGCCCGGCTTCCATGCCGATACTCTGCCAGGGAACAACAAGAACCTTTTTTTGTGTGCCGAGATCGAGATCGAGCGCGGCAGAAAGGTCGGGCAAAAGCCTGGGATCCGTCCCCTGAACGGAGAAGCTCGCCGTGAAAGTTCGTACTGCTTCCGTAAATTGCCCCGTATGGCCGAGCGGCGAGATTTCCTCGAGCACCGCCGGGAGGGTCATACCCGGGTAGGCATCCAGGTGCATCTCTGCGTGCTGGCCCGCATGTACTTTCAGAAGATCCACTTGATTCAACTGTACGCGGACCTCCATTTGTGACGGATCCACCACCTGCAAGAACGGCACGCCTGGCCGCACCTGGTCGCCCTGTTGCACGGTGCCCATGCGGCCGCCAAGCCAGATGGTGTTATAGACGACGACACCGGGCATGGGGGAGTGAACCACCATTTTTGCAGCGTTCCCTTGCGCGTAACGCATTGCTTCCAGGGCCCGGTCGCGCTGAATTTCCTGAATGCGAATAGTTGCGGCCGCGGCGGCGCGTTTCAGCTGATAGGTTTCTTTGAGCTGCTTGAGTGTGGCTTGAGCTTCGTCGAGAGCTTCCTGATTTTTCTCCGCATCGATGCGCGAGACGATCTCATTTTTCTGGAGCTCCAGTTGCGCGCGTTTAAGTTCGTCTTCCGCCTGTTTCATCGCCGTATCGTCTTTGGAGCTCGCGATGGCTTCTTCCGCTCGTTTCTGGGCCACCTGCCCAACGAGGCTTTCGTAGGCGCCTTTTTTCTC
The DNA here is from genome assembly GCA_049644365.1 of Candidatus Acidiferrum sp. Classification (GTDB taxonomy): domain Bacteria; phylum Acidobacteriota; class Terriglobia; order Acidiferrales; family UBA7541; genus Acidiferrum. The sequence goes on along the minus strand of JBARRT010000082.1, from coordinate 39,414 downwards.
CAGGTAGTCTTTCGTCTGGGCCTGCGGATCGAATTCAACCAGGAAGTCGCCTTTTTTTATGTGCGTGCCGGCGGGAGCCAGTTTGGTGATGACCATGGATCCCACTTGAGCTCCTTCGAGCTTCGGAGCTAGGACCACGAAGGAACGCGAAGCTTGGGTTGTCCCATTGAGCCGCAGAGATTGCGAGAAGTCCCTTCTTTCCACCCGGATGACGGATTCCTCGAGATTCGTCGCCGATCGACCCGGCCGGAAATGAGCAAACAGGAAGGGAGTCGTCACGAGGAGCAACAGGGCGGACGCACGAAGTGTGAACGATTTGGCTCCGTTGTCGCCTTGGGATGCTTGGTCCATCGCGTCGCAACTATCCTGGGAAGATCAGACGCACCGTGCTCAAACTGGGCTTTTGGATTTCAAATGGAGACAAATGGTTGCGTCCTTCGAATCCTGCCAATCCCGCCCTCTCGCAGTCCCAGAGTTTACCGCAGAAATAAGACCACGAACATAATCGAATTGAATGGACCACGCGCTCCGGCCAGTCCTACTTAATCGAGATAGCGATTACTCCTCCTTTGGCGAGTTCTAAACCATCTCGTCGCATGCAAGACCCCTGTCCTCGCGCAAGTGAACGTCGATTCGAATTCTCGAAGCTTAACCACTTCCACAAGACCGGCTCAATTGGACGCAGTTAGACGGTTTCGCTAGACTGAGGGATTCAATTCGAACGGAAAGACACCGCAGAAAATGAGTGACACAACCAGCAGGTCTCGCGGAGTGAGAGTGCGTTTTGCGCCTTCCCCCACCGGCTATTTGCACGTCGGGGGAGCGCGAACGGCGCTCTTTAATTGGTTTTTTGCGCGCGGCCAGGGCGGCACCATGATCTTGCGCATCGAGGATACGGACGCCGAACGCAACAAGCCGGAATTGGTGCAAGGAATCCTGGATGGTTTGCAGTGGCTGGGCGTGGATTGGGACGAAGGGCCGTTTTACCAGTCGCAGAGAACCGAATTGTATCGAGCAGCGGCGAAAAAACTCTTGGCGAATGGCACGGCGTTTTTGTGCTATTGCCCCGCCGAAAAATACGCGGGTGGGGACCACGCGGAACCTGGGCAAGACGAAGAGCCGAAGGGCGGAGGGCCGCGCCGCGTCACGCGTTGTACTTGCCGCGACGGCAAGCCTTCGAATCCCGATGTGAAACCGGCTGTCCGCTTCAAGGTGCCGCTGGGAGGCACAACGAAATTTTTCGACGCGGTGTTCGGCGAACGCGAATTTTCGAATGATGAAATTGAGGACTTCGTCTTGCTGCGTTCCGGCAAGGGCGAAGAAGAATTCGGCCAATCCATGTACCAGCTGGGCGTGGTGGTCGATGACATCGACATGCGCATCACGCACGTGATTCGCGGCGCCGACCACATTTCGAATACGCCGAAGCAAGTCCTGTTGTACCGCGCGCTGGGCGCGGAGCCGCCAGTATTTGCGCACGTGCCGCTGATTCTCGGCGCGGACAAATCGCGCCTCTCGAAGCGGCATGGCGCGACGGACGTCAACATGTACCGCGCGGAAGGATTCCTGCCCGAAGCGTTCCGGAATTTTCTTGCGCTGCTTGGCTGGTCGCCGGGCGGCGATGAAGAATTTATTCGGACAAAAGACTTGATCGAAAAGTTTTCGCTTGCGGGCGTGAGCCGCACTAACGCAGTTTTCGACCGGCCGAAACTCGAATGGTTCAACACGCAATATCTGCAAAAATTGCCAATCGAGGAATTGCTCCCCGAAGTCGAAAACGAATTAAAGCGCAGCGGCCTTTGGAAACCGGAGTGGGCGGCCGGCGCCGCTCGGGGCCCGGACGGGCGCGACCACGCGTGGTTCGCGAAAACCGTGGATCTGCTGCGGCCGCGCGTGCGGCTGTTGCCGGATTTCTCTTCGTGGTCGCGCGCCTTTTTCAGCGACGATTTTCCTCGCGATCCCGCGGCCATCGCAAAATTCTGGAAAGATCCGAAAACGCCGGAACTCCTCGCGAAACTCGCCGACGCGCTGGAAGCGCTCCGCGAGTGGAACCACGACGCTTGCGATCACGCGTCGCGCGCCGTTGCCGAAGCGGGCGGAGTCAAGGCCGGGCTGCTTATTAATGCGACGCGCGTGGCGATCGTCGGCCAGGCGGTTGCGCCACCGCTCTTCGATACGATGGTCGTACTTGGCCAGCAGCGCGTTGTGCGCCGTTTGCACGATGCTGTTTCCACTTTTGGAAAATCCTAAAACGTTCCTCCTACAAAGAAAATCTAACGCTTGGCGTCACCGTTGCGGAAAATTTCCGCGTGTGCGGGTTTAGACATGGAAACTGACGCGGCGACGTTGACGACGGCGTCCAGGGTCAGCGTGACCGGAGGCAGGCAGATTTCGCTGCTGCAGGCCTGATAGCGAAGTTTCAGCGGGATGTGTTGTTCGCCGAGCGGTGCATTGGCGAGGGTTGTAACGGACATGAAAAGCGTCACCGTGTCCTGGTAGACGTTCAGCGGGATTTTGCTGAAGGCGAATTTTTCGAGTTTGCCTTTGGGATAGGCGACTTCGCCGCCTCTGAAGCCAGCGGGGAGTTCGGACTTGAGCTCCGTGACGATGAGATAGTCTTCGGATTTTTCGCGAGCGTTGACGTGGAAGCCGGGACGAATTTTCATGACGACGGCGATTTGGAAGGAACTGCCGCGCGCGGCGGGATCGAGCGAGGCATAGATTTCCGGTTTAACGACGTCGCGGCCGGAAGGAACCTGCGAAGTGGCCACATGCGGCAGGGCTGCGCACAGCCCGAGAAGCGCGACGAAAAAAAATGTTTTGCCGGATATCACAGGGTCACCTGGGTGCCGAGCTGCTGGGAAACGACGCGGCCCATGACGGCATAGAGATCTTCGCCGGTTTTTTCATGGACGAAGGCGTTGCGCAGCTCGTTCCACCCGAGCTTGAAGCTGGTGGAAAGCGCGGAGATCCAGATTTCGCGGACGGGGGTGTTGGGGGAGATCACGAACTTGGCCTCCTCGGGTTCCTCGAAAATAACCTCGAGCTTCCCACTTTCGCCCTCGACGTCAAAGCCATGTTCATCGCCGAGGACCAGGAGGCGCTTCTTGAGGGCGTCGAAAGCGGCGTCTGCTTTGCGCTGAAAGTCTTTTTCATCGAGCATGAGTTCAGCGTACACGAAGAGAGAGAAGTGTGGGTAGTGGGCAAGTGGGAGGGAGCCGAAGCAAAGAAGTAAGGACGTAATGAGATAAGGAATGAGGCGGGAAAGTGGTAAGTTCCAGTGAAAGTTGAGGCAACCCTCCCCCTATGTTTTTTGTAAGAATGTGATTCGATGAGGGTTAAAGTTGTTTGTTTTGATAGACTTTTGCAAGTGTTGATTCTAAAAAGGTTATGGATGCACGGAATGAGTGTTATCGGACATGGGAAGCGCCGGGACAAGGGGACGGCGGCCCGGGCCAGGAACTGAGGGGGTCGGGCCGCGGAGAAGACTCCTTCGGCTCCCGACGGTAGCTCAGGATGAGCATCCTTCGTGGGTTTCTCAAAACAGCAAGGATGTGATTCGGGATATACCACGAAGCATAGTATAAAAGTACAGTTCGTGTCAATTACTTTTTGGGTATCATTCGAACGGGGCTGTAAAGTGTTGAACGGTTGAGAGTTGGAGAAATTAGGACGGCACTCAGGAACCAGGGAACGAACACCTGGAGGCGCTGGAAACTTCGAAATGGTCGGGGCGAAAAGATCGGAAAGGGTTAAAAGCCGCGCCCTCCCGACTGGACCGGAGCAGGCGCTACCTAAGAGTGCGCGCCAGTCCTCCATTGGTTACGTCTGGGCTACTCGTTTAACTTCACTGGAAAGCATCTATATCGTGGATAGGCTAATGTCCGGCGAAGAATCAGCTTAAGCTTTCCATCTTATGAAGATTGTTGGGCAGCAAATTCGACTCGCGGGGTCAGACCTGAGCAACCACCTCGCATGCCGGCACCTGACTACACTGGATTTGCAACTGGCGCGAGGCGAACGGGCTGAGCCGGAGTGGGCTGCGCCGGACCTGAAGGTGATTCAGGAACTGGGACTGCGGCATGAGAAGGCGTATCTCGCTCATCTTACGGCGCAGGGGTTGGTGGTCGAGAACCTGGGGCATGTCGATCACAAAGAAGAAGCGCGGCTGCTGGCGGAGACGCTAGCGCTGATGGAGCGCGGCGCACAAGTGATCTCACAAGGGGCGCTGAGCGACGGGGAATGGTTTGGACGGCCGGACGTGCTGCGGCGAGTCGAGAAAGCCAGCGCGAAGTGGGCGTGGTCGTACGAGGTGGCAGATACAAAGCTGGCGCGAGAGACGAAAGCGACGACGATCCTGCAACTTTCGCTGTATTCGGAATTACTGGCGAAGATTCAGGGGACGGTGCCGGAGTTTTTGTGGGTGGTGCCACCGGGCGAGGGATTTGCGGGAGAGAAATATCGCGTGTCGGAGTATGCGGCGTACTCCCGGTTTGTGATGAAGCGATTGCGTGGGGCCGTGGGCGAGGGTGCGAGCAAGGAAACTTATCCAGAGCCGGTGGAGCACTGCAATGTGTGCCGGTGGTTCAAGGAGTGTGACGCGAGGCGCCGAGCGGACGATCATTTGTCGCTGGTGGCGGGAATCGGGAGGCAACAGCGGGACCAGTTTGAAACGTGGAATGCGGAGACGATGGCGAAACTGGCCGTACTGCCAATTCCGTTTAAGGAGAGACCGAAGCACGGGTCCAAAGCGGGATTGGAGCGCGTGCGGGAGCAGGCGCGGGTGCAGGTGGAGGGGCGGACTGGAAAGAAGCTGAAGCATGAGCTGCTTTTGCCGGTGACGGAAGGAATGGGATTTTGCCGGCTTCCGGAGCCTTCGGCGGGCGATCTGTTTGTGGATTTGGAAGGCGATCCGTTTGTGGGAGAACAGGGGCTGCAATACTTGTTTGGGTATGCGGTGAGAGATGCGGGCGGGGAACTAAGGTATGAGAAGCGGTGGGCGCTGAATCGTGAGGAGGAGAAGAAGGGATTTGAGTGGATGGTGGACGAGATGATGCGGCGGCGGGAAGCAAATCCGAAAATGCATGTGTATCACTTCGGCGGGTACGAGCCGGGAGCGTTGAAGCGATTGATGGGGATGTACGCGACGCGGGAAGGCGAAATCGACCGGATGCTGCGAGCGGGGGTGCTGGTGGATTTGCATCAAGCGTTCAAGCAGGGAGTGCGGGCGAGCGTCGAAGAGTATTCGCTGAAAAAAGTGGAAGCGTTTTACGGATTCGAGCGGAAGACACCGCTGGAAGGTTCGCGGGCGGCGATGCGGTATGTGGAGCACCGATTGGAGTTGGGCTGGGGAGATAAGGAATTGCCGGAGCCGATTCGCGAGGCGATGGAGGGATACAACGCAGAGGATTGCTTTTCGACGGCGAAGCTGCGGGACTGGCTGGAGGAGGAAAGGAAAAAGTTGGAAGAAGACGGAGCGAGCGTGCCACGATTCGCAGACAGAGATGAGGAGGCATCCGAAGAACTAGATGAGCGGCAAAAACGAGTTGCGGAGCTGGCGGAGGAACTAACGGCGGGAATACCGGCAGACTTGAAAGAGCGAAGCAAAGAGCAGCAGGCGCAGTGGCTGTTGGCACAACTCTTGGATTGGCACAGGCGGGAAGACAAAGCGACTTACTGGGAAGGTTACCGGCTGGCGGAGCTCAACGATGAGGACTTGCTCGAAGACCGGGCGGGACTGGCGGGGCTGAAGTTAGTGGAGCGGTTGCTCCTTGAACGAAAGATTCCTGTGGATCGCTACACATTCGAGAAACAGGAGACGGAAGCACGCGTGGATAAGGATCTGTATTGCAAGCGCGAAAAGTTCGGAAGCGTCGTGGCAATCGACCCGGTGAAACGCACAATCGATATTAAGAAAACGAGAAAGACAGCCGAACTGCATCCGACTGCGGTGTACGCGTGGGAGCGGCCCTTCAATGTAAAGGAACATTCAGAGGCGCTCTTCCGGATCGGCGAGTGGGTGGCGGCGAATGGTATCGATGCCGCCGGAAGATATCGTGCAGGGCGAGATTTGTTGCTGCGGAAGCGGCCGCGGCTCGCGAGAGGCGAGACGCTGGAACCGCACACGGGAGAAGAGCCCAAGAGCATAGTGTGCCGGATTGCCTCGGCACTTCAGGACTCCGTGTTCGCGATCCAGGGGCCTCCGGGTGCGGGGAAGACATTCACAGGAGCGCGGATGATCTGCGAATTGGTGAGGGAGGGAAAGAAGATCGGAATTACGGCGCTGAGCCACAAGGTGATCCGGAAGCTGCTGGAAGAGGTGGCGGATGCGGCGAAAGAAAAGGAGCAGGATGGCGTGCGGTGCATGCAGCGGTCGGATACGGAAGAGCCGACCGAGGACATTGCAATTGCGAGGAAGAACGATGAGGCATGGGCGGCCCTAGAGTCCGGCAAAGCAAACGTGTTGGGAGGAACGTCGTGGCTGTGGTCGCCGGAAGCGGCTTTTGAAGCAGTAGATATGTTGTTTATTGATGAGGCGGGACAGATGGGGCTGGCGGATGTGTTGGCGGTGTCGCAAGCGGCGAAGAGCCTTGTCCTGATTGGCGATCCCCAACAATTGGAGCGGCCTCTGAAGGGAAGCCATCCGGACGGCGCCGAGAAATCGGCGCTGGAGCATTTGCTGGGCGAGCGCAAAACGATTTCGGGAGACATGGGGTTCTTACTGCCGGAGACGTGGCGATTGCACCCGAGGGTATGCGAGTTTACATCGGACTTTTTTTACGAAGGGCGGCTAGCGTCGCGGGAATTCTTGCGGAACCGCGTGCTGAAAGGGCACTCGTGGCTGAACGGAGCGGGATTGTGGATTGTGCCGGTCCTGCATGAGGGGAGCCGGAATTCGTCCGCCGAGGAAGTGGAAGTGGTGGCCAGGATTGTGGAGGGATTGCTGAAGCCGGAAGTGAAATGGTTCTACGGCGCGGGGAATAGCCGACGACTGAAGGAAGAAGACATTTTGATCGTGGCGCCGTATAACGCGCAGGTATCCGATTTGTGCGCGCGGCTGCCGAAGATGCGGATTGGGACGGTGGACAAGTTTCAGGGTCAAGAAGCCCCGGTGGTGATTTATTCGCTGACAACGTCGTCGCCGGAGGAGGCGCCACGCGGGATGGAGTTTCTGTACAGCTTGAACCGGCTGAATGTGGCGACATCGCGAGCGATGACGACAGTGATTTTGGTGGGCGGCCCGAAGCTGTTCGTGCCGGAGTGCAGAACGCCGCGGCAGATGCAACTGGCGAATGCGTTTTGCGGCTATCTGGAAATGGCTGTCACACGCAATCCCGCCACGATTTAGGTGAAGCCCGATAAGGCCAGTGGCTGATACAACGGCAAGCGCGCAATTCAGTGGCGGCTCCGCCGGTGAGCTTGTTTGTCACCTGTTCGAGCAGTGCTAACTCGCGCGCGCCGTGCGCAGACAGGGCAGTGCTGAAAGTTCTACTGAATAGCCTTGTGAACTGCGGCATTAGCGTCAACTAACCCGAAGTTGAACAGTGCATCGTACCCATTCTTGCCAATGTCCTGTGCAGTCTGTTGCAAGATCGTGCGAATCTGCGCAGGACTGAGTCTCGGGTTGGCGGACTTCACCAGCGCCGCAACTCCTGCTGCCAGCGGTGTCGCCGCGCTTGTGCCGGTGGCCTGCACATACCAGGCGTGCTGCGTCAGCCCGGCGAAGCTGAAGCATCCAAAGCTGGTACCAGCCGGCGGCGGTCCGGCCGCTGGGAATGTAGCCGGATTCGGCGGGACCGTCCCGACTAGTCCAGAGCTACACGCACCCCGGACGAATCCGGTTGGGAGGCAAGGACTCCCGCTGAAGGTGCATCCACCACTGGGTAGATCCCCGCCCGGCGCAGAGAGCCCGCCAAGGTTTGTTCCGAAGTCGCTATAAAATGCCAGGCAGTCGGCGCCATTCGTGCAAGGCTGCCGCGCGGGCGGTGTCGGCGGGAACAGTGCCGGGTTCGTCGTGGCGATCACCGGAATCACGCCAGAAGCTTGACCAGGTAGCTCAATAAATGCCTGAATCCGGTCGAGGTTGAGTGCCGAGTTACCGGCCGCTGCAAATACGATAACGCCATGGCTCGTGGCGAAGTTGCTGACGCGGTTGAACGCACTGGCAATCGTCGCGCCGCCGTGTACGTTGCGCGGAACGAAGCCGCCGAGCGACATGGAGATGACATCCGCGCCCTCAAGCGTCGCCACCACCATTCCTTCCAGCACCCAGGAGAAGAAACCGCTGCCGCCACGGAATTGGCAACGGTTGAACGGCGTGTCTGGCACACCGATCGACGCGAGCTGGGCTGGGGTAGCTGCGATGTTACGCAAAACTTTGATATTCAGGATATTTGCCTGTGGCGCGACGCCGATCAGCAGGCCGCCGCCGATCTCTCCCGCTGCCAGAGATGACGTCCAAGTGCCGTGGCCGTTCTGGTCAGCGGGCAGATCAAACGGCGCGTTGGAAGCGTCAGGCACCTCGCAATTGGGCGTGCCGAACGATGCTGAATAGGATGTCAGGGCGAGATTGAACGCAAGGTTATCCTTCACATCGGGATGTGCCGGATTCACGCCGGTATCGAGGATGGCGATCTTCGCGCCTGCGCCAAACGTCACGTCCCACGCGCCGGAGGTCTGATCGCCGGCCGGGACAGTGATTCCCCCGCCGGAGGCACCGATGCGCTTGGCCGGCCATTGCTGCGGCGTCGACGTGTAGAAGAAGTCCGGCGGAAGGTCCGTAGAAAACGTCGGTAGCGGGTGAGCGAGTTGGTCCGGCGAAACGTCGGCGGTATCATCGGCGATTGTCTGCGCTGGCGCTATCAGCCCAACCATTCTGTCGTAATCCGCGTCCAGTATCGCTGGGTCGTTATGCAGGTTGCGGATTAGCTTAGCGGCGTCGGCCGTGGCCGGGGTCGCGACGGCGATTCCAACTGCACCGATCCCGTGGACCATCTGCCCGCCGGCTCCGGCGATTCGTGCGGCCGCATCATCAGGCAGTTTGTTTCCGTTGAAAAGGACCAGAATTCTATTGGGCACGATCGGAGCTTCGGCCACGGCAGCGTTTTGCTGTGCCCGCGCGGTCTGTGATCCGATGGTTCCCGTCAGCGTCAACGCGGTGCCGGCTGCCACCAGCAAAAAAAGAAGAAGTGCGAGCTTGCGTGTTTTTACGCTGCTCGGAGAAGCATTCATGTAGACCTCCCGATGAAGGATTCAGCTTGCAGGAATGGAAGATGGCTGGACAAGCGTGGGACGCGGTCGTCCGAATGGTTAGCCCACCCCGCAGCCGGGAATGCTAGCCCTCTATTACTTCGCTGTCAATAAGAACTGGCAAATGGAGATTTAGTGGCTGTTTTACTTGAGCCAGAGAAAATGGAAATTTAATAATCGAAATTCGATCAAAGAACAGAGCGTCGTAGTTAGCGGATTGGCGGGGAGAAGTCGGTCAAGGCGAGATATGTGGAATCGATTTTCTCGACGATCTTGCCGTTGGCTTCGGACTTATCGCGCACGCTCTGCCATTCGGGATCGGCGCTGAATGCTTTCCAGTTGGCGGCGGCGGCTTCCCGGCTGGGATGGGCGATGATGTAGACGAGGGTCTTGCCTTTCAGCGGTTCGTCGGTGGGCGTCCAGTAGGCTATGTTCTTGATTCCATGCTTTTCGAAGAGCTGCATGGTGTGGTCGCGAAAACGCCGCAGCAAGTCGTCCAGTTTGCCGTCGTAGGTGTGATAGACGCGGAGTTCGTAGACGGTGGTAGAGGTTGATCCGGGAGCAGACTTCTCCCGTTCCGAAGAGGCCCATGCCGCGGCAGGGAGAAGTGCTGCTGCGGGAAGCGACTGAAGCAAAGTGCGTCTTTTCATGGCAGCGATTCTAGCAGAAGTCTTGGGCGACGCGAAGATTTGCCGACGAGGGAGGCACGGTTTTTCGGACGATCCGCAAGGAACAAATCGAGAGAGTTGTGGTCCGGGTAATGTAAAATTTCCGGCATCAGCAATCGAGCGGAACAAACCGGAAGGTGGTGGAGATGGGAAAGAACATTATTGTTTGCTGCGACGGGACGGGAAACCAGTTTGGGGAACAGAATTCGAACGTTTTGAAACTGTACACCACGTTACTGATCCAGCCCGGAGTGCAGACGGCGTATTACCATCCGGGCGTGGGAACCATGGGCGCGAGGAACGCCTTGAGCGCGCTGGGGAAGTGGTGGACGCGCGTGAGAGGGCTGGCGTTTGGGTACGGACTCTCGGATAACATCGCGGATGCCTACCAATTCCTGATGAAGGAATACGAGGAGGGCGACCGCGTCTATCTTTTTGGTTTCAGCCGCGGCGCGTACACGGCGCGGGCGCTTGGCGGACTGCTGCACATGTTCGGCCTGCTGCGGGAGGGAAACGAAGGGCTGATTCCCTACGCCCTGAGGCTGTTTAAGAGCGGGAAGAAGGAAAAATTCCAGCTTGCGCGGGGATTCAAGCTGATTTTCTCGCGGCCGTGCGCGCCGCATTTCCTAGGACTTTGGGACACCGTGAGTTCGGTGGGGTGGGTGCTGGACCCAATCGGGCTAAAGCCCGGAGCGCTGCCGTACACTTCGCAGTTTCCCGATGTGCCGATTGTGCGGCACGCGGTGTCCATCGATGAACGGCGAGCGTTCTTCAGGCAGAACCTGATCCATTTGCCGCCGCCGCCCACAGAGCAGGATTTGAAACAGGTGTGGTTCGCGGGCGTGCATTCCGATGTGGGAGGAAGTTATGCGGAGCTGGAAAGCGGACTGGCGAAGATTGCGTTGCGGTGGATGATCATAGAGGCGGCCAAAGCCGGGCTGCAATTGAATGAGAAGAAAGTGAATGACATCTTAGGCGCGGATCCGCACTTTGCGGCGCCGAGCCCGACGGCGCAAATGCACAATTCGCTAACGTTCTGGTGGTGGCTGGGCGAAATCTGGCCGAAACGGACGATGGTTCCTGTGTTTGTGCCTGGCGAGGAAAAGCCGGAATATAACGCAACTATCCGGATGAATCTGGGCCGCAGGCGATTCATGGCGGATGGAGCGCACATCCATGAAGCCGTTGCGGAACGAATGCGATTGGATTCGACGTACCGGCCGGCGAATTTGCCGAAGGAGTACGTCGTTGAGAAAGATGACTACAACTGAGATTCGATGGACTTGGTGAGCTCTTCGAAGGGGATGAGGCCCTGGATTTTCTTGATTTCCTTGCCGTCCTTGGAAATGAGGAAGCTGGTGGGGTAGCCCAGCAGGCCGCCGAATTTGGTGGCGACATCGTCGTTGCCAAGGACGATGGGATAGTTCATGGGAAGTTTCTGGCCATTGACGTTGAAGCGCTCTTTGGCGAGGAACGGAGCGACAGCGGCTTTGCCTTCGTCGTCCATCGAGACTCCGAGGACGGTGAAGCCCCGCGCGCCGTACTTCTGCTGCATTTCGATGAGCCATGGAATTTCGATATAGCAGGGATCGCACCAGGTGGCCCAGAAATTGATGAGGACGACTTTGCCTTTGAAGCTGCTCAAGGGAACGTCCTTGCCTTCGAGATCTTTGAAGATGACGTCGGGAGCGGGAGTGCCAGCGACGGATTCCACGGAGACGGCGCTGCTCGCCGGGCTCTTGGCTTTGACGCGGGTGGCCACGTCAACGCGATGCGTGGCGTAGGCAAGCGCGACCACGATGGTTAGAATCACGAAAATCTTTTTCATTTTGGCATGCCCGAACCGGTCAGGCTTACTCCTCTAGAGTGAAAAACGATTCAAGAAAGATAGTTTAGTCGAGAGCCAGGTCAGTTTGTTGACGAAGACCAGGCCACCGACGAACAGAAGTAAAGCGCCGCTGAATACCTCGACGGCGTGAAGATACTTTCGAAAATTCTTGTAAAAAGCCATGAACTGGCCGATGCCGAGGGCCGTCAGCAAAAAAGGAATGGCGAGGCCCGCGGAGTAGACGGCGAGGAGCAGGACACCGCGGGCGATGGTGTCGCTGCGAGCGGCAAGAATGAGCACAGCACTAAGGATTGGGCCGATACAGGGAGTCCAACCGAAAGCGAACGCGAAGCCGAGAAGGAAGCCGCTCCAAATGCCGGGCTGCGTGGATTTACTGCGCAGGTGGACGTCGCGATTGAGCCAGAGCGCCATCGCGGGGCCAAAGAAGCTGATGAGCGAGAGCGAGAAGAAATGAGCAGCGCCGAGTCCGGCGAAGAGCGGAGCGTGGCGGACGAGAGAAACTACGCCAAGGGCGACCAGGAGTGCACCAAGGATGATGCCAACGCGAAGATTCAGTTTGATGAGGGCGCCGATGAGGTGAAGGCCGAAGAGGAGAATCAGGGCTCCGGCTACGGGAGCGAGGAGAGCGCGGTTCTGGAGAAGGAAGGAGCCGACAGCGCTGGCAGACGCTCCGAAGGAAATGAACACCACAGAAAAGCCGGCGACAAAGGCGAGAGATGAGGAGAAAAGGCCGGAGGTTGGTACGTCCCCTTTGCGGAGCTGCTCCATGCCGATGCCGGAGAGCATGGAGATATAGCCAGGCACGAGCGGCAGAACGCAAGGCGAGAGGAAGGAAACCAGCCCTGCAAGGAAGGCTCCTGCTAGAGAAACATCGGTCATCTTCGAATCATACCTCTAATCGCGAGAATTCCGAATTGCCTGAATCATTACCGAGGCAGGCCGCAGACCCTTGTTTAGACGCGGACCGAAGGAAAAAGAGACATGCATCGAAGGTCAAGCGAATAGGCGCCAGGTGAAAGAAATGGCTGGCGCGGAGCGCGTGATTGGCTGTGCGCATTAATTTCAAGTGACTGATAATAAGCAACTTACTAGGAGTCTTATTGGCGCCAAGGTTGCCATGTTGATGGTGGGCGCGCGGGAAGCGCGTGGCTGGTGACTTATGACCTGGACGATTTGGACGCCGAACAAAGTGACACTGCTGCGAGTGGCGGTGGGATTTGGGGCCGTGTGCTTGTTTGGGCGAGGACCGTGGGCAAATCTCGCGGCCGTGGGATTGACGGTGGCGGCGATCGGGCTGGATGCGCTGGACGGGCACATCGCGCGGAAGAAGAAAATGGCGACGCCGGTGGGTGCGCAACTGGACATCCTCGGCGACCGCATGATCGAGAACGTGTACTTCACGTATTTCGCGGTGGTGGGGATGGTGTCGCTGTGGCTGCCGATTTTGTTTTTTGCGCGCGGGGCCTTGACGGATTTTCTGCGAGGGCTGGCGATGAAGGCGGGACATTCGGGCTGGGGCGCGAATGCCATGCTGCAAACGTGGTGGGGACGGGCGCTGGTGGGATCGCGATGGAGCAGGGGACTCTATGCGGCGATGAAATGCTTGTGTTTTTGTTATTTGGGATTGGAGCTCGCGCTGACTCGCGGGCCGGTGGCGCTGATCGGCGAGCTTACAGCGCACGCGCAGATGATGATTCGCATGGGCGCGGAGACGCTGACGTGGATGACGGCCGCATTCTGCCTGCTGCGGGGATTGCCGGTTCTGTTGGAGGGGTGGAAGTACTTTGCTGGAAGCGTGGGGCCTGTGCGCGGCACGAAGAGAGCAGCGCAGGAGGCAGTGTGAAGGAAAGAAAGGAGGTTGAGGAGGTAAAGGAAGTAAAGGAGCACGGCCGAAACATTGCTGCGTTCTTTGATTTGGATGGAACTTTGACGGCGTTGCCGTCGCTGGAGCGGAGATTCTTCCAGGTGTTGCGGTACCGGCGCGCCATCGCGGCGAAGAACTATTGGCTGTGGCTCGCGGAAGCGATCCGGCTCGCGCCGCGCGGACTCAGTGCGATCTGGCTCGGGAACAAGATGTACTTGGGAGGAGTCGCGGTGGACCGGTGGGTAGAGGGCGGGCTGAAGCCCGCCCCTGCATTTTTTGGAGATGCACTCGCCAGAGTGGCTTGGCATGCGGGGGAGGGCCACACGATTGTGATAGTTAGCGGAACGTTGGAGCCGCTGGCGAATGAAGCCGCGCGCGCAATCGAGGATGAGCTCGCAGCGCGCGGGATATTTCCTGCGATGCGAGTGTGCGCGACGCGGCTGGAGGAAATGAACGGCCGTTGGACGGGGAGGATTTTGGGTGAGGCCATGTTTGGAAAAGAGAAGCTACGGGCCGTGTTGCGGATGGCAGCGGAAATGAAACTCGATCTGGGGCAGTGTTACGCATACGCTGACAGTTCGAGTGACCGATGGCTGCTGGCGGCAGTCGGGCAGCCTACCGCCGTGAATCCTTCCAACGACCTTGCACGGCTTGCGCGGATACGTGCGTGGCCAGTTCTGAATTGGGATGGAAAAGAGAATCTAACGCTGGGACGCAGAGGGCACAGAGAAATCGCAGAGAAGAAGGATCTGCCTAGCGCGATTGCCTGACGCTGCGTTTTCTATTTCGTGAAGACAAAAGGATTGCTGAATGGAACTGGTGAGCACGGGGGACCCTCGATGAGCGATGTGCAGAGACAAGATTGCGAAGGGAAAGGAGCATTGATTGCCTGGCGAGCAAAAGTGGGCACTGACAGCAGCGGGGAGCGCGCCGTCAGGCTGGAAACGGAGCGGCTAGGAATTGTTGCACTGATCACACGGGAATTGGCAGGTGGATGGGCGGCCTGCGGGGCGTTCGAATGGATTGCGCTCGGATATCTGGCGTTTTCCTCTGTTTTGATTGCAGCGTTCGCAGAGAATTTGGCGCATCCGGTGAAGTTGATCGGTGCGCAGGCATTTGTGGCAGCAGTCATTTTGGTTTTGTGCCGAGCGGAAACACGAGCCGCAGGGTGGAGGGCTTGGAACAAGGAAAGACAAAGAGGGACAGACAGGAATGTCTGTCCTGCAGTCGCGCAAAAGTTTTGGCACTTTTGGCGGCATTGGTATCCGCATTTGTTTTTTCTGTTTTGTTTTGAGGAGATGGCGAAACTGGTGCATTTGTTTTCGCCGGGGTGGCAGGACGCCAAGCTGATCGCGTTTGATCAATGGCTGACCGGTGTGAATCCCACCCTCTGGTTGGAGCGCTTCGCGCATCCGGCGCTGAATGAATTCATGCAGTTTGCTTACCTCACGTATTTCGTTTATTTGCTGATTATTGGAGGGTTGCTTTACTACCAGCGCGATTGGAAAAGCTACTGGGCGGTAATGACGTATTCCGCTATCGGCTACGTGCTCGGCTACGTCATCTCGATGATCTTCCCGGTGCAGAGTCCGTGGTTCAGCATGGCGGGAATGTGGCACGGTGAGCTCGCGGGCGGACCGTTCACTACGCTCGTCAACCTGATCGAGAAGTTCGGGCGAGTGCAGGGAGCGGCGTTCCCCTCGCAACATGTGGCGGGCGCGGTGGCAGCGGTTTGGGGAGCGTGGCGGCACAAACGCCGGCTATTTTGGGTATTCCTTCCGTTCGTTTTGTGTATGTGCGTTTCGACGGTGTATGTGCGAAACCACTATTTGGCGGATGTGTTCGGAGGAATGGTGACGGGAACACTGGGGTACGTCATTGGCTCGTGGGTGATGCGGAAGCAAGGAGCGGTTACCGTGCGGGCGTAAAGGCCGGGATTTCGTGGCGGATGTTTGCAAAAAAAACCGCCGGCAAGATGCCGGGCGCTACAGGGGCGGCCGACGAGTTTGAGGGCAAGCCCGCTCGAAGATTTTTGCGATCCGGAGCAAGACGCTCTCGGACGATACTCCCGCCATGATCTGCAAACCAATCGGCAATCCAGCGCGTGTGAAGCCACAGGGAACAGTCAGGGAGGGTGTCCCCGCAAGATTCGCCGGGCGGTTCAGACGCAACAGGAGGGCACGGGTCGGATACTCATGCGCTCCGATGCGGGAAGTTTCCTGATTCAAGAGTGGCGCTTCAATCGGTGTGGTGGGAACAACGATGGCATCGACGTCCGCCTCGGCGAGCGCAAGATGCAATTGTTGAACGAACTGTTTTTGAATCTCCAGCGCCTGCAGGAAGTCCACAGCGGATACCTTGGTTCCCATTTCTAGGCGTGAGCGCACATCGTCGCCATAATCGGCGGACCGCGCGGGAAAATATCCCTGTTGCTGATGGAAAAGAGTGGCCTCGGCCCAAGCAATTTGATTTCCCGCCTCTTCCGTCTCGTCCAGCATCGGTATGGAGATGTCCGCTGTCTTCATGCCCAAGCGGCAGAGATCGCGCAGAGCGGAATCGAATGCGGTACGGACCTCCGGGGAAAGAGCGTCGAAGAACATCTGACGAGGAAGACCCAGGCAAAACTTTTTTGGGTCAGCCCGAAGAGTGGAAGGAGTTGCGAAGTTTGGTTCGCGGCCGACGCGAACGAAGATCGCGCCGGTCAAAATGGCGAGGTCATGGACAGATCTGGCGAGCGGACCGGTGCAATCGAGCAGCGGAGAAAGTGGGACGACACCTTTGCAGGAGATGCGGCCCCAGGTTGGTTTCAATCCGACGACGCCGCAGAGTGCGGCGGGAATGCGGATGGAGCCACCGGTGTCTGTCCCAATGCTCCCGAAACAGAGCCCTGCAGCGACGGCAGCGGCGGAGCCGCCGCTAGAGCCGCCGGGAATGCGAGTGAGGTCCCAGGGATTGCGGACCGGGCCGAAGTGAGGATTGTTGGAGGTGACGCCGTAAGCGAACTCATGCATGTTGGTTTTGCCAAGCAGGACAGCGCCTGCGCCTTTGAGTTGTGCGACCACCACGGCGTCTTCTTTGGGAATGAATTCGCGCAAGATTTTCGAACCTGCCGTCGTCCGAATGCCTGCCGTATTGATATTGTCCTTCAACGAAATCGGAATTCCGTGGAGCGTGCCGCGGTCGCGACGGCCCTTGCGTCCGCGCGGGCCAAACAACTCGGCTTCGGCTCTCTTGGCCCGGGCGAGGGCCAGTTCCGCAGTGACGGTGATGTACGCGTTGAGCTTGGGATGGAGCTGCTCGATGCGGGCGAGCATGAGCTTGGTCAGCTCGACAGGGGACAGTTTGCGTTTGCGGAAGAGTTTTCCGATTTGCTCGATGGACGCGAAGGCCAGCTCGGTGTCGCTCATGCTCAAAAGATCTTTTCCTGGTGCCGGAGATTTCCGAAAGTACCGATGTTGGCGATCATGAACGCGATGCGGAACTGATTCTCCGTGCGGACCTGGCCAAGGTTGATGCGGCGGTATTCGAAGGCGATGCCGCAGCAGCCGCCGTTGTAACTGGCTTGGACGATCTGGTTTTGCAGCGTCTTATTGGTGAAGTCGTAGCCGATGCCGGTGATGAAGTTGAGACCCTTTCTTGTTTCGCTGCCGTAACCGGCGAGCGCACGAATCTGATTCGAAAGCGACTGCTGGAAGGCAGGAAGCGGCGACGGCGGCTGGACATCGCCGGCCGAGGGATTATCGTCCAAGCGGAAGTGGGCAATGGTGGCGAAGAATTCGCTGTAGGGCTTCACCTTCAATAGCGTGCCGATGGTGACGAGTCTCTGGTTATGCGGATCGTACTGGAGGATTTGCTCCACGTCATAGCGGCCGCCGGGAGTGAGTTTGATGTCGCTGACGATGGGCGACCAGTTGCGGGGCCCGAAGGCAAAAGCGAAAGGTGTGACGGAGTCGAGAGCCTGAAAAACGTTGCGTTGGCCGTTTACGATGGCGCCGCCAAAGGTGGGATCGAAATAGTGTTTCTGAAGGATGCTCCAGGACAGAAGTTCCTGGGGCTGGTCGTGGCCTTCCTTCAGGAACAACCGCTGCGTGAAACCGTACTGGATTTCATTGGTGTCGGTGATCGTGGCGTTGGAATCGAAGCGGATGAAATCGGCAAAATTGTTTACGCCAGTGACGTAACGGTAGGTAAAAGCGGGCTCGATGGTGTGCTTGTAACGCCGGTGAGATTTGTCTTTTTTCAAGGAATCGCGGTCGAAGAAGCGTTCGAGAGCCGGCGGACGGAGGTCGACGGTGAATTCGCCGGTCTGGCGTGTGATGGATGAGCCGCTGACCAGACCTGCAGAATTGAGCGAATCGCCATAGCGCGTGGCGCGATACGCAGCGGAGGTGGTCACGCCGAGCCAGGGGCCAAAATGCAGGGGGACGGTAACGCGCGGCGCGAATTCGTAGCGTGCGACGAAATCAGGGGCTTCAATCACTTCATCGCTGCGGCTCACCGCGCCGGCAAAGGCGTCAAACCCAAAATAGATAGGAAGCTTGCGCCAGGGAGCTTGCTCAACGGAGCCGAAACGCGCTTCCGGCGCATTGCGAAGGGCGACACTGGTGGCTGGAATCGCGGGAGTGATCGAGGTCGCAGCGACGGGAAGCGTGAGAAAGCTCTTGTCATTGAGCGCGGCGAAATTGAGACTGAAGCCGCGAAAATTATTGGTGACAAAAATGGCGCTGCGAACTTCGGAGTTGACGGCTTCCCCGATGCTTTCAGCAAAAGCCAGGCGGAAAGTAAGCGAGGAGAGCTGATTGTAATCAGTGACGAACCGCCAGCCTCCGCGAAACAGAGATTGAATTTCCACGCGCTGCTGTTCGCCGCCCTGTGGGCTGCGGGTGCCATCGGGATTGAGCAGGCCGCGGTCGTCGACGCCGAAATAGGCATAGCTGATCGAGGTGTTCTCAAGAGGCTTGGCACGAAATTCGCTGCGCTCCAGAACGCCGCGGCGGCTCATGAATTGCGCGCCAATGGTGGCGTCCATCCAGGGTGTGGGAGCCAGATAAAAAGCTTCGCCCAAGATGAAGCCCTTGCGGGAGCTCTGGCCGACATCCGGGATAAGGAATCCGGTCTGGCGGACTCTGCGGCCGGCGGGAGCGGTGGCGTAGGGTAGCCAAATCAGCGGGACGCGGAAAAGCCGGAAGTTGGCGTTGATGAGAGCGACCGTCTTGCCGAGGTGAATGCGCGCGTTGGGCGCGTAGAACTGCCATTTGGGATGCAGGGGATCGCAAATGGTGATCCATGCGCGATGGACGAGATACACATCGCCGGCGAAGCGCTCGACGTCGCGCGCTTCGAAATAAAGAGGATTGTCGGAAATCAGGATGGTGGGATTGGGCCGGCGCTCGATCTTGACGCTGCCGCGGACATTGTGGAAAAGGCCGTGGCCGGTGCTGACGTTGTAATGCGCTTCGTCAGCCTCGAGGTGCTCGTTGTTATAGTCGAGCAGAACGTGGCCGGTGGCGACGGCTTCGAAAGTCTTACTGTTATATTCGACGTGGTCGGCGCGAAGGCGCGTGTCTCCATAGCGGATGTCGACATCACCATCGGCGGTGGTGACGTCGCCGCGGCGGCTCTGTGTTTTTGCTTCCAACTCGGCGATGCCGGACTTCGAAGCAGGCAAATGAACCTGCTGAGCGCCGGAGAGAGGTGTGGCAGGGCCGGCGAGGGCGGCAAGAAGCGCAATCAGGAAAACCAAGGAACGCAGCGCGGAGAGAGCTCGCGCACGGGAATGAAGATTCATCCGGACCATGCAATCAATGAAAGCAGTTGGATAGCCTAGCACGGGGTAGATGGGAATTGAAGGCGAGGGCGTGGGCGTGCACTGAAACGTGACAACAGGGTGGCGCGTCTGAAGTTGCACAGGGTCTGTTTGCCCTTCCAGAAACATATGATGCGTGAAATGGGCCGGCAGGAGTAACATGCCGGGCCTTGTGCGTGGGGGAATGAAATGAAGCATAGTTCGAAAGCTCTACGACTGATTTCGGGGATTGCCATTTGGATCAGCGCGCTTGCGGCGAATGTGCCGGCGGCTCCGGCCGACCAGGCGGGTCCCGTTGATAAGCTGAAAAATCTGGAATTTCGCGAGATCGGGCCCGCGACCATGGGCGGGCGCATCGATGATTTTGCGGTGGTGGAGAGTAATCCCAGCATCGTTTATGTGGGGACTGCTTCGGGCGGCGTCTGGAAAACGACCAACAACGGCACGACCTGGGAGCCGGTGTTCGACAAAGAGGGAGTGTCCACGATCGGGGACATTGCGATTGCGCCTTCAGATCCGTCCCTTGTGTGGGTTGGCACAGGCGAGCCGAATAACCGGCAGAGCTCGTCGTGGGGCGATGGTGTATACAAGTCGCTCGATGGCGGGAAGACGTGGAAGAAGATGGGGCTGGAGGCGACGCAGCACATCGGCCGGATTGTGATTCATCCGAAAAACCCGGAAGTGGTGTACGTAGCGGCACTGGGTCATTTGTGGGGTGCGAATCCGGAGCGCGGCGTTTATAAAACAAGTGATGGAGGTAAGAGCTGGTCGCAAGTCCTGAAGATTAATGACGACACGGGGGTAAGCGACATCGCGCTGGACCCGGAAAGCCCGGACACGCTGTACGCCGCGGCGTATCAACGCCGGCGGACACCTTATGGATTTAATGGCGGAGGCCCGGGCTCAGCCATTTACAAGACGACCGACGGCGGCGCGACGTGGAAGAAATTGACCAAAGGCCTGCCGTATGAAAATGGCGGTGAAACGGGGCGCATCGGACTTGATATCTACCGCAGAAACTCGAACGTCGTCTATGCCGTGGTGCAGCACGAAAAGGGTGGAACTTTCCGCAGCGAAGACAAAGGCGAGACGTGGAAGAAGATGGGCGACACGAATCCGCGGCCGTCGTACTACAGCCAGGTTCGAATCGATCCCAATAACGATCTCCGGATCTGGGAGCTGGGCGCTCCAATGTTTTATTCTGAGGATGGCGGGAAGACGTTTTCGACGCAGCGGGTGCAGAAGATTCACGGCGACTTTCACGCGATGTGGATCGACCCGGCGGATTCGAATCACATGATCACAGGGTCTGACGGCGGGATTCACTGGAGCTACGACGCGGGCAAGAGCTGGGACTTCATCAACACGTTTGCCATCGGGCAGTTCTATGAAATCGGCCTCGACAACGAAAAGCCGTATCACATTTGCGGGGGCTTGCAGGACAACGGGAGCTGGTGCGGACCGGTGCAAACGCTGACGCGCGACGGGATTGCCAATGAAGACTGGCAGGTGATCCATGGCGGCGATGGTTTTTATGCGGCCATCGACAACGAGGAACCATGGATCGTCTACACGGAATCGCAGGATGGCTATATCGACCGGCGCGACTTGCGGACCGAGCAGTTGCACTCGATTCGGCCGGAAGCGAAAGCGGGTGAACCGCACTACCGGTTCCAGTGGAATTCTCCGGTGGCAGTTTCCGCGCATAACCACACCACGATTTATTACGGAGGAAATTATTTGTTCAAATCCACGGACCGCGGAGATAACTGGACGCGGCTGGGGGGCGACATGACGACGGGCGTGGACCGCAACAAACTGCAGATTTTCGGGAAGACGCCGGACAAGAGCACCTTGTCGCGGCACGACGGCGTGCAGGAATATCCGACGATCACGACATTCAGCGAATCGCCGCTGACCCCGACCGTGCTTTGGGTGGGCACGGATGACGGTAACGTGGAGGTGACGCGCGACGCGGGGAAAACGTGGAAGAACGTCGCCGGAAGGGTGCCGGGCGTGCCCAAGGGAACGTATGTGAGCCGCGTGGTGGCGTCAAAAACAGGGGAAGGCGCGGCGCTGTTGGCGCTTGACGGGCATCGTTCGGACGACTACAACGTCTATGTTTTTGCGACGAACGACTACGGCGAGAGCTGGAAAGCCATTCGAAACGGGATACCAGATTCAGCGGGGAGCGTCCACGTGGTGCGGGAGCATCCACGGAGCACGAATCTCCTGTTTGGGGGGACGGAATTTGGGCTATGGATTTCCTGGGATCGCGGCGCCAACTGGACGGCGTTGAAAAACAATTTCCCGACGGTGCCCGTGGACGACATCGAAATCCAGGCGCGGGTAAACGATCTGGTGCTGGCGACGCACGGAAGGTCCATCTGGGTGCTGGATGACATGACGCCGGTTGAAAAAATGGACGCGAGCGTAACGGTTTCGCCCTTGACGTTCTTTCCGCCGCGCCCCGCGACTTCCTGGCATCTGCGTAATCGCCGGTGGAGCGCGGGGCAGAAAATGTTCATCGCAAAAAATCCGCCCTATGGCGCGATTGTGAACTACTACCTCAAGGAAGCCTTGCCCGCGGAGGCGGCGAAGAAAGACAGCGACGATAAGGACAAGAAGGATGCGGCGGCAGAAAAATCGAAGGATGAATCGAAGGCCGTCCCCCCGGAGAAAAAGGAAGGCAAAGTAAAGATCACCGTGGTCGACAAAGGTGGAAAGCCGGTGCGCGAATTTGACGGGCCGGGCGCGGCGGGAGTGAACCGCACGAACTGGGACCTTCGGTGGGATCCACCGGCCGAGCCGACACCTGAACAGCAAGAAGCCATCGCCGCTGGATATGGATTTGGGCCGCGCGGGCCCATCGCCGAACCAGGGGAATACACCATCAAGATCAAAGCGGGAGAAAAGGAAGCCTCGCAGAAAGTCTCAGTGGAAGAAGATACGCGGGTTGTGATTTCGTCCGCGGACCGCGCCGCGCGGTGGGAAGCCATCAGCCAGATCTACGCCATGGCCAAAACGACGGCCAAAGATCGCAAAACCATTGAAGGGATACAGACGGCGCTGAAAACGGCGCGGGAGCAGTGGAAAAAGGATACGAGCAAGCCCAACGCAACGAAGATCCCCGACGAAATCGTGAAGGCGGCTGAGGAACTGCAGAAAAAAGTGGATGCAGTTGCGGGAAAGTTTATCCGCGAGCGCGAAGGGCTTGGAAATGCGGGGCCTCCGTTCGAATGGAAACCCGAGCCGTTGCCCAACCAGGCGCAGGATTTGCTGGGGGACCTCGACGGATTCGTGGCCGCGCCGGGCGGCCAACAGAAGGAAAAGTTGGCAGAGCTGGCTCCGCTGGTCAGCGAAGCGTCGGCGCAAGTGAAGAAGCTGGCGGAGGAAGATTTGCCTGCGCTGAACAAGAAGATGAATGAGGCGGGGATTCCGCATATCGTGCCGGCGGCACAAGCTTCGCGCGGTGGGCAGGGGGACGAAGAAGAGGAGCGGTAACGACGACTTCAGCCTTTGCGAAGGCAACGAGTTACACCGTGTGCCGCGACTGATTACCGTCCGCACTACCGAGACGGTTCCCGGTTACTAGCGTCTAAGGAGCCAGACAAGGGTGCGTCATCCATCAAGCCGATTGCCCACGGCATTGCGGATCCGTGAATTCCAGTTGGAACATTTGACAAAAGTACGGAGGAAATCAGCATGAGAGCGAAGCAGCCCAGCCTGCGTAGTACTGCGTGGCTTGCCGTTTTGACGATGATAGCTGGCGTCTTCTTCGGATGCCAGGCAGTCCTGAGCGCGGGTGCAAGACTGCAGGGTGCTCCGGGGCAGGAGAAAGAGAAAAAGGACGAGAAAAAAACCGACAAGAAAGACGAAAAAAAGGGGCTGCCGCTGAAATCCGATCGGAAGATTGAATTCACGACGGATGAAGGCACCTGGCTCTCGCTGGATGTTTCCCCGGATGCGAAGACCATTGCGTTCGAACTGGTGGGCGATCTCTATACGCTGCCCATCGAAGGCGGGCAGGCGAAGCTGATCTCCGGCGGCATGTTTTTTGACAGTCAGCCGAAGTTTTCTCCGGATGGCCAATGGATCGCATTTATTTCCGATCGCGAGGGGAGCGAAAACATCTGGATTATGCATCCGGACGGCACGGGCGCGAAGCAGGTTTCGAAAGATCCCAACAGTGAATTCACGTCGCCGAGCTGGGCTCCCGACGGAAAATATATTTTCGTTTCGAAGGCGGCGTTTGGAATCGGCTCGAGCGAAGCCTGGATGTATCACGTGGACGGCGGCACGGGCGTGCAGATCACGAAATCGAAGCCGACGCCCACCACCAAGCGACAAGAGCGCCCGAATGCGATGGGCGTGGTGGCGTCCGCGGACGGTAAATACCTCTACTACGCAACGAAGCTGGGCTCGCTTGCGTACAACCAGCAATTTCCGTCTTGGCATATCGCGCGGCGCGACCGCAAGACCGGCGATGAAGACGACATCATCCGGCAAATCAGGAGCGCGTTTCGTCCCGTGCTCTCCCCGGATGGAAAGCAACTCCTGTACGTGACGCGGTACGAGACGGAATCGGGCCTGCGTCTGCGCAATCTGGAATCCGGCGAAGACCGCTGGGTGAGATATCCAGTCACCCGGGACGACCAGGAATCGCTCTTCACGCGTGACGTTTTCCCCGGTTACGCGTTCCTGCCCGGCGGAAAGGAAATCATTTATAACCAGGATGGAAAGATCAAGCGACTGGATCTTGCCAGTGGAGCGGAGAAAGTAATCCCGTTCACGGCGCAGGTCTCGCAGGAACTCGGGCCCAAACTGGATTTTCCCCAGAAGGTGGAACAAGGGCCGGTGAAAGTTCGCTTGATCATGGATCCGGTCGAATCGCCGGACGGGAAGAGACTCGCATTTTCCGCGATGACCCACCTCTACACGATGGACCTGCCCGGCGGCAAACCGCAGCGGCTGACGAGGGGAAACACGCCGGAATTTCAGCCGGCCTGGTCGCCCAATGGAAAGTCCATTGCTTACGTAACGTGGTCGAGCGAGGGGGGCCGACTCTGGAAAATATCCGCCGCTGGTGGAACGCCGGCGCCGTTGTCCAAATCGCTCGCGGTGTACAGCAATCCCGCGTGGTCGCCCGACGGCACGAAGATCGTGCTGCTTCGCGGCAACACCTATGACCGCGAAAACAGCACCTTCGATGGCGGGCAAACTGAGAATGCGGATCTGGTGTGGATTCCCGCGGAGGGAGGCGATGCAAACCTGATTCTGCCGGCGCGGGGCGCGGGCGGGCCGCACTTCACAAAGGAAAAGGAACGCATCTACGTGTACACGCCGCAGGGACTCGTCTCGCTGCGCTACGACGGAACCGACCGACGCAATCACCTCATCGTGAAGGGCCAAGGACTCTACTTTTTTGAAGAGCCCATTCCGGCCGACGACATCCAGCCGAGTCCCGATGGCCAATGGGTGCTGGCCCACGTGATGAATCAGCTCTATTTGATTGCGATGCCGGTAGTGGGCGGTGAGACACCAACGGTAAATGTCACGTCGGCCGCCGTGCCCGTGAAGCGTTTGACGGACATCGGCGCGGATTATTTCGGATGGGCGGACGACGGGAAAACGATCACCTGGGCGGTGGGCGCGAGCCTGTTTCGCGAGCCACTGAGCGCTATCTCCTTCGAGCCCACAAAGGACGAAAAGAAAGAGGCCGAGAAGAAGGAAGCAGAAGCCAAAGACGCGGACAAGTCCGGCGCAGACAAGAAGGAAACCGCAACCCAAGCCGCGGACGCTAAGAAAGATGAAAAGAAGGATGAGAAAAAGGAAGAAAAGAAACTGAAGGAGCAGGAAAAGGACGTGCAGGAGATCGCCATCGATCTCCAGATACCGCGCAAGACGCCGAAGGGCACCATCGTGCTGCGCGGAGCGACGGTGGTTACGATGAAGACCGGCAGGGAGGATGAGGTCTTGAAGAACGCCGACATCGTGGTGGAGAACAACCGAATCAAGAGTGTCAGCGCGAAGGGCAGCGTTCCGGCAGGAGCGAAAGTATTCGACGTAAGCGGCAAGACCATCTCGCCGGGATTCATAGACACGCACGCGCACTGGACGGAAATCCGGCGCGGTATTCTGGACACCCAGAACTGGTCTTTCCTCGCAAATCTTGCTTACGGCGTGACCGCCGGTTTGGATGTGCAGACCGGCACAAACGACATGTTCGCGTATCAGGATCTCGTGGACAGCGGCGACATCATTGGGCTGCGCGCGTTCTCCACAGGGCCAGGCGTGTTTTCGGACAACAATTTCCAGTCCGCCGAGGAAGTGAAAGGCGTGTTGACGAAGTACCGGAAATACTACGGCACGCACAACATCAAGAGCTACGTGGTGGGCAACCGCAAGCAGCGCCAGTATATGGTGCAAGCCTCGAAAGAGCTGGAGATGATGCCCACGACGGAAGGCGCGTTGGACCTCAAGCTCAACCTGACGCACGTGATTGATGGGTTCCACGGAAACGAACACACGCTGCCGATTACGCCGCTATATAACGACGTGCTGCAGATGTTCGCCAAGTCCGGCATCGCGGAAACACCGACGCTCATCGTGAATTACGGCGGACCGTTCGGCGAGGACTACTGGTTTGAGAACAGCGAGGTCCACGACAACGCCAAGCTCAATCATTTTATGCCGCACCGGGTGATCGACCAGAGAACCAAGCGGCGGACGGGCTGGTTCCGCAAGGACGAATACGAATTTCCGAAGCTCGCGGCGCAGATGACCAAGTTGGTGCGCGCCGGCGGTCTCGTCGGCGTCGGCAGCCACGGCGAGATGCAGGGCATCGGGTATCACTGGGAGCTATGGATGTTCGCGAGCGGCGGGATGACGCCACTCGAAGTCCTGCGATGCGCGACGGCGAACGGGGCGAAAATCATCGGCAGGCCGGAAGACCTTGGTTCCATCGAGCCCGGGAAGCTGGCGGACCTCGTCATTTTCGACAAGAGCCCGCTGGACGACATCCACAATTCGAATACCATTCACTGGGTGATGAAGAACGGTGAGCTGTTCGAAGGCGATACGCTGAACCAGGTGTGGCCGGAGCAGAAAAAGCTCGAGCCACTGTGGTTCTGGAATAATTACGACGTGCCGAAGGCCGGTGAACCGCTGAACTACGGGAAGACGGTGCAGCCGTGAAGAGGTGACTGGTGATTAGTGAATGGTGATTGGCGAAGCGACGACTCAGGTGGGGAAGCCAGGCCAGTCACCCACTCCGAGTCACCAGTTACTTTTCCGATTTTGCGGGCGCCTTAGTTTGGCTCGACCGATACCACTCAAACGTGCGGCTCAGCCCTTTTTCGAAGTCGACCTGGGGATCGTAGCCGAGGTATTCGCGCGCTTGAGAAATATCCGCTTGCGAATCTCGGATATCGCCGTCGCGCGCCGGTTCGTACTTGGTTTCGAGAGTTTTGCCCGTAATTTTTCCGAGCGCTTTGAGAACTTCATTCAGAGAGGTGCGCCCACCGGTGCCGACGTTGAAGACCTTACCGGAAGCGTTTGGCGCTTCGCAAGCAAGTAGATTGGCCTGTACCGCGTTCTCGACAAACGTGAAGTCGCGCGTCTGCTCTCCATCCCCGAAGACTACGGGAGGCGTATCTTCCAGGAACGCCGTACAGAATTTGGCAAGCACGCCGGAATAGGGCGAACTCGGATCCTGCCGCGGGCCGAAGATGTTGAAGTAGCGGAGCGCGACATTCTCGAGGCCGTAACACCGCCCAAACGTTTGTCCGTACAGTTCGCCGACGTACTTGGTGACGCCATAGGGCGAAATCGGCTGCGGCTGCATGGTTTCGACTTTGGGGAGCGTAGGCGTTTCGCCGTAGGCCGAGGACGATGCGGCGAAGACTACTCTCTTCACCTTCAACTCTTTGGCTGCCACAAGCACGTTAAGCGTCCCTTCGATATTGATCTTGTTCGTCTCGATGGGATCTTTCACGGAGCGCGGCACCGAAGTACGCGCCGCGAGATGGAGCACGTACTCGGCTTCGTGCATAGCTTTCCGCACGACCTCGATGTCCGTAATGCTGCCCTTGATGAGAGTAATCTTATTGCGGATTTCGCCGAAATTTTCTTCCTTGCCAGAAGAAAGGTCGTCCAGAACGACCACGCTATGGCCGCGACGGACGAGTTCGTCCACCGTGTTCGAGCCGATAAAACCGGCGCCGCCCGTTACGACGTAGCGCATGCGGGAAATCCTCCAAGCTCTTGCGGCCACCTCGTGGCCGGCAATCCATCCCGCGAGTCGTCGATTGTCCTCGCGGGAAGCAACGCAAGCCCGGGAAAGACTCCCGGCCCACGTTTTGATACGCTGATAGTTCGCGGCGAGCCGGCGAATGCAGCCGGACGATTTCCGCGCACGGAAACAATATAGTACGACGGAAGCGCGGCGGGCAAAGGGCCTCTTTCAAGGGAGCGTCACACAAATAGCATGAGCCACCGGACTACGCTGGGTATCGTTGCAATTGCGGCTTTGGGTTGTGCCGCCGGAGCCTTCTACTGGCTGCATGCGCGAGGGAGCCGTCCCACGCCAGAGGTGGTGTCGGCCGAACCGCCGGGATTTCACGAGGCTCCCCCTGCGCCCGCTCCTGCTCACCCGCAAGTAAATGCCGCAGTCACAAACATGCCTACTGCCTCCGATCCTAAGAAGACCGCGCCTCCCGTAGATCCGGTGTTACCGCTGAGAACGGGTGAGGTGCTCGAATACACTGCAAACGTCTCTAAAGTAAGCAATGTGGCAAATCTCAAGCTGCAAATCGCCGGACGAGGCAATTTTCTCGGAAAAAGCGTATGGCATCTGCAAGCGGTTGTGCATACGGAAAATCCGCTGCGCATGGTTTTTGAGCTGGATGACCAGTTCGACTCTTACAGTGATGCGGGCACGCTCGCGAGCGTGCAGTATGAGATGCGCCTGAGCGAGCGCGGGCAGAAAGTCGAGTCCATCCAACGCATGATGGCTAGCGGAAACGAGCCTGCGCCGGCGGACGCGACGGCTGCGCGCGTGCTCCCCGGGACACGCGATCCACTCGGGATGATGCAATACCTTCGGAACGTGGATTGGGCGAAAACGCCGGAAGTGCGCAGCCCGGTCTACGACGGCCACAAATTGTACGAAGCGCGCGCCAAGTTGACCGGCACTTCGACAGGCGTCACGGTCCCGGCAGGAAGCTACACGGCTTCGAAAATCAATATCCGAGTCTTCGACAACGGCGTGGAAATGAAAGATGCTTCTTTCACCCTGTATCTCGCGAACAATGAAGCGCGCACGCCGGTACTGCTGGAAGCCATCTTGCCTTTCGCTGCCGCACGCGTTGAGTTAGTTAAGACAAAGTGAGACTACCTCTGTCGAGGAAACGCTCAACCACAGGCCAGCTGCTCGATGAGAGAGCAGACGATATGGCCGATGGTGATGTGGGATTCCTGGATGCGCTGGGGATCGCGGGAGGGGACGTTGAGGAGTAAATCCACTTTGCCGGCGAGCGCGCCGCCGGTTTCACCCGTAAATGCTACAAGATAAGCGCCGCGTGCGCGGCCTGCTTCGACCCCGCGCAGAATATTCGGGCTGTTTCCACTTGTAGAAAGCGCGACGAGAATGTCATTCGCCGCCACCAGTGATTCGATCTGCCGCGAAAAAATACGTTCGAATCCGTAGTCGTTGCCTGCCGCGGTAAGCACGGAGGGATTCGTGGTGAGCGCAAGTGCTGCCAGGCCCTTGCGTTCCGCGCGCAGCCGGACGACCAGTTCCGCCGCAAGATGCAACGCGTCCGCGGCGCTGCCGCCATTCCCGAAAAAAACGATCTTTCCTCCAGCGCGCAATGCAGCCGCGGATTTCTCCGCGAGTTGGGAGATACGCTCGACGAGCTCGTCCGGCAAGCTCTGCTTGACGCGAGCGCTTTCCGCAAGCTGCCGTCGAATTTCTTCGGCGTGAGACGCCATGGGCTCCTAGCAGAGGACGATCTTGTCGCGGTGACGCATCACGCGCCGCGTGGCATTGCGCGTGTCAATGACGAGTTTCGCGGCATCCACGATCGCGGCGTAATCATAGCTGGAATGATCCGTCGCGATAATCACAGCGTCGTAGCTTCCAAGCGTTTGCGGATTGAGCGGCACGGACTTCATGTTTTCGTAATTGTAGTGGCGCATTTTGTGAAGCTTTGGAAAATAAGGATCGTTGTAGTCGAGCGCTGCCCCGCGCTGCTGCAGAAGCTGCATGATCTTCAGCGTGGGCGATTCGCGCAGGTCGTCCACATCTTTCTTGTATGCTACGCCCAGCACCAGGATCTTCGAGCCTTTCATGCTCTTCTTTTGGTCGTTCAAGGAATTCGCCACCGCATCAACAACGTGGTACGGCATCGCGGTGTTGACTTCGCCGGCGAGCTCGATGAAGCGCGTCGCAAAATCAAATTCGCGTGCTTTCCAGGAAAGGTAGTACGGGTCCACCGGTATGCAATGCCCGCCCAGCCCCGGTCCGGGATAGAACGGCATGTAGCCGAATGGCTTCGTGGCGGCCGCGTCGATCACTTCCCAGATATCAATGTTCATGCGCAAGCTGAGCTGCTTGAGTTCGTTGACCAGCGCGATGTTGACGCAGCGGAAAATATTTTCTAGCAGCTTGGCCATTTCCGCGGCTCGCGTCGAGCTGACGGGCACAACCCGGGAGACCACCTGCGTGTAAAGTGACAGCGCGGCTCGGCCGCTCGGCGGGTTTAAGCCGCCAACAACCTTGGGAATCTGCGCGAGGCCAAACTGCTTGTTTCCCGGATCTTCCCGCTCCGGGGAGAACGCCAGGTAGAAATCGCAGGCGATGTTTTCATTTTCCTGGCCCGAAGCAATGGGGCAGCGCAGGCCGCTCCTTTCCAGGATCGGCAGGACCAGCTCTTCCGTCGTGCCCGGATAGGTGGTCGATTCAAGGACCACGAGCTGTCCCCGCTGCAGATTTGGATAAATCGAAATGGCGGTCTGCTCGACATAGCTCAAATCGGGTTCGCGGCGTTCATCGAGGGGAGTGGGCACGCAGATAAGGATGGCGTCTGCTTCTTTCAGCTTTGTGAAATCCGTGCTCGCGCCGAAATGCCGGCTATTGACGAACTGCTGGATCTTATTCTGAGAAATGTGCTCGATGTAGGATTTGCCGGCATTGAGCATGGACACTTTGTTTGGGTCAGTATCAAATCCCGTGACTTTGTGCCCCGCTTCGGCAAATCGCAGCGCCAGCGGGAGGCCTACATAGCCGCAGCCGATGATGGCTACCTTCAGTTGGGCGCCTTTGAAAAATTCCGGTTTCCGGTCGATAGGCATGAGTTGCGTAGCACTCCTCGTCGTTATTGACTCCCATCCGGCCGGAGTCAACAGATCAGTATTTTCGGGGATCCAGCGTCATCTGTGACCCCAAGTGGTCCAACAGCATGCCAGCAGGCCACACGGCTGACGTGACAGAGACAAGCAAATATAGCAGGTTCCAAGCAAACAAAAAAACATGCGCGTTTGCCAGTGTTACGGCATATTCACGGGAGGTTGTTCTGGCAAGCGGGACGATGGAAAATAGAGGGCTTGGTTGCACGGATCGCGGCCACTTCCGTGAAGCATTCTGAATACGATGACCATCACAATTCTTCTGCTCGGACTTGTCGGGGGCGTGCTGG
This sequence comes from Candidatus Acidiferrum sp., assembly GCA_049644365.1. Taxonomy (GTDB): domain Bacteria; phylum Acidobacteriota; class Terriglobia; order Acidiferrales; family UBA7541; genus Acidiferrum. Next base: position 8,279 of record JBARRT010000082.1, on the reverse strand, counting down.
TAGGTCTCCTGGGCATCGGCGGAGGCGTCGTCCTCGTGCCGGCCATGGTTTACCTGCTGCACATGGATCAGCACACGGCACAAGGCACTTCGCTTTTTGTTTTACTCCCGCCAATCGGATTGGGGGCGTTACGGGAATACTGGAAACAGGGCCAAGTGGACCTGAAGGCTGGTATCTTGTGTGCGTGGGGGATGCTGGTGGGCGCTTACACGGGTAGTCTCATCGCACTTCCAATTCCTTCCCGAGACTTGAAAGGACTGTTCGGCTGTTTTCTCATGCTCGCATCCTTGCTCCTTTGGAAGCGGACACGATTCGACGGCAGCGCAACCAGCACGGAAGGGGAAGCTGCCCATGGCTGAGGGGGCGGGCCGCGACGTGGGAGTCTTTGCGGTTGCCTTCATATGCGGAATTGCTTCAGGTATGTTTGGCATTGGCGGTGGTGTTCTTCTCGTCCCACTTCTCGTGTTGCTGTTTGCGTTCAGTCAGCATCGCGCGCAGGGGACAAGCCTGATTGCCCTGATTCCACCCACCGGCGTCTTGGCGCTGTTGGCTTACACGAAGGAGGGATTCGTGTCCTGGAAGACCGGGTTGCTGTTGATCCCGGGACTGTTTTTGGGCGGGTTCGCCGGAGGAAAGGCCGCCACATGGATCAAGCCGCAGCGAATGAGGCAAGTCTTCGCAGCGATGCTGTTTGCACTCGGCGCGTGGCAGGCGTTTGAGGCATGGTGGCGATGAGGAACTGTAATCCACATGGTTGACTTGCATTGTCATATCCTGCCGGGCCTCGATGACGGCCCGAAGGCGATCGAAGAATCCGTCGCAATGGCGGAATCTGCGATCGCGGAGGGAATCACGCGCGTCGTCGCCACGCCGCACTCCAGCCGCCGGTATTTCTTCGATTTTGCCCTCGTGCGCCGGCTTCGCGATGAACTCCAATCCAGGATTGGAAACAAACTTGAACTCGCGACGGGCTGCGATTTTCACCTGGATCCGGAAAATCTGAAATCCCTGCGCCAGGATTCCTCCATCTATTGCATCAATCAGAACGGCTATTTGCTCGTCGAATTCAACGAAATTTCCATTCCGCCTGCGATGGATCAAACGCTGCACGAAATTCAGCTCGCTGGCATGCGTCCGATCATCACGCATCCTGAGCGCAACAGAATTTTGCGGGCTCACCCGGAACGCTTGAAAAAATGGGTGCAGCAGGGCTGCTTCGTGCAAGTTACTGGTGGCTCGCTTACGGGGGGCTTTGGCCCTGGATCGCAGAAAGACACGCTGCGCTGGATCCGCGAGGGGCTCGTGCATTTTGTCGCCAGCGACGCGCACAATACGCGATCGCGTCCGCTGCGGCTGCAACCTGCCTATCACGTGGTTCTCGATCAGTTTGGGCAGGAGAAAGCCCGAGCCATTTTCCTGGAGAATCCGCTGGCCGCCTTCGAGGGCAGAGATTTGCCGCACGTGCCGGAACTTCAAGACGAATCTTCCCCGCCGCGAAAGAAGCGATTTTTCTTTTTTTAGGAACTTCGCCCTGTGCCGCGCGCCTCATTTCGCCGGATGCAGCGGCAGTCCTGCCCATGCGTTCATCAGGCCAAGCACCTCGCGAACCACGTCGAGCGCATCGCTCGTGGTGCGCCACCAGTGTCGCGGATCGAAGGGGTCTTCCGACGCGGCCCGCACGATGGTGGTCCCCCGCTCCGAACCTTGCCCTTTCCATAACATCCGCACGCGCCGCGTATGCGCTTTGGTCGTCACAATAATTGCCGTGCGATCCTTTTCTTTCGCAAGTGCCGCGGCAATCGCGTTGAGTTCGTCCGCGGTATTCACAATCGGGGGATCAAGAATGCGAATTGCGCCCGCCGGCACGCCTTCGTGAATCAGCACGCGCGCGTTGTAAAAGTCCTCGCCGGCAAAGGGAATCCCCATTTTGCCGAGAGTCGCGGCAGGCTCCGCGGAATGCGTCAGCCAGATTTCCGGCGCGTAGCCTTCGCGATAGAGCTTTGCTGCCTCTATCGCCCGCAATGGCATGGCGCCGCTGAGCACCGCGATGGCTCGCGCCTTTCCGAGCGGATCTTCGACGACCAGCCATCTCCCGACGCCGAAGAACACCACCATCCCCAGGATCAACCCGCAGCCCACCGCCGCCAGAAGCGCAAACGCGCGTCCGCGTCGCCGCGAAACCGTCCCCGAGTTCGCTTGGTTATCCACTTCAGTCCGGCGCATGCTATCTCGCGCCGCGGAAGTGGTCAATCCGCATCGCTCACGCTACACTGTGCAATCTATCTCCAGAGGAGGGTGCATGCGGGCGGTCGTCACTGGCGGGGCGGGATTTCTCGGGTCGCATCTCTGCGACCGCTTGCTGGCAGAAGGATGGGAGGTCCTGGCGATCGACAATTTCATCACCGGTGCCAGCGGCAACCTGAGCCATCTGAAGAACAACAAAAAGTTTCGGTTCCAGCGCGCCGATGTCAGCAAGCCGCTGAAGGTGGCCGGCAAAGTAAGTTATGTACTGCACTTTGCGTCACCCGCCAGCCCGCCCGACTATTTGAAACATCCCATCGCCACGATGATGGTGGGTTCTGTCGGCACGCAGAACGCCCTGGAACTGGCGCTGGCGAAGAAGGCAAAATTCCTCCTGGCCTCCACCAGCGAATGCTATGGCGACCCCGAAGTTTCTCCCCAGCCCGAAGAATACTGGGGACACGTCAATCCCATCGGCCCGCGCGGCGTTTACGATGAAGCCAAGCGCTTTTCCGAAGCCATGACCATGGCGTACCACCGTTATCACGGTGTGGACACACATATCGTGCGAATTTTCAATACGTACGGGCCGCGGATGCGTTTGAACGACGGCCGTGCGCTTCCGAATTTTGTGTTTCAGGCGCTCAGCCGCAAGCCGCTCACGATTTATGGAGACGGAAAACAGACGCGCAGTTTTTGTTACGTCAGTGATCTGATCGAGGGCATCTACCGGCTGATGATATCGAACGAGCACTTGCCAACAAATATCGGCAATCCCCAGGAAATCACCATCCTGGAATTCGCCGAGCGCATCCGCAAACATTTCGACAACGCGCCGCCCATCGTATTCGAGTCGCTGCCGCAGGACGATCCCAAGCGCCGCTGCCCGGACATCACAAAAGCAAAGCGCATATTGAATTGGGAGCCCAAAGTCGGACTGGACGAAGGACTGAAGCTAACGCTCGCCTATTTCAAACAGGTCTTCCAGAAGAAACAGCGAAACTGAAAACTGAAAACGGAAAACGGAAAACTACTCTCTGCCAAAGGAAAAATACTCGAATCCCTTATCGCGCATGCTCTGCGGCGAATAAAGATTTCGGCCGTCAATCACCAGCTTGCGGGCCATGACTTTTCCGGCGCGGTCCCAGTCCAGTTTGCGGAAGACACCCCATTCCGTGCACACGAGCGCGGCATCGGCTTCACGCAATACATCATAAGGATCTTTGTGGTAATTCACCTGCGGAAAGAGTGCTTGGGTGCGCGACATTGCTTCCGGGTCCGTCGCGTGCACCACCGCTCCTTCCTCCAGCAGCCGCTTCACCACTTCCAATGCTGGCGAGAATCGGATGTCGTCGGTGTTGGCCTTGAACGCCAGTCCGAGCACCGCCACCCGCTTGCCTTTCACAACCCACAGGGCTTTGTGAATCTTTTCAAAAAAGCGGTCAATGCGCTGTTTGTTCACGTGCTCAGTGGCTTTCAGGATTTCAAAGTCCACTCCTACTTTGGAAGACAGATAAACGAAGGCTTGCACGTCTTTCGGAAAGCAAAAGCCGCCGTAGCCGAGTCCGGCTTTTAGGAATTGTCCGCCAATGCGGGTGTCGAGACCCATCGCATGCGTGACTTCGTCGACGTTTGCGCCGATCTTTTCACAAAGATCGGCGATGACATTGGCATAACTGATTTTCAGCGCAAGAAAGGAATTCGAAGCGTGTTTAATCAGCTCGGCGCTGTTGATAGTGGTGACCAGGAATTCCGCCTTGTTTCCTGGCGGACAGGATCCATTGTGCACGGGGCACCGGAAAGTTTTCTCCAGAATGGGCCGGTAGATCTCCTTCAATACTGCCGCTGACGATGGATCCTCCACGCCCACGACGATGCGGTCCGGATGGAAAAAGTCGCCAACCGCAGTGCCCTCGCGGAGAAATTCCGGATTCGACGCCACTTGGAATTTCAGGTCGCTGCCCCGGGAGTATGCGGAAAGCGCCCGGCTGAGCTCCAGCCCCGTCCGGGCGGGGACCGTGCTCTTTTCAATCACCAGCTTGGGAGAGCGCGCCTCCGCTGCGATTTGCCGCGCTACGTTGTCAATGGCGGAAAGGTCTGCCTCGCCGGAATCTTTTGGCGGCGTGCCCACGCAAATGAAAATGGCATCGCCGGCACGGATCGCTTCACCGGCATCCGCCGTGTACGAAATCCGGCTGGCTTTGCGAGCAGACGCGAGAATTTGCTCGAGGTGCTCCTCGTAGATTGGCACGCCGCCCGCATTGAGTTTGGCGATGCGCTCCCGGTCGATGTCGGTGCAAACTACTTCGTGTCCCGCTTCGGCAAGACAAGCTCCCGTGACCAAACCTACGTACCCACAACCGATGACTGAAAGGCGCAAGACATGCTCTCCTTGAGTAGATCTTAAGGGGCATCGAACCTGTTCATCCTAATTTGCCAGCGTCCCATTGTCGCTGAATCTCCCAGAGGAGCAAAGCGCTTCATGGCTTGCTGTTACTTGTACTGGGTTATGCGGCAGCTTCTATCAACTTCACTGGGAATGTTTTCGGCCGTGGAGTTCGGCGCGATGCGAAACGCTTCGGCCGGCGGGAGTTCTTCCGGATCTAACTTCATAATTAGACCCGAATACTTCGTTCTGTCTTGCCCATCAGCAGGCCGCGCAGCCCCAGGAGCACCAGTCGGGGCTGCCGTCGAACCACGTTCCAAAGCAGGCGCGCGGATTCATCGCGGTTGATCTCCCCGAGCGATTGGCGGGTCGAAGCATCCAGCAAGTCAACCAATTGTGAATAATCTTTTTGCTGAAAATGATGCAGCGCGCGGCGGATCAGCCAATGCGTACCGAGCTCTCGGCGCAATGCGCCAAGCTCCGGGCTCTTGCCATCCTGCAAAAGGGCTTGCGCCACGCCCAGCGCGCCCCGAAATCCCGTGACGATTCCTCCCACCGTGGAAACCTTCACCTGTGCAGCGGCGTCGCCCACCAAATAAACCTCACCATTCCCGATTTGCCGGTGCACCGGCACCCAGCCACGATAAACCGGTATGCGTGCGCCTTGCCATTCGAGCGGGTCCATATGTTTCTTCTCGAGGAATCGTTCGAAACACCGTTTGGTTTGGACTCCGTTTTCGCCAATTACGCCTACTGCCGCGCGCTCCGCGGATTCAGGAATCAACCAGTAAAAGTATGGCGTGTCATCCGGAACGAACCATACGCGCGTCGTATCGGGAGCACAATCTTTCGGAAGCCGTACGATGGCCTGAACTAGCGGCACGGTTTCGATTGGCGGCCAACCGGAAGCGCGCGCCACGCGGCTGGCCGCACCGTCCGCGCCCACAACATTGTCCACATGCAATTCCTCGCGCTTGCCGCTGGTTTCGATCTCCACTCGCAACCCGCTGGCATTGGGGCCGATTCCCAGGAAACGCGTGTCGAAGGAAAGTCTGGCTCCGGCCTGCTGTGCCTCTCGTGCCAGAGCGGGAATCAAGCGCGAGCGCTCAATGATGAGGTCCGGCTTCCTCAGCGCCACTTGCGCCGAGCGCCCATCGGTAAACAATTCGAATCGCCGAATCTCATTGATGATGCTTTCGCGCGCCGAAACCCCTATCTGACTTCGGAAGTGATCGGTGACGATCAGCGTGCGCGCCGCAGGTTCGAATTGCGGCTTCGATTCCAGCACGCGGACCCGGCGTCCGCCGCGCGCTACGCTCGCCGCCGTAAACAATCCGGCTGCGGAACCCCCCACGACGATGACTTCCCGTTCGCCCCGGCCTGGCCTGAGCTGATTTTCCATGTTCCCCACGGCTTCTGTGTGCCCCAATGGCGCGCGTTCCCTGCAAAACTAAATCACTTTGGATGCCACGGTGAAAAACCTAGCCGCTTCCCATCCGGCCTCTGGCCGCGCGGAGAGTAAGTGAGAGAACGCCCGGTAAGTATAGCGAATCCACCATGGGGGGCAAACCTCGAGGGCTTCAGAAAACGCGCCAAGGGTATCGTCCAAACGTTTGGTTTTATGACGCGGCAGACGATGGCTTGGGGGCCTGGCGCTCGTAGGGCGCGCGTTCCAGGTACATCACACCAGAGAAGATGATCGCCAGCGTGATGGCGCCAACGAAAAATGCCCCACCGTTGGAAAGATAGGTGACCAGCACGGCCGCCCCTCCGCCAATCGCACCGAGGAGGTAAAGCGTTAGAACTGCCCCGCGATGGCCGAGCCCCAGATTGGAGAGGCGATGCGCGGCGTGATCCTTCCCGGGAGTGGCAAAAGGAAGCAGCCCGCGACGCGAACGCGAAATCGTCACCAACGTGGTATCGAAAATAGTCACGCCCAGAATCAGAATCGGAGCCAGCCACGAAGAAAGATGGCTGGTGTGTTCCATGCGCAATTTCAGTCCCAGCGTGGCCATCAGGAACCCTAGAAACATTGCGCCGCCATCACCCATGAAGATTTTTGCCGGCTTGAAATTCCAGCGCAGAAATCCCGTGGCCGCGCCGAGCACCGCGGCCGCCAGCGTCGTCACCAGCGTCTGTCCATGCAAATACGCTAGCATTGCGAAAAAGACGGACGCCATTGCGGCAATTCCAGCGCATAGTCCATCCATGTGATCCAGAATGCTGAAAGACGCCGTGATTCCCACCACCCAAACCACTGTAAGCGCGACATCCAGGTAGTCGCCGCCTCGTCCGCCCAGCAGCACGCTAAAGACCTGTGCGCGAATTCCGCTTACCATCAGGATCGCTGCGGCCAGCGGCATGCCGATGAATAGTTTTACCTGATGATGAAGCACTCCACGGTCGTCCAGAATTCCTACGCCCGCCACCAGCGTTGCGCCGATCAGAATCCCCACGACCTGCGCACGCGCTGGCCCGTGAAACGCGGATAGCACGGCAAGCACCACCGCCCCATACATCGCCAGGCCCCCCAGGAGCGGAATCGGCTTGAGATGGACCTTGCGCGGCCCGGGAAGATCAACCATTCCGACGCGCAGCGCCAGCGCGCGCACCGGCACTACCAGCATCACCGACGCAAATAGAGCTATGAAAAAAGCCAGCAGGCTCGCGGCCATGCAACCTCGTTGGTTTTGAATCGTTAAGCGCCGCCTGTTTGTGCGGCCAGCGCTTTACGTTCTTCTTGCCGGCTGGGGGTCCGGCTCCCAAGTATCAGCTCAGATGAAATCTCAGCTGCCCCACGCAGCGCACTTACGATACTCCGGAACTTGGTTCACTTCAAATCCCGAGAAAATGCTACGCACACGTCAGTGGTTGAGCAGCCGCCCAAGTCCACAAAACCCGTACACGATGAAAAGTTGCGGTTTGCTGGGTGGAATTGTTAATTGGGCGCGCCGGCCTTCCAATCCGCTCTCGCGCGTCAGCGCTCGGTAAGCATGCGGGTAAAAATGCGCTTAACCTCGTTGCGATCCCGCGTGGCGTAGTACCAGTCGATGGTGCGCTTCAATCCTTCTCGAAACAGGACTTTTGGCTCCCATCCAAGGAGTTTCTTGGCCAGTGAATTGTCAGCCACGCGATTGAGCGGGCCCGTGGGCATATCCGGGCGCAGCTTGATCTCCGCTTTGTGTCCCGTCAATTCACAGACCATCTTTGCGCAATCGATCACCCGTATCCGTTCCATCGTGCCGAGATTGACGGCCGTACCGTCGTTGATTTTCTCGCCAGCCAGGATCGTTCCCTCAACGATGTCGTCAATGTAGGTCCAATTGCGGATCTGCGTTCCGTCGCCCCATACTTCGAACGGATTCTGCCGCAGAAATGCTCGTGCAATCATGGCGATCACAGCGTGGTTTTCCACCCCGCGCGGACCGTAGACGGTAAAGTACCTGCAGGAAGCAGCACCCATGCCGTGTTCTTTCGCGTAGGCCTGCAGCGTGAATTCACCCATCAATTTGGCCCACCCGTAGGTATTGTCCGCGTCGTTCGGACCTTTGGTCAGGTCCTCGGTCAGATAAAGTTCTTTCTTCGTGTCGGACTGCAGGAAATTCGGGTACACGCAGCCGGATGACGCAAACACGACTTTCTTTACCTTGGC
>JBARRT010000081.1:0-6375 GCA_049644365.1 Candidatus Acidiferrum sp. | reverse complement strand
CCCTGGCTACGAAACCTGTGCCGAGGATGTCAACAGAGCCCAAGTGTTGATTCTAAAGGGACTTATGGCTGCACAAAAATTGTGCAACTGTTTTGTCTGTTTGCAGTGGGGAGGGACGCTGGACCGGGCTACAGGATTAGCGACAAAGATATCTAATGTTTAGTGTATCAGAGAAACGGCAGTCTGTCAAGAGAAAGGAACAGCGGGGACAAGTCAAATCCGGCAGCCCTTATAGCGAAGGCTGAGGCACCCGGCGGCTGTGCTTAGCCCCAGCGCGTTCTCAAGAGCGAAGAGCGCGAGCATGAACCACAGGAGTTTAGGCAGGGGGCTGACGTTGGTTTATTTTGTCAGGTTTCCTCGCGCTGTGCAGCACCGAATGGATTGAGGGTGCTCCACCCGCCTTCTGCGCACGCCGACTCACGGTCTTCCGCGAACTAGTCTGCGACGGGCGGCACCGTGATTCTCACGACCTCCCCCAGTCCCACTGGCGGCGGTCCAAATCCCACGTTCGAAACGTATAGCGCACCATCCGGACCAAACGTCATCGCTGTCGGCAGAAACAGTCCGCTAGCAATCTCTTCCACGCCGTCGTCCGTCACCCGCAGGACTTTGCCCGTGAACGGCGTCGGAAACCCGCTGACCGTAGTGTTCTCGAGGACATACAGGTACCCTTCGTGGTCGAACGCCACTCCCAGCACCGTCGTGAAGCCCGTGGCTACCGTCTTCACTTCGCCGCTCGGCGTGATCTTGAGCACTTTCGACGATCCAGGGGTGATCGGGAAGAGGTGTAGGTTCCCCACGTAGAAGTTCCCGTGATACGCCACGGAGGTTGGTACGATGTGGCCTTGCGTTGCGGAAATGTCCACGATTCGTCTGATCTGCCCGTCCGTTGTAATCACGTCCAACTCACCGTGGTTCGGCTCTATCGCGTACAACTTTCCTCGCACGGCCACCATGCTGTACCACGTGCCGTCCGGTTCGAAATCATCCGGCTCTGGATTTGCCACGGGGTGCGCTTTCTGAAACGCGCTCAAGTCCGCCACTAGCGTCCAAGTCCCGTTGGAGTTTACGCGGATGATTCCATTCGTCGTCCCCGCCAGCCCATGCGAGCATCCCGCCCCCGCAAGCAATCCATAGAGTGTGTTCCCGATGAACGCCACATCGGCTACGCCGCTGACGAGCGACCCAAGATTCGCGCTCGTCTGGCTCGATGGCAAATTATCGACAACCGTTGTCCGATTTCCGCTTCCATCAATCTTGGATATCCGCGCGGTTAAGCCTCCACTGTAAGGGCCGACCGGCCCAATAACTTGTTCGCACTGGCCCACCGTCGAAGTCGTCCCTCCCGCTCCGCCCTCGGCCACATAGAGATTCCCATCTGGCCCAAATTTCAGCCCTCGAGGATTGTTCAATCCTCCCGCAAAGTGATGAACGTTCGGCGACGGGCCTTGCGCCCTCGCCTCAATGCCTCCACCCAACAAAACGCCAAAACCCAACGCAACTGACAATCCCAAAGCCTTCGCCGAGCTCCTGTTCATGGACTCTCTCCTCTAGTCTGCGCAGCACAGCTTGCGGCGTTGCGGGGCTTCCGCCTAGCTGCTGGCGGCGCAAGAATTGCCTTATGTGCCGCAGACCTCAATGCACTCCCGTTCGTATTGATATCAATTTTCGATCAACAGATAAACGCTTCTCGTTAGGGGACTTAGCCGTTCGCGCAGCAGCCGTTGACGTCTGACGGCGGGCTTGCTAACCTCCCGCCCAAGCCATTCTAGTCCCCTTTGCGCGGCGGAAAGCTCATGCCCAAGCCCAAAGTCATCCTCTTCGGTCCGTTTGCTGCGCATCTTGACTCGGGTGAGTTGCGCCGCCAAGGGCATAAAATCCGGCTTCAGGCGCAGCCCTTCGATCTTCTGGTTATGCTTCTCGAACGTCCCGGCGAGGTCGTCTCCCGAGATGAGATCCGCGACAAATTGTGGCCCGCGGATACCTTCGTCGATTTCGACCACAGCCTCGGCACCGCCATCAACAAAATACGCGCCGCCCTCAACGACTCCCCCGAGGCGCCGCGTTTTGTCGAAACACTTCCTAAGCGTGGCTACCGTTTCCTCGTTCCCGCTATCGCTCAAGAAACTTCAGGAGAAGCTGGTGCGTCACGGTTGGAGTTGCCCCGTCGGGCAATGGGCCAATGGAGGCGCCTTATACTGACGCTCGTCGGAGCGGCAGCAGTGATAGCGACAGTCGACATGGCGCGCCGGAACATGCACATGTCTTCCACCAGCTCCGCCATCGACAGAATGCCCCCTATGAGGGTTGTTCCTTTCACGAGTTTTCTGGGTTCGGAGCTCGATCCGGCATTTTCTCCGGACGGTAAGCAAATCGCCTTCGTGTGGGACGCGGACACAAGAAAGGATATAGGTACTTACGTGAAGCTCATAGGTTCGGAACAGCCGCTCCGGATTTCCCAAGGAAGCGGATCCGTTTGCTGCCCCGCATGGTCTTCCGACGGCCGTTACGTGGCTTTTCAGCGCTGCACCGGATCGCGCGGCACCTTTGTCGTGCCTGCTCTCGGCGGACCAGAACGAAGATTGACCGAGAAAAGCGCTTGCATCGGCCTGACATGGTCGCCTGATGGAAAGTTCTTGGCATTTCCAGCGAAAGACTCGGACGCCGATCCTTGGCACATCTCGACGCTCTCGCTGGATACGTTGGAGGAGCGGGACATCAGTTCACCGCCAGCCAACATCATCGGCGATCATCTCCCGTCATTTTCGCCAGACGGCAGGAAAGTCGCATTCATGAGAATCAGTAGCCCATGGGTGACGGATATCTATCTGGCTTCGATTGTTGATGGCGAGGCGGAACGTCTAACGTTTGACAAAACGGTGATAGGGGGCATCGCATGGTCGGCTGATGGGAAAAACCTCGTGTTTGCGTCACACCGTGCAGGAGACATGGCTCTGTGGAAAATTCCTGTTTCAGGCGGAACGCCAGAGCGTTTGGCCGTGAGCAGCACGAATGCCGCGCGTCCGGCAATTTCCCGCCAAGGGGACAAGTTGGCGTACACGGCAGGGAGCACGCACACCAGTATTTGGAAGCTTGATCTGGATGCTTCGGGTCGCGCGGTGCGCCCGGCGAAGCCGCTGATGGTTTCGAGTTCATGGGACTATGGCCCACAGTTTTCCCCGGACGGCCGGAGGATTGTTTTTGACTCTCATCGCTCAGGTACTCCTGAGGTGTGGGTCGCGAACGCCGATGGCGCAGATCCCATTCAATTGACTTCGCTGAGGGTGCTTAGCGGGACACCGCGCTGGTCCCCCGATGGAAAATTCATCGCTTTTGACTCGCGCCCTGGCGATCACAGTCATATCTTCGTGATACCAGCGGTTGGCGGCGCGCCGCGTCAAATCACAAACGGAGATTTTGAAGCATCGGTGCCGAGTTGGTCGCGCGATGGACGATGGATTTATTTCACCAGCAATCGTCTCGGAATATGGCAGCTATTCAAGGTTCCCGCGCAAGGTGGTGAGCCGATCCAGGTAACCAGAAAGGGCGGCTTCGCTGCCTTTGAATCGCCGGATGGAAGCGCACTCTATTATTGGAAGGACAACGATTATGGCATCTGGAAAATGTCACTTCCCAGAGGTGAGGAAGCGCGGATTCTGCCGCTCCGCTTGGATTGGGGCCAATGGGCAGTTCTAAATCGCGGTATCTATTTTGTGGATCGAAGCCGTTCCAACCCGGCCATCAGCTACTTCGATTTCTCCACTGGCAGAATCTCAAAGGTCGCAGCCGCTGAAAAATCGCTTACCTTTGAGACACCAGCTTTTGACGTTTCTGCGGACGGCAGATCCCTTCTCTTTGTGCAGTTGGAAAAAGCGGGCGACATCATGCTCGTGGAGAACTTCCGTTAAGCCCAGGGCTGTCGGCGTTCGTGAACGGTGCGGCGCACGCGCCGCACGGCCACCTGGGGACCGTCGGCATTCTTGGTAACCACGACTACGGTTTCGGGTGGCAGATGGCAGAGGTGGCGGAAGAAGTCAGCAAGATCGTGCGCGACGCAGGCGTCGCTGTGCTTCGCAACGAAGCAGTGGCTATGGTGGGGCTGCAGTTCCTGAGACTCGACGACTTGAGGGGGCCGCGGTTCGATCCCGTGGACCTGCTCGCGCAGCGAGGCCAAGATGCCTCTACGGTGGTGCTCTGTCACAACCCTGATGCTGCAGACCGCGCGGTTTGGGGCTCTTATCAGGGCTGGATCCTTGCGGGTCATACGCATGGGGGCCAGTGTAAGCCGCCGTTTCTGCCGCCACCGCTTTTGCCCGTGAGCAACAAGCGCTACACGGCTGGGGAGATCAGCTTGTCGGGGAATCGGTGATTGTACATTAGCCGAGGCGTTGGCCATCTGCTTCGGGTGCGCTTTAATGTGCGTCCCGAAATCCCAATTTTTCAGCTTCGGCGCGCCGTCTAGCCAGCCTTTGCAGCCTTGGTGCGTGGAGTGCTCATCCCTGCGAAGCAGAACGGTCCGGGCGTATCGTCGCAAAGCTGTCTACAAGTGTACAGACGCGCTTCTCGCCGATGCCTAGGATTGACTTGCAGAAAGAGGACTGTGGTGTTGGCCAGTTCATCCTCTTCAGCTGGATATCCATGGCCCACGCAAGTGTTGAGGACAGCGAACAAGACGTTACTCGCGCAAGGCATGTCTGGATAGATAGCCTCTCCTGAGGATCAGTTCTCATCCAACAAGAGCGGTCGAAAGTGCTCGATCTGAAGGGTAGTGGAATGGCGAGCAGCTTGCAGCCCTCCTCGTCACACCAAAAACAACTGTATTCTGGAGGTCGTTATGGCCATCCGACGCAGAACCGGTCTGATCGTTATTGGAATTGCCGGTTTGCTCTTGCTCGCGCTTATTTTCGTTGGACCAGCACTTGTTAAAGTAGATCGCTACAGGCCCCAGGTGATCTCCTTTCTCCAGGAGAAAACTGGAAAGCACGTCGAAATCGGTCGACTGGCACTCACCTTTTTCCCGCTATCCATTCACATTGATGATTTTGGTGTGAAGAACCCTCCCATATTTCCGCGCGGTTATGTCGTCCAGGTGGCGCGGATTGATGCTGAACTTAGCGTTGGTGCGCTCCTGCACCGTCAGGTGGTCATCAAGTCGCTGGTCCTTGTGGACCCGGTTCTGAATATGACTTCGGATCCCGACGGCCCGTGGAATTTCGAGAATCCACAAGCGCAGGCTTCGCAGAATACGTTTCCTCTCGGAGTGATTTCGAGGGTACAAATTAAGCGAGGGGAATTGATCGCGTCGAATCTATTGCCATCCGACGCAGCGGGCCCCATCTTTTTCGAAGCCCACCAGATTTCCTGCGAGCTGGAACAGGTGAACCTTATGGGAATTATCAATCCTTCGTCGTCTTCGACAGACGGCCAGGGCACCGTGAAGGCGGGCCTTCTGCGCTTCGGCTCGGTCGAGGCAAGAAATCTGGAATCCAAATTGCGGCTAGAGGCGAGACACGTTTTTTTCACGGAGGTTAAAGCGGAACTCTATGGCGGGAGTGCCGCGGGTGACCTCACTTTTGACTTGTTGGGGAAGAACGTGAAGTTCAAGACCGAAGTGCGACTCAAGGGAGTCAATGTGGCCCAGCTCCTGGCAGCTTTCCCAAACGGCGGCGGAAAAATGACCGGGAAGATGGAAGGCGACGTAAAATTAGCCGGAGAAATCGAGCACTCGCTCAGCCCGCTTGCTGGAATACATGGAGCCGGACGCGTAACCGTGCGCAACGGCCAGGTGCCGAGTCTCAAGCTCAACGCCAATTTGATGAAACTGGCGCACTTCAATGATCTCGGCCCGGCGAAAAATGATCCTTCCGCGTTTAATTTGATAACCACCGACCTCGAACTGGACAATCAGCGAATTTCGAGTCGCGTTATAGACATCGACGGCTACGGTGTCGATGTGGATGGCTCGGGCAGCGTCAGCGTCTCAGGTTCTGACCAGTTGAACTATCGCGGGTTGGCGGAGATTACAACCAAGGAAAGCTTCTTCACCAACACCGTCGCCCGGCTGTCTGGAGCTACATTAAAGGACGGTAAGTTGCAGTTTCCGTTTCGGATCGGCGGAACGATCAATAATCCGGTGTTCTCCAAGGGCAAGGGCGATAAGGACGTAGATGCTGTACAAAAACCTCGGTGAGGGAAGATGACGGACAGTTCCGGACGAGTGGTCGGCCATCCGGAAATTAATCGGTTGTTTCCGGATACGCCGTAAGAACGAAGCCGCTTGTGCGGCGGACGCTTCGCGTGAGGTAGTGGAGCGGTGGTTGCCTAAAGGTTGAGATAAGTTGTCGGGTCATAAGGAGGCCATCCCCATGACCCGAC
>JBARRT010000080.1:0-75554 GCA_049644365.1 Candidatus Acidiferrum sp. | reverse complement strand
GACCAGAGTTGCGCATCGGTCGAGCCGTAAACGAGTCGCGCCGTGACGCGAGCCGAGCCATCGGAGCGCGACACCGAACCTTCGACGATGGCATCCACATGAAGCTCCTGTGCGATTTGGTCGATCGGCTTCTGCGTAGACTTGTAGCGCATCACTGAAGTGCGGGAAATTACTCGCAGTGCGTGGAGCTGGCCGAGGTCCGTAATCAGGGTGTCCGTCATGCCGTCGGCGAAATAGTCCTGGTCCGGGTCACCAGAAAGATTCTCAAACGGCAGCACGGCCAGCGATTGAATTTGCGGAATGTGAGTGCGGCTGAGCAGCCGATAGCGCCAACCCCCTACGTTCATTGCTGCTAGACCCGCAGCGAGCGCCAGCAGTCCGGCCATCGCGTAGGTGATCCGCCTCCTGGCCCGACCCCAAACGTAGGGTGGGGCTGGTGGCGCTACATTTCCCGAAGAGGCTGGCTGCATGCGGCGCAGATCCACTAGAAGCTCTTTGGCTGATTGATAGCGGCGGCCGGGTTCCTTGTCCAGACACTTGAGGATGATGGAGTCCAGCTCCGGCGAGATTCGGGGATTCAATGCGCGCGTGGGAATGGGGGGCTGGTGAAGGATCGCATCGATGAGCCGCGTAACGACGCCATCCCGGAAGGCCCGACGTCCGGTGGCCATCTCATAGAGCACAGCGCCGATGGTATAGATGTCCGCGCGCGCATCTACGCGCTGGCCCTTGAGCTGCTCCGGGGGCATGTACGGAAGTGTGCCCGCGCCGGCTTGGGAGTCGGCCCAGGCCTCGGTCGGTCCGTCCTCTGCCGGGTGAAGCAACTTGGCCAGCCCAAAGTCCAATACCTTGGCAGACCCCTTTGCGGTGATGGCAATATTGGCAGGCTTCAGATCCCGATGCACAATGCCGCGCTCGTGCGCCTCTTCGAGCGCCGAGGCAATCTGAATTCCGAGTGCTATCACATCTTTTTCCGGTGGCGTCCCGCCAGCAAGCTGTTCGGCGAGTGTTTTACCGGGAAAATACTCCATCACGATAAAATCGATGCCTTCTTGCGTATCGAACTCGTAAACCGTTCCTATATTCGGATGGTTGAGCCTGGCCAAGGCCATGGCCTCTTTGCGAAAGTGCCGACGGGCCGTGTCATCGCTCAGGGTGCCGGAGGGCAGAACTTTCAGCGCCACATCGCGATCGAGCTGCTCATCACGGGCACGGTAGACCACACCCATCCCTCCGGCGCCTACTTTTTCGAGGATGCGATAGTGGCCCAGTGTCTGGCCAATCATGAGGAGGGACCTGCTCTGCGCGGACCATGTTAGGTCGCCACCACCGGCAAGTCAACGCGCAAGCCGGAGGTGGCTGTTCCCTTCCTTTCGCTGCAGGGCGGAGGTGGCCAGAGGGGAACATTTCCACCCGGACTGACGTATATTGTGTCAGATCCCTACTTTACGGAGGCTTTCCGCTATGAAGCTCATCGTTACCCGCACAGGATCCATCTGGATGGGAATCGCCTGCGCCGCCCTGCTGGTTTCGACTCTGGCCGCGCCCCGGGTCCGGGCTGAAGAAGTCGTCAAGTCCTACACCGTGGCTGGCCGGGCCAGCGTACAGGTGAATACCAATGATGGCGGCGTTCGCATCACCACCAGCGACACCAAACAGGTCGAATTTCGCGTTGAATACCATGGTTACGAGCTGAGCAAGAATCTCACCGTGGAGTCCCGGCAGAACGGCGACACTGTGGAATTGACCGCACGCATTACCGGCCATTGGAACTGGAATTGGGGCAAGAATACCAGGGGATTGCACATTGAAGTCCGGATGCCGCGCGAGGCGGACCTGAAGGTGGAAACCGGCGACGGCGCGGTGCAGGCAGATTCCATCCACGGAAATGTGTTTATCCACACCGGGGATGGCTCCGTGAAAGCAAATTCCTTGACCGGGAGCATCGATCTGCATACGAATGACGGCAGCATCACGGTGGACAGTTTGAAGGGCGACATTCGCCTGCGCACCGGGGACGGGAGCATCGAGGCGCGCGACTTGGATGGGAAAGTGGACGCCGACACCGGCGACGGCCATGTCCGTATTGCAGGCCGGTTTGACGTGTTGAACGTGAAGACGGGAGACGGCAGCGTTGATACTCGGGTCCTGCCCGGCTCGAAGATGGTTTCCAGTTGGACGATTCGCACGGGTGACGGGAGCGTGGACCTCGTGGTGCCATCGGATTTTCAAGCCAATGTTGATGCCAGCACCGGAGACGGGCACATCAGCCTGGGCATTTCGGTAACCGTCGAGGGGACGTTCAGCAAATCCGAGATCCACGGCAAGATGAATGGCGGCGGCCAGCCTCTGACCATTCATACCGGTGACGGGTCCATTCGACTAAGCAAGAGCTAGGAAGCGCCACATCACAAGCCAAAAATGGCAGGTACTACCCTGTTGGTTTTAGTACCGGCATGCCGTGCGCAGCTTCCTACACTTGTCCGCTTTTGGAGACTCTTCTACATACCCAGCTCCGCCTAAATCACTGAAAACAAGCACTGTTCTTTTGGCAACGAACCTGCTCTCCTTTCCGGTGAATTTTCAGGAGATACTGCTGTGATCGTTTTTTTGCTTCTAATTGCTATCCTGATTTTGGTTGGAGTCTCTTTTCTAAGTTCGATTGATTTCTCTAACGGCCGACGCCACTGAATTCAGTAACGGCAGGAGCTAGCGGCTTCAATCCCCAGCCTGCGTTTCCCTGACTCTTCCCGCTTCCCCAAACTTGGCGCATAATCACTCTGCAGATTTCCGGTCCATGACTACTTCGCTACCAAACGTCAAACCACCACGCCTGTCGCGTGTCCGCGTTTGGACGGTCCTGTTTCTCATTTACTCGGCGATCTTGGTCGTCGAGTTTGAATACCGGTACCTGGACGATCTTTCGAGGCAGCACACGGGAACTTTTGGCCGGCGGCTGCTCGAAGAAGCTACGGGCGTTTATTCCGTCCTTTTGCTTCTTCCATTCGTTTTTCTATTTGCGCGCTACTACCTGTTCGAATGCCAGGGCTGGGCGCGGCGGATCGCCCTGCATCTTTCCGGAGCGGTTCTCTTCTCATTTCTTCACACCACAATGATGGCTCTGAGCCGAAGAGTTCTTGCGCCCGCGTTGGGACTCGGCGAATACGATTACGGCATCATGACGTACCGCTACGCGATGGAGTTTTCGAAGGATCTCCTTAGCTATACGATCACTGTGCTGGCTTACTACGCGTTCGAACGCTACCGGATCACGGAGGCCGAAAAACTGGCGACGGCGGAGCTGCAAACGAAACTGGCGCAGGCGCAGCTCGAAAACCTGCGGCTGCAAGTGCAACCGCACTTCCTCTTCAACACGCTCAATACGATTTCATCCGTGATGTACGAGGACGTGCGCGCAGCCGACGCGATGATTACGCAGCTCAGCGATTTGCTGAGGCTGACGCTGCGGGCTTCGCGCGCTCAGGAGATTCCCCTCGAAGAAGAGCTACAGATTGCGCGGCTGTACCTGGACCTGATGCAGAAGCGGTTCGAAAACAAATTGCGCATCAGCTATTCGATCGATCCGGCGCTGAAGAATTCGCTGGTTCCGCAACTGATCCTGCAGCCGCTGCTAGAGAATTCGCTCCGCCATGGAATGGCGGCTGGTGACGCGGCGATGGAGATTTCCATCACGGCGCAGCGCGAGAACGGCAGCGTGATCCTGCAAGTGCTCGACACGGGATGTGGACTCGGATCGAGAGAGCCGACGGAAGTATTCGGGCGAGGGCTGGGACTATCGAATATCCGGGACCGTCTCGCGCACCTTTACGGAAACAGCCAGCAATTCTCCATCACGAATCGAACAGGCGGGGGCGCACAGGTGACGTTGCGCGTTCCGCTACACATTTCGAACCAGCCTAAGCAAGCCGTCGAATGAGTTTGCCGCCGCCACTTCGCGTGCTCGTCGTGGACGACGAAGCGCCGGCGCGTCGCAAAGTACTGCGGCTGCTTCGGGACGAAGAAGGCGTGGAAGTGGTGGGAGAAGCCGATGGCGGCGAGGCGGCGATTGCCGCGGTACGGAAGCACAGCCCCGATTTGGTTTTCCTGGATGTGCAAATGTCGGGCGTGGATGGGTTTGGGGTGGTGCGATGCATCGTAGAGGCCAAGCTTCCGCTGCCGCGCATCATTTTTGTCACCGCGCACGACAAATTCGCGCTGCGGGCGTTTGAGGTGCACGCGTTCGACTATTTGCTGAAGCCCGTCGGCGAAGAGCGCTTTCGAGCGGCTCTCCGGCGCGCGCGGCAGCAGCACGAACAAGCCACGGACGCTTTCGCTTCCCGGCTGCACACCATGCTGGCGCAACTGCACCGCGAAAGATCGTTTCCGGAGCGGTTGCTCATCCATGAAGACGCGCGCGCGTTTTTTGTGCCGGTGGGTGAGATTTCGTGGATTGAGGCGGACCGAAATTACTTGTTGCTGCACTGCGGGAAGAAAACGCATACGCTGCGGAGCACGCTGGACGCGCTGCAAGAGACGCTGGATCCGAAGGCATTTGTGCGCATCAACCGGGGGACGCTGGTGCGTTTGGACGCGATTCGCGAGCTGCTGCCGTGGTTTCACGGAGAATACAAAGTGGTGCTCAACGACAATACGGAATTGCGCTGGAGCCGCCGGCACATTTCGCAGCGGCCGGAACTGCTGAAGCAGCGATAAGTGGCGCGCCAGGACAGTGGCTACAGCCCGTTGGTCCCTTCGTTGGGCCCGCTCGTCCCGGAAGAGTTGCCTCCCAGAGAGATTTTTCGTTTACTGTCGTGCCATGAACACCACAAAACTGTTTTGCCTCTTCCGCTGGGCCGTTGTTGGATTCCTTTTATTGTGGTTCGTCACCCACGCTGTCGCGCAGAGCAAGCCGGACGCCGGCTGGCCGAACTATGGCGGTGACCCCGGTGGAACGCGCTATTCGAATGCGGCACAGATCGACCGTTCGAACGTCGAACAACTGAAGGTTGCGTGGACGTATCGAACGGGAGCAAATGACCAGCCAACGAAATTGATCCGAAAGGCGGCGTTCGAAGCGACACCTATTTTGGTTGATGGGAAGCTCTATTTCACAACGCCCTACGACAAAGTGTTTGCCCTGGACGCCGGGAGCGGCGCGAAGTTATGGGAGTACGACCCTGGCGTCAATCTCCAGCGCAATTACTCCGAAGTTGCTTCGCGAGGGGTTTCCGCCTGGCAAGACACGAAGAGAAAACGCGGACAGCCGTGCCGGATGCGCATTCTTTTCGGAACGCTGGACGCGCGCCTGATCGCGCTAGACGGCGAAACCGGGAAACCGTGCCTCGATTTCGGCACAAACGGCGAAGTGAATCTTAATGTTGATGCTGCGACGCAAACCGAATGGACGGGCGGCTATCAGGTGACGTCATCCCCAGCGATATCGGGGGATTTGGTGATTACCGGATCTTCGATCGCGGACAACTGGAAAGTGGACACGGGGCGCGGCATCGTGCGCGCGTTCGATATCCGAACCGGGAAATTGCGCTGGACGTGGGACCCCATCCCATGGGCGAAGGATACGAAGCCGCGCACGGGCGCCGGAAATGCGTGGTCGACTCTTTCCGTCGATCGCGAGCGCGACCTTGTTTTCATTCCCACGGGAAGTGCGGCTCCTGACTATTTTGGCGGGATTCGAAAGGGCGACGATAAATGGGCCAATTCAGTGGTAGCACTCCGTGCTTCGACAGGTGAATTTGTGTGGGGCTTCCAAGTGGTGCATCACGATCTCTGGGATTACGACGTGGCCTCGCAGCCATTACTGTTCACCTGGAAGGATGGAACGCCAGCCATCGCGATCAACACGAAGATGGGTCACGTATTTGTGCTGAATCGCCTCACCGGAGACCCGCTGCTCCCGATGGAAGAACGGCACGTTCCGCAATCGGACATCGCCGGCGAGCAAAGTTGGCCGACGCAACCCTTTTCGACCATCTCCCTGGTGCCGGAGAAATTCGAGCCCGGCGATGCGTGGGGGCCAAGCCCGGCGGACGTGCAGTGGTGCCAGGAAAAAATCAAAGCCTCGCGATCGGAGGGAATCTTCACGCCACCCAGTCTGCAGGGAACCGTGGTGGTTCCAGGAAACGTCGGCGGTGTGAATTGGGGGAGCGGAGCGTACGATCCGAAAAGCCACTTAATGATCGTGAACACAAATCGCCTGGTGGCGTGGGTCAAGCTGATCCCGCGGGATAAGTTTGATGAAGAAACCAACAAGAATCAGGATAACCGGATCTACGGTGAATTTGCGGAGCAAGACCCTTCCGCCTACGGCCTATATCGCACGTTTCTTTTTTCGCCCAGCGGATCACCCTGCAACGCACCGCCGTGGGGCACCACCGAGGCAGTGGACTTATTCACGGGCAAGAAAGCTTGGGACGTGCCACTTGGCACAATGATTCCGGGTAAGGAAACCGGGTCGGTCAATCTGGGCGGCCCGATCGTTACAGCGGGCAGGCTGGTCTTTACCTCCGCGACAATG
Source organism: Candidatus Acidiferrum sp. (assembly GCA_049644365.1). Lineage (GTDB taxonomy): Bacteria > Acidobacteriota > Terriglobia > Acidiferrales > UBA7541 > Acidiferrum. Next base: position 69,019 of record JBARRT010000080.1, on the reverse strand, counting down.
GACTTGTATCTTCGCGCGTTTGATTCTGAGACAGGGAAAGAACTGTGGAAGTATGAACTTCCAGCGGGAGGCCAGGCTACGCCGATGACATACACGCTCAACGGGAAGCAGTACCTGGTAATCGCCGCGGGTGGCCACGGGAAAATGGGCACAAAGCAAGGCGATTCTGTGATGGCATTCACGTTGCCGTGAGAGCGACGCATTTTTGCAAAACGCAGGACGCAGCAATCGAACGGGAGGATAGCCATGGAATGGGAAACACCGGGGCTTATTGAGATTTCGTTGGCGTGCGAGATCAGCGGCTACGCCAACGCGGAATTGTCAGTGTCGGTTTCTGAGGCGCCGACAGACGTGACACCTTCCACGAAAAATTAGCGGCCGCTAATCCACGAGAACTACATCGCCTTCACCAAAAACCGAAGACCGGACAAGTCGCGTAGTACCGCCCCAAATCTGACCCACCGGCCAGTAGTCCGCGAACCTCCTCAGGGATAGTGTTTGTGCACTGAGAGAGTCCGGGATCGATCTAGCCCGGAAGTGGGACAACCAATGAGAGTCCGGATCGTTCTGCCCGTATTCTTAGTAAGTATCGCTGCGTCGGCTCTGGCCTTTTCGCAGAACTTCGCGTACCGGCCGAATCTGCCACCGGGCGCCACGGAAGCAGTTGCGGCGTTCGACGATCAATCCAACGGCTTCGTCGCGGAGCAGGCCGATCACATTGCCGATGCCATGCAGTTCAACGAGCACGATTCCCTAACGCAAGGACTCGGGCCTCTCTATAACGCCGATTCTTGTGGCTCCTGCCATTTCAATCCAGTTGCCGGCGGCATCAGCGAGGTTACCGAACTGCGCGCCGGGCACATCGACCGCCATGGCATCTTCGTGGACGCACCCGGAGGTTCGCTCATCAACAGCGCGGCACTGCCAGGCGTTCCAATGCCGTACGTGCCGGAGCGGGAATTCCTTCGAAGCTTCCGCACGTCGCTCAACATTCTTGGCGATGGCTACGTCGAGGCGATTGCCGACGAAACTCTGGAACAGATTGCGCGTTCGCAGTCTGACCGAACCCGCGGACGAGTTTCCGGACAGGTGATCCGCGTACCGCTGCTGGAAGCGCCTGGGCAAACGCGCGTGGGACGCTTCGGATGGAAGAATCAGCATGCCAGCTTGACCAGTTTCTCGGCGGATGCCTACGTAAACGAGATGGGCATCACGACTCCTTTTTTCCCGACGGAGCGCACTTCACTTGGCATTGATGTTTCCTCTTTCAGCCGGGGGAGCGTCCCCAATAATCCGGGAGACGACGTCGACACTTTTGCCCGTTTTCTGCGCGCCACGAAGGCACCGCCGCGGGATTTGGCGGCTGCCATCACTGCGGACGCTCAACAAGGGGCGCACGTGTTTGAAGCCATTGGCTGCGGCGTTTGTCACGTGAGCACCATTGTGACGGCCCCTGCGAACACGCTGATCAACGGCGGCACTTTGACCGTGCCAGAGGCGCTCGGGAACAAGATCATTCATCCGTTCGGCGACTTTTTGTTGCATGACGTCGGAACCGGAGACGGCATCGTTCAGAATGGTGGGCAGGAAACGGCGACCAAGTTGCGGACAGCGCCTTTGTGGGGCGCGCGCATGCGAAACCGCCTTATGCATGACGGCAATTCGCTGACATTTGAGAATGCCATCGACCGCCACCGGGGAGAAGCCGATGAGGCTTCGGATAATTTTCGGCGTTTGTCCCCACGTCAGAAAAACGCGCTGATCGCTTTCCTGCACTCACTCTAGGTCTTAGGACTGACCAGGTTGCAAGTATGGCAGGCGCTCTTCGCCCGGTTTGAAGAGCACCACGCCGTACTCATCAGAGAAGAACTCACCGAACAAGCCAGCCGAAGTCCATTCGACCGTCATCGGAGCCAAATCATGCTTAATCGGCCGGCTAGGGTACAATCCACGTCCAGTGGAGGTAGAGAACCTGCGCATGCCAGCAAGTGCCTCGCATAGCCGCGGGCTACAGCTCATCGCGGCCTTCAAACTCTTGAAAGGCTTCGCACTGCTCGCACTCGGCATCGGCGCGCTGAAGCTCCTTCACAAAGACGTGGCTGCCCTGGTCGAGCACTGGATCAACGTCTTCCAGGTCGATTCGCAAAATTATTTCATTCACAAGCTTCTGGAGAAACTGTCCATCCTCGATGATCGGCGGTTGAAGCAGCTCAGCGTGGGCACTTTTATTTATGCCGCTATTTTTTTCACTGAAGGAATTGGCCTGGCGCTGCGCAAACGCTGGGCGGAATACTTTACGATTATTGTAACTTCTTCATTACTGCCTCTGGAGGTCTACGCACTCGCCAAGCACGCCAGCGTTGGAGAAGTCTTCGCGCTGCTGATCAATCTCGCCGTCGTCGCTTACTTGGTGCGCGAACTGCGCCGTTCGCGTGTCCCTCAGTAACACACGTGCGAGCTCCGAAGAAGCCGAGCAGCAGCGCGAACCCTGCACAGGGGCGAGTATTGGAACTACGCTCCGCGCAGCGAAACGGTACAATAGCAGGATGCAGCGAAAGGTATTTTGGCTGACCTTCGGCGTTTTGGGGCTGATAGCGGATGTCGCGCTGCCGCTGTGGTGGGCGCTGGCGGCGACGATTCCGATTGGTGCGGCCAGTTGGTGGATCGCCTACCGCAGCGAATGGTTCTAGAATGCGATTCCAGCGTGGCGAAACGTCGAATTTCCGCGGGAGACGCGCCGCAGCCCCAGATTGCTAAGGGATCGTCAGCGAATTGCCTTCACGCACGAAGGTGGCGGCTTCCTGGCCCTTGTATCTGTAAATAACGATCAGGAATTTGTCCGCGCCGACGGCCGGGTCTCCACCCAGGGCGCTGTTGGACACAACGAAATTGATGGAACCATCGCGCACCCTGCTGCGCAACAATTCGGTCACGTTGATGGTCTGTCCCTGAATGCCGTAGTAGGCGCGGATGATCCGCAGTCCATTCCAATCGTCGCGGCCACGGCCACCGTAGTTTCCACCGCGGTCGTCCCAGTCATCGCGATCGCGGCGGACCTCAAACATGCGCACATCCACAAAGCTGCCTTCGTTGAAGGAGAATTCACGTTCCTCGTTCCTTCTGTTCCTGGCGAAGATGCGCAGTGACTTGTCTTTCCCGACGGCGGGATCACCGCCCATGGTTTGGTTGTTAACGACGACTCGGCCGTTCACGCCGCCGCGCCCTATCAGGTCCGTGAGAATATTGGTGACGTCATTGCGGTGATTCCTGAAGCCATAGTCGGCGCGCTGGATTTGCCAGCCCTCTTCCTGGGCACCCGCTTTTGAGCTGAAGACTGAGGCGCCAATCGCAAACAGAGCGAAGGCGACGGCAAAGATTCCATATCGAGTTGTCAACTTCATTTGAGACTCCTTCGCGGGGGCCTCCCCGCGTTATTTATCCCACTTTAACTCTGGAGGATGTCCCGGAAAACGCTCAATTGCAGCGCCCTTGTCCTTAACGTTCACAGGGACCGGCCGCCGGTTTTTCCGATCCCACTCTCTGCGGTGAAAGCGCGTCTCCACTTTCCGCAGATTTGCAAATCCCGCGCTGTTCCATCATCATTACTGGTTTGTTTGTGGATGCTGCGCGCTTCCGCAGCAGCAGCACTAGTTCTGAGTTCATTTTCTCGTCGATCGTTTTCGGATCGTTCATTCAAAGGAGTGGCATGGAAAAGCCGTCCAAAATCGCTCCGGCCAAAGGGAAACTGGGCGTTCTACTTCCGGGCCTTGGCGCTGTGAGCACGACATTCATGGCGGGCGTGGAGCTGGTTCGCAAAGGCAAGGCCCAGCCGGTAGGATCGCTTACGCAAATGGGGACCATTCGCCTGGGTAAGAGGACGGATGCGCGCTCACCGCTCATTAAGAAATTCGTACCGCTCGCCGAGCTGAAAGATCTCACCTTTGGCGGCTGGGACATTTTCAAGGACAACGCCTACCAGTCCGCCGCGAATGCAGGTGTTCTGAATCCGCAGGATCTGGAAAAGGTGAAGCCCTTCCTTTCCACCATCAAGCCCATGAAGGCCGCGTTTGACCATGATTTTGTGAAGATGATCGACGGGCCCAACATCAAGAAAGGCAAGAACAAGTACGAACTTGCGCTGCAGATCAAGGAAGACATCGCGAATTTCCGCAAGACTTCGCGCGTGTCCCGCATGGTTACCTGCTGGTGCGGCTCGACCGAATCGTTCGTCAAGCCGGAAGAGGTGCACTCCACGCCGGAAAAGTTTGTCGAAGCCATGAAGTCTGACCATCCGGCGATCGCACCGTCGATGCTTTACGCATGGGCCTCGATCACCAGCGGAGTCCCTTACGCGAACGGAGCGCCGAACCTCAGCGTGGATATTCCGGCCTTGCAGACGCTGGCGCACGACCACAACGTTCCCATCTGCGGGAAAGATTTCAAGACCGGTCAGACATTGATGAAAACCATTCTCGCACCGGGTTTCAAGGCGCGCATGCTGGGTCTTGACGGATGGTTTTCCACCAACATTCTTGGCAACCGCGACGGCGAAGTTCTCGAGGATCCCGGCTCGTTCAAAACCAAGGAAGAATCCAAGCTGAGCGTGCTGGAGTACATCCTCCAGCCGAAATTGTATCCGCAGCTTTACGGTAAATTGTTTCACAAGGTGCGCATCAACTACTACCCACCGCGCGGCGACAATAAAGAGGGTTGGGACAATATTGATATCTTCGGATGGCTGGGCTATCCGATGCAGATCAAGGTGGACTTCCTCTGCCGCGATTCCATTCTGGCCGCGCCGATCGTGCTGGACCTCGTGCTGTTCCTTGACCTGGCGCAGCGCGCGGGAATGCGTGGCATTCAGGAGTGGCTCAGCTTCTACTTCAAATCACCGATGACCGCCCCTGGGTTGTATCCCGAGCACGATCTCTTCATCCAGTCCATGAAACTGAAAAACACGCTTCGCTGGATGAAAGGCGAAGAACTTATCACCCACCTTGGCCAGGAGTATTACGACTAAGAGAGTAATCAGAGATCAGATTTACCCGGAGCAAGCCTGGCCAAAGTGTCACAAATTAGCCGGCGTGGGCCGCAGCTGATTTGGCTTCCACCGCATCGAGCACCCGCGTGGAATAGACGAGCGCAGCGCCCGCGTTCATGGCGACGGCAACTCCGAGAGCTTCGGCAATCTCTTCTCTCGTCGCGCCTGCTTTGAGAGCGGCATCGGTATGCACGACGATGCAGCCATCGCAGTGCGTGGTGACGGCCACGGCGAGGGAGATCAGCTGACGCGTTTTTTCGCCGAGTTTGCTGGTCTTGGAATTGGCGGCGCTCAGGGTTTGGTAGCCGCGAACGGTGTCCGGCGACACCTTCATCAGGTCGCCGATACGGGCGCCGACTTCTTTGTGATATTGGTTCCAGTCCATCATCATGGATTTTCTCCTCTGTGAATTGCGGATCCGACGCGATTATACTCTCCGGCTGTGCGAGTGTGATATCTTCTCCATTTCACCCGAGCTTGCCGGGTTGCAAGAGAAAAACTGCTGCGCGGCGCGCCTCATTCTTCATAAGACCGTAAAGCGGTTGAATTTATTCCAAGGAGCCGTGTTCATGAAGAGCTCGTACAACGGCAAGGCCATTCCCTCCGACGGCAAGCCGATCGGTTATAGCGGGGGCGAGCTGCAGGTGCCGGACACGCCGATCATTCCGTTCATCGAGGGAGACGGCACAGGGCGCGACATCTGGAAAGCGTCGCGACGCGTGTTTGACGCCTCCGTGGAGCAGGCGTATGGCGGGAAGCGGCGGGTGGCGTGGTTCGAAGTGTTCGCAGGCGAAAAGGCGTTTAATGCGTTCAAGGAGTGGCTGCCCAGCGATACGGTTGATGCGATTCGCGATTTTCGAGTGGCGATCAAGGGGCCGCTGACCACTCCCGTGGGCGGAGGCATACGTTCATTGAACGTCGCGCTGCGGCAGATTCTGGATCTGTATTCCTGTGAGCGGCCGGTGCGGTATTTTCCGGGAGTTCCCTCCCCCGTGCGCGAACCTGAAAAAATGAACGTGTTTATCTTCCGGGAGAATACGGAAGACGTGTATATCGGGATCGAATGGAAATCCGGTTCACCGGAGGCGAAGAAGCTGCTGGAATTTCTGAATAATGAGATGTTGAAAGATGGGAAGAAGCAGATTCGCTGGGATTCGGGCGTGGGAATCAAGCCGATTTCGCCGACCGGAACGAAGCGGCTAGTGCGGCGGGCCATCAAGTATGCGCTGGCGAACAAGCGGAAAAGCGTGACGCTGGTGCACAAGGGCAACATCCAGAAATTTACCGAGGGCGCGTTCCGCGACTGGGGCTACGACCTGGCGCGCGAAGAGTTCCGCGCGCAGACGATTACCGAGCGCGAGAGCTGGATTGTGGACAATCTCGACAAGAACCCTGCGCTGACCGTGGAGCAGAATGCGGCGCTGATCGAGCCGGGACTCGAGCAAGCCACCGATGCGTTCAAAAAGACGCTCTACGGCGAAGTGAAAGGGACCCTGGATGCGATCTACGCGACGCACGGGAAAGGCCAGTGGAAGCAGAAACTGATGATCAACGACCGCATCGCCGATTCCGTATTTCAGCAGGTGCTGCTGCGTCCGGACGAATACAGCGTGCTGGCGACTTCCAATTTGAACGGAGATTATCTGTCCGACGCGTGCGCGGCACAGGTGGGAGGACTGGGAATGGCGCCAGGATCGAATATCGGCGACGGATTCGGCGTTTTTGAAGCGACGCACGGCACCGCACCGAAATATGCGGACAAGGATGTGATCAATCCGAGTTCCGTGATGCTCTCCGGCGCGATGATGCTTGAGTTCCTGGGTTGGAAGGAAGCGGCCACGCTGATCGAGGATGGCATTGCGCGGACCATCCAGCAGAAACGCGTCACGTACGACCTGGAACGGCTGATGCCGGGCGCAACGAAAGTAGGGACGTCAGCGTTTGCGTCAGCGATCATCGAGAACATGAAAGGCGTGGCGGCGGCACACTAGTCAAGAAAGCGAAAGAAAAGATAACGCAGAGACGTAGAGAGCACAAAAGGATTCGCAGAGAAAAGTATTATTGGAGCCGAGGAGAGGAATGAGCAGAAAAAAGGTGACGGTGGTGGGCGGCGGATTCGTGGGTTCGACCACGGCGCAGCGAATTGTGGACAAGGAGCTGGCGGATGTGGTGCTCACCGACATTTTGGAAGGCGCGCCGGCCGGTAAAGCGCTGGACATGATGGAGTCCGGGCCAATCACAGGGACGGACTCGCGCGCAACGGGCATTTCCACGGGCAACGGAGACTATTCCGCGACCTCGGGAAGCGACGTGGTAGTGATTACCGCCGGGTTTCCGCGTAAGCCGGGAATGAGCCGCGACGATTTGCTGAAGGCCAATTATGACGTGGTCAAGGCGGTCGTCGAACAGATCGTGAAGCATTCGCCGAATTGCATCCTCATCGTGGTGACGAATCCGCTGGATGCGATGGCGCAAGCGGCGCTCAAGGTGAGCGGCTTCCCGAAGAATCGTGTGCTGGGAATGGCGGGCGTGCTGGACTCGGCGCGCATGAGCACGTTTGTGGCGATGGAATGCAAGGTGAGCGTGGAAAACGTGCATTCGTTCGTGCTAGGGGGACATGGAGATGACATGGTGCCGCTGCCGCGTTATTCGACGGTGGCGGGAATTCCCCTGCCCGATTTGCTGCCAAAAGAGCGAATTGACGCGATTGTGGAGCGCACGCGCAAAGGCGGGGCGGAGATCGTCAATTTGCTGAAGACCGGCTCGGCATACTACGCACCGTCGGCGGCGGCGGTGGAGATGGTGGAAGCGATACTCAAGGACAAAAAGAAGATTCTGCCGTGCGCGGTATATCTCGACGGAGAGTACGGGATCAAAGGACTGTTCGTCGGCGTGCCTGTCAAGCTGGGGGCCAACGGTGCGGAGGAAATTATCCAGATCAAACTGACGGCGGAGGAAAATGCGGCGCTGCAGAAATCGTCCGCATCGGTTCGCGAATTGGTTTCCGTTCTGGGATTGTAATCTTGGGCCCGCAAAGTGGGCGCACGAATTGCTGCCGCTCATGTACCCTACCGGCTAAGAGAATCGTCACCAAGGAAGATGCTTGAAGACGCCGGCGCGGATCAACAGAGCCGCCAGAAACGCGGCGAGCACGGCCCAGGTATCAAGCGATAGTTTCCATCGGCCGCCACTGCCTGCTGCTTTCACTTCCGTACTCATTGCTTTACTCCTTCCAAGTTAAGAGAGCGACAGATGCTGCGGAGGAAGAGTCTTCCCCTCGCCATCCCAGAATGCCGAACGAAGTTCCTCAATTTCTTGCGAAGCTACGCGGCCCACAATCAATAAAGCAGGCGCAGGCAACTTTTCTTCGCTGGCGAGGCGGCCGACGTTGGACCAGCGCACTTGCTGCTGAGAGCTCGCCGCATTGGAAACGATCACGCAGGGAAGATCCGCTGGAAGGCCGCCCTCCAGCAGACGCTGCGAAACTTCAGTGTAGTCCGCGCCCGGCATGTAAAGAACGAGCGTGGTCGTGCTCGTGACGCAGCCCCAGTCCATGACGCTGCCATCGGTGCCGCGTGAAAATGTGGTCAGAAGAATTTGTGACGCGACGCGGCGATCGGTAAGCGAAATCCCCGCGGCTGCCGCGGCTCCCAGCGCGGCAGTGATGCCCGGCACAATTTCGTACTCGATTCCTGCTTTGCGCAGGGATTCAATTTCTTCCCCGGCGCGGCCGAAGATGGAGGGATCTCCGCCTTTCAAGCGGACAACGATTTCGCGCTTCCGGGCGTACGAAACCAGAAGAGCGTTGATTTCCTCCTGCGTGAGGAGCTTGCGTCCGGCGCGTTTGCCAACATCGATGACTTCCGCAGCGTTGGAAATCATCGCCAGAACCTCACGGCTGACGAGCGCATCGTGTAGGACAACGTCTGCGCGAGCGAGGAGGCGCGCCGCTTTCAAAGTAAGCAGTTCGGGATCGCCCGGGCCTGCACCGATGAGATAGACCTTGCCCATTACGCCACGCACTCCCCACGGCCGAGTTTCAGCGAATACGTTTCCGAGTCGCCCCAATCCACAAAAAGTTCCGCGGAAGCGTTCTCCACATCAGCCAGCGGCTTCAATCGCTCAACGATTGCCTTATCTGGCGTGCGCGTGACCCAGGCATTGAAGGATTCGCCGGACTGGCGGGCCTCTCGATAGAAAAGCAGCAGTTCGCGGACAATCGCCGGGATGGGCCGCGCGGGGACGGACAGAATCTGCCTGGCGAAGCGTACGCCATTCGCATCCACTTTGCCGCCGAGCAGCAGCTGATAGTACGGGGCCTGCTGTTCGCCGATTTTTCGAACGTTGCCGTAAAAACCGATGTCCGCGATGTGATGGTGCCCGCAAGAATTGGGGCAGCCGCTGATTTTGATGCGCAGCTTCTGAATTTCTGGATCGGTGTAGCCGAGTAGTTCGCGCGAGAGTACGTCGGCCAGCGTAAGCGAACGCGTGATGCCGAGATTGCACGTTGTGGCGCCCGGGCAGCCCGTAACGTCGGAGATGGTGCGCGCTCCGGGTTCCGCCAAATCTTGCGCCCGAAGCGCGTCGTAGATCGCGCGCACGCGGTCAAACGGCACCCACGGAATCACCAGATCTTGATTCACGGCAATGCGCACGCCGGTGAGATCGTTCGCTTCCAAAACTTCCGCAAGACCGCGCATTTGGCTGCTGAGGAAGGTTCCCGCGGGCAGTTTGATCCAAATCGCGCCATAGCCCGCTTGCCGCTGGGACATCAAGTTGTGCTCGGCCCAGAGGTCGTATGCCGCGTCCGATTTCGGCTCAGTCACAGCCGGAGAAATTGGTATCGGCGCGATCGTAACCAGCGACGGCTGAATCGGAGTCGGGACCGTGAATTTCTCTGCCGGCGCCTGCGAGACCTTGCGTTTCTCTGCCACCAGTCGCCGCAGTTCCTCGATACCTTTGGCGCGCAGAACAAACTTCAGTCGCGCCATGAGCTTGTTCTTGCGGTTGCCGGTCTCCGTGAAAACTCGCAGAATCGCTTCAATAGTAGGCAGCAACTCTTCTTCAGGCAGAAAGTCCGCGAGAACCGCCGCTTCCGTAGGCAAACTTCCCAATCCGCCGCCAACTAGAACCTTGAACCCGCGATGTGCCGTGCCGTTGGCGCCGCGCACATGTGCGATCAGCCCCACGTCGTGGATTCCGGCCACCGCGCAATTGCCGTCGTCCTCGCAGCCGGAGAACGCAATCTTGAACTTGCGCGGCAAGTCGTGAAAATCGGGATGGCGCAACAAATAGCGCGAGACACCCAGAGCGTACGGCGTGACGTCAAACGCCTCGCCCGGGCAAACACCGGCGACGGGGCAGGCCGTCACGTTGCGCACCGTATTGCCGCAAGCCTCGCGCGTGGTAAGGCCCGCCGCGGCCAGCCGGCGCATGGTGGCGGGCACGTTTTCCAGCTTCACAAAGTGGAATTGAACATTTTCGCGCGTGGTGAGATGTCCGCGTCCCGTCGAGTAATCATCCGCAATCCCAGCAAGTGCGCGCAGCTGCTCCGACTTCAACACGCCCGCCGCGATCTTCACGCGCAGCATCTGGAACCCCGGCTGCCGCTGGCCGTACGTGCCGTGCTTCAAACGGAAGGGCCGGAACTGCTCCGGCGTGATCTCGCCGCTCTGAAGCTGCTGGACGCGCTCTTCAAAACGCTGAATTTCCACCTCGATGGCTTCGGCGCTGTGCCGTTCCTCGACCTCGGTCAAAACTTCCACGCTCATGATTCCTGGCTCCCCCACTTCTCTTCCGGCGTCCGAAAAATGCGCAATCCAAAAATAAAAAAGCCCACATGACCAGGCTCTCTGGCATGTGGGCTTCGGAACTTTATAATTAAGCTACAGCTAAGTCCGGAAACTCCTCTGGCCAGAGATGGGGCTCGTGCAACACGCAGCGTTGCACGCGCAAGGACAACACATCGTCTGGCAGCAGGTTCTCATCAAGGTAAAGAATACTTTCCTGGTCTCCCGGAAGTCAAAGGGAACTCCCTACAAAGTTTAGATGCATCGCATCCAAAAAAGTAATCAATGGCTACCCAAATTTATTGAGGCTTTTTCGCCGCCGGGGCTGCTGCCTTCGCCGCCGCGGGCTTGGCCAGAGCCGCCTCTGCGGCGGCTCCAACCAGCGTCGCGGACTTGATGGAATCCAGCTTAGGCCAGCCCTTATCTATATAGGGCTTGCCCTGCTTGGCGATTTGATCCTGATCGGGGCCAGCGGAGTCCCCGTATTGGTCGTAGAGCATGTCGACCACTCTCATTCCCTGCGCATCCACCACGCCAAACGGCGAAAAGCCCTGGCGGTCCAAACCGGCGTTGTCCTTCAAGTTGATGAAAATTTGCGTGGACCTTGTATTCGGCAGTGACGTCTTCGCATAGGTCAAATAGCCCCGCTTATTGCTCCCTGTGACGGGCTCATCCTTGATATTGGCATTCTGCCAAGCCGCCGAAACGGGCGGGTAGGCGCTGATGCCGAACTGCACCACGAAGTTGGGAACGACGCGAAAGAAACTTGCGTTGTCATAGAAATGATGCTTCACCAGATTGTAGAAGCGGTCCGCCCCAATGGGAGCCCACGCGCGAGTGACGCTCACCGTGAACTCTCCCCGAGTGGTCACAAATTTCACTTGATACGTTTCCGGGGCCTTTTCGCTGAGCAGCGCTGGACGAAGCAAAGCCCGATCATAGCTTCGCGCGGTGGCCGCCTTTGGTGTCGTCGTTCCAGCTTTAGGAGCTGTGGCCGTTTTGGGCTTGGCGGGTGCCGGCGCGGGAGTTTGGGCCCCGGCTTGCGAGGCAATTCCGAGCGTTCCGGCAACGAGTAAGATTGCGAGTTTTCTCATTTCGCTTTGTTTCTCCTTTTCAAATGAGTTTCCAGAATTCGTGCATTATTTCTTCGGCGTTGAGTTCAGCTCTCGGCTGACGCGTTCGACTTCCGCCATCACGCGCAGAGTATTTTCGCCGAGAATCTTCTTTACGTCACCCTCGAAGTAGCCTTTTTGTAACAGAGCCTCGGTGATGACCGGAAGCTTCGTCGCATCTTCCATGCCGTAAGGCATGTTGGCGCCGTCGAAATCCGATCCGAGACCTACGTGTTCCACACCGGCAACTTTCACGGCGTGGTCAATGTGTTCGATGATTTTCGTGTAGTTCACGCGCGGAAGCTTTCCCTGTGCGACGTATTCGCGCGTAATGCGGTCGCCTTCGATCAATTGACAGCCCTCGTTGTCGCCGCAGCGTTCCATGACTTTTGCGCTGATGGCCTTGTTGATCTCGGGATCGGCTTTTTCGGCGTTGCGGAACTCCTGGCTCAGGAATCCTACGTGATAATTGATTTGGACAACGCCGCCCTTCCCAGCAAGGTCCTTCATCATCGGATCGGTCATGTTGCGCGGAGCGTCGCAAAGCGCGCGACACGACGAGTGCGAAGCAATCAACGGTGCTTTGCTGACCTCTAGCACATCATAAAACGTCTTGTCGCTGACGTGGGAAATGTCCACCATCACGCCCAGCCGATTCATCTCGCGCACTACGTCCTTGCCAAACTCCGTAAGCCCGTTGTGCACCGCCTTGTCCGTGCAAGAATCCGCCCATTCGTCATTGCCGCTGTGCGTCAAGGTCATGTAACGCACGCCCAGCGCAGCATAACTCCGTAAGACTCCGAGGTCGGAGTTGATCATGTGGCCGCCCTCGACACCCATGAGCGCGGCGATCTTGCCTTGCTTGCGTGCTTCTCGAATTTCGGCCGCCGTCGTGGCCAGAACCATATCGTTCGGATGCTTGCGGACCTGTTCGCGGACCGCGTCAATCTGGACGCGCGCGCGGTCCACGGCTTCGGGGCCGGTCACTTTACTGGGGATCCAGATGGAAAAGAAAATCGCGCTCAGATTGCCTTCGCGCATGCGCGGAATGTCAATGCTGCCTGTAGAGCTGCGCGTTCCCAGATCGAATTTTCCGTCGAGGAAGCGCTGCGTCGTGTCATCGTGCGTGTCCACGACGATGGACGAAAAGTGCAGCTTGCGCGCCTTGTCCGAAATGCCGTCCGTTCTCATCGCACCCGCCAGGAACACGCCGGCCGCAGCGCACGCACTTGCGCACAGAATCGCTCGCGCCATTCCACGTCTCCTTGTTCTCCTATTGCGTCGTCTGCATCTCTTTGCTGACTTTTTCCGACTGTTCCATCACGCGGAGTATGTTGCCGCCGAGAATCTTGCGGATATCGTCTTCCTTGTAGCCCTTTCGCAGCAGCGCTTCCGTGATTTTGGGCAGCTTGGAGCAATCTTCGAGCCCTTCGGGCATGTCCGCGCCGTCGAAATCCGAGCCCAGGCCGACGTGCTCCGGGCCCACAAGTTTAACGACGTGGTCAATATGTTCGATAATCTTTTCCCAGCTTACGTGCGGGAGCTTTCCGGCATCGGTCAAGTCCCTAGTGAGCTTGATCTCCGCCTTGCCGATGCACACGTTGTCGTCGCCGCATTCTTTCTTGAATTTCTCCTCCATCCGGCTGACGTCCCCCGCGATAGCCGCAAAAGCAGCCCGGTATTCTTCGCTGAGATAATTTCTCTCATAGTTGATCTGAATGACTCCGCCCTTGGCAGCCAACGCCTTGATCATGTCGTCGGACATGTTGCGCGGGTGATTCGAAATGGCGCGCGCCGAAGAATGGGATGCGATGAGCGGCACCCTGCTGACTTCGAGCGCATCGTAAAACGTCTTGTCGGAAACGTGAGAAATGTCCACGAGCATCCCCTGCCGGTTCATTTCGCGGACGACTTCCTTGCCGAAATCCGTCAGACCGTTATGCGCCGGCTTGTCCGTGGAGGAGTCCGCCCACTCGTCATTGTAGAAATGCGCGAGCGTCATGTAGCGCACACCCAGGCGCGCGTAATTGCGGACCATGTGCATGTCGTTGCCGATCATGTGGCCGCCTTCCATGCCCATGAGAATGGCAATCTTGCCTTGCGCGTGGGCGCGGCGGATCTCCTCCGCGGTGGTGGCCAGCATCAGGTCCTTGCTATGTTGCTGGACGTTTTGGCGGACGATGTCAATCTGGTCGAGAGCTTGTTGTATCGCCGGCGGCCCGAGAATTCTCCCGGAAATGAAAATGGAGAAAAATTGAGCGTTCAGGCCGCCTTCGCGCATGCGAGGTATGTCAACGTGTCCCTCCGTATCGCGTTTCCCAAGATCGAAGTTGTCGGTCAGCATTCGTTGCGGGGTGTCCGCATGTGTATCGAGAACAATGGATGAGAAGTGCAGCTTCTTCGCGCGCTCCGCGATCTCATCAGCGGAAGCTGAAAATGCAAAAAAGAGGCCAGCACACAGACAAGCACTTACACATAAAAAGGCAAAGACACGGCGCATTACTTTTCCCCCAGTTTGCGAATCGCGAAGAGAGTTTACCCTAGCCAGCCGAGAAGCGCCTGTTTCCAGGCATCACGATTGACGGCGGCAATCGATTCCGTCAACGGAATGTTCTTGGGGCACGCATGCACGCAGTTTTGCGCGTTGGCGCAATCCTGTATGCCACCGGGGCCCATAATCGCCGCAAGGCGTTCGCTTTTGTTCATGGCTCCCGTTGGGTGCATGTTGAACAGGCGTACCTGGCTGATGATCGCCGCTCCGACGAATTGGCTGTGCTCATGCACCTGCGGGCAAACTTCCAGGCAGTTTCCGCAACTGATGCAATTCGATAGCGGGTAGCCTTGCTCCTGAATCTCCGGTGAAACGCGCGGCCCTTCCCCCAGGTCGTAAGTCCCGTCGATCGGAATCCACGCTTTCACGCGCTTCAGACTCTCGAACATCACCTGCCTGTCAACCGCAAGATCGCGCACCAGTGGAAATTTCGACATCGGCTCGATTCGAATGGGCTGGTCGAGCTGGTCCACCAGCGCGGAACACGCCATGCGCGCCTTCCCATTGATGAGCATGGCGCAAGAGCCGCAAATTTCTTCCAGGCAATTCGAATCGTAGGTGATGGGCGTGGTCTTTTTGCCGTCACGCGTAACGGGGTTCTCGGCGATGTCCCGCAGACAAATGATGACGTTCATCGACGGGCGCCATTTCAGTGAAAACTCTTCCCAGCGCGCGGGCTGCTTCGGCCCCGCCTGCCGCTTCACCTTGACGATGACTTGTTTTCCGTCTCCCATAGACCCTCTTGTGGTTCCGGCAAAAACCCTCTACTTCGTCGCGTCGTAACGGCGTGGACGCGGCGTAATTTGTGAAATATCCACCGGCTCGTAGCTGAGCTGAATCTCGTTATTCACCCACTTCGCGCGAGTGGTTTTCAGCCACTTAGCGTCGTCGCGCTCCGGGAAATCCGGTTTGTAGTGTGCGCCACGCGATTCGTTGCGCGCTAGCGCTCCGAGCGTCACAACACGCGCCAGGATAATCATGTTCTCCAATTCGCGTGCAAAATTAAGCGTCTGATTCGACCACCGCGTCCGGTCGCTCAGGTTCATCTTCTTGGCGCGTTCCTGCAGCGCGCGAATCTGCGCGTCAGCCTTCTCAAGATTCTTGTTGATGCGCGTGACGGTGACGTGCTCGGTCATGATGTCGCCGAGCTCGCGCCAAATCGTCATCGGGTTCTCTGTGCCGTCCTGCGAGAGCAGCGCTTGATTCTTTTCTTCTTGCCGTTTCTTCTCGCGAACAAATACGGTGGAAGCGGCCGCTTCCGCCCCTTTTTCAAGACTCTTGGCGTACTTCACCGCCGCCGGGCCAGCCAGTCCGCCCCCAAAAATGCAGGACACCAGCGAATTGGCGCCGAGCCGGTTCGCGCCGTGATATTGATACTCACATTCCCCCGCCGCGTAGATGCCCGGAACGTTGGTGGCCTGGTCTTCTCCATTCACCCAGATGCCGCCCATGGTGTAATGCATTGCCGGGAAAACCTTCATCGGTTCTTCGCGCGGATCGACACCCAGGAATTTTTCGTAAATTTCCAGGATGCCTTCGAGCTTGCGGTCCAGTGTTTCGCGCGGGATGTGCGTCACGTCCAGAAAGACCGCGGCCTGCCCGTCAATGCCAAGCTTTTCCTGATAAACGATGCGATGGATCGCGCGTGTGGCGATATCGCGCGGCACAAGATTGCCGTATTTCGGATACCACTCCTCGAGGAAATAGAATCGCTCTCCCTCGGGAATGCTTCTCGGCGCGCGCTTCTCCGCCGGATTTCGTGGCACCCACACGCGCCCGCCTTCGCCGCGTGCCGATTCGCTCATCAAGCGAAGCTTGTCTTCCCCGGGGATCGCCGTCGGGTGCACTTGGATAAATTCGCCGTTGGCGTAATCTACGCCTTGCTGCAAGAGCGCCGACTGCGCCGAACCCGTGCAAACCACGGAATTCGTCGAGCGGCCAAAAATCGCTCCAATTCCTCCCGTTGCGAAAATCACCGCGTCGGCCGCGTACGTTTTCACTTCCATGGTGCGCAGGTCCATGGCGCAAATGCCCCGGCATACGCCGCTGTCATCGATCACTGCGGAAAGAAACGTCGAGCTTTCGAATTTGTTGACCTTCCCCTCCGCTTCGTGGCGTCGCACCTGCTCGTCCAGCGCATAGAGAAGTTGCTGCCCTGTCGTTGCTCCTGCAAAAGCCGTGCGGTGGTACAGCGTGCCGCCAAATCGCCGATAATCGAGCAGACCCTCGGGAGTTCGATTAAACATCACGCCCATGCGATCCAGAAGATCGATGATTCCCGGTGCGGCCTCGCACATCCGTTTCACCAGCGGCTGATTCGCCAGGAAATCGCCGCCGTAAATCGTGTCGTCAAAATGTTTCGCCGTCGTATCGCCTTCGCCCTTCTGATTTTTCGCCGCATTGATGCCGCCCTGCGCGCAAACGGAGTGCGACCGTTTCACTGGCACGATGGAAAAAAGATCCACGGGCACGCCGGATTCGGCCACGCGAATCGTCGCCATCAGTCCAGCCAGACCACCACCCACGACAATGATCTTCGGCTGTCTCATTTGGTGACGTAAAAAGCGAAGGGATGCCAGTTCAACCGGAAACTCAGAATAATTAGAATTCCGACAACGCTAAATGTAATTCCGACCACCGCGCCAAGCCGCCCGGCGGCCTGCTGCGCCCTGGCGGTCGCGGCCAGGCCCCACTTGCAAAGAAAATTCCAGACGCCCACGCCCAGATGAAACGAAGACGCCAGCACACCCACCACAAAGAACGCGAGGTACCAAGGATTTCGCATATCCTGCGCCACAGTTGCATACGTGGACCTTCCATGCGTCAGCCAGCGTTCGGTGTAGAGGTGCCAACCAATGTAGGCAAACGCGATCAGTCCCGTGTAGCGCTGCGCGGTGTAAAGCCAATTCCCTACCCAGGGGTACGCGGACACGTTGGACTTGCCCCGCCACCAAATGTAAACGCCATAGCCGCCGTGAAAAAGCATCGGCAGAAAAATCGCGCCCCACTCCACGATCAGCCGGAAGGGAATCGTCTGCAGATCCTGAGAAACGTCGTCGTATTTCCTGGCACTGACGAGCGCGGCGCTGTTCGACCAGAAATGTTCCGCCAAAAACGCCCCAACGGGAAGTAAACCGGTAAAGGAATGAAGCTTTCGAAGGAAATAGCTGGAATCAGGCTGGGTTTCCGTTGCGGACATGCCCTCTCCGCCGCGTCAGTCTTGACCAGTTCGCAACCAGGGAAACCGGAAGAGCGCTGAGAAATCGCGGCGAAATCAGTATAGGCAGTTGCTGGAGGTGATGCAAGTTGGACTGTTCTTTCGGCAGGCACAAACGTTTCGAAATCTTCTTGCCGAACCGCATGTACTCACTTGAAAATAGAGTAGTGACGGATGGGATCTGCCGGGCCGAGCCCCTGCTGCCCCCAAACCCGGCTAGAGACCCCCATCAAATGAGCTCAACCGCAGGCCTCGTCACCGAACTCGAACGCATCGCCACCGCCTTGAATGCGGACGACGGCAGCGCGTCGCAGTTTTCCCTCGCTTCGGTGGCGGAAAAAATCGCCAAAACGCTTTCTGTAGGAAAAGATGAAGTCGCCATCATGGGTGTTTCAACCCGCTGGCGCCATCTCCATTTTCTCGTGCCCGAAGCCCTGAAAAACGTCGGGTTCATTCCCCTCTCCAGCAATTCGGCCCTCGCCGCTCGAACCGCACGCGATAGCCGGCCCGAAATCGACAACAATTTCACTGTGGCACGGCACGCGGCGGTCTTTGAAGGTGTGAAAATCAATTCCGAAACGCCGGAATCCATCCAGAAAATGCTCAGCGCGCCCATTCTCTCCGAAGGAAAAGTGATTGGCGTCATTCAGATCAGCCGGAAGGGTCCGAGCGTGGCAAGCGCGGGGCCGGATTTCACCGCTGACGATCTCGGGAAAATTCTTGCGTTATGCAAACCGCTCGGCAAACTGTTGCGCCGCATCACCGGCGAGTAGTTCTCCACCGGCAAGGCGTTCATCTCCTGTTCACATCCGCACCGCAGTCCTTCGGTAAGCCCTGAATTGGGTTGACACTGCTATACCTTCTTGTTACTTTTCCACAGCGAGAAAATTTTTCGCGCTCACTCTACTTACGGAGGCACGGCCAACCGGCACCATGGCGTTCGTTGCTAAGAAAATTTTCCTCACCAAAGGCGTCGGTAAACATCGCGAAAGACTTTCGAGCTTCGAGCTCGCCCTGCGTAACGCAGGTATTGCGGCGTGCAACATCGTCCGCGTTTCCTCGATTTTTCCTCCCAACTGCAAATTGATTTCGCGCAGCGAAGGCTTGAAGCACATTAAGCCCGGGCAAGTGGCCTTCACAGTCATCAGTGAGAATTCCACGAAGGAAGCCCACCGCCTCATCGCCGCGAGCATCGGTTTGGCGCTGCCAAGCGACAAATCCATGTACGGTTACTTATCCGAGCATCATTCTTTCGGAGAAACCGAAGAGGTCGCCGGCGAGTACGCCGAAGAGCTCGCGGCGGAAATGCTGGCAACCACTCTGAACGTGGAATTTGATCCGGATCTGAGTTTCGACGAGAAAAAAGAAGTCTACCGCATCTCGAACAAGATTGTTCGCACCATGAACGTCACGCAATCCGCCGTCGGCGACAAGCGCGGCCTCTGGACCACCGTCCTCGGCGCCGCCATCCTCATCGGCGAAGACGACTAGTTTTTCTCCTTTCTCTTCGGAGGCTTGATGTTTCCGATTCTCCGTCTTACGCGTATTGCCTGCTTTTTCTGCTTCGCCCTGTTAGCACGTTCCGCCTTCTCTGCCGACCGCGTCACTATTCTCTACGACGCCTTCGGCGCCAATCCGGCTCTTACTCGCGACTGGGGCTTTTCCGCGCTCGTCGAGCACGACGGTAAGCGCATCCTCTTCGACACCGGCAACAACTCCGAAATCTTCGAGCACAACGTCAAGGCACTCAATGTTGACCTTACCAAGATCGACTTCGCCGTCGTTTCTCACCGTCACACCGATCACGCTACCGGGCTGAAGTATCTGCTCAAGATCAATCCGGACGTCACCGTTTACGTCCCCGCCGATGGCGACAACGGTTTTGGCGGTTCAGAATTTCCTCAAGTGTTCTTCCGGCCCGAGCCTTCTCTGCCCGACAAAATGCGTTATTTCGACGGAGCCTATCCCGAACATCTCCGCTCCGGCAAACCCTACGACACGGGCCACTTCGTCCTCGTCGATAAACTCACTGAAGTCGCTCCAGGCATTTTTCTGCTGTACACCGTTTCCAAGATTCCGCGCACCCTCGAGCTCCCCGAGCTCACTCTCGCCATCAAAGGACCGCACGGCCTGATGCTGGTCGATGGCTGCTCGCACTCTGGCATCGAGGAGATTCTGCAAGCCGCCAGCGCCGTAGACCCGCACACGCATATCGTTTTTGGAGGCCTGCACCTCGTCCGCACACCCGTGCCCGACATCGACCGCCTCGTCGAATCGCTCAAGAATAAATGGAAGCTGGACCAAATTGCTCCCGGCCATTGTACCGGGGAGCCCGCGTTCCTTCGTCTGCAGAAGGCTTTCGGAGAGGCCTACTTCTACGTCGGAGTCGGCACGCGCATTGATGTGCTCTAGTACCTAAGATGACTACTCGTTCAAATCGTACGCGGCCTTCAGCCATTTCTTCACGTCGCCATCGATCTGTTCCGCTGACGTGATTTCAATGCGATGCGTGATGCGGTCTTTTTTCGCCAAGCCGCCGGTGTCGATGATGCGCTTCGGCAATTTGCCCTTGTAATGCGTCAGCGCCAGTCCTAGATCAATCCTTGAATTCGTCGTCGGCTTAATCTGTGCAAATACGTGATTGCGGTACTGCGGCACAATCGTCTTGCACGGACAAGCTTTGACATCACCGCCAAGCGATTTGCCCAGCGTCAGCAGTTCGTCAAAAATCGGCCGCAGGTTCCCTTTCGGACCAGCGTACTGCTCCTCGACGTACTGAGCGGCGGACTTCAAATAGGCCTCCGGGGTGTCTTCATCCCCGCCCTTTCCTTCCGCGCGTTCCGCAATCCACCATGCGCTGTTAGTCCCCAGTTTGTGCTTGGTCTTGAGCCATTCGCGTCGTGATTTCTCGCCCTTCGGTCCTTCTTTCTTCACCAGCGCAAGCCACTCTTCCATGGAACGGCCCGTTTTTTCCTTCAGCTCCGCCAACCACTTCTCCACCATCGCCACACTGGGGTGCACTCCATACAGCGATTCGCTTTTAGCAAGGCTTGCTTTCGGCATCACGTCGCCTCCCCGCCGGTTCTTGCGCGCCAGCGCCCCAACCAGCGAGCCAACATTTCCTATTTCTTGCGTTTGAAGTACCCGATACGCTCCAACACGGCCCTCACGATCAACGGCAGCGCGACCGTAGCGTCATCGAAGACTTCCGCGAAGCGTCCGCCTTCTTCCGGCGGCACAAACTTGCCCCACGAAACCGCTTCCGTATACGTGCTGCCGCTGAGCCCACCCCAATGGACCGGCTCCGGGCAAATGCGCACGCCATAGTTATATCGCTTCAGCGGAAGTTTCTTGTAGCCTCGCCGCGCCAGCAGTTCCGCGTACACGCCGAATTGTTGCGACCAGTTGCGCGGTACTCCTCCGCCGATCGTCAGAATCCCCATGCGCCTGGTGGCCAGCATGGTATCGGCAAACTTCTCGAAGTCCACGAATGGATCGAAGCGCAGCAGCGGGCGCTTATCTCTCTGCCGTGCGATCTTGTGCAGCGCGAAATCAATCCCCAGCTCCGAATCGCTGAACGCCGGGACAAACACCGGAACGTTGTGCTCGTACGCGGACTTCAGAATTCCCCGCCCCGGCATCGTCTTGTGAAGATACTCGCCGATGCGCCGGTGAATCTTCCAGCTGCACGCAATGTCTTCCGCGTCCCATGCGTTGAGGATGTGGTCCATCACCTCTTCGACATGGTCGAGATTCGTTTCTGGCTCCAGCGAATCGTAAACGCGGTTGTATCCGGCGTGGAAGAGTTCCCGGTCATCCATCTTGGGGTTATAGCGGAAATGAGAGTAACCCGTGGCTTCCACCAGCCCGTGAGCCATGAGCGCCCCGGTCGAGACGATGGCTTTGACGATGCCTGATTCAATCAGGTCGCAGAACACGAGCCCCATCTTGGCAACCGTCAACGCGCCCGAGAGTGTTATCACCACAAAACAATCCTTGTCGCGGGCCATTTGCTCAAAGACATCGGCGGCGTCGCCGATCTGTCGCGCCGTGAACGCCGTGTCGCCCATGGCGCGCACCAGTTCATCGACGGTTCGGCATTTGGATAAGTCCAGAGGAAACATCGGCCGGAGTTTATCCTTCACTGGATCGTGGAGCACTCTCCCGGTCACAGTTTTCTCTCGCTGCTTCGCCATCGCGTCTCCTCGACGAAAATAAATCGGAATTACAGTAAAGTTTGGTTGCAAGCGCGAAACGCGCATTCATGACGCTGATTGATATTACAAGCGCTGTGCAAAAGATACTACAAAACGCCCGCAAATATTTTCTTTCCTCCTCGTGCTAAACTAATTTTCATGGCTGACAAATTTACCATCGGACTCGTGCAGATGAAATGCACGGCGAACGGCGACGAAAACCTCGCGCGGGCCATCGAGAAAATCCGCGAAGCTGCGGCGCGCGGCGCGCAAATTATTTCCTTGCACGAACTTTTTCACGGCGAATACTTCTGCCGTACCGAAGACCCGGAACTTTTCAATCTCTCCGAAGCCGTCCCCGGCCCGACGACCGAAACACTCGCCCAAATTGCGAAAGAAAAGAAAGTCGCGCTGGTCGTTTCTCTCTTCGAACGCCGCGCCCCCGGCGTTTACCACAACACCTGCGCCGTTCTCGACGCGGATGGATCGTTTCTCGGGAAATACCGCAAGATGCACATTCCCGACGATCCGCTGTACTACGAAAAGTTTTATTTCACTCCCGGCGATCTCGGTTTTCCGAATTTTGATACCAGGTACGCGCGCATCGGTGTACAAATTTGCTGGGACCAGTGGTATCCGGAAGGTTCGCGCCTCACAGCCCTCGGCGGCGCGCAAGTGATTTTTTATCCGACCAGCATCGGCTGGCACCCGCACGAAAAAGCGCAATTCGGCGCCGCTCAACTTGACGCCTGGAAAACGATCCAGCGCGGCCATGCGATTGCCAACGGCGTCTACGCCGCGGTCGTCAACCGCGTCGGATTCGAAGGCAAGCCCGAAAAAGGCGATCCGGGGCTGCAGTTCTGGGGCAATTCGTTCGTCGCCGATCCCTTCGGGCAGGTTCTCTCCGAAGCTTCGAACGACAAGGAAGAAATCCTCGTCGTCGAGTGCGACCCCGCAAAAAGCGAAGACACGCGTCGTAATTGGCCGTTTCTTCGCGACCGCCGCATTGACGCGTACCCGCCAATCCTGAATCGTTGGTTGGGCAAAGAATAGTCCTCCCTTCCTCGACTGTTTGTGCAATTTCTTCTCTGTGTTCTCTGTGTCTCTGTGCCCTCTGTGTTAAATTCTTCCCCCGATGAAGACACGGTCGCAATCCGGCACCCCGCATGCCCTTGGCTTTCGCATGCCTGCCGAATGGGAGCGCCACGAATCCACTTGGCTCGGCTGGCCCCACGAACTTACCGACTGGCCCGGCAAATTCGCGCCGATTCCCTGGGCGTTCGCGGAAATCGTTCGGCATTTGTCGAAAGTTGAGCGAGTTTATCAGCTCGTCGAAAATCGTGCCGCGGAATCCCGCGTTCGAACCATCCTGAAAAAGTCCGGCGCAAATCTCGATGCTGTGGATTTCTTCCGCGTTCCCGCCGATCGCGGCTGGATGCGCGACTCCGGTCCCATCTGCGTTCGAAACGATAGCGGTGAAGTGGCCTTCAACCATTTCGTTTTCAACGGCTGGGCGAAATATCCAAACCACAAGAAAGACGCCGCCGTCGTCACCAAAGCAAATCAAAAACTGAAGCGCCGCATCTGGCATCCCGAGCACAAAGGCCGTCGCGTCGTTCTCGAAGGCGGCAGCATCGAAGTGAACGGCCGCGGCACGCTCTTGACCACCGAAGAATGTCTGCTCAGCAAAATCCAGGAGCGGAATCCTGGTTTCTCCAAGGAAGATTACGCACAGGTCTTTCGCGAATATTTCGGCGTCACCAACGTACTCTGGCTGAAAAATGGAATCGCCGGAGACGACACCCACGGCCACGTCGACGATCTGGCGCGATTCGTGAACCCCACCACAATTGTTACGGTCGCCGAGAACGATCCGACCGACGCGAACTTCGTTCCGCTCCAGGAAAATCTTGCTTTACTCAAGACCATGAAAGATCAGGACGGCCGGCCGTTGCGCGTGGAAACTCTCCCGATGCCGGCGCCCGTCTATTTCGACGGGCAGCGCCTTCCCGCAAGCTACGCCAATTTCTACATCGCCAACAAGATCGTACTCGTCCCAACGTTCAATGATTCGAACGATCGCGTAGCGCTGAATGCGCTCGCGGGCCTGTTTCCAGATCGCGACGTGGTTGGCATTTCCTGCCGCGATCTGGTCCTCGGACTCGGCACGCTACACTGCATGACCCAGCAGCAACCGGCCGCCCTGTAGCACGGGCTCTTCGTCGCGCGAATCACCGGATTGCCTCGACTGCCATTTCAGATACAATCGCTGTTCCCTTTAGGAGGCTTCATGCTCGCGGCTCTCTATTTCAATCTGCTTCAAGAAGCGATCCGCAGTGTATGGGTCACGCTCCCACGCGGGTTTTTTGCGTGGCTATTCATTGGTTTGATTGCCGGATGGCTCGCAGGAAAGATCGCTCGCGGCCGCGGGTTCGGCTGCATCGCGGATATCGTCTTGGGAATCGTTGGCTCCTTCATCGGCGGATGGGTTTTCGTCAAGCTGGGTATCTTCGGCGGAGGCTTCTGGTATTCGCTGGCTGCCGCGACGCTGGGCGCCATCATTCTCGTCTCCATCGCGCACCTTTTTGCCGGCAGCAGCGATCGTTGAGTCCGCCAGTTCGGGCCCTTGCTTTTCATGAGTCACCAGTCACGAGTCACCAGTCACGTCCATATGATACGATTCTCGTTTGCGTCTCGGAGATGACGCCTCATTGAGCAAGAGCTCGCAATCCCTCACGGCAATTCCTCTGGGCGGTCTCGGCGAATTCGGCATGAACATGATGGCGTTGCGGCTCGGCGACGACATCCTCGTCATCGACGCGGGCATGATGTTTCCGGAGTCGGAATTGCTGGGCGTCGATCTGGTCATACCGGACATTACGTATCTGAAGCAGAATCGCGCGCAGGTACGCGCGATTGTGCTGACGCACGGCCATGAAGATCACATCGGCGCGCTGCCCTACATTCTGCGCGACCTCAATGTTCCCGTGTATGGAACGCGGTTCACGCTGGCGCTGGTGAAAAAACGCCTGGATGAAGCGGGATTGCTGGAATCCACGACGCTGCGCGAAGTGATTCCCGGACGGCTGGTGGAGATTGGCCCCTTCGAGATTGAATTTATTTCCGTGACGCACAGCACCGTGGACTGCGTCGCCCTGGCGATCCGCACGCCGCTTGGCGTAGTCATTCACACAGGCGATTTCAAGATTGACCAGACGCCCGTGGGCGGAGCGCCGTTTGATCTTCACACGTTCGCAAAGTACGGCCACGAAGGCGTGCTCGCTCTCTTCAGCGATTCCACGAACGTGGAGCGTCCGGGCTACACACCGTCGGAGCGTGCGGTCGTTCCGCGCATCGAAGAGCTGTGTCGCTCGGCGCCGCGGCGCGTAATTCTCTCGTGCTTCGCTTCCTCCATTCACAGAATCCAGCAAGTGATTGACATTGCCGCGCGCGTAAATCGCAAAATTGCGTTTGTCGGCCGCAGCATGGTGGACAACGTCGAAATTGCGCACTCGCTGGAACTTCTACGAATTCCCGACGGAATGGTCGTGCGCCAACAGGACATTCGCGGGTTCGATCCGAAGCGCATTGTCATTCTCGCTAGCGGAACGCAAGCCGAACCGATGTCGTCACTCTCGCGCATCGCGGTGGACAATCATCGCTTCGTCTCCGTGGACGAAAACGACAGCGTCATTCTCTCCGCGCGAATCATCCCCGGAAATGAAAAATCCATTTTCCGCATGCTGGACCACATGTTCCGGCGCCGCGCGCTGGTTTATTACGATAATTCCGCGGGAATCATCCACGTTTCTGGGCACGCGAGCCAGGAAGAACAAAAACTTTTGTTGCAACTCGTGAAGCCGAAATATTTCATTCCCGTGCACGGCGAGTTTCGGCATCTTTTCCGCCACGCCGCACTCGCGCATCAATTGGGCGTAGTGTCCGGAGAAATTCTCCTCGTCGAAGACGGCCAGCAGATCGAATTCACGGAAGACGGCGCGTACCGCCGCGATCCCGTGACCGCAGGACGCGTCTGCGTGGATTCCGGTTCGCTCGAAGAAATCGAAGACGTCGTGATCCGCGATCGAAAACATCTTTCCGAAGACGGCATCGTCGTGCCGATCATCGCGATCGATAAACATACCGGCAAGATGGAATCGCACCCGGAAATCGTGACGCGAGGACTCATGAGCGACAACGGCCAGGAGCTCATTGCCGGCGCGCGGCTCGTCATCCTGAAGACGGTCGAAGAATCCAACGCCGAAGAAAAATCCGACTGGGGCGTCATCAAGGAAAAAATCCGCGTGGACCTGAAGCGCTACATCAGCAAGCAAACTTCCAAGCGGCCCCTGATTCTTCCCGTCATCCTCGAAGTCTGAGCCAGGCCGCAGCTCCAAGGCGTTCTGTGATTGCCACGTAAGATTCTTACAATTCACAACGTCCGACTCCCCGTATGATCGGCAGCCAATTGCAATATCGTGTTTTTCTATTTGCTTGCTGTGGCGAGGTTTCTGATTCCTCGCTACAATCTTCCTTCCTTAGGAGCCAGCTTTGCCCACCGCCGCGCCGCCAACTCCGCAACCACAAGCCAGCCGCGCCGCCTTCGTCTTCATCCTCGTCACCGTACTCTTCGATTTTCTGGCCTTCGGCATCATCGCCCCGGTTCTCCCCAACCTCATCATCCAATTCGAGGGCGGCAACATCGCCCGCGCCGCCGCCATCACCGGCTATTTCGGCTTTGCCTGGGCGCTCATGCAATTCATTTTCTCCCCCATTCTCGGCGCCTGGTCCGACCGCTTCGGCCGCCGCCCGGTCATCCTCATTTCTTGCTTCGGCCTGGGCCTCGACTACATCTTCATGGCCCTCGCGCCCTCCCTCAAATGGCTCCTCGTCGGCCGCATCATTTCCGGCATCACCGCCTCCAACATTTCCAGCGCCTTCGCCTACGTTACCGACGTCACTCCCCCCGAGAGACGCGCCAAGCAATTCGGCTATCTCGCCGCTTCCTTCGGCATGGGCTTCATCATCGGGCCGGCCGTCGGCGGATTTCTCGGCAACATCAACCTGCGCTTTCCCTTCTGGGCCGCTGCGGT
This sequence comes from Candidatus Acidiferrum sp., assembly GCA_049644365.1. Classification (GTDB taxonomy): domain Bacteria; phylum Acidobacteriota; class Terriglobia; order Acidiferrales; family UBA7541; genus Acidiferrum. Next base: position 42,020 of record JBARRT010000080.1, on the reverse strand, counting down.
ACTTAGTCTGTCCAATGCGATGTACGGCCTCTTTGTCCTTCCCGAGTCGCTTCCACCCGAGCGCCGCTCCAAGTCCGCGTGGCACATGGCCAATCCGCTCGGCTCCCTTACCCTGCTCCGCTCGCATCCACAACTCTTCGGCCTCGCGAGCGTCATGACTCTCTTCTACCTCGCCCAGCAATCGCTTCCCGCCGTCTTCGTCTTGTACACGCAATATCGCTACGCCTGGAACGGCCGCGACGTCGGCTTGGCCCTCGCCGTCGTCGGCATCAGTACCAGCATCGTCTCGGGCATGCTCGTAGGCCCCTTTGTTCGCCGCTTCGGCGAGCGCCGTAGCGTCCTATCCGGCCTGACCTTCGGCACACTGGGCTTCTTGAGCTTCGCCTTCGCTCCGCGCGGTTGGATGTTTCTCTGTGCCATTCCTTTCCTCGGCCTCTGGGGCATCGCCGGCCCATCTGTGCAATCTCTGATGTCGCGCCGCGTCGATCCCACCTCCCAAGGCAAACTGCAAGGGGCCATTAACAGCGTCCGCGCTATCACCGGCATGATCGGTCCGCTCCTCTTCACCCAAGTGCTCGCCATCGCCATCTCACCACTGGCGCCGATCCATTTCCCGGGCGCGCCCTATTTCGTCGCAGCGCTGCTGCTCCTCTCCAGCCTGCTTCTGGCGGCGTACGTCACGCGCCCGACAGCCGCTGCTCAACCATCTGTTCAAGCCGCCGCAAACGTCGATCCTTTGGGTTGAAGAGATCGGGTTTCCCAGGTGGATCCTTCGTCGCGATGGCCCCAGGCCAGATATCCTTATCGGAAATCTTGTTAACAATAACAACCCCTCCCCCCATGTTTTTCATAAGTCTATGATTCTAAGGGCGTTAAAGTTGTTTATTTTGATAGACTTTTGTAAGTCTGTATTTCTAAAGGAATTACGGCAGCGGGATACAGGGACGGAGCGAAAGGGGCGCGCGCACAGGTTCACAGGCTGTTGTATGAGAGACACAAAGGAAAGTAGCACGAAATATAAGGTCAGTCAACTACTTTTTCGGTACTGTTCGAATGGAGTACGGCGTGATTGAATCGGGGAGGGAAAATTCCATGGATTGAGGTTGGGCCGCCTCCGCGCCAGGACGAACATTCAGGGTAGTCGGGGTGGGGGCCCTGGCGATGGAGGCGACCCGGGGTCCCGAAGGTGTAAGCATCATCCACCCGAGCAATTGTGACTGCAATCGAGGGTTTGCCCTAATCTCGTATCAGGTATTTCCCTTAGTTCCCGCGCCAGAAGCCTAAGCTCAGATGTAGCAATGTGTTCTGTAGCTGGATGTAACGCGGGCTGCAGATTCTATTTTTGCTTCTGATCTGGCTTCTCCGCTTGCGAAAAATTAAATCGCCGGTTCGCTATCTCGTAGAAAATTCAACTAAATCCCTTGCCAGCCGTAAGATAGCGCCATTTTTTGTTTTCTGGATTTGCTCCGTTTTTTGCGCTAGTTTTAGTGACAATTTGGTGGCACTTATGGCTGTGAAGCTTCTCCACACTTGAGTGTCACAGACTAAACCTAAACCTCCCCCACACGAATACTATGGTTCTGTGCAGAGATATAGTTGAAATCGGAAATTCCGGCTAATATGACGCCGCGCGTTCGGGGCTCTAAAGATTTCAAATGGAGGCAACTATGGAGGCAAATAAGGTTATGAAGACCCTTCTCTTGCCAGTGATCCTGCTCTCGCTCGTTTTAGCAGTGCCGGCAAATGGACAGACACCGAACGAGCCTGCGCTGCCATACACGTCGAGCCTCGATGTGAACTCGATGGACAAGTCCATCGATCCCTGCTTGAACTTCTACCAGTACGCGTGCGGAGGATGGCGAAAGAAGAATCCCATCCCTCCGGACCAGACCTCCTGGAGTGTTTACGGGAAACTTTACCAGGACAATCTGAACTTTCTGCGCAGAATCCTGGAGCAGGCGTCAAACAGCACGAATCAACGCGACGCGGTGACGCAACAGATCGGAGACTTCTATGCCGCTTGCGTGGACGAAGCGGGCATCGAGAAGAGCGGGCCGGACCCCATCAAGCTGGAATTGGAAGCCATAGCGCGTTTGAACTCGGTGCGCGAGCTGGCGCCACTTGTGGCGCGGCTGCAGATGGCGACCGGCGGGTACAGATCCATTCTCTTCCGGGGCGGGTCGGATCAGGATCCAGACGATTCGGAGCACATGATTGCCTCGCTGGATCAGGGCGGATTGGGGCTGCCGGACCGCGACTACTACACGAAAGAGGATGCGAAATCGAAGGAGACGCGCGAGCAGTACGTAAAGCACGTACAGAAGATATTCGAACTGCTGGGCGACAACGCGGAAATGGCCAAGAAAAATGGGGAGACGCTGATGCGCATGGAAACCGGGCTGGCAAAGGCTTCGATGGCACGCGTGGAGCGGCGCAACCCGTACAACCTGAAACACAAAATGGAGATTCCCGGACTGGAAGAGCTGGCGCCGAATTTCGACTGGAAGGCGTACTACAAAGTTTTGCAATACCCCAAGATTGAAATTTTGAATGTGGGGGATCCGGCGTTCTTCAAACAGGTGAACGCAGCGCTGGCGAGTGAGCCGCTGGCAAACTGGAAGACGTATCTGCGGTTTCACGTGGCGGACAGTTCCGCGCAGTATCTCTCCGCGAAGTTCGTGCAAGAGAATTTCGATTTCTATCGAAAGTACCTGCGCGGCGCAAAGGAGCAGCAGCCGCGGTGGAAGCGCTGCGTGCAGTACACGGACTACCTGCTGGGCGAAGCGCTGGGCCAGGCTTACGTGCGCACAGTATTTTCGCCGGAGCTGAAACAGAGCACACTGGATATGGTGCGGCGCATCGAAGACGCCATGGCGAAGCGCATTGAGCAACTGGACTGGATGAGTCCCGAGACGAAGCAGCAAGCATTGACAAAACTGAAGGGCATTCGCAACAAGATCGGGTATCCGGACAAGTGGCGGGACTACAGCGCGGTGAAGATCACGCGGAGCGAGTTTCTCGGGAACGTGCAGCGGGCCACGGAGTTTGAACACCGCCGTGAAATCGCCAAGATCGGCAAGCCCGTGGATCACGGCGAGTGGATGATTTCACCGGCGACCGTGGACGCCTACTACAATCCGCAGATGAACGACATCAACTTCCCCGCCGGAGTGCTCCAGCCGCCGCTATATGACTCGAAGGTGGACGATGCACCGAATTACGGGGACACGGGCGGCACTATCGGGCACGAGCTTACGCATGGGTTTGACGACGAGGGCAGCCAGTTCGACGCCAAGGGCAATTTGAAGGATTGGTGGAAGAAAGAGGACCGTGAGAAATTCGACGAGCGGACCAAGTGCGTGAGCGACCAATATTCGCAGTACGTGGTTGTGGAAGACGTGCACATCAACGGCAAGCTCACCATGGGCGAAGACGTGGCCGACTTAGGCGGGGAGATTCTGGCGTATATGGCGTGGGGCTCAGCAACCGTAAGTAAGAACCTACAGCCCGTGGATGGGCTGACGCCGGAGCAGCGCTTCTTTATCGGCTTCGCGCAGTGGGACTGCGCGAATGAGCGCCCCGAGGACTTGCGCGTGCGTGCGCAAACTGACCCGCATTCACCGCCGGAATACCGCATTAATGGTGTAGTGGTGAACATGCCGGAATTCGCGCGAGCGTTTTCGTGCCGCGTTGGCCAACCCATGGTGAAACCGCCGGAGAATGTTTGCAAAGTGTGGTAGTAATCTCAACGAATTCAACTAGAACCGGAGGGCTTCGCCACCGGGCGGTGGTTCCTTATCTGCTGGGGGCTTCCCCCCACCTCACTGAGCGAATCGGAAAATGCAACCCCACATAATAACCACCTGCTGGACGCGGCTGGCAGTAGACGACCCGCGCCGTCTGTGGAAACTCCCCCGTGAGAGGGGTGAGCAACTGTTCGTCGCCAGAATGCCAAGGCTGCGTGGTCACAACGCGAGCGCCGTGAGGGCTGACGTCGCGCGTGAAGGTCCGTTCAGCACCTCGCGGTTCCCTGGTCCGTGCAAGGTACACGGGAACATTCGCGCGGTGGCGCTTCTCAACCCGTCCGTCGGAAAGCAACGGGTGGCGACCAACAAATGGATCACTATCCATAGCCAGCGGCCCGTTCAAAGGAAGCGGGTTCTCCTTTCCGGTACTTCAACCAGCTAGGCTTAGTGATTCTAAGCCGTAATACCGGTTTGCAATCAATGCGCAAAATCCCGCATTTTCCATTCAGGGAAATACCTGAGCTGTAGCGGCTACTCTCACCCACTGCTTGCCTCTTCCCGCGCGGGGGTATACCCTTCCCCTCGCGGCAGGCTCGCGCCTGGCGGGGCTTGAGGGGTCTTGCTCCGCACCTACCTTTGCGGAAACCACCGGTCTAAAGACCGGCCACTACAAAGATGGCGAAGGGTTGCGCAGACGCTTGCTGAAGAGGTGCCCACCTCGGAAGGCGGCCTCTACAAAGGCACGTGGGGGCGGCACGAAAATAGAAAATAGGAGGAAATCCAAATGGCGACAGCAGCGGCAGTGATGGAATCGAACGTCAAGATTGGACCGACAAAACTACTGATCAACGGAAAATGGGTGGACAGCGCTTCGGGGAAAGCTTTCCCGACGATTAATCCGTCGACGGGCGAAGTGATCACGCAAGTGGCGGAAGCTGATGCACCCGACGTCGACAAGGCCGTGGCGGCAGCGCGGGCGGCGTTCGACAAGGGCCCGTGGCGCAAGATGAGCGCTTCACAGCGCGGCAATCTGATGTACAAACTGGCGGATTTGATCGAGAAGCACGCGGATGAACTGGCACAGCTCGAAGCGCTGGACAACGGCAAGCCGTACCACGTGGCGCGCGCTGCAGACCTTCCGCTGACGATCGCCTGCTACCGCTATTACGCAGGCTGGGCGGACAAGAACCATGGGAAGACGATTCCCGTGAGCGGCAACTACTTCACTTACACCAAGCACGAACCCGTGGGGGTGGTCGGGCAGATTATTCCATGGAACTTCCCGCTGCTGATGCAGGCGTGGAAGCTGGGGCCCGCTCTGGCAACGGGTTGCACGGTGGTGATGAAGCCGGCGGAGCAGACGCCGTTGACGGCGCTGCGCGTGGGCGAACTGATGTTGGAGGCAGGCTTCCCCGAAGGCGTGGTGAACTTGCTGCCGGGATACGGGCCAACGGCCGGCGCGGCGATCGCGCGGCACATGGATGTGGACAAGGTGGCGTTCACGGGCTCGACGGAAGTCGGGCACTTGATCATGCGCGCGGCGGCGGATACGAATCTGAAGCGCGTGACGCTGGAACTCGGCGGGAAGAGCCCAAACATTGTTTTTGCCGACGCCGACATGGACGAGGCCATTGAAGGGGCGCACTTCGCGCTCTTCTTCAACCAGGGGCAGTGCTGCTGCGCGGGATCGCGGCTGTACGTCGAGGAAAAGTGCTACGACGAGTTCGTGGAGAAAAGCGTGGCACGCGCGAAGAAGCGCACGGTGGGCAATCCTTTTGACAAGAACACCGAGCAGGGGCCGCAGGTGGACCAGGACCAGTTCAACAAAGTGATGACCTACATCGACGCCGGGAAAAAGGAAAAGGCCAAGTTAATGACGGGCGGGGGACGCGTGGGCGACAAGGGTTACTTTATCGAACCGACCGTCTTCGCCGACGTGCAAGACAACATGAAGATCGCGCAGGAAGAGATCTTCGGGCCGGTCATGACCATCCTGAAGTTCAAGGATATGGACGAGGTCGTCGAGAGGGCGAACAAGACCATGTATGGGCTCGCGGCGGCGGTTTGGACCAAGGACATCACCAAGGCGCATGCCATTGCGGACAGTGTGCGCGCGGGCACGGTCTGGGTGAACTGCTACGACGTGTTCGACGCGGGCGCGCCGTTCGGAGGCTACAAGCAGTCGGGCATCGGGCGCGAGCTCGGCGAATACGGCTTGGCGAATTACACCGAGGTAAAGACCGTCACCGTCAAGCTATGAGCGATCCAGAAGGACACGAAGCACCAGTAGGGGCACGAAATATCGTGCCCCTACGTTTTGCTGCAGCAGTTGCAATTTTGTTCGCGTCGTTCTCTTTTGCGGCACCACTGAGCTTTGCACAATCTTCAATGGACGCCAATGCAGCCCAGCGACGCGCCGCGCATCTGCGCCACGGCATCAATCTGAGCGAATGGTTCGCACAGATTTACGACCAGAAGGGCTACACCAAAGAGCACTTTGAAACGTGGAACACCGCGCAGGACATCGCGCTGATCAAGGCGATGGGATTCGACCATGCGCGACTGAGCGTGAACCCGCAGCCGATGTTCCGGCACAAGCAGGCCGATCGCATCCCGGCGGATTATCTGGGGTATCTCGATGCCGCTGTGAAGATGATTCTCGATCACGGCTTGGCGGTGATCATCGACATTCACCCCGATTCCGACTTTAAGGAAAAGCTCGCCGCGGACAATGATTTTGTCGAGCAGTTCGCGGACTACTGGCGGGCGCTGGCGCGGCACTACTCTTCCACGAATCCCGACCTCGTTTCGTTCGAGATTCTCAACGAACCGGAATTTCGTGACCGCTATCGGTGGCAGGGCGTGCAGGCGAAGCTCGCGGTGGCGATTCGAGAGGGATCACCGCAGCATACCATCATCGTTGCGGGGGCGTACTGGTCTTCGGAGAGCGAGTTGTTGTTTTTCGATCCGCTGCACGATGCGAACATCATTTACAACTTTCACTTTTACGATCCGCATATTTTTACGCACCAGGGTGCGACCTGGAGCACTAACTACGTGCACTACCTGAAAGACCTGCCCTATCCCTCGACTCCAGAGAATGTACAGCAGGCCGCCGCGCTGATTCCCGACGCGGCAAATCGCTTGCAGGCGATTCATTACGGATTGGACCGGTGGAACGCGGCGCGGATCGATGGGGAAATCGGGCAGGTGGCCGCGTGGGCCAAACGGTGGAACGTGCCGGTGACCTGCAATGAATTTGGCGTTTATCGCGCAACTGCGAATCCGCAAGATCGCGCGGCATGGATCTCGGACGTTCGCACCACGCTCGAAAAATACGGCATCGGATGGACGATGTGGGATTACAGCGGCGGGTTCGGGGTCGTGACGAAAAAAGACGGCCGAACCAGTCCTGATGAAGTCACGCTGAAAGCGCTGGGACTAAAGATGCCTGCTGCGAGCCACTAGCAGCGCGGCGGCCGTTCTGTTCTACAATCCCGGCATGGCGCTCAGCCTACGCTCCTACGAGCCGCACGACTTTGCTGCGCTGTATAAGCTGGACCAGTCGTGCTTCCCGCCGGGAATTTCCTATTCCAAGACGACGCTGCGCTATTTCCTGACGATACCGTCGGCGGACTGCGTCGTGGCGGTGGAGGAAAATCACATCGCGGGGTTTATCCTGTCGGAAGAAAATCCGCCGCTGGCGCACATCATCACGCTGGACGTGGCGGAGAAAGGGAGACGGCGCGGCGTGGGCACGGCGCTTTTGCAGAAATTGGAATCCAACCTTGCGGCGCGCGGGGTGCGTTCGATTTTGCTGGAGACGGCAACCGACAATGAAGCCGCGGTTGCCTTCTGGCAGCGGCACGGCTATCGTAGCGAAGCTCTGTTGAAGCGCTACTATCTGGGCCGCATCGATGCTTACGAGATGCGCAAAATCCTGCCGGCGGCGCGGGAAGCCGCCAGGCATCCGGGAGAAAAGAATTGAACGATTACGTTTTGTCTGTGCTGCTGGGAATCGTCGAAGGTTTGACGGAATTCCTGCCGGTCAGCTCGACGGCGCACTTGAGAATTGCGGAGGCGCTGTTCCACGTGAGCCTCACGAGCGGCTATTGGAAGATGTATACGATCCTGATCCAATTGGGCGCCATTCTTTGCTTGCCAATTTATTTTCGCAAACGAATCGCGCAATTCCTTTCCACTTTCCCGCAAGGCAAACGGGGCGACCGTAATCCGTTGACGCATCCGCTGGGGCTGGTCATGGCGGCTTTCGTGGTCACCGCGATCCCCGCGTTCCTGATGACAAAACTGATCGGCAAACATCTGGAGAGCCTGTATATCATGGGCACCTCCCTGCTGATCGGCGGAATCGTGATGTGGATTGTGGACGAACTGAATTCCACTTCGGAGATCGCGGGATTGGGCGCTACCGGAACGCGCATTCGCACATGGCACATGGAGGACATGAGTCTGGGGCAAGCGATCTGGATCGGTGCGTGCCAGATTCTTTCGGCGGTGTTCCCGGGAACGTCGCGCTCGATGTCCACCATCGCAGGGGGGCAATTGGCGGGGATGTCCCGCGCGGCGGCGCTGGAGTTTTCATTTTTCCTTTCCATCCCGACGATGGTGGCGGCGACCGGCTACGATTTGCTGAAGTCGTTGATGGGAAAGGCGGCGAATCCCATCGGAGTTTCGCAAATTGATGCCCACGGATGGGTGGTGCTGGCCATCGGGTTCGTCGTGTCGTTCGTCGTGGCCTATGGATCGGTGGCATGGTTGATGAGTTGGGTGAGGCGGCGGGGGTTCGCGCCGTTTGCGGTGTACCGCATCCTCGTGGGAACGGTGGTTGTGTTTTGGGCGTTGAGGACGGGGGGTTAAGCAACCAGGATTCCGGCGGCGGGTTGTTTGCGTTGATTCCAAACACACAGTTTGAAATTATTTGTAGTCGCGGAACTTCCATTTGATATCATCGTTCCGTTCGGGAGTTCCTCCAAGCGGGATTGCGACAGCGCCAGCACCCGCCGCGACACTCAGCCTTCCCCAAAAGCTGAGGAGAGATTCGTGCGCTTATTGACTCCAACAGAGAACAAGCGGCTCAACGAGCTGGTCGGATTTTTGTGCATCATCGTGGCAGTTTTGCTGGCGGCCGCGCTTATCTCGTATTCCCCGCAAGATGCGGCATTCAACGTCAGCCGGCAAGCTTCCGATGGCGGCGCGGTGCGTAATTGGGTTGGCCCCGTTGGCGCGTACAGCGCGGACTTGCTGTTTCAGGTGTTCGGCTTTGGGGCGTTTTTGTTGCCGATGGCAATGCTGGTGGTAGGCTGGCGTTGGTTTCGCAGCCACGCGATCGATTCGCAGGTGGCCACACTGGCCGGATACGGCCTTCTTCTTTTATCGCTTCCTTCCCTGTTGGCGCTTTGCCATTTTCCGGAGGTGCGCGGGGCGATTCCTCCAGGTGGGTTTGCGGGTTCGCTGATTTCGAGCAGCTTGCTGGCCGGCTTTAATTTCTGGGGGGCTCTGCTCGTTGCCGTGGCGCTTTTCTTCACATCGCTCTTCATGACAACAAGTTTTTCGTTTGCCGGCACTCACGCTTGGGCAACAAGCCCGAAAGGCCCGATTGGCGCGGTGGAACGGCTGGGCATCTTGCAGAAAGCGCAGGCGCGGTGGCACTCCTGGCGCGAAGAACGAGAGCAGCGGCGCATGCGGCGCCGCGTGGAAGAGTCGCGGCTCTCGGGAAGGAGACCGGTGCCGCCGCAAACCATTGGCAGGGCGGATCTGTTGAATGAACCTCAAAAGTCGATCCGCCTAGCTGATGAAAGCGACATTTTCAGGAACAGGATCGGAGTCGAGGAAGAGGACGAAAAGGAAGCGACGAATACCTCGCAAAGAGCGCCGATTTTTGTGTTCAACCGCGAAACGGAAAAAGCTCCGGCGAAAAAGACCGGCGAGCCGAAAATTGCAAAGGGCAGCCCGAATTACAAGTTGCCGTCCCCTTCCCTGCTTCGTGAGGGGGAGCGCAGCCACAAATTGGATGAGGTGGAGTTGAAGGAACGCGCTCGCGCGATCGAGGAGAAGTGCCTGGAGTTCGATATTCAAGGGCGCGTGACGCAGATCAATCCCGGGCCGGTGGTCACCACGTTCGAATTCAAGCCGGAAGCTGGAATCAAGTACACGCGCATCACCGGGCTGACCGAGGATTTGTGCCTGGCGTTGCAGGCAGAATCGATCCTGATCGAGCGCATCCCGGGGAAATCGACCATCGGCATTGAGGTGCCAAACATCAACCGGCAGACGATTGCCCTGCGGGAAATCCTGGAAGCGCCGGAATTCGTGAATTCGCCGAGCAAATTGACGCTGGCGATGGGACGCGATTTGCACGGGCGCATTCGAATCACGGACCTTGCGGCCATGCCGCACTTGCTGATCGCGGGTTCGACGGGCACGGGCAAGAGCGTGTTCATCAACTCGCTGATGATGTCCATTCTGTACAAGGCGAGCCCCGACGAAGTGAAACTGGTGCTGGTTGATCCGAAGAGGCTGGAACTGAATCTCTATGAAAATATTCCGCACTTGATTGCGCCCGTGGTGACCGACCCGAAGATCGCTTCCAACGTGCTGCGCAACGCCACGCGCGAAATGGAAAATCGGCTGAAGCTGCTGGCGCAGCGCGGGGTTCGAAACATTGACCAGTACAACCGCACGTTCAAGAAAGACCACTCGCTTTCACTGTTTGACAATCTCGAAGAGAACGAGCACAAGCCGCTGCCCTACCTGGTGATCGTTATCGACGAGCTGGCGGACTTGATGATGGTGGACACCAACAACGTGGAAGAGTCCATCACGCGGCTGGCGCAGATGGCGCGCGCCGTGGGCATCCACTTGATTCTCGCGACCCAGCGGCCCTCGGTGGACGTCATCACCGGCTTAATCAAAGCGAACTTCCCTGCGCGCATCTCGTTCCGTGTGGCCAGCAAAGTGGATTCGAGAACGATTCTCGATTCGAACGGTTCGGAATCGTTGCTGGGAAGGGGCGACATGCTGTATCTGCCCGCCGGCTCGGCACGGCTCCATCGCATTCATGGGCCGCTGGTCACTGAGGATGAAATCACTTCGGTATGCGACTTCTGGCGCCAGCAGGCGCAGGCAAAATATCAGGAAGAATTGCTCGAAGCACCGAAGGATGAAAACGGCAAGGCCGAAGGCGCGGACGAAGGCGATCCCGAAGGCGGCGAAGATGTGGACGACGCTCTCTACCAGGACGCCATCCGCGTGGTTTGCGATGCAGGCCGGGCTTCCACTTCCACGCTGCAGCGGCGGCTGCGCATCGGCTATGGCCGCGCCGCGCGACTCATCGATTTGATGGAGAAAGACGGAATCGTCGGCCCGCCCGACGGCACCAAACCGCGCGAAGTCCTGAAAAACCGGAACTGGATGAAGGAATTCGACGATTCGGCACGTTGATTTTGCGCAGTGTTTTTCACTGAATTGACACAACTCCGCATCACCCCTACAATTTCTAAATCACCTGTGCCGGGGTAGCTCATTGGTAGAGCGCCGCCCTGAAAAGGCGGGCGTAGCCAGTTCGATTCTGGCCCCCGGCACCATACCTGCCCATCAACGCCTCGCCCCTCAAGTCGATTGATCTCCGCGACTGCAGTTTCTTTTATTGCAGGAGGTGGATGCGGCGGACGAAGGTTTGAAACCGGGGATCTGAGCGCAGCAGATCAAACGCCGGATCGACGGAGAGCATCACCATCCAGACAGCACGCCCCGCCCAGGCCGTCTCCAACCACCCCAGAGCTTCGTCCTTCTCGCCGAGATCCGCGGCGATTTGCGCCATCCAGTACGGCGAAACGTATTTTTCGCCGGGATGTTTCAACAGTTCGTATACTTTTAACGCCTCGTCCTTTCGCCCGGAGGCGGCGTAGCCCCGGGCGAGAGCGGCAATGTAAATCGTGGCGCCGCCGGAGAGCTCTTTGGCTTTCTGAAATTCCGCGATGGCCGCGCCGTACTTCTTCTGTTCGATGTCGATCAACCCCATTTGATATCGCGCCGGGGCAAAATCGCCGTTCAGCTCAAGCGCCTTACTGCACTGGACTGACGCGGCTTCAACTTGGCGACCGAAATAGTAGCGCCGAGCCAGCCAAGTATTCATGATCAATGAGACGGGCTCGATTCCCAGCGCGCGCTTCTCCTCGGAGATCGCTTCCTGGTGCCGGCCGGTAGCGCCAAGAAGATCGCCGTACCAGTGATGAGCGTTTGCGTAGTTCGGATCCAACTCAATGGCCCGAAGGAACTCCTTCTCCGCTCCGGTTCCGTCCCAGTCCGAGTAAAACAGCCCCATCGCCAGCGAAGCGTGGCCCTCCGCCAAGGAGTCGTCCAATGCAATCGCTTTTAAGGCCAGTTGCCGTGAGCGGACAAATGATTGCGGGGATTCAAAGCCGTACCAGCTCAAGGCATCCGCCACGTCTGCCAGGCCGGAAAGCGCAGGGGCATAAGTCGGATCTTTTTCGATGGCTTGTTCGAAATACTCTCTGCCACGCTTGATGCTGGTTTCACTGCGTTGATTCCAGTAGTAACGGCCCTTCAGGTAGGCCTGGTAAGCGTCAGGGTTCACAGAACGGCGCTGCGCGAGTTTTTCTTTTTCCTGCGGCGTTACGGCAACGCGGATCTCGCCGGCAATGGTCCGCGCCACCTCGCGCTGGAGGTCCAAAACATCGCGAAGGTTTCGCTGGTACGACTTGGCCCACAGATGTTCGTCGCTCGATGCCTGGATCAACTGAACGTTGATCTCGACTCGGTCTCCCGAGCGTTGTACGGAGCCCTCGACCACGGCGGCGACATCCAGTTCCTTGGCGATTTGGGGAAGCGTCTTCTGTCCATGCTTGTACTGCATCACCGATGTTCGCGACGTTACCCGCAACGCGCGAATTTGCGCGAATTCGGTGATCAGGGCTTCGGTCATGCCGTCAGCGAAATATTCCTCTTCGGGATCGTGCGAGAGGTTCTCCAGCGGTAACACGGCAATCGACCGGATTTCCCCGCGCCGCGCCGTGCCAGGCAGCCGAGAACGGATTCCACCCACATCGAGTCCAACCGCAATGGCAGCCAGAATCACAACGCCAACGGCTGCCGCCAGGATGGGCTTCGCAATGGACTTCTTTACTCTCGTTTCGGGCACGGAGGTAGTGGGCATCCGCAACCGTTCCAGGTCCACGCGAAGCTCGCGCGCCGTCTGATAGCGCCGTTCCGGATCCTTATCCAGCAATTTCAGGATGATCGCCTCGAGTTGCGGTGAAACTCGACTGTTCACCGCGCGCGGCCCCACGGGCGCCTGATGCAAGATGGCATCTGTCAACCGCGGCGCTGAGTCCTCCAGAAACGCCCGGCGTCCCGTAGCCATTTCGTAGAACACGCAGCCTAATGAGTAGATGTCCGCCCGCGCATCAGGTGTTTCACCGCGCAACTGCTCTGGGGCCATGTAAGGCAGTGTCCCGCTTAGGCCCTGCGCTTCGGTGAATGTCTGGGTCGCTGCGAGATCAGCCTGCGGCCTCAGCAACTGTGCCAGACCGAAGTCCAGCACCTTCGCCTGCCCCTTTGGCGTGACGAGAATGTTGCCCGGTTTCAGGTCGCGGTGGACAATTCCCCGGTCATGCGCTTCTTCGAGCGCTGCGGTGATTTGCGTCCCGAGTGACACGATTTCTTTCTCCGGCAAAGGGCCTGCATCCAACTTCTGGGCCAGCGATTGCCCCACAACAAGTTCCATTGCCAGGAAGTCCACGCCATCTTGCGTGTCGAAGTCGTGAATCACACAAATATTGGGGTGCGAGAGCTTGGCAAGGGCCAGCGCTTCTTGTCGGAAACGGCGCCGGGCAGCTTCATCAACCAGCGCGCCCGCGGGCAAGACCTTCACCGCGACGTCGCGCTCCAGGCGCGCATCGTGTGCGCGGTACACAACGCCCATACCGCCCCCGCCGATCTGTTCGAGGATTTTGTAACGCCCCAGCGTCCGGCCAATCATGACGAAACGGTCCGCTCCCGGCCGCAATCTTAGGCTGTGTGCTGAGGCCCGTCAACGCGCGGGCGTTTGTTAGATAGTGATTTACGCAGGGCCTCCGAAAAGCAAAATCTAAAGACAGCCGGTGAAGGCTGTTTCGCAGTCTGGCTTCCCAACCCGATCGTTCTATTTTGTTCAGGCTTGCTTGCGGCGAGATAGAGCGGAGACCGCGTAGATGGCCGCGGCTCCGACAACGGCGGCAATCGCCATCAACTTCCACGCCAGGTCGTAACTGTGGTGCGCGTCAAATACTCTTCCTGACATCCACGGGGCTCCCCACTGGCCGAGGGAGTAGCCCATGATGATGAGCGCCAAAAGTTTTCCAAGAGACGCGGTGCCAAAGCACTCGGCAGTCACCAGAGGGATGAGCATATAGTCCGCGCCCATGGAGAAGCCGAAGACAATGGCGAAGGTCCAGAGCACCGCGGGCGAGTGCGGCCACGCGAGCAGGAATACGGAAGCTCCGATCAACAGATAGAATAGGGCCATGATGCTGGATTTTCGGAAGCGATCGGCCACGTAGCCGACCAGCACTCGGCCGCCCAGACTTGACGTGAGCAATATCGTAAAGAATCGAGAAGCTGCGGTTGGCGTGTAGCCTGCATCCTTGAGAAAAAGAATAAAGTGTTGAATCACCGCCCCGATGGCGCCGATGACGAGAGTGGATCCGGCGAGAATGAGCCAAAAACTGGCGGAGCGAACGGCTTGCGCGACGCCAGCAGAGGATCGGTCCGCAGCTTTTGATTTCGCGTTTGCCAAATCGGAGTCGACAACCCCATCCGGATGAAGACCCAACTCTTCCGGGCCAGAGCGCGTCACCCAGATTCCGACGGGAAGAAGCACGACAGCAACTAGCGTGCCCACCAACTCGAGAGCATGGCGCCATCCTATGCTTCGCGTGAGAAAGTTGATCAAAAGCGGGGAAACAACTCCACCGAGTCCGAGTCCGAGGTAGCCGTACCCCATGGCCTGGCCGCGTCGTTCACGAAACCAGCGGGCGACCAGAACTTGATTGGCGATGGGGCCAGCCAGCACGTAACCCAGTACTTCCATGATGCAGAGAAGTTCGTATTGCCAAAACTTCGTCATGGATCCCATGACCAGTAGCGACGCCGCGACGAGGCCGACTCCGGAAAGGATCACGAATCGCGCGCCGAGCCGATCAATGAGAGCGCCGGCTAGAAATCCAAGGGGCAGTCCGACGAGCAGAAAACCATGAAAAAATCCCTGCGTGACCTGAGCGCGGGTGAAGCCGAGCGATTCCACGAACGACGGATAAAAAAGCGGAAAACCGTAAAAAATGATACCGACGACGAAAAAAAGATTCAGGAAGGCAGCGACAACGATCCACCAGCCATAAAAGATGCGCTTGGATGGATCGTCTGCCACGGAAATTGCCATCTCTCCTGAGAAACTGCGACTTGTTTTCGTCAATGAAACAGGATGCGAAGCTTACCCTGATTGGCAGGACAATTTCATCCGAATTCGGGGCCAAGAATTGCGCAGAGGGTGTCAGGTTTCCCGGGATAGCCGTTGGGGCCGCGAACCATGCGAGTCAGCGTGCGCGCATAGCTAAAACCCGAGGTCCGCAAGAGTTCGACGGCAGCGGCATTCGCTGTCAAGCAGTCCACGATTAGCGTCTCGCGCGAGGAGCGCGCAAGGAATCCATCAAGCAGCGGGTGTGCTGCGGCTGAATCCGCCGCCATCCAGGGGCCGAGTTGGTCGGCGAAAGAACCCTTGCGGCCAAACGCGTAGCCTTGGAGCGTGCCACTGCTCCAAACGCTCATCGCGTAATCTGCCGTCTCCTCGTAGAGCGAGCGCAGCAAGGAGCTGCGATCCGCTCCGAACACTTCCCGATCCTTGCCAAGAATGGACCCTAACTGGGCCGGGGACAGTAGTACACGCTTCGAATCAACGATTTCCATATCTGCGTGGGGCGCCCTCTTGAGAACCCATCGCTCGATTCCGTACTCGGTTACGAATCCCAATTTTTCGTAGAGCGGTTTGCCTTGCGGGGTAGCGTCCAGCTTCATCGTGGGCATTTTCTGCTGATCGAGGTACTCGATGGTTCTTTCGAGCAGCTTCGTACCAATGCCCCGACTCCGGTATTCCGGGTCCACCAGGACCATGCCGATCCATGCAAATCTGTTTTCGAAGGAGATGGTTGTCGCCGTTCCGCGGACTTTTCCCTCCACTTCGGCGACGAAGCATCCCGCCGGACTCGCGTCGAGAAATCGATTCCAGTCCGCAGCCGTTTGATTCCATCCCGCGATCTCCTTCAGACGGAGCCCCGCGGGAATGTCGTGTTTGGTCATCGTGCGGAGGCGCATGCTTTGGAAGTCCCGGCGAATTGTAAACCGCGTGGGAGCATATCCAAAGCAGTCGATCGGATGGAAGATGGTTCCGGCACGAAAGATAAGGCGCAGGACGCTCCGCCGGCGGTTCGGGTACAATCACGGGTCAGTTTTCGCACCGTTGCCGAGGGGCGCGAGAATATCGAGTGAAGATGCCAAGCGAGAAAGCCTCCATCCAGGACGTGAACGAATTGGAGGAGCTGCTCAGCGAGCCAACCGATGGAACGATTCGCGCGCTAGCTGCCCTCGACGGAGATATTCTCGTCTTGGGCGTTGGCGGAAAAATGGGGCCGACGTTGGCGCGCATGGCAAAACGGGCGTCGGAGATGGCAGGAGTTAAACGACGCGTGATTGGCGCGTCTCGATTCTCTGCGTCGGAGCTGAAAGAACAATTGCACGCATGGGGCGTGGAGACCATGCGCTGCGACCTACTGGATCGTAAATCGCTTGCCAGGTTGCCGGACGCAGCTAACGTGGTCTACATGGCGGGCATGAAGTTCGGGTCCACAGGTCAGGAGCCGCTCACGTGGGCCATGAACAGTTTTCTTCCCGGACTGGTGAGCGAAAGATATCGCGACAGCCGAATCGCGGTGTTCTCGACGGGCAATGTCTACGGCCTTTCTCCCGTTTCGAAGGGTGGCTCGCGGGAAGAGGATGCGCCTAATCCCCTGGGCGAGTACGCGATGAGCTGCGTGGGCCGCGAGCGGATCTTTGAACACTTCAGCCGTTTGAATCATACAAAAATGTCGATCCTCCGGCTGAATTACGCCACGGAACTTCGTTATGGAGTGCTGCTGGACGTCGCGCAACGCGTGAATGCAGAGCAGGCAGTACCGCTCTCGATGGGCTACTTGAACGCCATCTGGCAGCGCGACGCTTCGGCCATGAGTTTGCAATCTCTCGCCATCGCATCGATGCCGCCGAACATCATCAACATTGCCGGGCCGGAACTGCTCAGCGTGCGCCAGGTTGCAGAGGATTTTGGCACGCGGCTGAAGAAACCCGTCCGATTCGAGGGCGTGGAATCGCGCGACGCTCTGCTCAGCAACGCGGAGAAGTCGTATCAGCTTTTTGGCCGCCCCAGCATCGGCGCAGATCAAGTGATCGCTTGGATCGCGGACTGGGTCCGCCGTGGCGGAACGACTTTGGCCAAGCCCACGCACTTCGAGGAGCGTGCGGGCCGCTTCTAAATCAGCGTGAGAATACAAATGCCACCAGAGGCAAAATGAGCGGAGAACTGGACGCACGGGTTCGGCAGGTCCTGAACGCCGGGACAGTGATCCCTGCGCATCCGCTTGCACTGAATGCAGAACGGCGTTTGGACGAGCGCCGGCAAAGAGCCTTGACGCGCTATTACATCGCGGCCGGAGCCGGAGGCGTCGCCGTCGGCGTCCATACCACGCAGTTCGCGATCCGCGATCCACGCATTGGGCTCTTCGAACCCGTTTTGAAATTGGCTGCCGAAGAGATGGACCGGGCAGACCGGACGCGTTCAGAGCCGTTGATTCGAATCGGCGGGATTTGGGGTGAGACACCGCAAGCGGTTCGAGAGGCGTGCCTCCTCAAAGATTTGCGCTACAGCGCCGGCCTTTTGAGTTTAGCGGCCGCAAAGAAGCTTGATGACGCGGTGCTGATCGCTCACTGCCGGGAAGTTGCTGCCATTCTCCCGATCATTGGCTTCTACCTGCAGCCGGCTGTGGGCGGCCGCGTGCTTTCCTACCTATTTTGGAGGGAGTTCGCCGAAATCGAGAACGTCGTTGCCATCAAGATTGCTCCGTTCAACCGCTACCAAACGCTGGATGTGGTCCGAGCCGTCGCGGAGTCCGGACGCGACATTGCGCTTTACACCGGCAACGACGACAACATCGTGGCCGATCTTGTCGCACCTTACGCTTTCCAAATTGCCGGACGATTACGCGAGCGCCGCATCGTTGGAGGCCTGCTGGGCCACTGGGCCGTTTGGACGAAACGTGCCGTGGAGTTGTTGAACGAATGTCGCTCCGTAGCGCGCAACCGCGGGCCGGTTCCGCAGCGCCTCCTGCAAAGAAATGTGGAAGTAACCGATTGCAACGCGGCGTTCTTTGACGTGCCTAATCAATTCGCAGGCTGTATCGCAGGTTTGCATGAAGTTCTGCGAAGGCAGGGTTTGCTCGAAGGTATTTGGTGCTTGGATCCCAACGAAGCACTCAGCCCCGGCCAACGGGAAGAAATTGACAGGGTTTACCACGCGTATCCGCATCTCAACGACGACGATTTTGTGCGAGAGGGACGGGACGCCTGGCTGCAGCCGTGACTGCGAATTAACTGCAGACGCCGCCGGCCCCTGTTCGGGCCGTTGGGTCCATTGGATCCGTAGCGGACTCGCCGGTAATCAACCGCGCGCCGCGGCTGAACGTGAGGTATTCGAATCCCCACTGAATGAAAACAATCACGCGGCTTTGAAACTCCACAATGTAGATCAAGTGGACAAAGAGCCAGATCAGCCACGCGGGCAGCCCCGAAATGTGAAAGCCAAAAATGTCAGCGACGGCCGCGGCGCGGCCGATGACGGCCATATCGCCTTTATTGAAATAGTGAAACGCCGGCAGTTCCGTCTTGCCTTCCAAGCGCGACCGGATAGCCTTTGCCGCGTAGGCGCCTCCCTGCATGGCTACCTGCGCGACGCCGGGCAACTGCTTGCCTTTCTCATCAACGGCGAGGGCCAAATCGCCGATGATGAAAATGTCCGGATAGTTTGGGATCGTGAGGTCGCGGTTGACCTTGATTCGACCGCTGCGATCCGTTTCCGCCTTGGTGCGCTCCGCGAGCCTGCGCCCAAATGGCGTCGTCACGACACCGCCGGCCCAAAGCACGGTCCGTGCCGCTAGAGCTTCCACGGAATCTCCGCGCTTGAATTCGACACCTTCTTTATTAATCTTCGTCACCATAACGCCCTTGACGACTTCCACGCCGAGTCGCGTCACCAGTTTCTCCGCCTTTGCGGACAAATCCTCGGGGAACGCCCCGAGCACGCGTGGCGCCCCTTCCATCAGAATGATTCGCGCTTCGCTCGGATTGATCTTGCGAAAGTCGTGCCGCAGCGTTTCTTGCGAAATTTCGGCAAGTGCGCCGGCCAGCTCCATCCCCGTCGCTCCGGCGCCGACGATTACAAACGTCAGCCAGGCGCGCGCTTCCTCTTCCGTGGCGGAGCGCTCCGCGCGTTCGAACGCATAGAGAATCTTGTGGCGAATGGCGGTGGCCTCTTCGACCGATTTCAAGCTGGGCGCCCACTCCCTCCAGGAATCATTGCCGTAGTAGGAGGTTTGAGAACCCGTCGCGACAATTAGCGAATCGTATTCGAACGTCGCTCCGTCACAGAGAATCACCCTTTTGGCAACCGGGTCCACGTCCGCCGCCTCGCCCAGCAGAACCTGCGTGTTCTGCTGACGGCTCAGGACACCGCGAAGGGGCGCGGCAATTTCTCCCGGCGAAAGCGAGCCGGTCGCCACCTGATACATGAGCGGCTGGAAAAGATGAAAATTTCGCTTGTCAATTAATGTGACTTCGACGGGAGCGCGTTTTAGCTTTTTCGCGGCGGCCAACCCGCCGAATCCACCGCCCAGAATAATGACCCGGTGCTTTTGTTCCATGCAATTTCGCTCCCTCGAACACAACCTCGCTCCAGCAAATATCATCTCATCTTCTGAGAACAAATAATGAACCTCCGCGCGTACAGCCAGGATTCAAACGGGAGACTGCAACTGGAGCGGAACACACTGCGGCTCCTCTGCTCGGTGTTGCTCAAGCCCGGCACACGCCTGGAAATTTGCAGGCTCCTCGATCCCGCTGTTTTTCACGATCCACTGCTGCGCGTTATCTTCGAAGAAGTTCGTGCGCTCGGCGCCGTCGAATCGCGCCGCTTGCGGGAGTTACTTCCCGCGCGGATAACCAATCGCGGTTTCCCGGAGTTTGACCTGCACGAGTTCCTGGCGCCACACGAGGTGAGTGAAGCCGAGATCGACAAGCTATTTGAAGGCGCGCTACATCTTCTCGATCAGAGCCATCCTGACGAAGAGCAACTCGCGAACTAACAGAATGAGGGTCAACACAAACTCTCCTCTGTTCAACCTGACCGAAGCTCTCGCCTTCAGCGCTTTTGTCGCCTTGTACATCTGGCGGCTCCAGGCTCCCTACAAGTATTCCTGGCTTGTTTTCCCCGTTTGGCTGATCGCCAGTTTTCTTCTCCACCGGGACACGCCAAAGACGGTCGGATGGCGCGCAGACAACCTATGGGCGGCGACGAAACAGGCGGCCTGGTTCTTCGTGCCATGCATTCTTGCAGTTTGTGTCATCGGAATCCTGCTCGGCGGATTGCATCGCTGGGGCGAGCATCTCCTGGTTCCCAAACGTCTCTTCGGGTACATGTCCTTCTGCTTGCTGCAACAAGTGGCGCTGAACTCCTACTCAACAAACCGCCTTCTCACCGCAACGAAAAGTCCTGCCCGCGCGTCTCTCATCGCTGGCACCATCTTCGGGGCGCTTCATTGGCCTAATCCTGTGCTGGTTCCGATTACGTGGATTGGCGGGACCGTGATGTCCTGGCTCTTCGCCCGCGAACGCAACATCCTCCCGCTCACTGTCTTTCAAGCCGTTCTTGGTGCCCTGGTGTCGTGGGCCTTCCCGGTCGCGTGGCATCATGGCATGCGCGTCGGACCGGGCTTTTATTCTTTCTACCGGGGATGGTAGGAGGGGTTTACAAATGCAAGTGGCCGTAGTTCCGCATGGCTGTGGAGTCGCCGCGCGCGATTCCGCGCTTCTTCTTATCCTCATTGGCCCAGACACCAGCGATCGCGAAGCCACAGTTTCCGCAGAAACCCTTCGTGATGCGGTTCTCCAGAACGTCGTGCCAGGACCGCCGCACCAGCAGTTCCTTGCATTGCGGGCAATACGTATTCGCTCCGTCGCTGTAAATGTTGCCCTCATAGACGTAGTGCAGGCCGGCGTCGAGCGCGATCTGCCGCGCGCGGTCGAGCGTTGCGGCCGGAGTCCGCGGTTTGTCCTGCAGCTTGAAGTCCGGATGAAACGCGGTGAAGTGCAGCGGCACATCCGGCCCTAAATGCGTCAAGATCCATTCCGCGAGCTTGCGCGTCTCCGGGGGATCGTCATTCAACGTCGGAATCATCAGGTTCGTAATCTCGAACCAAACGTTTGTTTCCTTCTTCAGCCACTCCAGCGTTTCCAGCACGGGTTGGAGATGCGTCAGCGTGATCTTTCCGTAGAAGTTTTCCGTGAACGCCTTTAGATCGACGTTCGCCGCATCAATGTGGTCGTAAATGTCGTGAAAGGCGTCATACGTGATGTATCCGTTCGTGACCATCACGGTCTTCAATCCATATTTCTTCGCTTCCCGGCAAATGTCGATGACGTACTCGCCCCAGATCGTCGGCTCGTTGTACGTAAACGCAATCGATTCACAGCCGAACTTCAATGCCAGCAACGGCACATCTTCCGGCGGAACGTGCTGCGAACGAACCTGATCGGACCGCGATTTGGAAATGTCCCAATTCTGGCAGAAAAAACAGCCCATATTGCAGCCCGCCGTGCCCATGCTGAAGATGCGCGTGCCCGGCAAAAAATGGCTCAGCGGTTTTTTCTCGATGGGATCAATTTGCAATGCGGCCGGAGAGCCGTATCCAAGGCTGTATAACTTTCCGCCTTGATTGGTTCGAATGAAGCAGAATCCCGCCTGGCCGGGATGAATATGGCAGTGGCGCGGACAAAGGTAGCAGTGAACTCGCCCGCCAGGCTCCGCTTCCCACCAGCGAGCTTCATAAAGTGCATCGGTCTTCTGGAGGATCTTCAACTCTTCCACGGATCCCCCTTTCAGACACCATTATACGCCCGGTGGGCAGACGGGGTGAGCCATCCCTGTTGGCGAATGCGATGCGAGTGGAGACTTCAGGCGTGGCGCCGGCGCTGGTGCTGGTAGCGGCGTCGCTCCGCCGCCCAATCCACGAAGCGTTCCATATTGTCGCGGTACTTCCAGGCAAGGTGGAAAAACTTGCTGGCCGTCAGGTTGGCGGCCTCTTTGCCCAGGAAAGTCTCAAAACGCCAACGGATGTAAGGACTCCGCCAAGGGTTGAACCGGTAGCCCCGCGCTGCGTTCCAGTAATAGTGAAGCGTCTTGAACATCTCTTGCGCAATGGGCGGAATTCGCCCAGCCCTCTTCGTCAAGACCCTAGCTGCCTGCCATCGGCGTGGAAAGATGCTCGTGAACAAGCACCCAGTTTGCGCCGCGCTTTTCCCAGATCCCCGTATACCGGAGATCTATTTCAGCTGTCTTACCGTCCTTTGATTTTTCCGTCAAATGCATTGGCACGGTCGTCCACGCGATCATTCCGCGGCGCGTCACCTTCAGTTCTTTGCCGGCTGTCAGCTTGATGCTCTCGGCGGTGTCCAGAAACTCTTTCTGGACGCCGTCATGATATTCCTTCCAACTATGGTAGGAGAACGGGGCGACATCGTAGAAAACGAGGCCGTTCTCCCTCGCGTAAAACTTCGCTGGCGCTTCCGCGTTTCCTGTGCTCCATGCGGCGCAATAACTGTCGGTGAGCTTGCGAAACGTGGCATCATCGCTGGCCTTTTGCTGCGCGCGGGCAGCAACGAACGTCAGCATCGCGCCCGCCATCGCCGCGGCCACGTACAGCAGCCAGCGCCAACGCTCGCTACGATTGGGGACAGCATTGCCGGTCGATGCAGTCATCCTGGAGCTCCTAGCAACCCGGGACAAGAGTTTGCAGGGGATGTCCCAACGCGTGCCGCATACCCTATTCCTTTCGGCCCCATATTGCAAGCGCTCTTATTCAGGGTGGAGATGCTCCTTGACAGCTGCCAATGCCTGCACTATGAACTCCTATTCACATGCGCAGTGCCCTTCCGCGGAGGTTTCATGAGCCTGTTGTTGAGGAGACCGCAGCCTGCCGCCCTTATCGTGCTACTAGTTCTCTGTTTCTCCTTCGGTTTCTCCGCCCAGGAACTGAACGCGCAGACCGTAAAGGTGCATGTGTCATCCAAGGCGGGCGACCGCCTCACACCCAAGGTTGATTTGCAGTTTACCGATGCCAAGCCAACAGTCGGTGCAACGTTTCAAATCAACGACTCCGTGAAATACCAGAAGATGGACGGCTTCGGTGCTTCCCTTATGGAAGCCGGCATCATCACACTAAATACGCTCCCCGCCGACAAGCAGGAGGAGGTCCTTCGCTCTTTGTTTGATCCTAAGGATGGCGCAGGCTTCACGGCGATGAAAACGCCTATCGCGGGGACGGACTTCCAGTCCGCCGGTCCGTGGTACACCTACGACGACACCCCGGACGACATCGGAATGAAGAATTTCTCGGTCGATCGTGATTTCGGTCCCAATGGTGTCGGAACGTACATACTACGCGCGCGCAAGTACGGCGCTTTCGCGTTGCAGGCTCCGATGGACTATCCCCCCGACTGGATGCTCTACGACGTCAAGAAGCACCAGGACATCGACCCGAAATACTACCCGGCGCTCGCGAAATACTTTTTGCGCTACCTCGAGGAGTACAAAAAGCGCGGCATTACCATTGATTACCTGAGTCTTTTCAATGAGCCGGAGTCGGTCTACACAAAAATCAAGTACGCCGAGATTCGCGTGCTTCTCCGCGACTTTGTGGGTCCGGCCGTCGTGAAATCCGGTTTGCCTACAAAGATGATGCTTAGCGAAGCTCCGGAGCGTGCAGAAGCCTACAAGCGTTACCCCGTCGTTCTGGATGATCCTGCCGCCCGGAAATTCGTCTCCGTTGTTGCTTACCATGGCTACGACTACAAGAACTTCGACAAAATTGCCCTGCTAAAGGCGAAATACCCCGATCTCCCGTTTTGGATGGACGAGTTTTGCTACGCCTACGAAGCCGGGATTCCGCCCATCAAGAAACTTCCGGTCTATGAGTTCGACGATGGCGATTATTGGGGCAACACCATCTTCAGTGATCTGGAGGCCGGAACTTCCGCCTGGCTCTATTGGAACGCCATCCTGGACGAAACCGGCGGCCCCTGGGCCGTCTCCGTCGTTCACGGTAATCCGGATCCTAACGTCCAGCATCCGGTGGTGATTATCAATAAGGCGACGCACGAGGTCACCTACACCGGCACTTACTACTACTTGGCGCACTTTAGCAAATTCGTGCGCCCCGGCGCGGTGCGCGTGCAAACGACCGGCAAGAGCCAAGGCGTGCGCGTAATGGCGTTTCAAGCGCCGGAAGGTGGCTTCGTCGTGCAGTTCCTGAATAGCCTGAATTCTGATGGGGTGGTGAACCTCCTCTCCCGGGGACGCACCCTCGGGCTTACTTTGCCTGCAAGATCCATCACTACTGCAACATGGTGATTGCGAATCGGCTCTGGCTGGAATCTGCTCGGGCCACCGTTCCCCTCCGCGCATCCGCCATTCGCCGGTAATTCCCCCTTCCTGGCCGAATCCTGAGTGCATACCCCTGGCTGGAACCCTATTCTCTCGGTGGGGCCACTAACCGGGCCTCGGGAGGCAAACATGGCAGCACGGCAAACAACCCCTCGGAGCCTGACCTCGATTGCAGGCGCATTCCTCCTGGCCGTCGGATTCCTGATCCTTTTCTCGAACCTGGATGCGGCTGCGGCGCGGATAGCCTATGCCACCGGAAATACGGGAGGACACGTCCTGGAAACGTTGCCGGGGCTGGTTCTGGCCCTCCTGCATGGTCTGCAGGCCTACGTTTTCGATCACGCCGGGTTTTTGTCGGGCGTCCTGCAATTCTTGGTATCATTCTGGCCGCTGATCCTGATTCTGGCTGGGGCGCTTCTTCTGCGCGACGTCCTCCGGGGGCGGTTCCCCGCTTACAAGCCTGGAACTGGCTCTTCCAATGCGAAGGGCGCCGATGCGTAACGAAAAACGGACCGTGGGGCCAAGGACCAACAGGAGAAGCTTGTGAGCGACGAAAACGATTTCGATGCCAAGAAATTCGGCGATACTCTCCACGACCAGATCCATCGCGATATTCATTCGGAGGTGAACGAGCAAATGGACCCGGACGGAAAGCGCCGCAGCCCGATCGTAGTTGGAATTCACATGGGCCGCAGAGGTAGCAGCGGACTCTTTTGGGGCGCCTTTCTCGTTCTCGGCGGAGTCGCCCTCCTCCTCGACCACATGGGGTACGTTTCCGTCGACCGGCTGTGGCGATTCTGGCCGCTGCTTCTGGTTTGTGCGGGCATTCCGAATGTAATGTCGCGCGAGCGACGCCTCTGGGGCATCTTGCTGATCACCGGAGGACTGCTCTTTCAGCTCAATGAGCTGGGCCTCGCCCATTTTCGCTGGAACGACATCTGGCCGATTCTATTAATCGCAACCGGCCTGATGCTGATGTGGGGCGCCATCGAGGCGCGGAGGAGACCTTCCGCGCCTCCCGGCGGGGGCGACCCACGGACGACTCTTAGTGAAGTAGCCATCTTTGGCGGTATCGAGCGAAGGGTAACCAGTCAGGATTTTCAGGGTGGGCACATCAACGCCATCTTTGGCGGCGTCGAAATCGATTTGACCGACGCCAATATGCAGGCTGAAGAAGCCACGCTGGAAATTAACGCCATCTTTGGGGGCGTCGAAATCCGCGTGCCGGAAACCTGGCAAGTCGCCTTTCGCGGGACTCCAATCTTTGGCGGCATCGCGGACAAGACGCGCGTCGGGCGAACCACCGACCCCAGCGATCCCCGTCGCAAGGTATTGGTCCTCACCGGCACGGTCATCTTCGGGGGCGTCGAAATCAAGAATTGAGACGCCTCCATGAACCTCAACACTGCACTAAAAAACCAGCACCGAATCTACAAAGTTGCCGCGCTGCCCATTGCCGCAGTCCTCGCGTTCGTTCTGCAGACGCCGGGCGGTCTGACCTGGTTGCAGGCCGGACTTCTCGGCTTTGGCCTGGCCTCCGTTGGAGAATTGATTTCACTCCCGGCCTGGTATTCCTGCCGGATCTCCCCCATCGATCGCACGCCCCTCTGGCGGCTTCTCTCCACCCACATCGTTGCCGCGCAAATCCTCAGCCTCCTGTGGGTGGGCCTCGGAAAGCTTCTTGCGCACGCCCTCTCCTACTATCCAGCGCTGCAGGGCATCGAAGGGCGCTTCACGGAACGAATCTCTATTGTTTACGGTGCGGGATGCGTCTTCTATTTGCTGGCCGCGTCCTTTCACTACGTTGCTCTGGCCCAGGACGCTACCCGCGAGATCGAGACGCGGGCGATGCAGACCAGCATCCAGGCGCGCGACGCGGAGCTGAAAGCGCTTAAAGCGCAGATTAATCCGCATTTCTTGTTCAACAGCCTGAATTCCATCAGCGCGCTGACGAGCATCGATCCTTCTCGTGCGCGCGATATGTGCGTCTTGCTCGGTGACTTTCTGCGCATGACTCTTGGTTTGGGTGAAAAAACTCTGGTCCGCTTCTCCGAGGAACTGGAACTGCTGCAAAAATATCTGGCGATTGAAAAAGTTCGCTTTGGCGACCGATTGAAAATGCACGAAAGCATCCAGGAAGAATCCAAAGCCTGCCTGCTGCCGCCCCTGCTGCTGCAGCCGCTTGTCGAAAACGCCGTAAAACACGGCATCGCCGGTCTGCCCGAAGGCGGCGATGTGCGCCTCAGCGCGGAGCGGCAAAATGGACGGCTGGCGATTGTTGTGGAAAATTCCTGGGATCCCGATGCGCCGCCTCGCCGCTCTGGCGGACTGGGATTGAAAAATGTCCAACAGCGGCTGGAAGCGCGCTACGGAAAAGAGGCCAGCGTTCGTGTAAACACCGAAGGCGAATTGTTTCAAGTTAGCTTGTCCCTTCCCGCGGAAAGCGAGGAAAAGGCATGAGCTCCTCGCAAGACAAACGCTGGAAAGCATTGATCGTGGATGATGAAGAACTCGCGCGCCACGTGATTCGGGAATTTCTGGAATCCCATGCGGAGATTGATATCGCCGCCGAATGTGCGAATGGCATGGAAGCGGTAAAGGCCGTCGCCGAACACAAACCCAATTTGATCTTTCTCGACGTGCAGATGCCCAAGCTGACCGGATTCGACGTTCTGGAGTTGATCGGCACGAACGTGCCGGTCATATTTGTCACCGCCTACGACCAGTACGCCATGCGCGCCTTTGATGTGCACGCGGTGGACTATCTCCTGAAGCCCATTGGCCGCGAGCGTTTCGACGCGGCGGTCGAACGCGCGAAAACCCGGCTCGGCGAAAAAATGCCCGCGCCAACGGAACTGTCGGCCGCAGCTCGGCAGCCGCAACAATTCCTCGAGCGCCTCGTCGTGAAAGACGGTACGAAGGTCACTTTAATTCCGGTTGGAAAGCTCGATTATGCCGAAGCGCAGGACGATTACGTGGCTCTTTCGACGCAGGGGAAAAAGCATCTCAAACAGCAGACCATTGCGGGTCTCGAAGCCTGCCTCGACCCGGCCAACTTTGTTCGGATCCATCGCTCCTACATCGTGAATCTCGAGCGCGTGGTGCGCATCGAGCCATACGCCAAGGAGAGTCGGATCGCGATTCTCGCGGATGGAGCGCGCCTTCCTGTCAGCCGCGCCGGCTACGCGCGGCTCAAGGCGCTCCTCGACGAGCGCCAGTAAGAAATCTGTTTTGGGAAATTTGCACTGAAAAGCCGGCGCCGATGGATCAGCCGTTCAGCCGACGGACCCAGATCCGGCTGGTGGCAGGCTTCCCGAGGTGCAGCGTCTTGCCGCCCGCGCGGAGCGTCATCGTCTCATCGTACTCACGATTCAGTACTTCAACGGTCGTGGATGGGCGCAGGCGCAGCCCCTCCAGAAACTTGAGAAACTCGGCGTCTTTTTCATACACGCAGATGATCTCCGCGGCATCTTTGGCGCGCAAGTCAGCGAGCAGCACGGCGCCTTGCTTCCGGAGCTTTGCGACTCCCCCGCGCATGGGAACGCCATGAGGGCAGCTCTTCTTGCTGCCGAAACGCTTCAGCAGCAGGGCTTCGACTTCCGGCGAGATGGCATGCTCGAGTCGTTCCGCCTCATCGTGCGCCTTCGACCAAGAAAGGCCGATTACATCGGTCAAAAGCACTTCTGCCAATTGGTGCCGCAAGGCGAGATGCTCGGCTCGTTTGCGGCCCTTTTGCGTGAGGTCGATCCGTCCGCTGCGCGCCACTCGCACGTGGCCGTCACGCGTCATCCGTTTCAATGCGGCCGTCACCGCCGGCGGAGTCACATGCAACTCCTCCGCGAGGCGCGCGCTGATCGGTGTCTGGTCCTCTTCCAGCATCTCCCAGATCGCCTTTAGATAATCCTCTTGCGATACGCTGGTTTTGTCCCGCCGCAATGGAACTCCTATTTTTCCGTCGTGCGATGTTCCCGCTTGTCCCGCAGCCCTTTGGCAAGCTGGGCAATCCGCCGTTGAATTCCTTCAAGAACTCTTTGGTACGTCTCGGGATCCGCGTCGTAAGGATCCTGCACAATCCAGTCTTCGACCTTCTCCTGATTCGAGAAAGCTTCCCCCCAGCTCCTACCGGTCATGTTGATGATGATGTCCGCCCCGTCGCATCCTTCTTGAGTCGCTTTGTTCGAGGTCAATCCATCCGCCGAATAGCCATTCATCGACAGAGTTTGCTTCGTCAAGTCAGGAATAAATCCGAGCGGGCTTACTCCCGCGCTGGAAGCGTCGATTACATCCGCGGCGTCGTAGCGTGCGATCGCTTCTGCCATCGGACTCCGACAGGCATTCCCGATGCAGACGAACAGCACCTTCGTGCGGCCGGGCCTTCGAGCCGAAGGGTTGGTATTTTTTGTATCTTGCACGGCTAAGGCTTCACGCTGCCCAGCTCTTGGTGTATTCCCGCGGACGCGAGCTGGAGAAAATGCTCGTGAATCGTCGCATCGTCGGTTAATTCCGGATGGAACGTAGCCGCCATAATCTTTCCGCATTGTACCAGTGCGGGCTTTCCGGCGTATTCTGCGAGAACTTCGAGGCCCGGCCCGGCACGCTCGATGATCGGCCCGCGAATGAAGACCATCTCCAGCAGACCTTTTTTCAATTTCGTTGGTCCGCTTACCACGTCGCTGGCCACTTGCCGTCCATACGCGTTCCGAAGCACGGTCATGTTGAGTAGCTTTAATGAGTCCTGCTTCGGATTCTTGACTTCCGTGGCGAGCAAAATGGCCCCGGCGCAGGTCCCAAAGATGGCGCCGCCCTGCTCTGCGAATTTCAAGATGGCTTCGCTCAGACCTTCTTCCTGCAGGAATTGCAGCTGTGTCGTGCTTTCTCCTCCGGGAAGGACTAGTCCGTCGCATCCCTCGAGATCGGCCGGAGTGCGCACCTCGGCTGTCTCCGCGCCGAGCCGTTCCAGCATCGCCGCATGCGCCTCAAAATCTCCTTGCACTGCCAATATCCCGATTTTCACTTCTTGAACTCCACGAACTCTTCCCGGGCCATTCGTTGCTGGCTACCAACCGCGCGTCGACAGCATGTCCTTCTCTTCCATCTGGCGCACATCCAGCCCCTTCATGGCCTCGCCCAGCTCTTCGTGCGCTTCGAGAACAATCTTCGGATCTTCAAAATGCGTCGTGGCTTTCACCACGGCCTTCGCGCGCGTTTCCGGGTCGCTCGACTTGAAAATGCCGGAACCCACGAAAACTGCTTCCGCGCCTAGCTTCCGGACGAGCGCCGCATCGGCCGGAGTCGCAATGCCGCCCGCCGAAAAATTCGGTACCGGAAGTTTCCCGGTCTTTGCAATCTGGCGAATCAGTTCGAGCGGCGCGCCCAGTTCCTTGGCTTCGCGCATCAGCTCGTCGTCGCGCATCGTCGTCAGCTTCTTCATCTGGCTCACGATGGTCCGCATGTGCCGCACCGCTTCCACCACGTTGCCGGAACCCGCTTCGCCCTTGGTTCGAATCATCGCCGCGCCTTCCGCGATGCGGCGCAACGCTTCTCCAAGATTCCTCGCTCCGCAGACGAACGGCACGCGATAGTCGTGCTTCCAGATGTGGTTCTCTTCGTCGGCCGGAGTCAGCACTTCGCTCTCATCGATAAAATCCACTTCGAGCGCCTGCAGCACATCCGCTTCTACAAAATGCCCGATGCGCACCTTGGCCATCACTGGGATCGTCACCGTCGCCATAATTTCTCGGATCACCTTGATGGACGCCATGCGCGCCACGCCGCCTTCCTTGCGGATGTCCGAAGGCACGCGCTCCAGCGCCATCACCGCGCAAGCGCCCGCTTTTTCAGCGATCTTCGCTTGTTCCGCGTTGGTGACGTCCATGATCACGCCGCCCTTCAGCATTTCGGCCAGGCCGACTTTCACGCGCCATTCATTCGAACCCTTGCTCCCGTTGCCGCTGCCGTTCACTTTTTTCGTGTCCATCTCGCTTCTCCTCTCAACCCTTGAATTTCCAGGCGGTTGCCGCTCCGCCAAATCCTTTCACCGCGGCGCAATCACCACAAACCGTGCTCGCCCTCTTGCCAAAATTTCACCGGCCTCATTGCGAATCTCGCCGGCCATGAACAGGTTTCTTCCCTTCTGTTCAGTCTCGCGCCCCTCAACCACAATTTCCTTCTCCACGCTCACCGGTTTCAGGTATTCGACCGTCAATTCCGCGGTCACCGCGCGCGCCTCGCGAAAGCGGCATACCTTGCCCATGGCTTCATCGAGCAACGTCGCAATGATTCCGCCATGCGCGAATCCTGCGCCTCCCTGATACCGCTCGCCCAAAACAAACCGCCCCACGATCTTGCGATTCGTATTGTCCTGTTCGAACGTCAGCTTCATCCCGCCGGGATTGTCCCCGCCGCAGCCGAAACACTGATTCGCCGGGTTCGGCTCCAGCCGGATGATTTCGCTCAAAACGTCGCCTCGCTGGCTTTTCACAGTTCTTTCTTTACTTCTTACTTCTTTGCTTCATTTCCTCACACCAGCGCGACCCTGCTGCGTTCCGCCCGTCGCACACCGCGTTGCCGCTTGCGCATCTCAATCTTCAGCAGTTCCGCGAGCGTAGCCACGCCCCGCGCGATCTGCTTTTCGTCCAGGCTCGCAAACCCCAGCCGCAACGTATTCGGCAGCGGGCTTTGCACGTAGAAGTAGCGCCCCGGCGCAAACAGCACGCCGCGTTCTTTCGCATGAATCAGCAGCTCGCTGGCGTCGAACCCCAGAGGAAGCTCCAGCCACAGACACATCCCGCCTTCCGGCCGCATCCAGTGCGTGCCTTCCGGCATATTCTTCCGCAGCGCCTCATCCAAAGCCGCCAGCCGCGAAGTGTAGACCTTGCGCATTTTCGCCAGGTGCTTGCTGAAGAGCCCGCGCCGCAAAAATTCCGCCAGTGTCGCTTGCGCCAGTTGGTCCGTATGGAGGTCCGTCGTTTGCTTCACGATGCGCAACCGTTCAATGGCCGCCGCAGGTGCGACGATCCATCCGACGCGCAATCCCGGGAATGCCACCTTCGCGAAGCTGTCAATGTGGATGACGATGTTCGACCGGTCCAACTGCTTCAGTGAGGGAATTCGCTCTTCCCGCGCATTCAGCCGCGCATAAATATGATCTTCCACGACTGGAACCTGGTGACGTCCGGCCAATTCCAACAGCTTGCGCCTTGAAGCCAGCGGCATCGATATTCCGGTTGGGTTTTGAAAATCCGGCGTCAGCAGGATTAGCTTGACGCGATTCGCCGCCAGCGTCGCCTCCAAAGCTTCCAAATCGAGCCCCAGAGGAACTCCCGGCTCCGCATGCGTCCTCAACGGAACGCTCAGGCACCTGGCGCGTGCTCCGTGGAAAATCGCCACCGCTCCCGGATACGTCGGGTTTTCCATAATCACGGAATCGCCCGGCCGCACAAACGCTTTGCTGATCAGATCGAAAGCCTGCTGGCACCCATCCGTGATCAGCAAATTCTCATCTTTCGTCACGATCCCGTCGCGATGCAGCATCTCGAGCAGCGCTTCTTTTAAGGGCGGGTAGCCATCCGACGGCCCAAGGTTCAACACTTCCGCGGCTTCTCGGCGCAGCACCGCGTTCACGCACATCTGCAATTCTTCAATCGGAAAAAATTCCTCCGCCGGACGCGCCATCACAAACGAAAGCGCATCCACCGGTGCGCTGGCCGTAAGCCGGCTCAGCACTTCTTCGCCGCGCTCATCCGCAAACAGCAGCTCCCACCGGACGCCTTCGTTGCCATTGAGTACCGGAGGCGCCGGCGGCGAAATTTTCAATCCATTGCCGTTTCCCTTGATAAACGTCCCGCGGCCGACGTGGCCCTGAATCAGCCCTTCCGATTCGAGCTCCGCGTACGCGTTCGCCACCGTTGTGCGGTGAACGCCAAGCATCGTGGCGAGCTCCCGGCTCGCCGGAATGCGGTCGCCCGGACGCAAATCGCCCGCATGCACAAGCGCGCGCAACTGATCTCGGAGCTGGACGTAAAGTGGAACGTGACTCTGTGGCTGGAGATGGAGTGGCAACATTGTCTCTCACCCTCGGCCAATTCTACCAGATATTGGCCTGCTGCAAGAGCCAATTTGTCTTTCACCTAAAACGGCACAGTCCACTGTTTCGCCGGTCACCGGCTCGCGGGCTTGTATCCCATCCGGCCATTGGTTTCGCCGGACTCCAGATCCCGAATGCACAGCTTCGTCAGGTCGCCGGAATCGCACTGATAA
Organism: Candidatus Acidiferrum sp.; assembly: GCA_049644365.1. GTDB lineage: Bacteria > Acidobacteriota > Terriglobia > Acidiferrales > UBA7541 > Acidiferrum. Next base: position 9,179 of record JBARRT010000080.1, on the reverse strand, counting down.
ATCTGCTTCATCGGCAGGTCCTCGTCACCTACCTCGTATTCCCCGGACGCCATGTCTTCCGCATCATCCGTCGACGAAGTCACCACCGGGCTTCCCTTCCGCACTCGTACCCGGAACTCCCTCGAAGCCGCCTCATAATTCGCGTAGCTGAAGCAATGCCCAATGCAGGCGCGCTCCACCGCATGGCCCACAAATGTTATCCGCGAGCCCGGCGGCGCCCACACTGTCGCAATGACGCGCGTCCCAGGCGGCAGATTGCTCACTAACTGTTCTGCGTTGGCCTCCAGCCGGTTGATCCATCCTGTGTCCTGATAGAGAAACGCAAAAAAGACAATCGCGCACGAGCTGAATCCGGCTAGTTGCCACTTCCGCGGCCTAAGCAATCCCAGGAGGCACAATCCAAAGATCGCCGAGATCGTCGTGAGCCGTGAACCGAGCAGCCCAATCCAACCCCCATCCGGCGACGGCCGTAAACTCTCAGGCAGCAGCGCTGTCGCGCAAAATGCCACTGCGTATAATTCGAACGGCAGTTCGAATCTCCTCCATCTCGAACCGTCCCGTCTCCCCGCATAAAGATCCACGGCCACGCAGAAAAGCCCAAACAAGAAAGTTGCCCCCGCGAGATAGAAGTAGCGCTGCCCGTAAAGCGCTAGTTGATCCGCTCCGTTGTACAGATAAAACGGTCCACGATCCCAATCGACCAAATACTTGGCCGCGTGTCGCACCATGAACCAGTACACACTGAGAAGCCCGCTCGCCGCCGCCGCTGCTGGCAGGAGCTTCCGCCAGCCCGGCAGCCACGCGCGGACCTTGACGTAAGCGAGAGTGCCGATCAGCCACACAAAGCCAATCGGATGCGCGAACAACACGAACGGCAGAAGCAGCGCGCCACAAATCCATTCCCTTCCCCGCGCTCCCCAAAACAGCGCAAGTCCGAAACAAGCCAATCCCAACGACAAATAGTAGTTCATGAAACCCATGTTGAAGGAATACCCGTACGCCAGCATCGCGATGCACGGCGCGAGAAACCACGGCGCGCGCTCCGTCACCGCGGCCACGAACGCAAAAACCCCCCAGAAGAAAATCAACACGCAAACATAAACCGCAATTTTCTCCGCGACGGAATACCCAAAAAGCTTTCCGAGGTGCAGTAGCGTGATATCGAATAGAACGTTGTTCCAACGGCTCACCAGGTAGAGCCCTGGCGCTTGCCCTTTTTCAATGAGTTGCGCAAGCCACGCGTTGTACACATGACTCGCCAGATCGCCCGCCTCAATCCGCCGATGCCAGAAGCAAGGCCCAGCCAGCGCGGCGGACAAAAGCAAAACCCGCAGCTTGAACTGCCGCAGAAATCCCATCGCGTTAGCTAACTTTCCAGTATCAGTCGCCATGCCCTTCCAGCGTTCAGGATTTGTTATGTCAAATTCGTTCTGCCGATTCTACTATTGACCTCCCGCTACCCCGCTCGGGATTCAGTGATACCGTCCGCTTGCTAAGTGGCATAGGAGGCACCGTGCACGCGAGATCGATCCTGCTGTTATCTTTTCATCCAAGAGGGATGGATATACCACGCCGCATGCTCCGAGGAGCGCTGCTCCTTATCGCGGGCTTGCCCCCTGTAGGCCTCGCGTCCGCACAAAGCCAAAACGCCGCGCCAGCCGCAAAATGTCCGCCCGCGGCGCGTATCGATTCCGCGAAGGACACCTACGGCAGCATCGTCGTTGCCGATCCTTATCGCTGGCTCGAAGATCAAGACAGCCCGGAGACTCGCGCCTGGATCTCCGCCGAGCAATCGTGCACCGAGGCCTCGCTTTCCAAACTCCCCGGCCGCGCCCAGCTCGCGGCTCGCCTCGCGCAACTCCTCCACACGGATTCTTTTGAAGCACCCGTGGAGCGCGGCGGCCGCTATTTTTTCCGCAAACGGACCGGCAGCCAGGACCTTTTCCAGCTCTACGTCCGCCGCGCCGCGAACGGCCCCGATGAGTTGCTCATCGATCCTCTTCCCTGGACCCCAGACCATTCCGCCAGCGTGACCCTTGAAAACGTCAGCCGCGACGGCAAATTTGTTTTCTATGGCCGCCGCGATGGCGGCCGTGACGAGATCACACCCCGCGTCCTCGACGTCGATGCAAAGACAACTCTGCCCGATGCCTTTCCTGCGGCGCAATACTTCGGCATGGAGCCCACACCGGATAACAAAGCCGTCTACTATTCGCGCGTGACTCCCGATGGACCGCGCGCTTTCTTTCATCGCATGGGCGCCGATCCCGCCAAAGACCCCATAATCTTCGGCAAGAATCTTGGCAAAGAGAAAATTCTAGGGCTGCAATTGTCGAAGGACGGCGCCTATCTTGTCTACCTCATCATCTATGGCTCCGGTTCCGAGCAGACAGAAATTCATGTTCAAAACGTCAAAGAGAATGGTCCGGTAGTGGCCGCGATCAGCGATGAAAAAGCGCTCTTCTTCCCTACCTTCGCTGGCGACCGTCTATTTATCCTCACCAACTCGAAAGCTCCCCAGTGGCGCGTTCTTTCCACCAGCCTCGCAACGCCTACCCGCGAACACTGGCGCGAAGTGGTCCCGGAGACCAATATCCATCTTGAGGCGATCGCCGCTTCCGGCGGAAAACTCATCGGGCAGTACACCCATAACGCCGCATCCGAGCTGAAAGTCTTCGATGCGAATGGAAAACTGGAATCCTCAATCGCCCTGCCCGCCCTCGGTTCTGTCGGCGCCACAGTGGGACGCTGGGAGAGTCCTGAGCTCTTCTTCTCGTTTGAATCCTATAACTATGCGCCCGCCATTTTCCGTTACGATGTCAAGCAGTCCAAATCCCTGGTTTGGGCCCGGAACAATGCCCCATTGGATTCTTCCGCTTTCGAAGTCGAGCAAGTCTGGTATCCGTCCAAAGACAAAACACGCATTCCCATGTTTCTCTATCACAAGAAAGGCCTGAAGCCCGACGGCTCAACTCCAGTTCTCCTGACCGGCTACGGCGGATTCGATCTCAGTGAAACGCCCTATTATTGGCCTGCGGCGCTTCTCTGGGCCGAGCACGGCGGAATTTTGGCCGACGCCAATCTTCGCGGCGGGGCCGAGTTCGGCGAAGATTGGCATCGCGCCGGAATGTTTGAGAAAAAGCAGACGGTCTTCGACGATTTCATCGCCGCCGCAGAGTTTTTGATCGCCAACAAATATACGAACCCGTCCAAACTCGCCATCGACGGCACCAGCAACGGCGGTTTGCTTGTCGGCGCCGCGATGACGCAACGCCCGGACCTTTTCCGCGCTGTCGTCTGCGCTTATCCCCTTCTGGACATGCTGCGCTATCAAAAATTCTTGGAAGGCCCCTACTGGGTTCCCGAGTACGGTAGCGCTGAGAATCTCCGCCAGTTTCCGTACTTGTACGCCTACTCGCCCTATCACCGCGTCATCGACGGAACCAAGTACCCTTCCGCGCTCTTCGTCACGGGCGACGGCGACACGCGCGTCGCGCCACTGCACGCGCGAAAAATGGCCGCGCGCCTCCAGGCCGCCACCGGTTCGGACCGTCCCATCCTGCTCCTCTACGACACGAAGTCCGGCCACTCTGGCGGCCGCCCCATCAACAAAATCATCGAGGAATACACCGACATCCTCAGCTACGTCTTCTGGCAGCTCGGCGTTTCCACGAATTGAATTGGGACGATAGACAAAGTTCATCCACGGATTCTAACCTGAAGCTGTTCCAGCCTGAATCATCCTCACATTTGCGTCCTCTTCTACGTCGGAGAAGTGGCCGGACCCGGAAAGACCAGCTCTTGCGTCCTGCTTCTCGGCCATCGACCACCTCTGTCCTTTTGTCCAGTATCGCAGCGCTTCCCTTTACTCCATACTTGGCCCACTGGCTCATGTCTCCTTGTGTCTGCGGGTAAAATGCGTAAGCCATTCCATCTCAGCTTTGTCTTGTCTGCGCTGTTCTTTGCGGGATGCGGGGGTACTTCCGCGCCCAACAACCAACCGCCACCTCCCCCCGCAGGCGTTCAAGTCTCTGTCTCGCCGCCGACTGCCAACATTCGCGCGGGCGACTCTTTCCCGTTCTCTGCCGTTGTGTCCGGCACCACGAATACTGCCGTCACCTGGTCCATCACTGGCACCGCCGGAAGCCCGCCGGTCATCGGAACGATAACTTCAGCCGGAAACTACACTGCCCCTGCCACCTTGCCAAATCCGAATTCCATTACCGTGCGCGCCACCAGCGCTGCTGATACATCCGTCAGCGGTTCCAGCAGCGTCACGCTTCTGAATGCCACGCCCGTCCTTACGGGCATCAATCCCTCCAGCGTTGGCACCGGCAACTTCACCCTCACTGTAACGGGCAGCAAATTCGTCAATGGCGCTCAGGTCCTTCTAGGCACCACGTCAATGCAAACCATCTTTGTCTCCGCTACTCAACTCACTGCCACAGGCTCAGCCAGTTCCTCCGGGACTTACGCCGTAAGCGTCAGCAATCCAAGTCCAGGCAGCAGCGCATCCTCGTCCCTCAACCTGCAAGTCACTGGATCGCCTCAGGCTTCAAGTTGCAGCGGCTTGTCGCTCGGCCAGGGTGCGAGTCTCAACGGCTTTGTTCCCTTCCCCGCGGACAGCCTCTGGAACCGGGATATTTCCAACGATCCGGTGGATTCGAATTCAACCGCGATCATCAATTTCATCGGCGGCACAATCGGCATGCACGCCGATTTCGGAGCCGGTCAGCTTCAAAGCTCCACGATTGGCATTCCTTATCTCATCGTCGGCAGCCAGCAGCCGCCCGTCACGGTGAATTTCACCGCCTACGGCAGCGAGAGCGACCCCGGTCCCATGCCCATTCCCGTGACTGCACCGATTGAAGGCTATCCCAATCCCGGCACCGGCGACCGCCACGTCCTCGTCCTCGACAATTCGAATTGTTTTCTCTATGAACTTTTCAGCTCCGCCGTCTCCGGCAATTCCTGGAACGCCGCTTCCGCTGCCGTCTGGGATCTTCTTTCGAGCGAACAGCGGCCCTACACCTGGACCAGCGCGGACGCTGCCGGACTCCCGATTTTCCCCGGCCTCGCCCGTTACGACGAAGTCGCCGCCGGAAAAATCAATCACGCGCTGCGCTTCACGTTGCAGAACAGCCGTGCCGCGATTGTGCCTCCCGCTTCCCATTGGGCGGCAAATTCCAGCAATGCATTGGCGGCGCCCATGGGCATGCGCATGCGGCTGAAAGCCAGCTTCAACGTCTCAGCCTACTCCGCCGCAAATCAGGTGATCCTCAACGCGCTGAAGAAGTACGGCATGATCATGGCCGACAACGGTTCGAATATGTTTCTCAGCGGCGCCCCTGATGACCGCTGGGACAACAACGATCTCCATGTGCTCGGCCAGGTGCAAGCCTCCGACTTCGAAGTCCTGCAGATGACGCGGCTATATACGCAGAACACTCTGCCCACCGGCGCGTCCCCGCAAATTTCTTCCTTCGCTGCCAGCAGCGCTTCCGTTTCTGCAAGTACGCCCGTTACGTTGTCCTGGCAGGTCAATGGCGCGTCCTATATCATCGTCTCACCGCAAGTCGGCGCCGTCCGTTCGACAAGCGTTGTTGTCACTCCCGCGCAAACCACCACCTACACCCTCTACGCCACGAATGCCTTTGGCCGAACCATGTCCACCGTCACCATCACGGTCCAGTGAACGATTTTCCGCCCGAAAAAAACTCCCGTCCGAACTGCGTTCGAACGGGGCTTTTTTCTTCTGAGCTTGGAGGGTTGTCTTTCGAACGATGGAGATCGGGTCCGCCGAATTTCGCCGGCCCGCGTTTACTTCGAAATCTGGTTTTCCCCGAGCCGCTTCAGCCGGTCGCGCAACCGCCGCTGCAGCGGCGTCGGCGTATTGGGATTGAAGGCCACCAGGTACCACAGCGGCTGGCTGCGGTCTTTGCATAGCCACGTCAGCGTGGTCGCATCCGCGTTCGGGTGCCGCGCAACATTTTCGCGAATCGCGCCGTACGGATGCTTCGCAAGCTTATTCAAAGTTTTGGCATTCGCGCGCGGGTGCTCGCTGATTAATCGCAGCAAATAAAAATCTTCCCGCGGCGCTTGCTTCACAAGTTTTTCCAGCATTTCCGGTTTCGCGTCCGCGCTGAGCACCAATCCTATTTTTTCGTCCCACGCCGTATTAATTTGATTCAAATCGCGGGTCCGCGCATGAATTAATTCTTCCAGGATGCGCCGCTCCTGCTGCATCCGCGCGATCGGCAGTTCCGTGCCTTCCAGGGAATCGAGCACACGCAAAAGATGCTGCCGCTCGCCAAAAATAATTTGCGAGGTGCGCGTGTTTGCGCCTTTTTCCCTTTCCTTATGCTGCACCAGGTCGGAACGTCGCATTGTTTGGCTGCTCCGGCCCAACCCCTTCCTAAGTTCGATGAGGGCCGGACCCTATTCGCACGGAATCAAATTCGTGCCACGCACAGTGAAAGAGACTGCTTGGTGGCTTCAGCGGATTATGTTCCGGCTGCGCGATGCGGTAAAGTTTGGTGCGTGCGGCGTGTGTCCGATTTGCAACTCCAGTCCGGGACGCGTTCGAAGGGAAAACGACGATGTCGGCATTTCAAGAGCACAAAGAGGAGTTGGAGCACTACGAACAGATGTTCGGGCGGGAACGCGGGCGGCTTGCCGTTTCGCTGGACCGCATGACCAACGCGCTAGTCCTGGTCGGGCAGCATGGCGTGTACTGCACGAGCCAGCGTAATCCAACGCTGCCGGCGATGGATCTGCGGATGATCAATCAGGAGCTGGTGCACGCGAAAGAATTAGTACAATCAGTGATGGAAGAATTGCGGCTGGCAAAACAAAAATCTTAAAAATTCAGCGGCGTAATTTCTCCTTCGATCCCGTATAGCTTTTAGCTGCACCCCCTCCAAGTACTCGTTCATACTTAAAATCTTCACGCCCTTACCCTGGCTGCAAGAACGGATTCAAGTGGCGTTCATGGCCGATGGTGGTGACGGGACCGTGCCCCGGGTAGACGATGGTGTCGTCAGGCAGGTGCATCAGCTTGGTGCGGAGCGACTCCATGATTTGGTGCATCGAGCCGCCCCACAGGTCGGTGCGGCCGATGCTGCCGGCGAATAGAGTATCTCCGGAAAAAAGTTGTGGCGCGCGAACGGCACTTTTTTCAGATTCCTCAGAAGCTGCAATTTCTTGCGAGCCCTCGGGATCGGCCGCTTTTCTCAACAGATCGTCGATGTCGATTTGCTCTCCCGCTTCCGTTTTCACCGTAAATTTCTTCGCTGCATCAGCGACCGTGACTTTGCCGGCGTCGTGCGGAAGATAAAGCGAGACGCTGCCTGGCGTGTGGCCGGGGGTGTGAATCACTTGCGCCTCGAACGAGCCCCAGCGCAGCGAATCGCCTTCCTTCAATAGCTGATCGATTTCGATTAGCTCGGGCGGCTGAACACCGAGGAACGCAGCCTGCATTTCCATAGCTCGATAGAGAGGCAGGTCGTCGCGATGCATGAGCACGGGCGCGCCGGTGTACTGATGGAGCTTGCTCAAGCCGCCGACGTGATCAATGTGCGCATGGGTGCTGACAATAGCTTTCACGATGAGGCGGTGGCGCCCGAGAAGGTCCAGGATGCGCGTGACTTCATCGCCGGGATCGACGACCAGAGCTTCGCGCGTGTAGGGATCACCGATGATGGAACAATTGCACTGGAGCATGCCCACCGGGATGGTGATGTGAATCAAACCTTTGGTGGCGGCATTCAAGGTGGGCAAGCCGTCGTTCATGAAGGGGATTATAGCATCGGAACGGAGGGGAATCGCTGGTGGCATAGCGTGAGCTGCGGCGCTCTTTGATAGACTCATGAATGGAGGATGGGAGGAACGGTGGAAACGGCTTCGACAGGAACGGCTCTGGATACGCCGCTGGCCGCGGCGCACGCGCGCGCGGGCGCGAAGATGGGCGTGTGGTTGGGCTGCGTCTTGCCGGATACTTTCGGGGACGCGGCGGCGGAATTCCGGCAGGCGCGCGAGAGCGTGGCGCTGATCGACAAGAACTACCGCGCGTACCTCTCGTTCGCAGGACCGGACCGCGTGCGTTACCTGAACGCCGTTCTGACGAACGACATCAAGGGCTTGTCCACCGGACAAGGAAACGTTTCGCTGCTGCTGAATCCGCAGGGACACATTCTCGCGGAGATTGAGACGTACGCGTTTGCGGAGAAATTGTTCTGCGTGTCCTACGCCATGATTCGCGAACGGCTGATGGAAGTGCTGGACAAATTCATCATCATGGATGACGTAACGCTGACGGATGAGACGGAGCGCTTCGGCACGCTGGCGCTGGAAGGGCCGAAGGCCGCCGCGGTGGTGACTGAAGTTTCCGGCGTAGAAATCGGGCCGCTCGGCGAACTTTCTTTCACGGACAGCGCTGTCAGCACAGTTCCCTGCCGGATCGTGAGGCGTTCGCCGGGTGGAGTTCCCGGAGCGGAGTTCGTCGTCGAGCGCGAAAAACTTCCGGCGCTTTGGGAGATTTTGTTGGATGCTGCGCGGAAACACGGCGGCGGGCCGATGGGTTACACGGCGTTGAGCGGTCTGCGGCTGGCGCAAGGTGTGCCGTGGTTCAGCTATGACTTCGGCGAAAAGCAGATCCCGCACGAAGCGGGGTTGCAGAACAGCCACATCAGTTACACGAAGGGCTGCTACACCGGCCAGGAAATCGTGGAACGGGTGCGTTCGCGCGGGCAGGTGAATCGGCAGCGCGTGGGATTGGTTTTCTCTGGCGAGGTCGTGCCGGAAGCCGGCACGCCGCTGATGATGGACGGCAAAGAAGTTGGATTCGTGACGCGCGCGGCGATTGCTTGGGATACTACTCCCCCGCGAATCCGTGGCATGGGTTACGTTCGCAAGGAAGGCAGCGCCGCGGGAACTACGCTGCAGTGGGCGAATGGCGCCGCAACGGTGACTCAGCTCCCGATCCAGCGCAGCTAGGGCATTTGTTGAAAACTTCTGGCTAGATAGTCCTCCACTACCCCCTACACCCCCCATCCGATGCATGAATGTCAAAACAAAGGACTTGCGAAATGGGCAATTCGTAAGCGCATGAAAACAAAGAAGCTGTTCTCCGCGAGGAAAAGGAGGGCAATTTGTAACTGAGTGAAAAGAAAGGTCAAGTG
>JBARRT010000079.1:0-36628 GCA_049644365.1 Candidatus Acidiferrum sp. | reverse complement strand
AACTTGACGTTCGGCGTGGTCATCTTTTCCATTCTAGTGCAGGGACTCACAATCAAGCCCCTCGTAAGAATCCTCAAACTTGCCAATGGTGACGACGCAAAAGCGGCATGAATGTGAAAGCCGCATCCAGGCGGCCTGATAGTTGTGTCGTCACTGAGATATGCCAATGCCCGGGGACTTGCCATCGATGAAGGAAGCCGAAGGACAGCCCGATCACGTTTATCGTAGCTGGATGATCCTTTTTATCATCGCACAAAAGAGTGCTGGGATTATGGCCGCATCAGAGTCAAGAGGAGAGTAATCAGACCTATGCAAACGATGGAATAGCCAATCCAAGCGAGGAACGTTTCGATCCGCTTCTGTCTCCTCCCATCGATGCAGATAAGTTACACTCCCCCGCTTCTGTACAGAGAACCTAACTTCCAGTGGTGCCAGGTAAATCGCGTAACTGGACAGCTGAAACGGTGAAACTCCCTGATCGGCACTTGCTCCGTCGCGGATTTCTCTTCGATTGTTAAGTTTCAATTCCGAATAATGCAAACAACGCTTCTTCAACAACGGTATCGAGTTTGCAGCTGATGGGCGCAAGTTCTGCAATATTTTCTCCGCCCACGTAACACCACTTCGTTTCATCCTTGGCAAGTTTGACCTGAATGAAATAATAGAAGTTGATTGGTTTCTTGCCCTTTATTTCCGCTGTCCGTTCGTCTGGATTGAAATCAATCGCTAAACCTCCATCTTGGTCGACGATTTTGAACACGCGTGACCCTTTGTCGGAGAATGCGCAGCCAAAAGTGCCAATGCAACCCGGCTCGTGATTAACATCACTAATTTGATTGTGAAATTCACGCTCTATATCAATCTTCAAGAACGCAAAACCTTTGTCGAGCAATTCGTCCTGATTGTCTTGGCTTGTCGTTGATTGACGTTCTCTCGCCCTGCGAATGTAATGCGCTAGCTTTTTAGACCGCTCAGACATTTAGATCTTCCCGCGAGTCATGTCATTGGGCCGAGACATGCGCTTTTAAGAAACAAGAAAGGAAGGCCGGTGAGCGAACACTGAGTGTCCGGGGTACTCACCGGCCCAGTAGACAGAGTCTGACCAAGTATCCGATATATCGTGATACGATGCAATTGATACTTTCCCAACATAGTAAGAAGATTGTTGAAGTGAGCCCTGATTTGAGACAGCCGCCAAATGGCGAACGAACGAGAGTGGAGGTACGCCGAATCACTTACGACTTTGGGTCCAACTCTTCCGGATAGCGTGCATCGAGGGCCAGAGTTCCGCCTCCGACGATCAACAGCAAGATCAGGCCAAGGAGCATGCTCACATCCGTGCGCGCTTCGTGCAGCGTGCCCCAAAAGCCGTTCTTCATGAACGTGACGATCTTGGTCGAGTACAAGGCCACGCAAATGTCGATGAGCAGAGGCACGCAGGCAAGGCGGATGAACAGACCAGCCAAGAGGAGCGCGCCGCAAATGATCTCGGTGACTCCAATGAAAGGGGCCATGAGCTGTGGCAAGGGAATGCCGATGTTCGTAAAACGGCCCACTCCCAACATTCTGGGAACACAAACTTCTGGATGCCTTCGGAAAGGAAGACCCATCCGACGAGAATGCGGATAAGGAGGACCGCCTTCGCTGCGCGACTTGTCCAGATTACGTCCGTGTTCGAGGTCATGGAATTATCTTCTCTGGCTTAGCTGCGAGCTCATCCAACTTCTTCACAATGGAAATGGAAGGCTCGCACCGGCAAGTTCTACGCCTGCAAGGCCGCCAGTGCCTGTCAGGAATCGACGGCGGGAAACGCTCAATGTCCTCATTCGCAGCTTCTCAAAACCACACCGCGATGTTGGTTCGCGCTCGAATGGATCGAGAACGATCTGAAACACGATGAAATTCTCATCGAATCCAGGAAAGCCACACCCAGCCAAACAACAGCGTCAGAAGTGTGACAGGTAAACCAATCCGAAAATAATCGAAGAACGTGATTACCGCCTCTTTGTGTGCGCGTTCGACAACGATGATGTTGGCGACGGACCCCGTAATGGTCAGGTTCCCGGCAAGCGTGCTCGCCATCGCCAGAGTGAGCCACGCCGAATGAGGATTGATAAACTGAGTGACCAGAGATTTCAAAAGCATTACGGCGGGCACGTTGCTCACTAAGTTCGACAGTATGGCGGTCACCAGCGTAAAGACGCCCAGGTGTTGCAGGTTGAAACGCTCGCCAAAACCTAGCAGATGCTTCGTAAGGCCGGCATTTTCTGCACCGCCGACAATCAAGAACAGCCCGACGAAAAAGACGAGCAGGCCCCAGTCGACTTCCTCATATACGAGGTGCGGGTCGCGGGTCCGTGTGATTAGCAGGACGGCCGCGCCGACGGAGGCGACTAGGGGCGGCGAAAAACCGGAGAGGAAGCCGGCGAGAACCAGTGCCGCCACAACGCCGGCCTTAAGCAACGCAGCGTGGTCAATTTGTACGGTATTCACGCCCGCTTGAGTTCGTACATCATGGACCCGCCCACGGAAATAGAGCCACCACAACACAAACCAATCCAGGAACAACCCTGCGAGGGCAACCGGACCTAAGTGCAATAGGAAGTCCCGGTAACCGATGCCGGAATAAGATCCAATCAGAATGTTTTGCGGATTGCCGGTGATGGTCGCCGTGCTTCCTATGTTTGACGCCGTTGCCACGGCCAGGAGATAAGGGATTGGCTTGATCCCCATTCTGCCGGCTACCTTCAGCACAAACGGAACCATAACCAGGCAGATGATGTCGTTAACGAAAAACGCGGAGAGCAATCCGCTGAGGAAGATTACTGTGGGGAGCAGATGATGTGGTTTCAGACGAGTCACGACTAGCTCTGTGACCCAATCGAAAAAGCCGGCCAAGTGTAGGTACGCCACGACAAGCATCATCGAGAAGAGCAACACGATTGTGCCGAAGTGGATGAGATGTAGGGAATTGTCTGCGCGTACTGCGCCCGTCATGAACATCAGGACGGCGCCGATGATTGCTGCGCCGGGGCGATCAATTTTCATCCCCGGAAATTTACCCAAGGCAAAAACAACGTAGCTCGCAATGAAAACGGAATACGTGCTTATCGTTGCGAGTTCAGACATCGCGGCTCCATGCGAGTGAGTCGCTCATCTTAGCTTCCGCTGCTCACCCGGGCAATCCCGAGTATGTTATGGACACTCAGGGACTTCCATCCCGACGGAACATGTCACATGCTTCTCCAAGCGACGTGCTCAGCCACAACACCGCAATCGCTGGAAAGATTCAGACACTGACGCGTTAGGACGCGCAACCGGCTTGCGCTGACCGGTCTGGCGACCTTCCGCTTGGTCCGCAATTCGGAAGTTTTGGCCTTCCTGCCACCAAGCAAATCACCTGGCCCAACATGCCGTATGAGCGGCCTGACACCTGGTGAAATGGGCGGGAGGACCTCCTGCGTGACAGGCAGGCGTTCTAATCAACTGAACTACGCCGCGCAAACTGACTAAAAATGACTTCCCGCTCCTTCCGCAGCCGTGCACTGTCTTGCACTGGCTTGCACGTCCTTCGACATGGCAGGCAGCATTCTCGACATAGCCTAACCGATGCTAGCCGTTCGGCCTTCACTCGAAGGGTCTTAACGCACTGAGTGTGGTGCCATCCGGTCAATCCTAAAGTTGGCAAATAGTTGGCAAATTGGTTTTTTGACGGATATTCCCCGAAAGGGGAAAAGTGAGAATAGCCGCGTATTTACTGATGATTGAATGGTGGGCCTGGGTGGACTTGAACCACCGACCTCGCCCTTATCAGGGGCGCGCTCTAGCCACCTGAGCTACAGGCCCGATTGAGAGGTGACGTTGAAATTCTAGCAGGCGCGGGAGCCCTCGTACAACTCCCTCCTTGCGGTTCCTTTCGCGGGTGCTGGCCGCCGCTTCTACTGTACAAAGCCTACGTTGGGCGTAGGGAGATTGCCTTCCGGAGCTTCCTTAATTGTTCCAAACTGCGCCTCGTATCGGGCCAGATTCTCTCCCAGCGCGCGCCAGATGCGCTTGGCGTGGCCCGGACTCACAATCGTGCTGCTGAGCAGCTTGCCCTGGGCGCCGTTGGGAAAAATGTAAATGAAATTCAACGTGAACTCTTCCAGATTGTGGTGAATCATCACCAGGTTGCTGTACTGCCCCTGCAGTTCCTTTTCGTCGGCCTTGATCTGCACCTGGCCCTGCACCGGCTGCTGTTGGTCCATCTCGTTCCTCTCCCGGAATGCCGCTTTGAACTTACCACAAGCTTCTGCGGTTCGCTTGCTCCGCCGCCCCGCCTGACGGCGCTCGTTGCCATTGTTAGCAAAAACTCATCGGAGTCCTATTGACAGCCGAACCTATTAAATGTAGTTTAGTATTCGTATTTAGCATAGTTAACTCGAATCATGACACCCACAGTCCCGTCGCAACTCGAAACCGAACCGCCGGTCACGACCGAATCTCCCTCCACCCCACACGCCTCTTCGGCTCTGCGCGCTCGCATCCTTTCGCCCTCCTTGCCCGAATCCCATCGCACCATTCCTTTCTCCTCGGACACTTCCTGGATTCGCAAGGTTCTGGCTTTCGCCGGCCCAGGCTACCTCGTCGCCGTCGGTTACATGGACCCGGGCAACTGGGCCACGGACCTCGGTGGCGGCTCGAAATTTGGCTACGCGCTACTCAGCGTCATCCTCATCAGCAACCTGATGGCGATGTTTCTCCAGGGTCTCTCGGCGAAGCTCGGCATCGCCTCAGGGCGCGACCTCGCCCAGGCTTGCCGCGAACACTATTCGCGCCGCACCGGTTTCTTCCTTTGGGTCGTCTGCGAAATCGCCATCGCCGCGTGCGATCTTGCCGAAGTCCTTGGCTCCGCCGTCGCTCTGAAACTGCTCTTCGGCTTGCCGCTTCTTGCCGGCGTTCTCATTACCGCGATGGATGTTCTGATCGTTCTCGCGCTCCAGGGCCGTGGCTTCCGCCTGATCGAAGCCTTCGTTGTCACGCTGATCGCTTCGATTGCCGCCTGCTTCGCGTACGAAATTTTCTTCGCGCAGCCGCTATGGCGCGAAGCCGTCGCCGGTTTCATTCCGCGCGCGGAAATCCTGCGCAATAAGGAGATGCTGTACATCGCCATCGGCATCCTGGGCGCCACCGTGATGCCCCACAATCTCTATCTGCATTCGAGCATCGTGCAGACGCGTGCGTTCGGCACTTCCGTACGCGATCGCAAGGAAGCTTTGCGTTATGCCGTCTTCGATTCCACGCTCGCTCTCGGCTTCGCACTTTTTATCAACGCCGCCATCCTCGTCCTGGGCGCCGCCGCATTTCACACGCGCGGCCTACACGACGTCGCCGAGATTGCCGACGCCTACAAACTCCTTAGCCCTGTCCTCGGGGCGAGCCTTGCCAGCACGCTCTTCGCCTGCGCCCTGCTCGCCTCGGGGCAAAATTCTACGCTCACCGGCACACTCGCCGGCCAGATTGTTATGGAAGGCTTTCTCGACATTCGCCTCAAGCCCTGGCTGCGCCGCCTCATCACCCGCGGCATCGCCATCATTCCGGCCGCTCTCGTGATCGGCATCGCCGGCGAGAATAAAGTCACACCGCTGCTCATCCTCAGCCAGGTGGTTCTCAGCTTTCAGTTGCCGTTTGCGGTGATCCCGCTCATCCAGTTCACAAGCAGTCGCGCCAAGATGGGAGAATTCGTCAACTCACGTCCCACCATCGTCATCGCCTGGGTCATGGCTGCCGCGATCCTGTTCTTTAACGCCGAGCTCCTCTGGCTCATTTTCCGTTCCGCATAATTGCTATTCGTTTCCTTTCGCTGTCCCGTCAGTTGTGCGAAAATTTTGCTGGCTGCCATGCCCGCAAACAAACCCCGCAAGTCCGGAACGCGAAAAACTCTTTTCGTTCTGCTTCTAGCTCTCGTTCTCGTCGCCGTCGCTTACACATACTTTCAAGAGAACAAACCGTGGGTCATCCCTGAAGAAGCCAAGGCCCGCAAGAATCCTCTGCAACCGTCCGAAGCGGCGCTCAAGTCGGCCAAGGCTCTATACACGGAAAACTGCGCCAATTGTCATGGCGACAGCGGCAAGGGCGACGGCTCCGAAGCCATGCGCTACGATCCCAAACCAGCCGATTTCACCGACGCGCAACACATGAACACCGTCACCGACGGCGCGCTCTTCTACCAAATCAGCCAGGGCAGAAAGCCCATGCCCGCCTTCAAGAGGCGCATGACCGAAGACCAGCGCTGGCAGCTCGTCCTGCTCGTCCGCTCTTTTGCACGGCCACTCGTCACTCCAGAGAAGAAGCCCGACGCGGCGGCCTCTTCGAGCAAATAGTCTTCGGTGAAACTCACCATCGCGAGCCAGCGTACGGCTCTCTGCTTCCCAAACTCGCGGCTTCGGATATATCCTCATTTCGTTCCGCGTTTCAATCCAAGGAGACTCATGCGCCATTTTCTAGCCGCTCTCATTTGCGTATTCCTCTTGCCAGCCGTCACTCACGCTTTGCCCGGTGCTGTTCGCTGCGGGAAGCTGCTCGACGTTCGTTCCGGTAAAATGCTGACCGACCAAGTCGTTGTGTTCGATGACGGCGGAACGATCACCTCCGTCAGTCCCTTTTCGTCCGCGAAATTCCCGAGCGGTGTTGTGGCGATGGATCTTTCGAATGCCACATGCCTTCCAGGCTTGGTCGATGCTCACACGCATCTTACAGGTGATACTGCCAGCCACGGGTACTCACGTCTCGGCATTTCGGTTCCGCGCGAAGCCGTTACCGGGGTGAAGAATGCGCGGCTCACGCTCCGCGCCGGCTTCACCACGGTTCGAAACGTGGGCGCGAGCGGTTACACGGACATTGCTCTGCGGGATGCGATCAACGCCGGCGACGTCGAAGGTCCGCGCATGCGTGCTTCCGGCCCGCCTCTTGGCATCACTGGCGGCCATTGCGACAATAATCTGCTGCCTTCCGAATATCATTACAAGGCGGAAGGCGTTGCCGACGGCCCGTGGGCCGCTCGCGCCAAAGTCCGCGAAACCGTGAAGTACGGCGCCGACGTGATCAAAATTTGCGCCTCCGGCGGCGTGCTCAGCAAAGGCGATCAACCCGGCACGCCGCAATACACACTCGAAGAAATGCAAGCCATCGCCGAAGAAGCCCACAAGCTCGGCCGCAAGGTCGCCGCGCACGCGCACGGCACGCAATCCATCAAGGACGCCATCCGCGCCGGCATCGACTCCATCGAGCATTCCAGCCTGATCGACGACGAAGGCATCGCCCTTGCCAAGCAGCATGGCACCTATCTCGTTTTCGACATTTACAACGACGACTACATTCTTCAGGAAGGCGCGAAAGCGGGGATGCTTCCCGAATCCATCGAAAAGGAAAAGAAAATCGGCCGCTTGCAGCGTGAAAATTTCCGCCACGCTTTCCAATCCGGCGCAAAGATTGCCTTCGGCACGGATTCCGGCGTCTATCCTCACGGCGACAACGCGCGACAGTTTGGCAAGATGGTCGAATGGGGCATGAAGCCTCTCGACGCCATCCAGGCCGCCACCGTCAATGCTGCTGATCTCCTTGGCTGGGCCGACAAAATTGGCACACTCGAAGCAGGCCACTATGCCGACATTGTTGCCGTCAGCGGAGATCCGCTTTCCGACGTGCGCGCCCTCGAATCCGTCAAATTCGTTATGAAGGGCGGCGCCGTCGTTCGCAACGACCTCTCCGCGAAATAATTTGGCCGGGGAACGGCGCATTTTTCATCTAACATTCCAGAATGCTCGCCGCGCTCCTTCTCGATTATCGCCTCGCGTTCCTTTTGCTGGCTGCGCTCTATCTCGGCACAGCTGTTCCTCTTGCTTTCGGCTGGGTGCGCCTTTTTCCCGAGGAAGCGCCTCCTTTTCAAATCCATCGCCCTCCCACGCGTCGTTGGTCCATCTATGCTCACAGTAGCGAAGACGAAGAAAATTCCCGCGATCCCTTGGCGATGGTCCTTCTCATTTGCGTCACTGTGAGTTACGCCGTTCAGTTTCCGGGACTCCCGCGAAGCCTCGCACTCGGCTCCATTCCGACTGTCTTTCCGGAGGACGGGTCTGGATGGGCCCGTTTCGCACTGACCTGGTTCCTCGTCGTAGTTCCCGGTTTCGCCGCAGTCTACTCGCTGCTTCGCCCAAATTTCTTGCGCGTCCCGCTCATCGCCGCCGGAGTTCTGATTCTCTTGCTCTGGCTAGTTGCCGCTCCGCTTCGTGCCGCACTCGAAGCTGTTTCATGAGTGTTGCCCAACAACTTCCGCAAATAAAAAGGCCCTCGATCCGATCGAGGGCCCGTTTTCTTTGGATTCTATTCCTTCGCGGCTAGTTATCCCTTATGCTGCTGCGGCCTTCACTTGCGATAGCGCCGCCGCCACTTCCTTCAAATCCGGCACCACCGGAATGTCATAGTTCTTGAACCACGCTACCTTGCCTGCCTTGTTCACTATCGCGATCGCTCGGCCTGTGATGCCCTTGTCCGCCAGGTACACTCCGTATTTCTCGCTCATCGCCCCGCGCGGGTGAAAATCCGCCAGCAGCGAATACTTGATCCCCATCTTGTCCGCGTACGCTTTGTGGGACCACACGCTGTCCACGCTCACACCCAGCACCTCCGCGTCCAGCGCCTCAAACGGCTTCATCTCATTCACGATGCACGCATGTTCGTTCGTGCACGTCGGGCTCCAGTCCAGCGGATACCAGACCAGCACCACGTTTTTCTTCCCCGCATAGTCTGAAAGTTTCACTTCCTTCTTATCCTGATTCAGCAGCATGAAATCCGGCGCCGCTTGTCCCACAGCAATGCTCATAACCGTTCCTCCCATCGAATTTGAATCTGACCAAGCATCTTACCAATCTCAGCGTGAAGCGCCAAACGCTCACACTCCTTCCTCCTCAGCGTCTCTGTGTCAGGTTCTTTTCTTCTTCCTTCCACCAAAGTACACTTCACTCAGGAGAACCCCATGAGCGCCGAAGCCGCGCGCCGCGCTCCTCTCATGCCCTTGCGCGAACTCGTCCGGTTGTACCGCTCCCACGCCAACAATTTCGGCGAACTGGTCGCTCTCTCCGTCTTCGGCCTCTCAGTCCCAGAGACGGAACGCGTATTCTCCGGCTACGACGAGGACTACCACATCAGCCGCTTTTTCCATTTCACCGAAGGCGTCGGCGAAAAGTTCTCCATCAACGGCATCCCCGCCACCCACGTCTCCCTCGACCCTGAAATCGAAACGATCCTTTAACTCCGCTCTCACTTCTCCATTTCCAGAATTTCGTTTGAAAAAGTCGCGTTTTTGCATACCCTACACGCACCCGGAGGTCACTGAATGGCTGGCTCGCCGACCCTTATGCCCGAATCGCGCCTCGGGAGCACCCTGCGCCGCGACCCTTGGTGGATCGAAATTCTACCGGTGGTGCTTGTACTAGTTGGTTTCGGCGTTTATGCCACACTGCGCGCCTTCGAAGGCAAGTATTACGAGTGGGGCCCGTACCTCTCGCCTTTCTATTCGCCGCTCATCGATCCCCTGCATCACTGGTGGCCATTCTCTCCGGCGCTCCTCATTCTTGTTGGCCCGCTGGGCTTTCGCGCCACGTGCTACTACTACCGCAAAGCCTACTACCGCGCGTTTTTCCTGGACCCGCCCGCCTGCGCCGTCGGCGAATCCCCTCGCCGCAACTATCGCGGCGAAACCGTTTTTCCTTTCATCCTCCAGAACGTTCATCGCTATTTCTTTTACTTAGCGGTTCTGTTCATCGTTTTTCTCTGGTACGACGCGATTCGCTCCTTCTTCTTCGACGGCCACTTCGGCATCGGTGTTGGCACGCTCGTTCTCACCCTGAACGTCATTCTTCTTTCGCTCTACACTTTTTCCTGCCATTCGCTTCGCCATCTTGCCGGAGGCAAGCTCGACTGTTTTTCTTGCGCCACTTTTGGCCGCCCCCGCTTCGAAGCCTGGCGCCTCTCCACCTTTCTGAACGAGCGCCACATGCTCTTCGCCTGGTGCAGTCTCTTCTCCGTCGGCTTTGCGGACTTCTACATTCGCATGGTCTCCTGCGGTGCCATCCGTGACCTGAGGCTCCTGTGACCGCAAACTACGAGACCCGCGAGCACGACGTTCTCATCATCGGCGCCGGCGGCGCGGGATTGCGCGCGTCCCTCGAAGCCCTCGCGCAAGGCGCTTCCGTCGGCGTGGTCTGCAAATCGCTCCTTGGAAAGGCACACACCGTCATGGCCGAAGGCGGCATCGCCGCTGCGATGGCCAACGTGGACACGGCCGACAACTGGAAAACTCATTTTCGCGATACCATGCGCGGCGGAAAATTTCTGAACAACTGGCGCATGGCCCAGCTTCACGCCCAGGAATCTCCCGACCGCGTCCGCGAACTCGAACAGTGGGGCGCGCTATTCGACCGCACGGAAACTGGCGACATTCTCCAGCGCGCTTTCGGCGGCCATACCTTCAAGCGCCTCTGCCACGTCGGTGACCGCACCGGCCTCGAAATGATTCGAACGCTGCAGGATCGCGGCGTTCAGCAGGGCATTGACGTCTACATGGAGTGCACCGTCACGCGCCTTCTCACCGACGGTGGCTGCGTCGCCGGCGCCTTTGCCTATTGGCGAGAGTCCGGCCGCCTCATCGTTTTCAAAGCCAAGTCCATCGTCATCGCCACCGGCGGCATCGGCAAAGCTTGGCGCGTCACTTCTAATTCCTGGGAGTACACTGGCGACGGCATGGCCCTCGCCTACGAAGCTGGCGCGGAGCTGATGGACATGGAATTCGTGCAGTTCCATCCCACCGGAATGGTCTGGCCTCCCGGCGTGCAGGGCATCCTCGTCACCGAAGCCGTCCGCGGCGAAGGCGGCATCCTTCGTAACAAACTCGGCGAGCGCTTCATGGAAAAATACGATCCCAAGCGCATGGAGCTCTCCACCCGCGACGTCGTCGCCCGCTCCATCTACACCGAAGTCAAGGAAGGCCGTGGCACCGAACACGGCGGCGCCTATCTCGACATCTCCCAGAAGCCTGCCGAGTACGTGAAGAAAAAACTCCCCAGCATGTATCACCAGTTCAAGGAACTCGCCGACGTAGACATCACCAAAGGTCCGATGGAAGTCGGCCCCACTTGTCACTACGTGATGGGCGGCATTCGCGTCGATGCCGAAACCGCCCAGTCCACCGTTCCCGGTCTCTTCGCCGCCGGCGAAGCTGCCGCAGGCCTCCATGGAGCGAATCGCCTTGGCGGCAACTCGCTCTCCGATCTCCTCGTCTTTGGCCGTCGCGCCGGGCTCGCCGCCGCCCAGCACGCCAAACAAGTCTCCGCCCGTTCGATCGACACCGCGCAAATCGAACAATCCGAAAGGGAACTGCTCGCCCCGTTTTCCAACACCGGCGTCGAAAGCCCTTACGCCGTTCATCGCGACTTGCAGGAAGTCATGCAAAATCTCGTTGGAATCTTTCGCACCGAGGAAGATTTGAAAAAAGCTCTCGTCGAACTGGAAAAACTAAAGGCGCGCGCGGCGAAAGCTGGCGTCGAAGGCTCACGCCTCTTTAACCCCGGCTGGCATCTCTCTTATGACTTGAAGTCCATGCTCACCATTTCCGAAGCGGTCACCCACAGTGCCCTGGCGCGCAAGGAAAGCCGCGGCGCGCACAGCCGCATTGACTTTCCAAATCTCGACTTGGTTTGGGAGAAAAAGCGCAACGTCATCGTCCGCGAGAACGGCGCAATGCAACGCCGCGAAAATCCTGTCGAGGAAATGCCCGCGGAGCTCAAACAGATTCTTGCCGAGGACAAATCATGATTCGCATCGTACGTTGTTCCGCTGTATGACTGGGAGACCCATCGCCATGGATTCACCCTGGATCACTTTCGCCCCCGCTGACGCCCATCGCGAGTACCTCGCGCTCTTGTCCTATTTGCCTCTAAACAAATACTCGGCAGTCCCCGGCTTCTTTCGGTTCTTGTTTCAAATCCAAAAGCAATTGCGCAGCACTCCCGGCATCATCGGATACTCCCTCCGTGCCAAAATCTTAAGCCGCAATTTTTGGACCCTCTCCGTCTGGGAGGATCAGAAAACACTGACGGAATTTGTCGCCAAAATTCCGCACGGGGAAGTCATGAAGGCCATGACCCCCCATATGGGCCCGATAAAATTCACCCAATGGAAAGTGGCCGGGTCCTCGTTGCCTCTAAGCTGGGACGAAGCCATGCAGCGATCGCAACCGGGAGCCCCCTCATGAGCGAAGCAACTCTGCGCGTTTTTCGCGGCGATTCGAACGGCGGACAAACCGTTGACTATCGCGTCCCCGTCGCTCCCGGCATGGTCGTACTCGACGCCCTTCATTACATTCAGGGCCACCTCGCTCCTGATCTCGCCGTCCGCTGGAACTGCAAAGCAGGGAAGTGCGGCTCCTGTTCCGCCGAAGTCAACGGCCGTCCCCGCCTCACCTGCAAAACGCGCATGGACGATCTTCCGCAAGACCAGCCCATCACCGTCCTCCCCATGAAATCGTTTCCTCGCATCAAAGACCTTGTCACCGACGTTTCCTGGAATTACCGTGTCAACCGGAAAATCCCTGCGTTTGAACCGCGTCCCGGCACCAACTGGAAAATCTCCCAGCTTGATGTGGATCGCGTGCAGGAATTCCGCAAGTGTATCGAATGCTTTCTCTGCCAAAACGTGTGTCACGTCCTTCGCGAGCACGACATGAAGGAACAGTTCGCCGGTCCGCGCTTCTTTGTCCGCGTCGCCGGCCTCGATATGCATCCGCTCGACGGCCGCAACCGCGCCGCCCTGCTCAAGAACGAGCTCGGCCTCGGACTTTGCAACATCACGAAATGCTGCACGGAGGTTTGCCCGGAGGAGATTCGAATCACCGACAATGCCATCATCCCGCTCAAAGAGCGCGTGGTGGACGAATTCTATGATCCGCTGACAATGTTGTTTCGAAAGATTCGCGGCAAGTAACAAGGACTCGCCGCTTTTGCAATTGCACGAGGAGGTTCCATGGCATACCAGCTGAAATCCATCTCCAAAGCCGGCATCGCCGAGGCTATCGCCAAGGCCGAGCTCTACCGCTACATCAACGAGCCGGAAGAAGCCGAATCCATCTGCCGCGACATTCTCGCCATTGAGCCCGAGCAGCAGCTCGCGCGCCGCATGCTCGGTCTCGCCATCACCGATCAGTTTATCGGCGCTGCCGCCGACCGCTATCCGGAAGTCTTATCCATTTTTCAAAGTTTGCACGATCCCTACGAGCGCCTCTACTACACCGGCTTGCTCTACGAGCGTCGCGCCAAGGCCCAGCTCCTCGTCGGCTACGCCGCGCACATCCTCCTGCCGCTCATCGAAGAAGCTATGCGCTGCTTCGCCGAAGCGGAAAAAATCCGCCCCGCTGGCAATGACGACAGTATTCTCCGCTGGAACCGTTGCGTCCGGCTCCTCGAAAGCCGCCCCGATTTTCATTTTGATCGCAGCCCTGCGTCCTTCGACGCCGAGGATTCCCCGCCCGTCAGCACGCCCACGCGCCGCCTTGGCGGTCATCACTGAAGTTGCTGCTGTTTTCTACGCCGTAACCACGCGCTGGAATCGTCGCGCCAGCTTTTCATGCTCTTCGCGGATTTCCCCCGGCAGCCGTTGCCCGAATTTCGCAAAAAACTGTTTCGAATCTCCCAGATCCAGTTCCCAGTCCTCGGGACTCACGCGGAGCAGTTCTGACAACGCCTCATCGGAAATTTTCAAACCATCCAGCGTCAGTCCATTCTTCGCCGGAACATAGCCGATGGGTGTCTCCTGCGCCGCACCACGGCCTTCCACGCGCTCCAGAATCCATTTCAGCACGCGCACGTTCTCTCCGAATCCCGGCCACAGAAATTTCCCATCCGCGCCCCTCCGGAACCAGTTCACATGGAAAATTTTCGGCGGCTTCGGGATTTTCTTTCCCATCGCAAGCCAGTGTCCAAAATAATCCGCCATGTTGTATCCGCAGAAGGGCAGCATCGCCATTGGGTCGCGCCGCGTAACTCCCACGTCGCCCGTCGCCGCGGCCGTCGTTTCCGACGCCATCATCGCTCCAACAAACACGCCGTGCTGCCAGTCGAACGATTCGTAAACCAGCGGTGCCACACGCGCTCTCCGGCCGCCAAAAATAAAAGCCGAGATCGGCACGCCTTCCGGCGCCTCCCACTTCGGCGAAATACTCGGTGACTGCGCCGCCGGCACGGTGTACCGCGCGTTCGGATGCGCTGCCGTTCCTTTCGACGAATCCCACTTCTCGCCTTTCCAATTAATCAGCCCTGCCGGCGGCTCAATGCCGATCCCTTCCCACCACGGCTCGCGCTCCGGCGTCATCGCCACGTTCGTGAAAAGCGTGTTCTTCTTCAACGCGCCCATGACATTCGGATTCGTCCGCATACCGGTGCCCGGCGCCACACCAAAAAAACCCGCCTCCGGATTGATGGCGTGCAAATACCCGTCGTCGCCAATCTTCATCCACGCTATGTCGTCCCCCACCGTCCACACGCGGTAGCCCTGGCTTTCCAGCGCGGATACCATCATCGCGAGGTTCGTCTTTCCGCACGCGCTTGGAAATGCCGCGCCCATGTACGTTACTTTGCCGCCCGGCGACTCCAGCCCCAGAATCAGCATGTGCTCCGCCATCCAGCCCTGCTCCCGTGCCATCACGCTCGCGATCCGCAGCGCGAAGCATTTTTTCCCCAGCAGCGCGTTTCCGCCGTAACCCGACCCTACGCTCCAGATCAATTTCTCTTCCGGAAAGTGCACGATGTACCGCCGCATGGGGTCTAGGTCGCCCAGCGAATGCAGCCCCGGCACGAAGTCGCTCGACGCACCCAGCCGCTCCATCGCCACTTTGCCCATTCGCGACATGATCCGCATGCTCGCCACCACATACGGGCTGTCCGTCACTTCCACTCCTACTTTGTTGATCGGCGAATCCACCGGCCCCATGATGTATGGCACCACATACATCGTCCGCCCGCGCATCGCCCCGTCCAACAGAGCGCCCACTTTGTGTTTCGCCGCTCCGGGGTCCATCCAATTATTCGTCGGCCCGGCGTCATCCTTGTCCCGCGAGCAGATAAACGTCAGGTGCTCCGTCCGCGCCACGTCGTTCGGGCTGCTCCGGTGCAGATGGCAATTCGGGTAAGTTTTCTCGTTGAGTTGCTCCGTGTCGCCGCCGCGCAGCATCTCCGCAACCATCCGCTGGTATTCCGCCTCGGACCCGTCGCAATACACCAGGCGGTCCGGCTTCGTCAGCGCCGCCGCTTCATTCACCCAGCTTTCCAGTGGAGTTGCCACTCTGCTTCCTCCGCGATTCCATGCATTCGCCTTCATAAGTTCCAAAGTGCGGCTCCCGGCCGCTTCTGACGCCGGTAACACTCTGGATGAAGACCCCAACCAAGTCGGGGCTGTGGAACGAACGGACTTACCTTGCTGGCTGATTCATGCAAAGGCGGGAACTTCAGGCCAGCCCGGTAGGTACTTTCTTAGTATCCGGCCACAGTCTATGTTACCCCTCGCAGCCCGCGCAAGCCGCGGCGCCCACCGGTGCTGGGTCAGTTTGGAGAGAAGAGCCGCAGTGGCAAGGGATTGCTTCCGAGTGCCCCGTTTGCACTAGCGTCACTCGGGCGGAATGGAGTCAACGCCGGTTGGAAAGCGGAAAGACTGGGACGTGATTATGCAGTCGGCGAATCTGAGCACACACTCGCGAAGCACAGCAGAAATCGACCTTGAGCAAATTGCATTTTGTGCTGGTTGAGAGCGGGTAATGGACGCTGCCGGAGACCTCCGCCTCTCGCTCCCACGGGGGAAAGCACTGTCAAAACGGCTGTGCCGCTGCTGCCGTTTTTACAACTTTTTACAATCCTTTGCTATGGCTTGACAACTCGTCCTCCAGAGGCCTTTATACTCTTGCTCTCGTATGGGAAGTGATTGATCTGGCGAGGCCGAGAATGTCCAAGAAGTGGCGATTGACGGACCGCACGCGAACACTGCTGACGCTGGAGCTAGCTATCGTGCTCCCTGCGGCAGCCTTGATGGGCTTCAGCATCTGGAACCTGAAGCATATTCAGCGCGATAAGGCCATCGAAGCAGCCATCCAGCGCGACTTTTCTTACGTGCTGAAGATCGCGGAAAAGAAGAGCTGGGAGAGAGCGAACGATCTGCTCACTCCAGTCCTTAAAGAGTTCCCAAACGCCGAGGGCGACCCATCCGGAATCAAGGCCAAGCTCGAACACATACTGCTGGAGCATCCGGAGTTTGCGTATGCGGTTTTGTACGACAAGAGGAACAACCTGCTGTTGAGCCGCATCCAGCCGGGCCGGGACCGTGATGCGGTCTTCTGCGGGCGCACCCAGGATGAGATTAACACGGCAACGAACTGGGCCGCCATGGAGGCACCCGACATGGCGAGCCATCTCCGCATGATGGCGGAGAAGGGAGAACAGCCAGTGGTGTTCTATGGTGGGTGGACGCCCCGGGAGAATCAGCGCACGTATTGGAACGTCGCTTTTTTTATCCCTCCGGATGTTCCGAAGGATCGTGTGGCGCTTGGCGTGGTCGCCTTTGACGAGGACTATCTGCGCAAAAGCTTCTTTCCCGCAATGATGAAGGACGTATTGACCAGCAAGAGCAGCGTGTTGAGGGCCGATGCGAATTCGCCCGTGATGATGATCCACGCGCCGAAGGATTCCACCCCATGGGTGGCTTCCGCAAATTGGGATGGGGAAAAGTCAGAGATGGAGAAAAGCTTTGCGGATGTCTTCCCGTCCTTAGTCCTGGCGATCAAATACCAGGGCACGACGATCGCAGATATCGGCATGAAGTTCCTCAGATATAACTACACCGTCTTGGCCGCGCTCTGTCTGCTGATGGTCGGCGGGGTTTGGCTTACTTACCGCAACGTTTCCAGAGAGATGAATCTGGCGAGGCTGAAGTCCGATTTCGTCGCCAACGTCTCGCACGAATTGCGGACGCCGCTGGCTTTGATCCGGCTCTATGCCGAGACTTTGGAGCTAGGGCGGCTCACGGCAAAGGAAAAATACCAGGAGTATTTCCGCATCATTCGGGAGGAGAGCGAACGCCTCACAGCGCTCATTAACAACATCCTGGACTTCTCCCGAATCGAAGCGGGACGCAAGGAATACGAGTTCAAGGAAACGAACCTAGCCGATCTGGTTCGGTCGACCCTGGATTCCTACCGGTTCCAGATCGAACAAAACGGTTTCGCCTTCGAGGAGAACATCTCGAGCGATGTTCCACCGGTGATCGTGGACCGCGAAGCGATTGCGCGCTCGCTGCTCAACCTGGTGAACAACGCATTGAAGTACTCCAAAGACCAGAAATACATCGGCGTGAGTTTATACCGCGCGAACAGCCGCGTGAATCTGGAAGTCCGGGACCACGGAATCGGCATCCCACCGAACGAGCAGGAGAAAATCTTCGAGAAGTTCTATCGTTGTGGAGATCCGCTGGTACACAACATCAAGGGGTCGGGATTGGGCCTCGCCCTCGTGCGGCACATTGCGCGCGCGCACGGCGGGGACGTGCTCGTCGAAAGCACACCCGAGAAAGGGAGCAAATTCACGATCGCGTTGCCGTTGGATCCTGCTTTACGGACTGCGGAGGTAGCAGCGTGAGGGGCCATGGAGTGCGGAGTGGTGCCGTGCTTCGGAGAGAGCCCAAGGGAGAGGTCATGGGAACAACGAAAATTCTGATCGTCGAGGATGAGCCGAACATGGTTGCGGGGCTCCGCGATAATTTCGAGTACGAAGGCTTTCAAGTAATAACGGCACTCGACGGCGTGGAAGGGCTCGAGCTGGCCCTGAAGGATTCCCCAGACCTGGTCGTCCTCGACGTGATGATGCCACGCATGAGCGGGCTGGATGTGTGTAAGCAGCTGAAGGCGAAGCGCCCCTCGATTCCTATCATCATGCTTACGGCGCGCGGCCAGGAGGTGGATAAGGTTGTGGGCCTCGAACTCGGCGCCGATGACTACGTCACCAAGCCCTTCTCGATCCGAGAACTGCTCGCTCGCGTGAAGGCCGTTTTGCGGCGAGCGAAGACGCTCCCGAAAGAGCAGGACCGCTATACCTTCGCCGATGTCGAGGTGAACTTCCGTAGCTACCAGGTCCTACGCGGTGGTAAGCCTGTGGAGTTTTCGAGTAAGGAATTTGAGCTACTGAAGCATTTTCTGTGTCATTCGGGGGAGACCCTGAGCCGTGATCGGCTGCTCGACGAGGTCTGGGGTTACGAGAACTTTCCAACGACTCGGACTGTGGCTGCTCATATTGTGCGGATTCGCCAGAAACTCGAACCGGTTCCGGAGCAGCCACGTTTTTTTCTGACGGTGCATGGAGTCGGCTACAAATTCGTGGGGTGAGGCGAACATGATGACATCGACCGAAGCAATGCTGGACACCAGGCAGAGCTCGCTCGGCAACCGACTAGAGCGGGAGACGAAACGCGAAGGGAGCGCGAGTCAAGGTTTGTCCGCCCCGGCAAAAAGCCTTACGGCGGGCGTCCAGTTGGTGAAGCAGGAACTGGATGCAGCGCGACGTGAACAAGCAAAACTGCAACAGGCTATCTATGAGGCGGCCCAGATTCAACGGAAGCTCTGCGCCCCGCGTGAACTCGTCTGGGGCGAGTTCGAGATCGCGGGCGAAATTTTCCCTGTGCGTCATCTCTCGGGAGACTTTTTCAAGGTAATGGAACTCGATTCCGCCCTTGGATTGACGTTGGGCGACATCGCCGGCAAAGGATTGTCAGCGGGAATTTGGCAGGCCCACCTAATGGGTTTGATCCGACGCGCTGCGCGAAGGCATTCGGACCCAGCTGCTGCCGTTGCCGAGGTCAACCGCGAGCTATGCCAGGATCATGGTGAGCCGCCGATCACGGCCCTGTTCTTTGCCCGACTCGATGCACAAGAGAATGAACTTGTGTACTGTAACGCCGGCCTGCCAGCTCCGCTGCTGCTTAGACACAACAAGACTGTGGAGCGACTGGAAAAAGGTGGACCGATGCTAGGTGCCCTGCAAGAAGCGGCGTACGACTTTGGGAGCGTGCGACTGAATCCCGGCGATATGTTGCTCGCCTACTCCGACGGCGTAACGGAGTGCCGGAATTCCGAGGACGAGGAGTTTGAGATGGGACGACTATCGGCGGCGGTGAATGCGGTCGGCGACGCGAGCGCGAACCAAGTTCTCTTCTCTACGCTTGGTGCGGTACTCGACTTCGCTAACGGGTGCTCACCGGAGGATGACTTGACACTCCTGGTCATTCGCCGACGCGAGGGCACCATGATCGAGCGGTCCCCTTCGGGCAGCAAAGATTTTTGGGCGCCTCACCGTGGGCCAACTTCGGTCGTGCGACCGAAGAAGGCTGAACGCCGAGGAAATCGTTCCAAATAGCTGAACTGAAGTGCACCCGAGCTCCCCGAGTTGCATCGTGCAGGCCCGGAAGTCGCGGTGTGCCCAAATTCAGGGCAAAGGACGGGCGATGGCAACGAGAACGACTTCGATGTTCATGGAAGAAACAGCGCTCTGCGCGGCGCTGAACCAATCCCTACAAACCTGCCCCGAAGTATTAAGCACAATCTACACGACTCACTATCACCATGTTTTGCGGGTCTGCCGGCGCTTCTTTCGGCGGCCGGAAGATGCCGAGGATGCGGCGGCGGAGGTCTTTTTGAAGCTGCACAGGGTCCTGGAGACACGAGATGAGGCCTTGCCCTTCCGCCCTTGGGTGTCGAAGGTGGCAGGCCGGCATTGCATTGATAAGCTGCGACAAAGAAAACGCGAGAAAGGTTCGTGCGTGGACGGAGCCGACCTTAGCGAAGTCCCCGACTATTCGACTCCTTCGCCACTCTCCCAGGTTCTGCGCAGGGAAGAACAGCTCGAAGTGAGGGAACAGTTGATTCGCTTGCCCGAAAAATACAAGGTGCCGCTCGTGCTGCGCTACTACAAACAAATGAGTTACTCCGAGATCGCGCGCGCACTGAAAAGGCAGCTTCCTACGATCAGGGTGATGATCTTCCGAGCCAAAGAGCAACTGCGCCGCAATTTGCGACGCGACCAGTCTGGCAAAAAACTAGCCAACTCAGTGCCGGACAGTGATCCAAGATTGGCCTTCCAAAATGACCCAGGACCCACCCACCGCACTGTAGGCGGACCCAGTCGCCTGGATGCTTATTTTACTGAGAACTTGTAGATCGTCTCAGTATGATACGTCGCGCCCGGCCGCAGGAACGCACTCGGAAAATTCGCATGGTTCACAGAATCCGGATAGTGCTGCGTTTCCAGGCACACGGCGCCATACTTTACGTACGCCACGCCGCGCTTACCGTGAATGCTTCCGTCCAGCCAGTTCGCTGTGTACATCTGCACCCCCGGCTCCGTCGTCCACACTTCCATCTCGCGCCCGGAAGCTGGGTCCGCCACCTTCGCCGCCATGCGCAGTTTTCCGCTTTCTCCGTCCACAACGTAGTTGATGTCGTATCCGCCCAATTCCTTCACCTTGGCAAGCTCCGCGATGCGCGACCCTACGGTCATCGGTTTCGTAAAGTCATACGACGTGCCTTTCACCGCTGCCAGTTCTCCCGTCGGGATCAGCGTGGAATCCACAGGCGTGTATCGGCTCGCATTCAGCGTCACCGTGTACCCCAGAACGTCTCCTCCACCCGACAAATTAAAGTAGCTGTGATTCGTCAAGTTGACTGCGGTCGGCTTGTCCGTTTTCGCGGTGTACTCGATTTTCAGAGCATTGCCTTCCGTCAACGTGTACACCACGGTCGCCGTCAGGGTACCTGGAAAATGCTCTTCGCCATCCGGGCTCACGTACGTCAGCCGCACCGCGGCCTCCTTCGCACCGGAAACCGGCTCGCCTTTCCAAACTCTGTGGTCAAATCCGACGGTCCCGCCGTGCAGCGTGTTCGGCCCGTTATTCGTCGCGAGCGTGTATTCCTGCCCGTCAATGCTGAATTTCCCCTTCGCAATTCGATTCGCGTACCTTCCTATAACTCCCCCGAAGTGCGGATGATCGCCCAGATATCCCTTCAGTTCATCGAATCCCAGCACCACGTCCCCGGCTTTTCCCGTGCGGTCCGGCACCCACAGTTCCGTCAGCGTCCCTCCGTAGGTAATGATCTTCGCCACCGCTCCATTTGAATTCCTCAGCGTGAAGACCTCGATGGCCGTGCCGTCGTCCAGCTTCCCAAATGCTCCGCGCTCCACGCTCGCTTTTTTGTTCGTCTGCGCCCCTGCCGGTCCCCACACGGTCGCCAGCGCAAAACTGGCAAGCATCCCGGCGACACCAATCACTCCAAAGTCCAGCCAGCCGTTGCCTAGAATCATGCCAGCCCCCCCAAAACCATGACCACGTCCCGTTCGTGTGCTTGCGTCCATCGCTCCCTCTCCTCGACCGCCGTTTCACCGCGCACCGCTCCCTCCAGCGCCGTTCATTTTGCCACTGTTCGACCGAGTTGTACTCGCCTTTCTCTTCGCCGCGGCGGAGAATAGAGTCTGTTCCTTGCCCTCCCTATCCCAACTCGACAACTTGCGCGTCGTCCTCGTCAACCCGCGCAATCCTCTCAACATTGGCGCCGCCGCCCGCGCCATGAGCAACTTCGGCTTCTTCCACCTTCGTGTCGTCAATCCCTACGAATTGGCTTTTCGTGAAGCACGCTCCGCCGTGGGCGCCTCGCCTCTTCTCGCCCGCGCCGAAGAGTTCAAGAGTCTCGCCGAAGCCGTCGCGGACTGCACTCTCATCGTCGGCACCACCGCCATGGGCCGCCGCGACCTGCAGCACCCCGTCAAACGCCTCGAACAAGGCGCGCCTCTGATTCGAAAGCGCCTGGCTAACAGCCGCGTGGCTCTCTTGTTCGGCTCCGAAAAGCGCGGCCTCTCCAACGAGGACCTCAGCCATTGTCACTGGCTCCTGCGCATCCCCACCCGCGAAGACCATCGCTCCATGAACCTCGGCCAGGCCGTCGCCGTCTGCCTCTACGAACTCGCTCGCGATCCCCACGCTGCGCCTTCACCGGCGAAACGCATCGCCGCCACCGCCGCCGAACTCGAGCGCATCACTTCAGCCCTCCTCGACGCGCTGCTCGCCAGCGGGTACGTCAAATCGCCTCCCGCCGCCTCCCAGAAGCGCCGGTCCGCCGCCCCCTCCGACGAAAAAATTCGCCGCCTCGTCCGCCGCCTCCACCTCTCCTCTTCCGACGCCGATCTCCTCCTCGGCATCCTCCGCCAAATCCTCTGGAAGTCCCGCTCCGCCAACCACCCTGCACGTTGAGCAAACAACTCGACCTGTTCCTATTCGCACAGACGCCCCACTCTCAACGCGTTAGTCTATTCCTGGATCCTGATTCTCCGGGGTCTACAGCCCCAGCTGCTCTCGAGCCCAAAAATGAAAATATTCGCTAAATCCTGGATGGTATGCCTCTTGGTCGTGGGCGCGGCTTCAGCAGCGCTCTTCGCTCAAACCACCGCGCCGGAGAAACCTCCGATTCCAGCAAGCGTCTTGGACGCCCGTCAGATCGTGGTTCAATCGCTCGCGGCCACTGAGCGCAGTTGGCAGGCGCGGGACCACTACACGTTCATGGAGCGTGATGAGGATCGGCGCCTGGACGCTCTCGGGCACGTAAAATCCGAAAATGTTGATGTCACCCGGATGATTCTTGTCAATGGCATTCACTTTGAGCAGCTCATGGAACGTAACGGCAAGCTTCCATCGGCCGCCGAACAGAAGAAAAGTGACAAGGACCTCGAGAAACTGAAGCACGAGACTCCGGCGGAAGAGGCTGCGCGGCTCCTCAAGACTCGGGAAAACAGGTCTTTTTTGGGGGATCTGCTCGAAGCCTTCGACTTCCATCTTATCGGCGAAGAGATCGTAGGCGGCAGGCCCGCCTATATGCTCCAGGCCACGCCGCACCCGGGCTATCGCCCGCATGGCAAGTACGGCAAGCTCTTTTCCAAGGTGGAAGGCAAACTTTGGATCGATAAGCAGGACTTCGGCTGGGTCAGAGTCGACGGCGAGGTAACGCAGTCGTTCTCGATTGGATTACTCGTGGCCCGCGTGCAGCGCGGTTCCCACATCATTATGGAGCAGACGTGTGTCGGTGACGCGGTCTGGGTGCCGAAACGCCTCGAAATGAAAGCCAGCGCCAGAATCCTTTTCTTAAAGAGCCTCGACCTGGAACGCATCCTCACTTATTCGGACTATCGCCAGGCGGCCGGCGGCCCCTACTCCGTCAGCAGATAAATGTGTTCTTAAGTGCACAGCAATGTTCTCTCGAAACGCCTATGATCCCTTCTGCGGCGAACTTGAGAAGGAGTGGTTATGTCGTTCGGACTTTATGCCCTGGGTTTCGCAATCGTGATCGGCGGCCTGATTTATGGCGCCTACCTGGTGCACATGCCCGCACACTGGATCGTGGTGGGCGCGGTCGTGCTCTTGGGCGTCGGAATTCTGACGGGCGTAAAGGCCACGCGTCAGCGAGATCCTGCCGGATAACAGAGCTGTAACGTTGGATCGCGCTGCCACGTTCCCGCAAATGACCGCAATCCATCGGATATGGGTGTCTGGCAAGGAATTTCCCCGATATATACCCAATGTGTTCTACAACGCACAGACATGCGTCTGCGCTTCTTCTACTCTTGAAAGCAAGTAGCCCCAAGAATCAGTGCAGGACGCAGCAAAAGAATTGCCCGAGGAGGAAGAGTTGAAATCTTCTAGAAAAAACGAAAGCGGTTCCGGCAAGCCAATTCTCGTACTCGCACTTCTGGTGTTTGTCGTGGGCGCCGCCTACTTTGTCATCACGCGAAATTCGTCCGTGCAAAACGCATTTTCCTCCATCAAGGAATCCACCCAGGACGCCGCCACGACCTCCAGGGTGCGCACCGCCCTGCTCCTTTCGAAACACGTTTCTCCCTTCGACATTAAAGTACAAACCATCCAGGGCGAAGTTACCCTCGAGGGTCAGGTTCCATCGGAGCAAGTAAAGACCGTCGCCGGCGCCATCGCCCAGGACACCTCGAGCGTCAAACTGGTGCACAACAATCTAGGCGTCAATCCCGCCATCGAGCGCAATCCCGATCGCGAGCACCTCGGAGAACGCGTCGTCGATCTGGAAATCCAGACTCTCGTCTCTGACGCTCTTTCGAAAAATGCCGATCTAGCGGAAAAACACATCGCCACCCAGGTCAAAAGCCGCACCGTGGCCCTCTCCGGTATGGTCCAGACCACCAATCAGAAATATACCGCCGAGCAAATCGCATGGCAGGTTCCCGGCGTCCAGGGCCTCACGAACAATCTCAGCGTCTCCGACGCCCAAGCCGCGCCGGAGAGCGCCGATGTCAAGCTGGCGCGCCGCGTCGAGTTTGAACTCTACTCCACCAAAGCTCTTCCTCTGAAGAACGTGCAGATCCACGCCTCGAACGGCGTCGTCACTCTGACCGGCACGGTTTCATCCCGTGCGGAAAAACTTTTAGCGGAAAAGTCTGCGAAATCCGTCGAAGGCGTTCGCAGCGTCGTGAACAGTCTGTCTGCACCAGAGGAAATTTAGCCTCAGCACCCTCATTGCCTCTGCTTCTCAGGGCTCATATTCGTGATCGGCAGGCACGTGCACGCCTTGCAGAAGACTTCGATTCATGCGTTTGGCAAGTTCGCGCCGCGCCCGCCACAGTCTCGCTTTTAGAGTCTCTTCGGATACCCTCAATATCGCTGCGGTCTCCCTGGTGCTGTATTCCCCCACTTTTCGCAGGACGAACGCGGTGCGGAGATCCGGCGCAAGCTCATCCAGGTGGTCCCTGAGGATCTCTCGAATTTCCAGGTGCCCGAAGAGCTGCTCGGGGTTTAGCCCCTTGGACACCAGCCGTTCCGTAATCGGTATTTGATCCTTGCTGATGGGTTCGGCTGCCGCGGGGCTTGGACGGACCGCCTGGCCCCGGCGGCGCATCAGCGCGGCGTTAATCACCACTCGCGTGAGCCAGGTCGCAAATTGGGAGCGGCCCTTAAAGCTCTTCAGGTTTCGAAACGCAGAGAGCAATCCATCCTGCAAGGCGTCCTCTGCGTCGTGGGGGTCGCCCATAATAACGAGAGCCGAACGAAACAGCGTCCGTTGATGGCGGTGAAAGAGCGCGTCGAGTGCCTGCGCATCGCCGCGCTGGCCTGCCTGTATGAGGCTTTCTTCATTCACTTGCGCGCTAAGCGCAACTTGGGTTGTCGCCATCGTTGTCCCCATTCGGTTGCCATTTGAGTACGCTAATCCATTAGCAAAATCCCTGCCTCATCCTCGTACACGGCTCCGAGAGGCGTCTGTTCAATTTTGGACAGTGTTCGAGGTTCGGATAATCCCTTCGGCGGCCACTTGAAGATCCTGCCGTTGTAGCGTCGGGCTTTGCCTCGGTTTGTGAGGCTCCCGGCGATTTGTGCTGGGAAGCCCGGCATCTTCGACTTTTCTGGTTTCTGCCTTCTAGATTTCCAGTTTTCCGAGGGCCGTAGGCGCGGCAGAGGTTAGCCCAGTCCGTAAGGGCTGGAAAAGGTAGCAGAAAAGAATTGAAAGCACCGTAGGTGCGGCACCCGCTCTTGTAGCGGCGACTTCACGTCGCCATCTTTGTCCTAGCTAATATCCTATACTCACAAATATGTAAGCCACATTCAGAGTTGACTTACATTCATGCTACCGGTATACTTATTCCGAATCCTGCTCCCTGGAGTCCCTATGAAGGCTCACGTTTCCACCGTCACGACAAAGGGCCAGCTAGTCATCCCGTCCAAGCTTCGCCGTAAGTATGCGATCAAAGAGGGCACCCAGGTCGCCTTCGTCGAAGAGGAAAACCGTCTCATTCTCCAACCGCTCACTCCGGAATTTATCCGCAGCCTGCGCGGATCGCTCCGCGGCGAACCATCCGCCCTCGAAGCTCTGCTGGAAGACCGCAGACGCGAGCGCAAGCTATGAAGCGTATCGTCCTTGACGCCAGCGCCCTCATGACCTTCTTCGAAGATCGTCCGGGCGTGGATAAGGTCGAGGATCTGATTCGCCTCGGCGTCCAAGGCAAACGCCAATTGTTGATGTCCGTGGTGAACTGGGGCGAAGTGTACTACTCCACCTGGCGCACCAAGGGCCCCGGTGTCGCCCGCAAAGTCATCGAAGACATCGCGCAACTCCCCCTCGAAATCGTCGACGCCGATCTCGAACTTACTCGCATCGCCGCCGAACTAAGAGCCGAGCACAAACTCCCCTACACCGACTGTTTCGCCGCCGCCCTCGCCTCCAACCGCAAAGCCTCCCTCGCCACCAGCGACAAAGACTTCGCCAGTGTTGAAAAAAAGCTCGACCTCCTCTGGACCCTGTAGCGCCGCGCTTTCCCCTTCTAGTTCCTGCTTTCTAGTTTCCGCCTTCTACTTTCTGCCTTCTACTTTCTGCCTTCTAGTTACCTTTCGCGTCATTCGCCACCCATAAACTCCTGTTTCGGCTTCTGTCTTCTTCGCAAAATGGAATGTGGAGGTGGTATTGTCCTCGCGCGGCTTAATTGCATTTTGCGTGTTGCTGGGTGTGCTTATCCTCGGTTGGCTCGCGTGGCGCGGCTTCTCATCGCGACGGTCGCTGGGGGAAGCTCCCGTGCCGGCAATTGACAAGCAGCCGGTTGCCTTCGCGAGCCGCACCTTTGACCCAGACACGCCGCCGGCCGATATGCCACCCTTGGCCTCGGGGGAAAGCGCGGAGTGCGATTCCCATTTCCTGTCCAGCGCCAGTGTTCGCGGGGAGTCTCGACAAACGGATACTACACACGCGACCGTCACCATCACGCAAATCAAGGTCACGTTGCAGCTCACCATCACCATCTGGGTGCCGGCCGGGGTAACCCAGCATGTGATCGAACATGAGGACGGCCATCGCCAAATCTCGGAATTTTACTACCAGACCGCCGACAAGCTCGCCGAGCGAATCGCTGCGACATACATGGGCAAACAAGTCGAGATCACCGGCACGGATCTGGGTGCCGAGTCCAACAAGATGCTCCAACAAATGGCTACTGAAATCACCGATGAATACAACAAGGAATTGAATCCAGGGCCGACGCAACTGCTCTACGACGCCATCACGGACCACGGCCGGAATGAGGTCGTTGTCAAGGATGCGGTCGCTCACGCCCTCAAGAACGCGTTGTCGTCGCCATCATCATTTCGACCATTATCTCCACCATCATCTCCAACATCATCTCCATCATCATCGTCGCCATCATCGTCGTCTTCGCCATCGTCCTCGTCATTGCTGACGTCGTGGTCGTGGTGCGTGGTTGCGCTCGTGTCTGCATACGAGACTCCTGTGGGGTGAGTAGGGGTTAGGTTGGGGCGTGGGATAGTCAGGATCTTGGGCTATTGACAAATTATGACAAGTCTGTCATAAAGAAGGAGCAAGGAGGACCTATGACACCACATGAATTGAAGGCTGCTCGTCTGAAGAAGGGATTGGTTCAGGCCCAAGCTGCGAAGTCCTTGGCGGTGTCGCAGTCGTATGTCAATTTGCTTGAAAACGGGAAAAGACGCTTGACTCCTGGGCTGGCTCGCCGGGTCACGACACTATACGGTCTTTCTCCTGGAGTGCTGCCGGTTTCTGAAGAATTTGTGCCAACACACACAAACGATCAGCGTCTAGCTGAGTCTCTGGCGAAACTTGGCTATCCTGGTTTTGCTTATTTGCGAACTCATGTACCGAGTAAGAATCCCGACGAAGTTCTTCTAACGGCGCTAGGGCAGGACAGACTCGAAGCCCGTGTCGCAGAGGCTCTCCCTTGGGTGGCGATGCATTATTCTCACGGTGGATCGAAATGGCTGGTCGAACAGGCCAGGAAATTCAATCTTCAGAATCGTTTGGGATTCGTTGTCAGTCTTGCCCTTTCAGTAGCTGAAAGAGTCTCTGGCCACGAAAACACCAGAGTACAGTCGCTTCGTGAACTCAGGTCCAAACTCGATGAGAGCCGCCTGGTAAAAGAAGATGTTTTTTATCGACCACCACGGACGGAGAGCGAGAGGCAATGGCTTACGCAAAACCGATCTGAAGAAGCAGCGCATTGGAACCTGTTGACGGACTTGCGGCCGGAGCATCTCCAATATGCCGGTTGATTCACTCCCGACGCCGTGGAAAGAGTTCCAATCTGAGATCGATGCACTCCTCGAGGAGCCTTTAGCGCTGCACTGCATAGGTGGATTCGCCGCATGCTACTTTTACGGTTTCCCACGCACGACAGGTGATATCGAATACTACAAGCCGATACCAGCGAACTTTAACCTCATCGAAGTGGCAGGGGAAGGCTCCGTACTTGCCGAGAAATACAAGATTCGACTGCACGACGTAAGCGTCACAAATCTACCGGAGGATTACGCGACAAGGTTGACCGAGATGTTTCCCGGAACATTCAAGAAATTACGATTGTACGCGCCCGATCCGTATGACTTCATTCTGTCAAAATTGGAGCGGAACGAGGCAAAAGACCGAGACGACGCTGATTATGTTTTCAAGACTCGTCAGCTAAGTTCGCAAATTCTCCGCGAGAGATACGAAGAGGAACTACGACCATACCTGGCGAACGAGGAAAAGCACAACACTACGCTCGAACTGTGGATCGAAATATTCGAAACCCCAACACGATGACCACCACAACGTACCAACAGGCATAGCCGATGGCAAAACAATTTGCGCTCGCGTTGGAACTAGTGGACCATGGGCCTGTCTGCCCTACGGGAGATGGGTTGGTAGCTATGATGCCCCGTATGTATTGGGGATTTGTACTCACAATCCGTGACGTGATACAAAACGGGACGGGGGAGGAAACCATTCTCCCCTATCTCTTTTCCAAAAGGAGAAAGTGAATGTGGGTTCTAAAAGGATCGATGTTAGGAATCCTGATGTTTTCGGTCCTTTTCGCATTGCGATACGGCAGGAATTTCTATCATACGTTTATGGGTCCGGGAGTCATAAGCCAAATTACAATTCATAACGTGTTCTTCTGGCTCGGACTGGTTGCGTGTGTGCTGCTTGGGTGTGCGATTGTTGGCTCCTGGCCGATCAAGGGTTTTTTCTGGGCGCCGTGAAGGCTGAAAATACCGCTTTCTTGCCTCTCCCAACCGTGGATTCCGGCAGCCGACAGACCCATGCACCCCCGCCGCTCATTTGTGACGTGATTGTTTGCGGTGAAAGCGGAAGTCCCGAGGAAAACACCGGGCAGAGAGTACGGGCGCTCGATCTTTAGCTCGCCTGGTTCGGCTGCCTGGACGGGTGGCCCGGACGTAAACACCGAGACGAATTTGGGTGCCCCGTCCTCGGTTTTTGAGGGCGGGGCTTTTGATCTTTCCTCGATCATTTTCCTAGTGGGCAACCCCATCTTGTCCAACCCTCAACGGCTCAACGCTTTACCACTCCATTCGAATGCTAACAAGAAAGTAATTGACACGCAGTGTACTTCTGTGCTATTCTACCGCGTGTTTGCCACTCGCAAATCCCGGTCCGCTCTCCCCGCGCCACTCCCATCTACACTTTCTTCTCATTCAAGTCTTTTCTTTTCAGAGGTTAGCTCACTCTTCTCCGTGACGGCCGTCTCACAACCCTTTGTTTATCAATCACTTCGACACTCTTTTCATCGCGACGGGGGGGCACATCCTTCCAGCCAAAAACTCTGCGCCATCTTTGCCTCTTGCTGTTCTCCACTCCCCGTCCCTAAGCCACGTAGAATCAACACTTGCAAAAGTCTATCAAAGCAAAGGACTTTAACTCTTTTTAGAATGATAGACTTACAAAAATACAGGGGGGGTGGGGGGTGTTATGGTTAATCAACTTCCTCGTGCCTGCCCGTCGTGGCGGGTCTTACGAAAACTGCCGGGTGTGTACCAACGATTCCCATTCTGGAACTCTGCGGCAGCTCCGCGCACGGCGTCTACACCGACCCGACCACGTCGGGGAGTCTCGGCGTTGGATTGTTCTTTCCCCCTTCAACTTTCAACTTTCGACTGTCAACTCCCTCGCGAGTCACCGCCCTGCCCCGAGCGGAGCCGCGGGATGCGAAAACTGAACGACGCGTCGCAAGGTTGCGAACCGTCGAACTGCGTGTAGAATGGCGGCTGTTTTTGAACTCAAAGAGGAGATTCCGGTGAAACAATTATTGGCCATCTTAGCTTTGCTCTTGTCGAGCCTGCCGGCACTAGCTCAGAACAATGCTGCGGCGCAAGCCAACATCATACGTCCGGGAGATAATCTGGTGCTGGAGAACATCCCGGCGATACCGGCTGCCATTGCCGAGAAGGCGTTTCAGTATGGGGAAGTGCGCGCCGCGGCGCTTCAGGACTGGGATCCTTCGCGCCGCGAGATGCTCATTAGCACCCGCTTCGCCGATGTGCCCCAGGTGCACTTGGTCAAGATGCCGGGCGGGGCGCGCACCCAGCTGACTTTCTACCCCGATCGCGTGGCCGGAGCGCACTACGGTCCCAAGGGGAGCAACTACTTTACTTTTGTCAAGGACGTTGGCGGAGGCGAGTGGTTCCAGTTTTATCGCTATGACCTGGCCGACGGCAACGTGACCCTGCTTACCGACGGCAAGTCGCGCAACACCGGCAGAGCGTTTGCCCACAATGACAATCGCCTCGCTTACAGCTCCACGCGCCGCACCGGTCAGGACACGGACATTTGGATCATGGACGCCACCAATTCCAAGACCGACCACATGCTGCTGCAGTTGGAAGGCGGCGGCTGGGGCGCGACGGATTGGTCGCCGGACAACCAGAAACTGCTCGTGCTGCAAGAGATCTCCGCCAATCAGTCTTACCTCTGGCTGGTAGATGCCGCCAGCAGTGAAAAGAAGCTGCTGACGCCGAAAGCCGGCGCGGAAGAAGTCGCTTACAGCGGCGGGACCTTCAGCAAAGACGGCAAAGGTTTCTACACCACCACCGATCGCGATTCGGAGTTTCAACGGCTCGCCTATTTTGACATTGCAACCATGAAGCCGGCCTATCTCACTTCCGACATCAAGTGGGACGTGGATGAGTTTGATCTCAGCGATGACGGCAGGACCTTGGCCTTCGTTGCGAACGAAGATGGCGTCGGCAAACTCTATTTGATGGATACCTCGACTCGCAAGTATCACCTGGTTTCTGGCCTGCCAGCGGGACAGGTGTTCGGTCTCAGCTTCCACAAGAACAACCTGGAATTGGGATTCGTGGTCAACTCCGCCACCTCGCCTTCAGACGTTTATTCGCTCCATGTTCCCACCGGCAAGGTTGAGCGCTGGACCTTCAGCGAGACCGGAGGTCTTAACACTGCTACGTTCTCCACGCCTCAGCTCATCAAATGGCAGACTTTTGACGGCAAGACCATCTCCGGGTACCTCTACGCGCCCGATCCCAAAAAGTTTCCCGGCAAGCGCCCGGTAATCGTGAACATCCACGGCGGGCCAGAAGGGCAATTCCGTCCCGGGTTTTTGGGAAGGAACAATTACTATCTCAACGCACTAGGCGTGGCCCTGGTGTTTCCCAACGTGCGCGGCTCCACGGGTTACGGCAAGAGCTTCCTCAAGCTGGACAACGGCATCAACCGGGACCACACGCACAAGGACATTGGCGCGCTTCTCGATTGGATCAAGCAGAGCCCCAATCTCGATGGCGACAAGATCATGATTACCGGCGGCAGTTACGGCGGTTACATGACGTGGGCCGTCGCTTACGAATATAACGGTAAGATTTGCTGCTCGCTGCCCATTGTTGGCCCGTCGAACCTGGTGACACTGCTGCAGCACACGGAGGCCTATCGCCGCGACCTGCGCCGCGTGGAATACGGTGATGAGCGCGATCCCAAGATCCGCGAGTACCTGGAGAAGACTGCGCCGTTGAACAACTCGGAGAAGATCCAGAAACCGGTTTTTGCCGTGGTCGGCAAGAACGATCCGCGTGTGCCCTGGACCGAGTCCCGCCAGATGCTCGACAAGCTGAAAGGCAACGGCATCACCACCTGGTTCCTGATGGCTAACGATGAAGGCCACGGTTACAACAAAAAGAAAAACCAGGACTTCCTGTTCTATGCCACGGTGATGTTCGTGCGGCAGTTTCTGCTGGGTGAGAACGTGAGCGCGGCGGCGAAATGAGGCTCAAGTAGCGCGGACCAATTGCACTACTCGTATCGCAGCGCCTGTGTCGGCGCAATCCGGGATGCTCTTCGCGCGGGCACGTAGGCCGCCAGTATGGTCACCAGAAACAGCGACGGCACGACGATGACATAAGCCACAAGGTCTACGCCGCCGACATTGAACAGCATGGAATTCATAAGCTGCTCGACGGCAAAACCCATCGCCAGCCCGATCACCGTTCCCATCCCGACCAGCACGAAGCCCTTGCCCATCACCAGGCGCAGCACGTCCGAGCTTCCCGCGCCAAGGGCCATGCGTATGCCGATCTCGCGGGTTCTGCGGCTCACGTTGTACGCCACGAGGCCGTACAGACCGGCGATGGTCAGCACGAGGCCCACCACGCCCATGGTGCCTACCATTTCTATCGCAATTCGTGGCCCTTCTACGGCGTTGTGCCGATACAAGTCCTCATAAGTCCTCGTCCGCAACATCGGCAGGTTCGGATTGAGCGTCCGGACAACGTCCTTCACGGACTGGACCAATTGCAGCGGATCGCCGCTCGACCTCAACAGTAGGACCATTCGCGCGACAGGATGCTGGGCCAGCGGCATATACACGAAATCCATCGGCCTTTCGCTGGGGTTTCGATACTTGATGGTCTGCGCGACGCCGACAATCTCTACCGGCGTACCGGCGCGGCTATCGAGCCGGATGTGTTTACCCATTACATCGATGCCCGGCCAATAGTGTTCCGCGAACTGCTCATTCACGACGGCGACACGCGGCGCCTCCGCGGTATCGGACGCCAGGATGCCGCGGCCACGCAAGATCGGAATCCCCATCGTCTCGAAGTATCCTTCGTCAACCGTATCCATCGTCGAATTAAAATTCTCGCGATCGGGCGGCATCTGAAAACCGTCCGGCACGAAGGCAACGCCGTCAAAGCCCTCCAGTGCGAGCGGAGGGTTCTGAATGAGAGCCGCGCTCTGAACTCCCTGCACCGCCCGCACACTTTCGGCCAGCAGCTTATAGAACTGCTGCGTCTGAGCTGCGTTGTACTGCACCAGACGCGGATCGAAGCTGGCCATCAGCAGATGATCTTTC
Organism: Candidatus Acidiferrum sp.; assembly: GCA_049644365.1. Lineage (GTDB taxonomy): Bacteria > Acidobacteriota > Terriglobia > Acidiferrales > UBA7541 > Acidiferrum. The sequence continues at coordinate 3,341 of JBARRT010000079.1, read as the reverse complement.
GCGAAACCGATTCCCTCCAGCAAGCTATGCTGGAAACCCCGGGCCATCAGGAAAGACGCCGTCAGCAGCATCAGGGACGTGGAAACCTGCGCCACCACCAGCACATTCCGGCCCCACAGGCGTTTGCGTCCAGGTACGTCAACGTCGGCCGACTTGAGTCCGTTCACCAGGTCCACGCGCGTGCTCTGCAGCGCCGGCGCCAGGCCGCAAAGGAGCGCACTCAAGACAGACAAGGCGAGGCTTGCCAGCAGCACGCGTGTGTCTAACCGGAAAGGGATCGTGACCGGCAACTCGCTTGGAATGCTGAAAGTGCGGAGGAACTTTATGCCGCCGTACCCCATGGCGATCCCGCCCAATCCCCCTAGGCACGAGAGAATCAGGCTTTCGGTCAGCAGCAGGCGAATCAGCCGGAAACGCTCGGCGCCAATCGCCAAACGTACGGCGATTTCGCGCGTTCGCGAGCGGGCACGGCTCAAAAGAAGTCCCGCAACGTTGGTGCACGCCACCAGCAGGACCGCCAGCGCAAGGATCACAAAGACCACGATGAATTTCCAGTTGCCGTCGTCAGCGCGAGTCCGCATTTCGAAATCGGTGCGTACTGCCGCGCCGCGGTTGCGATTGAGCTTCGGATACTCGCGTTCGAAGTTTTTCGCGAGCACGGCGAATTCACTCCGCGCCTGCTGCAGCGTCGTGCCCCGTTTCAAGCGCGCCTGTACATTCAACTCACGATCGTCGCGGTCCTCGAGGAAGTTCTTCTGCGGATTGGTCGAAAACATCCCTGCCATCGCCAGGGGCATGTAGAAGTCCGGATGCCACCAAATCTGCATCCGCGGGAACGTTTCTGGTGCGACGCCAATCACAGTGAAGTCCGTGCCGTTCAGCCGAATCGTCCTGCCGACAACGGCAGGGTCGCTCGCGAATTCGTGCTTCCAGAAGTCCGGTCCGAGGACCACCACGGCATCGCGACCGGGCACCTGATCTTCGTCCTCCCGAAACCCTCGCCCCAGCCGCGGCTCCACGCCGAGCACATGGAAGTAGTTACCGGAAACCATCATCCCGCCCTTGACCCGCGGCGTGGCTCCGGGTTCGGCGCTGAAGCCGACAGCCCCGATATCACCGTTGGCGATCACGCCGTCGTAGCTCTCCGTTTTGCCGCGGATGTCCAGGTATTCGCGATAGGAGAAACCGTCGAAGCTGCTATCGTGCGTAGTGCCCACAAGCGTGACCACGTCGCTAGGATGCGGCACGGGGTAAGGCCTGAAGATCAGTGCATCGACCATGCTGAAAGGCGCCGAGGTCATCCCGATCCCCAGGGCGAGCGTGATCACCACAAACGCGGTAAGTCCGGGCGTGCGGCGCAGGCTCCGGATCGCGAAGCGCGCGTCGTCAAGGAAATCCGTCAGCCAATGAATGCGTCGCATGTCTCGCATCTCCTCTTTCCGTTGTTCCAGTCCGTCCATCGCGCGCATCGCGGCGTAGCGCGCCTCTTTTGGAGAAAGGCCATTGGCGATGCCTCCTTCGATTTTGCGCTCGAGGTGGAACTGGAGCTCTTCGTTCAGCTCCTGCTCGACGCGGCGGCGGCGAAAGAGGGAGCGCAGGCGAAGCGGGATGGTGTACAGCCAATGTTGGGGGCGCATAGGATCTCCTTAGGCGCGCGTTTGCGCTCAGGCCTCCTTGAGTCTGACGACATGGGAGATGGCGGCGGAGAGGCGGCTCCAGTTGGCGGCCTCTTTTTCCAGATGCCGGCGCCCGAGTCTGGTGAGCGAGTAAAACTTTGCGCGGCGATTGTTTTCGCTGGGCTTCCATTCGGCGGTGATCCAGCCTTCTTGTTCGAGCTTGTGTAAAGCGGGGTAGAGAGAGCCGTCACTGACTTGCAGGACGTCGCCGGAGATTTGTTTTAGGCGCTGGCTTATGGCCCAGCCGTTCATGGGTTGAAGCGCGACAATCTTCAGAAGAAGAAGATCGAGTGTGCCTTGGACCAGGTCAGATGGCTTGCTCAAGGGCTCTCCTCGGTTACCGAGAGCATGATACACAAGCTCCCCTCGGTAAGCAAGGGGGAACGTTTCGGCAAGGTTGCGATGTCGGATGGGGACGGTTCGGCTGGCGATTGCTCAGGACCGGCGAATCATTTTGCGAAGGGTCAACCACAGGGATGATGACTCTATCTGGCCGTTCCCGAGGCGTAAGGCACCAGTCGTGGATTTATGATGGGCGATATGCCAGTTGATCGCGACTTATTGATGAGGGATCTCGGCATCCTCGTTTCGGCTGCGAGGGATCGGGTTGCGGCTCTTCAAAGCGTCGCGGAACTTTTCAGGAGCAGCGGCAGATACCGCTGGGTGGGGCTCTATGACGTGGACCGCGCCGCGGGAACTGTGACGAACATCGTCTGGAGCGGGCCGGGTGCACCGGAGTATCCGACGTTTCCGATCACCGAGGGGCTGACGGGCGCCGCCATTTCCACGCGAAAAACAGTGAATGTCGGGGACGTCACGGCCGATCCACGGTACCTCACGGCTTTTGGTACGACGAGGTCGGAGATTATTGTTCCTGTGTTCGACCGGGCGGGCGAGAACGTGGTGGGCACGATTGACGTCGAAAGCGAAAAACAAAATGCGTTTCCGGAGGAGGTGCAGACTCTTCTCGAGGCCTGCTCCAAAGTCATCCGGCCGCTTTGGCGCCGCTGACTTCGGCGCTCCGGTTCGAGGTGGGCACCTGTTCGGATGGCCAAGTAACGCTCCCGCCCCATATGTTCACTCTGGAACAGTTTTCCGGCATCCCGCGCCAGAAAATGGTATGGTTATGACTGCCTATCAAGCTCAGCGCACCAGGCACTCGCGCAATCAGCACACGCGCAATCAACAAAGCAGATCGCCGGAGAACACATGGAACTGACCGCAACGCAACAAGAGCGCCCTTGGGACCGCCCCTTTTGGAAACCCGTCCATGGCAAAGAAGGCGTTTTCACCTATCTGGTTCTGATCCACGCTCTTGCGATCGTCGGTCTGATCCTATTCCCGATCCCCAGCCTCAAAGTCGTCGGCATGACGGTGCTGAGCATCGCCCTCGGCGGCCTCGGCACCACCGTCTGCTACCACCGCATGCTCGCCCACAAGACCGTCAAGACCAACAAGTTCGTCGAGCAATTCCTGATTTTCTGGGCCATCTTCAACGGCTCTGGCCACCCTGCGAGCTGGGTTGCGTATCATCGCCTGCACCACTCGGTCACCGACACGCCCGAAGACATTTCCAGTCCGAAACCAGGCGGCTTCTGGTGGGCCCATTTGCGCTGGCTCTATCAAACGCATCCCGCCGACAAGCAGCGCTGGGCTCCTGAACTC
>JBARRT010000078.1:0-4202 GCA_049644365.1 Candidatus Acidiferrum sp. | reverse complement strand
CGAGCATGGCCGCGCAATTGGCGGCCGCGTCGCTCGGTAAGGATCAGGACAAGTTTACGGAGTGGCTGAACAACCCGCATAAATTGCTCGAATTGATCGCCGCTGCCCAAGGCGCGAAAGGCGACGGTGCCACCGGAACGGGATTGGATGGACACGGAATGGGAAGCACCGGTCCCGGTGGTGGGGGCCCCGGAGGAGGTGGCCCAGGCGGCGGAGGACCGGGTAGTGGAGGTTTCGGCGGTGGCCCAGGCGGCGGAGGACCGGGTAGTGGAGATTTCGGCGGTGGCCCAGGCGGCGGAGGACCGGGTAGTGGAGGTTTCGGCGGTGGCCCCGGTGGTGGCGGCCCTGGAGGAGGTGGACCAGGCGGCGGGGGACCGGGTTTTGGAGGTCCAGGTCCCGGTATCGGTGGCCCCGGTGGCGGAGGTCCTGGCAGCGGCCCGGGCGGCGGGGGATGGGGTAGCAGCGCGCCGGCAATGGACATGTGGCCCGGAACTGGCAGCAGCTCCAGTGCGACCCTAGTTTCTGGAGTGGTGGCCGGCCTTGCTAGCGGAGCTCCTGGCGGGGGCGGCGAGCCGACTGAAGAAGAACTCCTCAAGATTCTTGGCGCGCTAACGAGCTTCGGAAGCATCGGCACGGGGCAGAGCGGTTTGGCTGCGGCAGGCGCGTTCCAGGAGCAGGTCTCGCAGTTGCCAGGCAGCGCGCAAGACACCTTGAAACAGGCGCTTGCAGCCCTGGCCGCACAAGCACCGGATGCCAAACCGGATGAGTCCGTGCTGGTGCAGCTGGCGGAGCACCTGGCGATTCGTTTTGCGCTCGAGCGGTTCGAACGCGGCGAGGTGAAAGTCAACGCGGTCCGGCAGATGCTGGATCGCATGAATCAGGAAATTGAAAACCTCCGGAAAATCCTTGGCGCGCACGAAGACAAGATGAGCGACGCCGGGATACTCGCCGAGTCGCACCGTGAAATTCTGGACCGACAGTTCTGGGCAGCGGTGCCGGAGAGCGGCAAGCGCGCGGTGCTGATGTCCGGCGAGGCGTGGTGCATTCCGCCTCGCAATGTGCAGTCTTACGTTGGCGAACTGATCGAGCACGGAAACGTCGCGGAAGCTATCAGCATTCTTCAGAATTATGCGGCGTGCGCGGACAGTGAAGATGCCGATGCGCGAAAGAAGACTGCCGTCGGGCTTTCCGAAATGGCTGAGCTATATGCAAAGGCCGATCCCAAATTGCTCAGCGAGGCGCTTCGGCACCTGGGAGTGCGGCTCAGCGTCGAGCAGGACGCGGAGATGCAGGGACTGGTCAGTGCCGCGTTTGTGCGCTTGAGTCAGGAAGCGGCCACCAGCCGTTATTTTCCTGCGATGGAGCAGGCGCTTGATTTGGTGGCGGGAGTGGAGAGCCAGCGGCCGGGAGTCGCGCGCAGCTTGCGCTCGAAGATGGGCATCGAAGACCGCGTGCCGGATTTTGTGGATGAAGCCTTGCGGGCCCGGCACGTCGCCGCGGGATTGACGAATGTCCTGAAACTCTTGCCGCAAACGACGATGGAACAACTATCAACACGGTTCAATCGCTGCAGCTTGCGCGATGATGCCGAACACGTTGCCAATCTGGCCGGCGATCTCGGGGAAGAAGCCTTGCAATATCTGCGCAGCACCGTTCGCGGCGGAGCGGTCGCGGAAGCCGTGGAAATGACCGGCCTGCTGAGCAAGCTCGATCCGCAATCGGTCATGGTATATCTGCCGGGAAGAATCAAGGACTTTCCGCGGACCTCGCAGGACCGAGTGATTCGCCAAGTGTCGGGCAGCGGCGCGCCGAGAAGGTGCCAGATCTTGCTCGAATTGCTTGATCACGTGGACCCGCTGGTGATGCCTCTGGTGATCGATGAAATCGGCGTGGCGGCGGACCGTGAAGCGCTTGGCAAGCTGCTCACCATCGCCGACGGAGATTTACCTACGGGTGCCAGTGCGTATTTGCGGGTAAAAGCAGTGGAAGCGCTGGGCCGCATCCACGCGCCGGAATCCGTGAGCACGCTGAAGCGTATCCTCGAGACAAAGAAAATATTTGGCTGGGCGCATCCGCAGGAATTGCGCATCGCCGCGTATCAGGCGCTGGAAAAGCTCGAGCCGGAATGGGCCCTCGCGTTTCTGCCCAGGGGCGGGATCGAGCGGGAAGACCTGGCGCTTGCTCCGCTGACCGTGCAACCCGTTTCGAAGTTTGTGCGCCAGCGGCGGCACACGCGCGTGCGGCTGAAGAAGACGATCCGGGCGGTATGCACGAACCTCAAAGAGGGTTGCTCGATGGACATCAAGACCGCCAGCCTGACGGGAGGCGTCGCCACCCTCAGCCGGCACCTTATTCCGGGAACGCAAGTCCAATTGAGGTTGCAAGTTGGCATGAGAAATTTGCAGGCCACGGCGCTGATGCGCGACTCCCGCGCGCAGGACATGTCGTTCGAAATCGTGGACATGACGCTCGAGGAGCGCAGCAAGTACCGGCGAATGCTTGCAGGCCACCTCTCTTACGGTTCCAGCAGTCCCAGTTCCGCCGAAAGTGAAGTGATTCCTATGCCAGCTGTCGCCAACTCCCGCTAGTCTTCACACCCCCATCGGCCGCAGGCCGTGATATGCTTCTCGGCCTATTACTAGTTGGGCGGCTCAGGAACCGGCATGACCAAGACAGCCGTCAGAGAGCAAATCACTCACCGGTGGTACACGCGCCCCGTGCTCTTCGTTGCTGATGTGAACCGTGCACTTCGGTTCTACGTCGACATGCTCGGCTTCGAGAAGAGTTGGCATGAGGGCGACGGCGCGGGCAAGGTCTGCCAAGTCAATCGCGCGGGATGCGAGATCATCCTTTGCGAGGATTCCACGCGAAGAGACAAGGCGCGCTTGTTCGTGGAACTGACCGTCGCTGGACTCGCCGCGCTTCGCCGTGAAATCGTCGAGCGCTCGGTTCCGACCGAGAAGTCCTGGTGGGGTTACGACGTGACCAAGATCGTCGATCCCGACGGAAATGAGTTGTTGTTTCCCGCCGCCGAGTAGTCCAAGCAGTGGCGCGCCGGGGGACAGTTTCCCGGATCTTCTTGTAGGGGCGCAGCACCGCTGCGCCCTTCTTAAACGTAGCGCCGCCCTTTAGGGCGGCATCTGGCCTCTTCTTTTTGCACCTACCGCGCCTCCGCGCTTTGTAGAGGCCGGGCGGAATTTATCCCGGCCCGGCCGGGAGCCCGGCTCCTTTCTCGCCACTCGTCACTCGTCACTGTTGTGTAGCCCGTAAAGGTCGCCCTCATATTTCGTAGCGCCGGCTTCCAGCCGGCTCTTTTTTTGGAGTGCGGCGGCTCGACGCCGCTTTCCCGCGTAGGGGCACGGCATCGTAGATTCCAGGCAGCAGCCGGAACCCCGTGCCCCCTCAGCTTTCGACCCTAAAGGTTCTCTTGGATGAAGCGCGGATTGAGGTGAACGTCGAGTTGCACCAGCGGCGAATCACCAACCGCCTTGAAGCTATGGATCTCACCGGCCTTGATGACAAAGATATCTCCCGCGCTGCCCTCGAAGGTCTTGCCGTTGACTGTCCACACTCCCCGGCCTTCACGAATGAACTGGATCTCGTCATAAGGGTGCCGGTGCGGACCCGGTCCTGAACCGGGCTTCCCATGGAACAGGAACACCGAAACACTGGTGTCGCCCTGCTCAGCTCCAACAAACTCATGCGAACTACCAACAAAAGGCAGATTCTCTTGGCGCACGTGATGCATCCTTACGGCCCTCCTGCCGGGATTGGATGAGGCTTGCCACCAGCTGGTCACTCGCCACTTCTTTTCGCGCTAGGGTCGACTGCTTATGCGTACCCGTCCGGCCTCTATTACCGTAAACGCATCATGCAGCCGCGAGCCCAGCCTCGCGACGGCCTCAATCACGGTCGCTGGCTTAGCTTGCCGCGCGCGGCTGTCAAACCTGACCAGAATCACTCCGGCCGACGACCGGCCACGCGCATATACCAATTCGCCAAAGTCCCGATCCTCCGTGATGAGCGCGCGCTTTCGTTCACAGCCCGCTCCAGAACCTGCTCGTCGGTCGCGCCTCTCGCGACTTCGCCAATGGCGACCACATCATGACCCGCTTCGCGCAGCGCCCGCCCCCATCGGCGGTACTGTGGCGTAATGCGACCCCTTCGGTATTCCATCAACGTCACATTGGACGGGTGCTGCG
>JBARRT010000077.1:0-12126 GCA_049644365.1 Candidatus Acidiferrum sp. | reverse complement strand
CTCCGGTTCCGTATATCGCACGCTGTGCTTGCTCAGGTATCCGCGGAATGCACGCATCACGTTGTCATCAGCTTCAAAATTCTTGCTGATGGCGGGCTTTGTGCCCAGGTAGTAGCGTGTAAATCCGCCAACGCCTGTCTCAGCCGGATAGAACACATCATTGCGATATAGCAATTGCTCGAACTTCGTCAGCTTCGGCGCCGGAACGCTGATGTCCGGAGAGATGCCGCCTCCGCCGGTAACCTGCCGGCCGCTATCGGTGAGCTTTACTTCCGTCGGGTGATCCGGCACTTTCCGCTCGTAGTGATACTCATAAAGCGAAACTGATTTGTAATCGCGCTGAATCAGGCGGCCGCTCGGTGTGTAGTAGCGCGCCGTGGTCAGCGCCAGCCCGGTGTTCTCGCTCAACGGCGTTACCGTCTGCACCAGGCCCTTGCCAAACGTCGTCTCGCCCACAACCAACCCGCGGTCATGGTCCTGCACTGCGCCGGCCACAATTTCCGTCGCGGAAGCCGAGTTGTTGTTCACCAGGATTACCAGCGGAACGGTAACGCCCTGGTTCCCGCGAATCGCAGTATACCGCCGTTCGGGCGAAGTCCGTCCGTGGTGCGACACGATCAACTGATTCTTGTCCAGGAACATGTCGCCCACGGCCACCGCTTCATTCAGCAGCCCGCCGGGATTCCCGCGCATGTCCAGAATCAATCCATCCAGCGACGAGGCGTTCAACTGTCTCAGCGATTCCGCGATCTCACGGTCTGTCGTTTCATTAAAGCCGGAAAGCCGGATGTAGCCGATCCCCGGCTTCAACAGGAATGCAATATCCACCGAATGACGGGGGATTTCATCGCGCGTGACTGTAAACGTAAGCTGTTCCGGGTACCCTTCGCGCGAGACGACAATCTTGACTACCGTGCCCTTCGGACCCTTCAGCATGTCCGCCACTTCGCTGGTGCTCAGGCCTTCCGTGGATTTGTCATCTACCTTCAGGATCACGTCGCCCGGCCGGATCCCGGCGTTATAGGCAGGCGCGCCCACGTACGGCGCCATCACCACCGTGTGATTTTCCCGCGGCGCAACAATCATCCCCACGCCGTAATACTTCCCGCGCTGGTCCTCGCGCAGTAATGTGAATTGCTTGGCATCAAAGAAACTCGAATGCGGATCGAGCATGCGCAGCATGCCCGGAATCGCGCCCTGATACACGGCCTTGTCCACATCCACGTTGTCGGCGTAGTTGTTCTGCACCACGTCCAGAACCCGGGTGAATTCCCGGACGGCCGTTTGATAGTCATCGGCCGAGGCCGTTGTCGCCCTGACGTTGGGTCCATAAATGCCCCCCAACACGGCAGACAGCAGCAGCACGCCCAACACGATTACAAGTCCGCGACGCTCTGAGTTCATCCTTTACCTCGCGAGACAACTCGATACAAAATTATAGCACATCGTAAACTCCGGTTTGACACCGACTAACGCCCTTTCTATGATGCCCATAGGCCCCTTAGACGGTGCCTATGCACAATGTTGAGCATCCCTCACATGATCGTGGTGTTTATCGTGGTCCTCGTCGTCTTTGGGCCGCAGAAGCTCCCCGAGCTCGCCCGCGGTCTGGGGAAGCTTATGGCGGAGTTCCGCAAGGCTTCAGCGGACTTCAAGGGCGCCTTCGAGGAAGAGATGCGCGAAATGGAGCGCCAGACCCTTCAGGCCGAGCGCAAGAAGGCCGCGGAGGCTGCCGCTGCCTCCGCCGTCGCGACCGAGCAGGCCCAGCTTGAAGCCCCTGACGTCTCGGAGCCCTCCGCGACGGAATCACCGGTCATTTTGCCGGTGGAGGAATCCGTGGCGCGCTCTTCAGACGCACCCTCGGGCACGGACACCGAAACCTCCTCCGCCGGCGAATCGCATGAAACTCCGCAGGACACCCGGCAATCCGCCTGATCCCGTGCCCGAACTCGCACCCACTCCGCAGAGTACGAGCCCGGACGAGGAGCCCGCCGGCGCCATGACCTTTTTCGAGCACCTCACCGAGCTTCGCAAGCGCATCATCAATTCGCTCATTTCGATCGGCATTGGCGCGGGAATTGGCTGGTTTGTCGCGCCTTACTTTGTGAAATGGATCACCAAGCCCATGCTCAAGGCCCTTGGTGATGCGCACCTCGACCAAAAGCTGGTGTACACCCATCCAGCCGGGTATTTGAACTTGCTGATCACGTTGAGCGTGTACCTGGGGCTGGTCATCGCCTCCCCATGGATTCTTTACCAGATTTGGCTCTTCGTTGCCCCTGCTCTCTACAAGCACGAGCGCAAAGCCATCACTGGCTTTCTGTTCTCGACGGTTTTGTTGTTTCTCTCGGGAATCGCTTTCGGGTATTTCGTCTCCATGCCCTATGTATTGCATTTCCTGATCAGTTTCCAAGGTCCGGTCGTGCCGCTCATCAGCATCAACGAGTATTTCGATTTGATCCTCTTGGTCCTTCTGGGGCTGGGGCTCGTGTTCGAATTGCCCGTCCTCATTTTCATTCTTTCGCTGTTTGGGATCGTCACGCCTAAGTTCCTGATAGACAATTTTCGCTATGCCATTTTGGTCATCGCCATTCTCGCAGCCATCCTTACCCCCACGCCGGATGCCATGACCATGCTGGTCTTCATGGCTGTACTGGTGGGTTTGTACTTCCTCGGTGTCGGAGTGTCCTGGCTCGTGGTGCGACGTCGCGAAAAGCGGCTGACTGCTCCCGCGGAGGCTCGCTAGATGCCGTCGCTCTCGAACGGGGTTTTCCGGATTGCGGCAATGGCCTGGTTGACCTCCGTCGCGCTAACCGGCTGCAAAGCCAGCGGCCATGATTCCCCCAGCGCTACGCAGCCGCCTCTCACGAACACCGCTGCCTCCGCGCCGCCACAAGCCGGCGACGATGCGCCTCCGCCGGAAAAAACTGGCGGCTTCGATGGCAAACGCGCTTTCGCTCATGTCGCCAAGCAAGTCAGCTTCGGCCCTCACCCATCTGGCTCACCTGCTATTGCGCAAGTACAGGATTACCTTCTCTCGGAATTGAAAAGCTATGGCTGCAACGTCGAAACGGACGCCTTTGGCGCGGACACTCCCGTGGGCCGCCTCCCGATGGAAAATATCCTGGTGAAAATCCCCGGCGAAAAGTCCGCCGTGATCCTGCTCGCAACGCACTACGACACGTTATTGAAAGAAAACTTTGTCGGCGCCGACGATGCCGGCTCCTCCACCGCCCTCATGTTGGAGCTCGCTCGCCTGCTTTGCCCCCAGCGTGGCAAGCACGCCGTTTGGATCGCCTTCTTCGACGGCGAAGAAGCTATGAAGCAGTGGAGCGAGACCGACAGCCGCTACGGCAGCCGCCAAATGGCCGCCCGCCTCTCCATCAGTGGCGACATCAAAAGGATTAAGGCATTTCTGCTAGCGGACATCGTCGGCGGCCGCAAAGCCCAGTTCCTGCGCGAATCCAGTTCCACTCCGGCATTGGTCGATCTCGTTTGGAACACCGCAGCCAAGCTTGGTTACTCGAGCATTTTTCGGAATGACACGACCTCCGCAGAAGACGACCATGATTCCTTCCTGAAGCGCAGTGTTCCCGCCGTGGATGTCATCGGGGACTTTCTGAACAACGGCTACTGGCACACACCGCAGGATGCTCTCGACAAAATCAGCGCAAAGACGCTCGCCATCGTCGGCCACGTCTTTCTCGAATCCGTGAAACAACTCCAATCCCAGTAGCCGTGCGCCGCCCCCCTCGTAGCGCCAGCATCCTGCTGGCGTTTTTCCTCTCCGCGCCAGAAAACCAGCCGCCGAACTCGGCTCGCGTAGGAATCGCCCAAACTCGTGTGTTACATTGAAATTGTCCGCCCAATGAAATTCAAACGCATTCCTGTGAAGTCATCAGCCGGAAACTACTCCGTCGTCGCAGGCGCGGGCGCCCTTGGTCACGCAGCCCGCGAACTCGCTAGGCTCGGCCGTTTTTCACGTGTTCATGTCGTTTCATCCCCCAAAGTCTGGCGGGCCGTCGGCAATTCGGTCCGGCGTGGGTTGCGTCTGTCCCGCAGCAACGCCATCCATCTGATGAACGACGCCGAATCCGCAAAGAATCTGCATACCGTGGAGTTACTCTCCAGGTCTCTGGTGAAATCCGGCACGGACCGCAAGTCTTTGATTGTTGCTGTAGGGGGCGGAGTCGTCGGCGACGTCGCTGGCTTTGTCGCTGCGTCTCTGCTTCGCGGCGTTGCTCTGGTGCACGTGCCGACAACCGTCGTCGCACAAGTGGACAGTTCGATCGGCGGCAAGACGGGCGTGAACCTCCCCGAGGGAAAAAATCTCTTCGGCGCGTTCTATCCGCCGCGCCTCGTGTTGACCGATCCGGAACTGCTCCGTACACTCCCGGACCGCGAATTCCGCGGCGGCCTCGCCGAAGTCATCAAGCACGCCATCATTGCCGATGCCGCGATGTTCGCGACGCTCGAGAAAAACCTGGAACGTGTCCTGCGTCGCGATCGCGCGGCGCTCGGCGAGCTCATCCCGCGCAACATCCAGATCAAGGCGCGGGTCGTCAGCCGCGATGAACGCGAATCCGGCCTCCGCGAAATCCTGAACTTCGGCCATACCTTCGCGCACGCTCTCGAAAGCGTCACGCGCTACCGCCGCTACCAGCACGGGGAAGCCGTCGCCTGGGGCATGCTCGCCGCGTCGTTCCTCGGCCATGAACTTGGCCTGACGCGCGCCGACAATGTTTCCCGTATCGTCGCGCTCATCCGGCGCCTCGGACCTCTGCCGGCCTGGCCTCGCGTCCCCGCCGCAACTTTGGTCAAAGCCATGCGCTCCGATAAGAAAGCGCGCGATGGCGCCGTGCGGTTCGTCCTCTCCCCGCGCATCGGCGAAGCTCGCTCTTACGACTCCATTTCCTTGAACGTCGTCGAGCGCGTTCTTCATTTCACACCGCATCTCATTGCAGCCAGCAGCCGCCTCTCGGGAAGTCCCCATGCCTGAGCTTGCCGCACCGGTGAAGGGAACTCGTGCCGAAGGTGCCGTCAGCGAAACGGACGCCTCTACGAGAGTACGCGAGATGTTCACGCGCATCGCTCCGCGTTACGACCTGCTGAATCATCTCCTCTCGCTGCAGCTCGATCGGCTTTGGCGCGCGCGCGCAGCAAAACTGCTCCGCACCATTCTCAGCCGCCCCGATGCGCTTGTACTGGATCTGTGCTGCGGCACGGGAGATCTCGCCTTTTCCCTTGCCCGTGCCGGAAGTGCCCGCATCGTCGGCGCGGATTTTGCCCACAGTATGCTCGTTCGCGCAAAAGCGAAAAGTGCCGCGCTGGCCGCGGGCGCATCCCACCCCATCGCGGCTCCCGTTCCGTTTTTCGAAGCCGACGCCATGCGGCTGCCTTTCGCGGACGCATCCTTCGACCTCGTCACCACGGCCTTTGGCTTCCGCAATCTCTCCAATTACGAAGCCGGCTTGCGCGAAATTCAGCGCGTGCTGAAACCGGGCGGCACCATCGCCATCCTCGAATTCACCGAACCACGTGATGGATTGTTGGGGAATCTCTATCGCTGGTACTTTTGCAAGGTTCTTCCGAAAATCGGCGGCCTCATTTCCGGGGACCCTGCGGCCTATTCCTACCTGCCCAAATCCGTTGCCCGTTTCTTCCGTCCAGCCGAGCTCGCATCCCTCATGACCGCCGTCGGCTACCAATCTGTCGACTATCGCGTCTGGACCCTCGGCACCGTCGCTCTCCACACCGCCACACGCCCGCGCTGATGTTTTGACCAGTCACCAGTCACCAATCACCAGTCACGTCATTCTTCCAATCCCGCGTCGCGCAATTTTGCGAGCAGCGTCTTCGGCGAGATCCCCAGCTTCTCCGCCGCCCGCGTCTTGTTCCACTTGCAATCCCGCATGGTGCTTTCCAGCAAGACCTTTTCCACTTGGCTTGCCGCTCGCTCCCGCACCTCTTCGAGCGAACCCTCCCACTTGAAATCCTCCCGCAGCATTCCCGCAGGCAGCTTGTCCGCGTCCGGCTTCGTCGCCGGCAATTGCAACCCATCTGCGTGGATGCCCAGCCCATCCGCGAGAATCACCGCGCGCTCCAGCGTGTTCTGCAGTTCCCGCACATTCCCCGGCCACCGGTAGTGCAGCAATCGCTCCTTGGCCTCCTCCGATAACTCCAGTCCCGGCTTTCCGAACTCCCGTTTGAATTTTTCCAGAAAGTGTTCCGCCAGCAGCAGCACGTCGTTCCCGCGCTCGCGCAACGGCGGGATCGTCATCGGCACCGCAGAAATCCGGAAATACAAATCTTCGCGGAACATTTTCTCCTGCGTCAGCTTCTGCAAATCCCGGTTGGTTGCCACCACGATTCGAACGTCCACCTCGATCGACTGTGTCCCGCCCACGCGTTCGAATCTTCGCTCCTCCAGCACGCGCAGCAATTTCGCCTGAATCGCCAGCGGCAATTCGCCAATTTCATCCAGAAACAGCGTTCCCCGGTGCGCCATATCCATTTTTCCGACTTTGCGAGCTCCTGCCCCCGTGAAGGCCCCGCGCTCGTGCCCAAACAATTCGTTCTCGACGAGCCCTTCCGGAATGGCCGCGCAATTCAGCGCCACAAACGGTTTCTCGCGCCGCGGCGATAGATGGTGAATCGCCAGTGCGAACAACTCTTTGCCCGTCCCGCTCTCCCCGAGCAACAAACAAGTCGAATCTGTCGCGGCCACTTTCTGAATCTGCTGGCTCACTTCCCGAATGGACGCATCTTCCCCCACGATCCGCGGAAACCCGTACCGCGTCGCATATTCCTCGCGCAGCAGCAAATTCTCCCGCAGCAGCTCCTGTTGCTGCGCCGCACGTTGCACCAGCAATTTCAAATGGTCCAGGTCTACCGGCTTTTGCAGAAAGTCGTAAGCCCCGTCCTTCATCGCCGCCACGGCTTCCTCTACGGACCCAAACGCGGTCAACAGGATCACCGGTATCGTCGCATCCGCCTGCTTCGTTTCGTGCAGAACTTCCAGCCCGGAAGCCCCGGGCATCTTCAAATCGGTAATGACCAGCAGATATCTTCTTGCTCGCACTTTTTGAATAGCTGCGGCGCCATCCGGCGCTTCGTCCACTTCATACCCCGCGCGCTCCAAGGCCTTCCGCAGCATCGCGCGCAGCTCATTCTTATCTTCGACAAGGAGGAGAGGTTCCATCTCTCTCGTTTCTACCATGAATTCCGCAGTTGTCAGGGAATTAGGAAGGACGCATGTGCAGAGAAGGGAAGCACCACATCCGTACGATCAAGCAGGAGCAGCGATTTGCTGGTCCCTCTAAGCTAGGAGCCCATCGCAGTTTCGCTCTTGGTTTCGGTGTTGAAGGATTTCTCTAAGGACTTACAACTGACAGCTTCGTCTTTATTAGCGCGCCCACCCCGGATCGCCGCCCGATTTTCTCAGTTCGACTTCCATGTCTTCGAGCCCCTGCTTGAGCTGAGCAATCTCCTGCTTCTTCGCCGCGATTTTCGCCACTTTCTCGTTGATGTCTTTGCGCGTGTTCTGCTCGCTCAACGCCTTCTGCGGATCCGGGTAGTACTCCAACTGCGATTTCTGCGACTCGCGTTGCAGTACATCCAACTCGGTTTCGGCCTTCGCCAGCTTGTCGCGCTGCTCCTTGAACCGCTTCCGCCAGGCCTTTTCGCTGTTGGGATCTTCCTTTGCCTCGCCATCATCCGTCTTCTGCGACCCCGCGGCGCCTGTCGCCGCAGCTCCGCTGGCACCGCTTGGGGCGCCACCAGCAGTCGTTGCTGCCGCCGCTGCGGCGGGCCTGACGTCATCGTCCGTGTAAACTTTCTTCGGCTTTGCGGCGTTTTTCTTGTCCTCACGCGCCTTTCGCGCCGCATCCGCCACCGGATCGCTGCCCGATTGTTGCGAGGAACTCTGCGATTGCGCGCACGTCACCATACCCGCCGCGCATAGCGTCGGGACAATTATCAAAATCTTTATCCAAACTTTCATGGCCATTTAGCCCTACTTTCTCGGGGCAGTCTGAAGCCTCGCAACACAAGAACTTCAACTCCATCATCGACCCAAGTCCGTCACCAGTCACCGATCACCTGTATGCCGGTTCCCGCGACCCCAACTGCAGAATTAGATGCTGTCCTTCCCTGATTCTACTGCTTCCGGTACCCTTCGCGGCAGCGGTAATGTAACAATAAATGCGGCCCCGCCTTCCGGGCGATTCCGCGCCTGCACCTGCCCTCCGTGCTGCACGATGATCTTTTGTACCACCGCCAGCCCCAGCCCTGTGCCATTCGCCTTCGTTGTAAAAAACGGCCGGAACAGTTTCGGCATCGCGGTCGACCCGATCCCTGGCCCGTTATCAAACACGGTGATCTGCTGCGAACCAGCCTCATCTCCCCGCGCCACCTCGCCGCGCACCAGCACTTTGCCGCCGTGCTCTGCCGACGCGCAAGCTTCCGCTGCATTCCGCGCCAGGTTCAGGAGCGCCTGCCTCAGCAAGCCCTCGTCTCCCTCCACCTCGCCGAATGTCCCTTCGCAACGGATCTTCACCTGTGGAAGCGCTTCTCCCACTTCCGCCGCCACGCGCTCCACGACCGTCTTCAGCGTCACCGTGTCATCCGGAATCTCCAGCGGCCTCGCGTACTTCAAAAACTCTGCCACCACGTGCGTAATATCCCTCGTCTGCCGCAGGATGCGTCCCGCATACTCCGAAGCATCCTTTTGCGATGCCTCCGGAATCAGCTGCGCATAACCCGAAATTGTCGCCAGCGCATTCTTGAACTCGTGCGCGATGCCAGCGGACAGCTCTCCCAGCGCCGCCAGGTTTTCCTTCAACTGCATCCGTTGCTGCAATGCCGCAAGCTCCGTCAAATCCGTCAACAGACAGATCGCGCCGCTGATGCTTTCCGTGCCGCGCCGGATCGGCGAAATCGTCACGCCCAGATGCCGCGTGTCCCCCGCCGGGGGAATGTGCTCCACTTCTTCGCGACGGTAAATCTTTCCCGTCGAAAGGCACTCCGCTAGCAGCTTCGTCAAGTCCGAGTCCTCGCCCAGCGCTTCGCTGTACCGCCGGAATCCCAGCCCGTGAATTCCCAGCACCTGCTCCGCCGCCGGATTCGAAGTCGATATAATCCCCGTCGCATTCACCACCAGAAGCCCCGCTGGCATGTTCCGCGTCACTTCTTCGCTCAGCCGCTCCGTCTTTTCCGCGCGTTCTCTTTCGATCTTGTGCAGCCGCTCCAGCTCTTTCTCCTGCTCCCGCAATTTCTGAATCACGCCCTGCATTGATGCGGCCATAAACGCGGAAGGATTCTCCGTGCGCGGCGCGCTCGTTGCAAATTCCTGTTTATGCTCCTCGCGCCTGTTTTGAAAGAACTTGCGCAAAAAGAAAAACGCAAGCCCCATGACCGCCAGGAAGGCAATCCCCATCTCCCCAGCCAGAGTCCACAAGTGCTGCGTGTTGTTTCCGGATTGCAGTGCGGCAAACATCGGTCCTGTCATTCGACTCCTGTTTCTCTTTCTCTGCTTTCCTTCCGCTTCCCCAGCTTTGAACTTTGAACTTTCAACTTTTAACTTTCGATTCTAACTTTGCACTTGCCCGTCTACCCTGTGATCCATCGGAACATCGACCACCGCGCCGACACGACGGGCGTCGCATACACAATCACCAGCGCCCCAATCCCCAGAAACGTTCCCAGCGGCAATTGATACTGGCTCGCAATCGTCCACCGCAGCCCCCGCTCCGTGCCCAATCCGCGCTGGCTTGCGCGCTTCGCGAGTGCGCTCCTCCAGCCCCCCAGGAACAGCGCCAGCACCAAGCTAAGCCCGATTACGCTCCCCAGCAGACTCCCAAGCAAAAGAGTCAAAAACGTCCCGCGCACGCCAAGAAACGCTCCCACCATCGCCATCATTTTCACGTCGCCCATGCCCATACCTTCGCGTCCACGCGCCGCCTTGTACCCCTTCGCCAGCCCCAGCAGCAGCAAACTCCCGAAGGCCGCGCCGATGAGCCCATCGAGAATCCCCGCCGCCGCTCCCGGAAGGCGTACCTGAAATAATCGATAGGCGAGAAACCCCGCGATCCCGTCATTCGGCGGCACGAAGGCGGAAAACAGCAGCCCCGCCGCAAATCCCGGCCAATTAATCACATCCGGCAGTATCCGCACGCGCAAATCCGTAACCGTCAGCACAATCAGCAGGCAGGTGAAGAAAATCCATTTCACCGTGGCCTGCGTAATCCCAAAGTCCAGGTACGCCGCCACAAACAAGAGCCCGGTAACCAGCTCAATCAAGGGATACATCGGCGAGATGGGCGCGCCACACGCGCGGCACTTGCCCCGCAGCCACAGCCACCCAAACACCGGCACATTGTCATATGCCTTGATTGGTGTTTTGCACCGCGGGCAGCGCGACCCCGGCGAAACGATGGATATCTCCTCCGGAATCCGCGTGATGCAGACGTTCAGGAAGCTTCCAATCACGATCCCAAATAGAAAAATGAAGACGATGACCACATTTTGACTTTCTCACACTCACTCCACTCCCTCAATGAACCACACTAGGCCCCGTGCCTCATCCCTAACGCTTTCTGCCTCATGGTTCTCTGTGGACCTCCGTGAACTCTGTGTTGCAATCCTTGGTTTTGCTTTCCTGAGCCCATCCGCCTTTTTCTTTGCCAACTCTTGACTGTAAACTGTGAATGTCGACTCCTGTCATGAACTGGTTCGAACGCAGAATCCGCCGCTACGAGCACCGCCGCTGGACCACCGACGACAATCGCCGCGTCCAGCCCTTCCACTGGGGCCTTGAGCACATCGGCGGCTCGCCTGATAACCCCAATCCCGGAGCCTTCGTCCGTCAATACGCCCAGAACGCCATCGAGCACAGCAGAGATTGGTACGCCACCACCCCCGCCGACGACTACCACCTCGATGTCGGTCGCTTGGCAACCGCGCATGGAAAAGAAAGCGTCCTCACCTTTACCAGTTCCCTCGAATCCCCCTGGCCCGAGAACAACACCGTTCACGCCCAGCTTTTTCCCGCACGCGAGACTGTTTCAACTCGCTCGCGTGGGAAACGCTACGGCGCAGGCCCCGCCGTCCTCCTCCTCCCCAATTGGAACGCCAAATGGCATGGCCAGAACGGTCTCTGCCACTGGATTCAGCGACTGGGCATCACCGTTCTCAAAATGAGCATGCCCTACCACGACCGCCGCATGGCCCACGGCCACGAACGCGCCGACCAGATCTGCGGCCCCAACGTCGGCCTAACCCTCCAGGCCAACCGCCAGGCCGTCCAGGACGCCCGCCGCTGCCTCCATTGGCTTGAGCAGCAGGGTCACACCAAATTCGGCATCCTCGGCACCAGCCTCGGCTCTTCGGTCGGCTATATCACCCTCGCGCACGACGAACGCATCCGCGCCGGCGGCTTTTTCCACGTCTCCACCTACTACGCCGACGTCATCAGCCAGGGCATGACCACCAATCACGTCTGGGAAGGTCTGAAAAACCATGTCACCGTCGACGAACTCCGCGAATACTGGGCCCCCATCAGCCCCATGCCCTACGTCGAACGCGGCATGGGTGCCGGCCGCAATACGTTCATGCTCTACGGCAAATACGACCCCACCATGCTCCCCGAGCTCACCCGCCAGATGCTGGACTCCCTCCGCCGCCACGGTGCCGACCCCCGCACCCTCGAACTCCCCTGCGGCCACTACTCCCTCGAACTGGCCCCCTTCTCCTACATCGCCGGCTACCGCATGCTCACCTTCTTCCTCGAATCCCTCGCCTGAGGGAAATAACGCTTGACCAGATGTACCCGCATGGTAAAATATAGCTCAGGTAATATCAGGACTTTTGGAGTGCGGCGGCTTGGCTGCGCTTTTCTTTTCTTGGGAATGCCCCCGGACCTTTAGAGGCCAATTCGTTTTGAATCCGACTAACGAGAAACCGCAAATCCCGCAGAGTTTTCGTGCAATGCAAGTCCCTTGGAATCAACACTGGCTCTGTTGACATCCTCGCCTTGAGAGGGGTGCCTCAAGCGATAGAGGTTGAACGCAAGGCCGAGCAGGAGGGCCTGGCGAATCTGAATAGACAGGGTGCGGCCGGGGGCCCGCG
>JBARRT010000076.1:0-23566 GCA_049644365.1 Candidatus Acidiferrum sp. | reverse complement strand
GCTTAGCGGAGTGACATCCAAATGCCTGATTAGTCCGCAAACCGGAAAAGTCAAGTTCTAGAACTTCAAATGGACGATTTCCGCGTTAATCAGGAGTTTGCTATCGAAGGGTGCTGGAAGAAGGATTTCATTTTGCGCAGCACGTCGGCCCGACTCGCCCTTCTTGCGGTGGGGACCTTCGTTTGTTACGCGCTGGCCTTTTTCGCCTTTTCCGAACGCATCTGTTTCGTCCACTCCCGCATGGCCTCCAGCGAGCCAGGCGAAACCTTCTTCCGCCACTTTTCAAACCGCTGCGCAGCCTTCTCCAGGTTTGCCAGAAACAGCTTCTGCTTGAACATCTCTCGCGCCTTCGGGACGATGGGCTTGACGCGATCCCACACCCCAAAAAATTCCCCGGACGTCTCGAAAAATAGCTGATCGTGCAGCAAGCCGTGGTTCAGAAACGAGCAAGCCTGCTCCCAGTAACCTAGTACCATAAACAAGTAAGTCCCCTCTTGCGAACCGAAAGGCGCGATGCGTTGGCTGTCCTCAAAACTATCCACGAAATAGGTTTGCGTGAACCAGTCGCGGGCCTGACGCAATTTGGCCTCCCGCCGCAGGTCATAAAGTTGAAGTTGGAGCTGTCCTTGTTCGTGAGTCGGCTTTTTATCCGGCATTGTGTCCTCCCAGAGAATAATCTCGTGGCGCGCCACAATCTTAGACAACCTTGCGGAATTCGTCCACCAAGCATATGAAGTATTACTTTACTTGGCCGGTTACCGCGTTTACCGGGACTTAAGGCAGCTCGCCGACAAGGTTCGCCCCAACAGACCCGTTTTCGGCGGATGCAGCGTCCCGTATGTGGTGACTGTTTGGGAGCAATGAACTGGTTTGCGCCCTACGGGCCGGTAAAATACGGGTTAGCATAGCTGGCATTTAGACAGGGAAATTCCGGGTAGTTTCCCATGCGAAGCCCTCAGGCGCGCGTCGAGCTAATGTTTGAGCTTCCCAGCATCGCGAAGGGTTACACCCCTGCCG
Source organism: Candidatus Acidiferrum sp. (assembly GCA_049644365.1). Classification (GTDB taxonomy): domain Bacteria; phylum Acidobacteriota; class Terriglobia; order Acidiferrales; family UBA7541; genus Acidiferrum. The sequence goes on along the minus strand of JBARRT010000076.1, from coordinate 22,549 downwards.
TTCTGGCTCTGGTTCTCATCACAGTCTACTTCGTACTTGTGCTTCTGATTACGCGACGTCGTGACCCGCAACGGGTCTCCGTTACGCGCTACCAGCCACCTCCCGGTGTTTCCCCTGCGATTGCCGCCTGGCTTTTCGAGCGCGACCTTTCGCGGGCCATGGCAGCCGCACTCGTGAACATGTCTGCAAAGGGTTATCTGAAAATCGAGCAGCAGCAGGATGATCTTTTCTCGATCACGCAACTCCAGCCCGAATCCACTCCGACCCTTGAGCGCGAAGAGAACGTGCTCAGCTACAACTTATTCCACGATTACGACCGCTTCGCTTTCCGTGAACTCAGTCCTCAACTCGTCAGAGCCGTGAGAGTCTTTGAATTGGCTCTCAAGGACACCGGCTACTTCTCGTCGAATGCGGCATTGTCGTACCCCTCATGGATCGTCTCGGGCGTGGGCGTATTTTTTGCTCTTGGCAATACAGATTTTTGGAGCAACCTAGACAGGGTCACAGGCAGACTCTTGGTAGCGACCGTGGTGACCACATTCGTTTCTTTCGTTGTAGGGGTTGCGGCTATGCGTGGCACCGTCGAGAAAGTCGTTACGCGGCTGCCGGGCAGCACGTCACCTCAGCGGCCCTGGACTGGTGCTGATGCCAAGCCTTTGCGCTACCTGTGTGTCTCTTTAGGAGGAATTGCTCTATTCGGCGTGCTCTCCTCAGCGACCGCCGCCCTTATCATTTTTACCTTTCTAGTGATCAACGGGTTTTTCTTTCACTCCTTGCAAGGGCTAACTCCAGCAGGCAGGGGAGTTCTCGCGCAACTATCCGACTATCGTAAATTTCTTTCGGAAGTGGATGCCGACGTCATCAGCCGCTTACATGTTTGCGACCATGTTCCAGCTCAACTCAGGCCGGAAGATGCTTTCGCTGTCGCTCTGCATCTTGACCTTGGATGGGGAGAACAGTTCGTGAGTTCGATCACCGCTGTAGTCGAACGCGCGGCCCTTTCCAAACGCGATTCGAGCGGATAACACCCACACTATTTGGACGCAGTAGGTCTAAGTCGCGTAATCGGACAAGTTCCCAGAAACTCTGAACATCCTAGAAATTGGGGTGTCTCTTCGATCCCTACCGCCTTTCTTTTCTTCAATAGGTTGCCCAAAGTTGCCCAATTGAGGGTCGGGATTTAAGGTGTTCCCGGTCGTAAGCGACACCGAATAAGGCATTTAGAGTTTCGCAGCCCCGGCTGTTAACCGAAGGGTTGCTAGTTCGAATCTAGCCCGGGGAGCCAAATTCTCGTTCTCAATCATATAGTTTACAGGCGGCTTTCAACCTCTTGCTTTTTCAGGTGAATTCGCACACAAAGACCGGCGCGGTCGCCACTACCCGCCCTTTTGCGCCCGGAGAGCGACCTGGATTACTGGGTTGTTGCTGGCCGGGATGCGTTGGGATTTGCGGCGAGTGACCAGCGGAAAAATCGGTAGTCGCATCTTTCGCAGCGAAACGGCCTGACGAAAAGCACGGCCAGAATGCCTTGTTCCAGAATCCCTTTGCGTTTTGATCGATGAATTCGTTTACTGTGGCACATAGGGCAGATCAACATGACGGTTCTCCTGATGCGGGTCCCTAATAACCGCGCAATCCTGCGACGTGGGAACGCCTGATATCTGTCTCATTTTGCACACGCGGCTCCAATGACCGCTATTACCTCACCAATCTGAGGTTTTGCCTTCCCGCGGGCGTCGACGGCATCCGCCGGACTGTATGGTACCAGTACGGTAAATGTACAATACTGAACAGACGTCGATTCCTTACCGGCATATCGTTGGTTCGAAGGGGTCTACCTCCTAGCCGCTCATACTAGATGTCTTTGAGCGGCTTCGATGGTGTACGTGTGGGCATACATGTCGAACCTTGCTCAGAACGAATTCCAGTCCGCCCGGAGAAGTTTTCGGCCGGAAAGTGCGGCCTCTCACAAACGCTGCTCCCTTAGCGTCCTTTTCGTTCACCGCGATGCGGACGTAATAGAGAGCTGCCTGGAAGAGCTCAAGAAAGCGCGATTCACCGTCAGCGCCGATTTCGTTTTGAACCTGGCACAGTGTACGGAGCGGCTCCACTCTCAATCTTACGATGTCGTGGTTGCCGAGTACCCCAGCCCGAGTTGGAAAGGACCGCAGGCTCTGCAACTCCTCCGTCAAACGGTGCAGGAGATTCCCTTGCTCTTCGTGACCACCGGCATGGGAAGTGAATCCATCGCGCAACTAATCGCTGATGGTGCATTCGATTACGTGGAACGAGAGCACATCGCTCAATTGCCCATGGCGGTTCGTCGCGTCTTGAACGAAAAGAGGCTGCGCGCCGAACTGGAAGAGGCCGGAAAGGCCTTGCGGCATTCGCAATCGCTGTATCGCGCGCTGGTGGAGAATCCCGCTTACGGAATATGCCGATGCGATGCGGAAGGAAAGTTTCTGGACGTCAACCAGGCTCTCGTGACGATGCTTGGCTATGAAACCAAAGAAGATCTGCTGGCGGCGAATCGTGCGTCTGAAATCGTCCTTAATCTTGGTCCCGGAGCGCCAATAGCTGGCCAAATGCCCGAGACGATGCAGATCGAGCCGGTCGAAATAGAGTGGAGACGAAAGAATGGCACGACTCTGAAAGCCAGGTTGAGCGGCCATGGCATCTTTGACGAGCATCGAGATTTTGATGGCTATGAAATCATCGCTGTTGACATGACGGAACAGTGGGTGCTTGAGGAACAACTACGGCGCCAGGCATTCAGCGATTCGCTGACGGGTTTGGCCAATCATCGCCGTCTTTTCGAGATGTTGCAGGCGGAGATCTGCCGAACAAAGCGTACCGAGCGGGGATTCTCTCTTCTACTGTTGGACTTGGATGGATTGAAACAGATCAACGACCGATTTGGGCATTTGACGGGAAACCGGGCGCTGTGCCGGCTCGCGCAGATCCTATCGGACTGCTGCCGGTCCGTGGACACCGCAGCGCGGCAAGGCGGGGACGAGTTTGCTCTGGTCCTCCCGGAGACAGGCGTGGCTGCCGCCACACTGGTAGCGCGGCGAATTTGTGAGCTGCTAGCGAATGATGTCGAAGAGCCAGCTCTTTCCGTCAGCGTGGGAGTGGCCAGTTACCCGGAGGACGCCGATACCATCGGAACCCTGTTATTCGCGGCGGACATGGCCCTCTATGCGATGAAAGACAAGCGCTCAAGAACTGCCCGGGCCGGTCACAGTTCTTGATTGCTACTGCCAGATCCAAATCCCGAGTTTCTTGAATTCGGGAGTGAATTGAGCACGGCCTGCAAAAGGGAAGGCAGATATGAATAAATCGTATTCTCGTACCGGCGGCCGGTCGCAAAAACGCATGCTGCCTCATGATTCTGATGGCAAAATCCAGTATGTATTGGGCACGGAAGAACAACTTCTTCAATCGATCTCCTCCGGTGAGCGCCTCCCGGAAGTGCTGAATGGAATCTGCAGTGCTCTCGATTGTCAGATTGGCAACGTGGTTTCGCTCATTTCCCTGCCGAGCGACGATCCAAGCGAGCTTGCCGCCATTGCGATGAATGCGGCGCTCTTTGGTTTGTATACTTTCTGTTCGGAAGGCATTGTTGCCGAGAATGACGAACTGCTTGGATCTCTGGAGACGTACTGCAGCTTTCCACGAAGCCCTTCTGCCAGCGAATCTCAATGGATTGAACGGGCAAAGTGCCTGGCCGCAATTGCGATCAAGCTTGACCAGGAAACGGCCCAACAAGGCAATCGTGGCCTGCGCGCGAATCGGCCAGTGCGAGGACGTGTGCTCGAGTGGCCCGTTTCCATGAACTAATTTTCAAGTGCAAACGTTTCCTGCCCCGCAAGAAATCAACAGAGTGACTTCCTGCCACGCGGTCGAGAACTATCGTCACGCCAATAAACTGCGGCCTTGTATACAAGTGAACAGACATACGTCTTGACGGAGTCTAGGATTGAGTTGCGGAAAAAGGACTGCAGTGTTGGCCAGTCCACCCCCTTCAGCTTGATCTCCATCCGGCACGAGCGCTGAGGACATCGAACAACACATGAGTCGCACGGACTGTCTGGATCGAGAGTCCATCCCTCGTTGAACGGAAGCGATCAACACGTTCTTCACACCAGGCAGAACATGCGGCAATTTGTGGGACCTGAGTATAAGTGTCTCGCAGCAAAGACAGAAAGGTAAGAAAGTATGCCTCTCCTTCAGATTCTATTAACCCTGATCGTCGTTGGTGTCCTTTTGTGGCTGGTGAATCGTTTCATCCCCATGGCAGGCAGCATCAAGTCGATCTTGAACGCAGTCGTGGTCATCGGCGTGGTGTTGTGGCTCCTGAATGTATTTGGACTCTTTCATTCCCTCTCGCGAATCCGAGTTGGGTGACAAGCAAGCAGCCCAGATTGCAGGTCGCGATGCATCGAAGCAACTTTAGGCCCGACAGTGGACACGCCTTATATGACGACTGACAGGCTCAGAAATGGACGCAACGGAGGTAACTCATGAAATCGATTGGAATCATCAATACGACTGCGCTTTTTCTGCTCCTCGGAATCGCCGCTCCGGCTGATGCGCGGCAGGATAAACCGGACAAACAGGAAGAAAAGGCTAAGCCCGCGAAACAGGAGCAACAGGCCAAGCCTGAACGGCAGCAGCAGGCCAAAGGGCAACAGGACCAGCAACGCCAACAGCGTCAGCAGCAGGACAACGCTGCAAAACAGCAGCAAGCCAAAGGGCAGCAGGATCAGCAACGTCAACAGCGTCAGCAGCAGGCCAACACGGCAAGACAGCAACAACAGCAGCAAGCTGCGACACGGCAAGATCAGCAGCGTCAACAGCGTCAGCAACAGGACAACGTTGCTGCACAACGACGGAGTCCAGCACAAGTACGCCAACAGCAGGTTGCCTGGCGCGGTGATCGCGCACGCAGCTGGCAGTCTGACCACCGCACCTGGCAGCAACGCGGCGGCTACAACGGCTACCGCGTTCCAGATGACCGTTTCCGCAGCTACTATGGCCAGGATCACGGGTTCCGCATCTACAGCCTCCCGGTGAGGTATGTCGGCGGGCATCGCCGCTTCGAGTACGGCGGCTATTGGTTCGGCCTCGTGGACCCGTGGCCGGAATACTGGTCAAACGATTGGTACGACAGCGATGACGTATACGTGGATTACTACGGTGATGGATATTATCTGTACAACCGCAGATATCCCAGCGATCGCATTGCCATCAGCTTCTACTTGAACTAAGCGCTGATCAAGCGCGGTGCACCGACTATCCCGACCCGGCGCGGAAATCTGCCGAGGAACAAGAATGCTGCCGGGGCGGGAACTTGAATGCCGTTAAATGAATTTACTCGGGAAGGAGAAAACAATGCTTGGAACTATCTTAGTCGTCTTTTTGATTCTGGCACTCTTAGGCGCTGTGCCGCGGTGGTCTCACAGCCGCGATTGGGGCTATGCCCCGACGGGGGGCATAGGTCTTGTTCTCCTCATCGTTGTAGTGCTTGTGCTGCTCGGCCGAATTTAGACTTTGGCCCGGTAGGTTTAGAGCCGTGCGTGTCAAGCCAGAGGTGAGCTATGGATGATTCCAGACGGCGTGCAATCAGGTTTCTCGAGAAAGAGATCAAGACGTACTTAGCGCTTTCCCTATTTTTGTCGAAGAAGGGCATCAAGGCAGATATGCGTGTGGGAGCAAAAAAAGTCATCATCAGTCCCTCGTTTTACAAAGAGAGAATGAAGGAAGCGAAGAAACTTGTCTATGAACTCAGAAAACCTAATTAGTACACGACTCCCTCAGAGTGTTGCTTCCAGTGGCTGGAGCCGATGGCGTTTCCGCCTGGTAGCAGTCCTTCTCGTCATGCTCCTATGCACCAGTAATTCGTCCGCCTACTCCGTGCTCACCCACGAGCAAATTGTAGACCTGCTCTGGACCGATGAGCTCAGCCCGCTTCTCCTCAAGCGATTTCCAGGGCTCACCGAAGAGCAGCTCAAGTTGGCGCATGGTTACGCCTATGGCGGCGCTGTCATCCAGGACCTCGGCTACTATCCTTTTGGCAGCGTGGAATTCAGCAATTTGGTGCACTACGTTCGCAGCGGCGACTTCGTCCGAGAGCTACTCTTGCAGAGCCAGGATGCCAACGAGTACGCCTTCGCCCTGGGCGCGCTCGCGCACTATACTTCGGATATTACCGGCCATCCGGCCGTCAACCAGGCAGTTTCCATCCAATTTCCCAAGCTGCGCGCGAAGTACGGCAATTCGGTCCGGTACGCGCAGGACCACACAGCGCATCTGAAGACGGAGTTCGGATTCGACATGGTGCAAGTGGCGAAGAATCGTTACGCGTCGGAGCAATATCACGATTTCATCGGATTTCAAGTGTCCAAGTCACTGCTGGAACGGACTTTCCCGATCGTCTACGGAGTGGAATTGAAAGACGTGCTGACCCATGAGGATCTTGCAATCGGTTCCTATCGCTTCGCCGTCAGCCGGATGATCCCGCAAATGACCCAGATCGCCCTGCGGACCCACAAGAAAGACATGATGAAGGAGAACCCCACTTTTGCGAAAAAGAAGTTCCTCTACCGCTTGTCGCGCTCGGATTATGAAAAAGAGTGGGGAAAGGATTACACGAAGCCCGATTTCGGCACGCGCTTCTGGTCCGTGGTCTTGCGATACATGCCCAAAATTGGCCCCTTCAAGGCGCTGGCCTTCAAAAACCCCACGCCTCAGACGGCGGAAATGTATTTCAAGAGCATCAACACCACCGTCGACCAATACCGCATTTATCTTCAGCAAGTTGGTGCAGGCACGCTGGAGCTTGCCAACTGTGATTTTGACACCGGCAAGGAAACCAAGGCCGCCGAGTACACATTGACCGACGAAGCCTATGCCAAGTTGCTAGGCCAACTCGCGGAGCGCAAGTTCGACAAGACTACACCGGAGCTGCGCGACAATATCCTGAGCTTCTATTCGGACCTCTCTCTTCCACTTGAGACCAAGAAAGACAATGCACGCTGGCAAAGCGTATTGGCATCCCTTGACCAGTTGAAGCTGGTTACCCCAACTCCGATTCTTGCTGCCAGCCCGGCAAAGTGACGCCAATTGTGAGCGGGTAGATTCCAGGTCGCCTGATCACAACGCCAGCAGCGGCCACACGAATTAAGTCCAAAAAAGCGCGATTGTGTACGTAAGTGAACAGCTTGCATAGACATTTCCGTCCAAGATGTTCGGGTAGGAAGAAAAAGCAGTCTTTCATGCAATCCAACCCATCTCAGATCGCCTGACTGTTTCGGACAAGTCCTACGCAAATCTGCATTAGAAGAGTCACACCCTCTCAAGGAGGAAATTCGGATGCACCCTTTCAAAGCATTAATCAGTTTATTGGCAGTCACGCTGTTGGGCGCCACAGTGCTGCCCAGCGCGCAAGCAGACACTTGGAACAAGAAAACCGTCGTCACCTTCAGCCAGGCCGTGGAAGTTCCCGGGAAAATTCTCCCCGCCGGAACGTACACCTTTCAGCTGTTGGATTCCCAATCCGACCGTCACATCGTTCAGATCTTCAACGCGGACGGAAGCCAGATCCTCGCCACCATCCTCGCCATCAATAACTATCGCTTGCAATCCACGGGCGATACCGTCATGAAGTTCAGCGAACGTCCGGGCGATTCTCCGGAAGCTCTCCGCGCCTGGTTCTATCCTGGCGATAACTTCGGACAGGAATTCGTGTATCCGAAGCCTCGCGCGATTGTGTTGGCACAGACGGCCAAGGTGATCGTTCCAGCCGTGGCAGCCGACACGATTGACGACAGCGTGATAAAGACGATTCCGATCGTCGCCGTCACGCCCGACCAGAAAGAAGTAGAAGTTACCAAGGTCATACAGACGACTCCTCCTCCCGTCGCTGCGGTCAAGGAAACTGAAGAACTGCCGCAAACAGCTGGCCATTTGCCGCTGATCGCACTGCTTGGTGGGTTGTCCATCAGCCTTGCTCTCGGTCTGAAGCTTGTCCTGAAGCTCGCTTCGTAGGCGACCGTAACTCCCCGCGTCGCGGACGTGATCGCAGATCACGTCCTGCGTCGCGCGAGAAAGCCTCCTTCGTGCTCCTCATTCCAAGCCCCCGCAAACATAATCTGGACGAAGTACACCTGTTCCTTGTTCCTTTGCTGCTCTTTCTTGGCATCCTCGGCTTCTCTCCATCTCTCGCGACGGAGCGTTCGCTGGCCGGCGTGGGTGCCCAGGGGAAGATTAAGGTGACCGCAGATCTTGTCTTGCTGCCCGTGAAAGTGACTGACACGCACGGAAAGTTTGTCTCCGGTCTTAAGCTGGAAGATTTTCGTGTCTTTGAAGACGGGCAGCTGCAAAAACTCACGGTATTCGAAGAGCGCGATACTCCGGTTACCGTCGGGCTTGTCGTGGACCACAGCAGAAGCATGGGCCCCAAGCTCCCGGATGTTGTTAGTGCGGTTTCCGCCTTCGCACATTCCAGCAATCCACAAGATGAAATGTTCGTCGTGGATTTCAATGATGACGTTTCCATTGAACTCATGAAGGGAAAAGCATTTTCGAACGATCCGAAGGAGCTCGGGGAAGCCCTCACTGCCATCTCGGCCCGGGGGCGAACCGCGCTCTACGATGCTGTAAGTGAGGGTCTGCATCATTTGCAGTACGGGCATTTGGAGAAGAAGGCGCTCATCATCATCAGCGACGGGGGAGACAATGCCAGCCATCTCAAGTATTCGCAGGTGCTGGCCCAGGCTCGCCAAACGCAGGCGCAGATCTACTCCATCGCTCTGGTCGGTTCGTTCGACGGGGAAGAAAACCCGGATCTTCTCCGGCGGCTCTGCAAGGATACCGGAGGAATCGCCTACTTCCCGCGCGCAGGCGAATCCACCGCAAGCGTGTCGAAAGAAATCGCCCGCGATCTTCGCGAGCAGTACACGCTTGGTTATTTGCCGCAGAATCTGAAGGCGGCTGATGCTTTTCGAAAAATTGAAGTGAAAGTCACTGCGACGGGCCATGGCAAATTGCGCGTGCGAACACGGCAGGGCTACTCGCCTGCGGCGGAGAAGCAGCCTACAGCACAGTTGGAGCCGGGGACGAAATGAATCTGCTTTTTCCCGCCAAACGAGTAGGTTTGTCAGCGCGAGCGTCCATCCTCTGTGTAGCCTTTTACTTTTTTCTCACCTTGGGCATTCTCGCCCTGGGCTATTCGGCCTTCGTCTCCGCGGACTCACACGCGTATCAAACTCTCGAGATGAAAAAATTCAAGCAAGCTGGCCGCCTCTCGGAGCCGCATATCTTAACGGAAGGCGATGTGATTGGAGAAATTGAAGTGCCCCGCCTGGGGCTTGACGCCATCGTTGTTCAGGGCGACTCCCCCGCTAGCTTGCGGCGGGCTGTCGGTCATCTTTCAAAATCGGCGTTGCCCGGCGAATGGGGCAATGTCGCCTTGGCTGGTCACCGGGACACCTTTTTCCGCCCGCTTCGAAATATTCGCATAGGCGACGGAATCCGATTCAAGACTCGAGAGCGGAGCTTCGAGTACCGCGTGGAGTCGATTGAAGTCGTGGCCCCTACAGACCTGCGAGTCCTGGAATCTTCGACGGGTCACGACCTGACCCTGCTCACTTGCTTCCCGGTTTACTACGTGGGTCCAGCGCCGAAGCGTCTGGTTGTCCGCGCACGCGAAGTTGAGGGAGCAACACGAGAGCAGCTTGCAAGCGAGCATGAAGTTATGGTGCCAGACCCCCAGCCTGTCGTTCCTTTGGAACGTTGAGGCGGGCACCTCGCAATGAAGACCATCCTGCCTGGCATTACCGCCCTTCCTGCATCGCTCTAGGCCATCGGGAAATAGTCAAAGGTGTGCGTAAGTGGACAGACTCCTTGGCGGGCCGCGTCTAAAATGATGTAGTAGGAAGAACCATAAAGACTTTCGCGCAGGCCCCATCACCTCTTGTCTGATCGTCTCGGCCGAATCCTACATTCAGGGAATCAACTGCCCTTGGGCCTTCCAGGTACCAATCTAGCTCAGGGCCAGAGGTGCTGACTTTAGTTTCGCTGGTGAAAAAATATGAAACCGATCGTTTTGGCTGGGATTCTCTTAATTGTTCTGGGCGGACTGGCCCTCGCCTATCAGGGATTCAGTTATACCCATCAAGAAAAGGTTCTTGATCTCGGGCCCATCCACGCCACTCGAGAAGATCACGAATGGGTTTCAGTTCCTCCCGTACTCGGCGGGCTAGCGTTGGTTGGAGGAATTGTTTTGCTTGTGGCTGGGAGCAAGAAAGGTTCATAGCTCAAAACTGCGATAGTGCCCGCCTGAGAGTCGGGTCACGCATAACCCTCTCGTGAAATGAACGGTGTTGAAGGTCCTTCAACCAGAGTTTTTTGATGCAGCACAAAGTCTACAAGAGAAGTTTTGACCTTTGGAGGTCAGCGATGAAGAAATATCTAGTTGCGGTAGCATGTCTTACGCTCGCCGCAGGCGCAGTGTATGCCGCGAACAAAGAACAAAAACGCCTCGAAAATTGCGGCGTTGTCATGCAAGAAGTAATCAACGTCCCGGACAACATTCCTCAAGAGCTTTTGGAAAAGGCCGAGTGCGTCATCGTGATTCCGTCCGTCCGGAAACTGGCATTTGGTATAGGCGCAAGCTACGGACGCGGAGCCATGGTTTGCCGCACGGGCGAGCACTTCCGTGGAGCCTGGGGAGCCCCCGCCATGTACGCGTTGGAAGGTGGCAGTATCGGCTTCCAAATCGGCGGCGAGGCGACGGACTTGATTCTGTTGGTCATGAATGACCGCGGCATGGAGTCGATCCTGAGCAGTAAGGTTAAGTTGGGCGCGGATGCTTCCATTGCCGGAGGCCCCAAAGGACGCGATGCTTCCGCAAATACCGACGCTTGGATGCGAGCCGAGATCCTCAGCTACTCGCGTTCCCGCGGTGTGTTTGCCGGAGTTTCCCTCGAGGGCTCTACGCTTCGTCCCGACGACGAAGCCAGTGAACAAGTCTATGGCCATGCCATTAAGGCAAAAGACATCGTGAGAGGCGGGCATACAGGCGTGCCGGGTTCCGGCCGTCATCTCGTCAACGTGCTGCAGAAGAGCGCGCCGCGCAACGAATCCGAGCGGGCTTCGAATCAGTAGTTGGGAGTGGCCAACTTGCCGGGATTTTTCTCATCTCGGCGAGCTGTCCATTTTCAAAAAAGTCGTTCAGCGGACCGCTCCGCTGAACGCTGCACAGGGGCCATCTGCAAAGGTTGCAATGCCTGAACTTACCTTTGCAGAGTGGCCTCTCGTTTTTTTGAAACCTCGAGTGCCAGCCATCCGCGCGAAAACCAATTAGGAGTAGGGGAAACGAAAATTTGAGGCGGACCTATCGCTGGTTCATTTGTGACGCCGGTCGCCACCGTGTTCCGAATGGCCATTGGCGTCAAGCCAGGCCAGAAGACTGCGAATGCTGCCGTGCGCCAAGGCAATGCTGGAATCAGCCGCGCCGTAGTAGAGATTAATCGTGTCTCCATCTGCTGCCACGGTGTAGCCGCACGGAAATACGACGTCCTGGACATCTCCCTGACGTTCGTACTCCGCCTCGGGCGCAAACATCCAGGAATCCCCGCGGACCAGACATTTTTCCGGTTCTTGAAGATCGAAGAGAGCCAGCCCCAGCCGATAGATGGAACTCGAAGGCGTCCTTCGCACGCCGTGATAAATCATCAGCCAGCCTCTTGAAGTTTCAATCGGCGGAGGCGACATGCCAATCTTGTTGGCATCCCACCAGGCGCCGCGGCGAGCTTCCAGCATGAGCTTGTGAGTCCCCCAATGCCGCAGATCGGGAGAGTAAGAGATCCAGACGTGCGCTCCGAGTGGGGTCATGGGCCGATGAATCAAGGCCCAGAATCCATTGATCCTTCGAGGGAGAAGCGCCGCGTCCTTGTCGTCCGGCACCATGACGACACCGAATCTTTCGAAGCTCCGAAAATCTTCTGTGAGAGCCAAGGAAACTCCAGGGCCACCGCGGGAATAGGAGGTATAGGCCACGGCATATTTCTTGAGTTCCGGAACGAAGGTAATGCGAGGATCTTCAATGCCCCATACCTCCTCGGGATATTCTTCCGGATTGGGCACCAGAGTCGGTTCGCGATCAATCTGCCAGCCGTCCACGCCGTTCGCCGAACGAGCAGCGCACAGGTGCGAGAGTCCCCGGCGATCTTCCACGCGACATAGCAAAAGGGTGGACCCATCCGCAAGCAAGGTTGCGCCGGCATTGAAGACGCTGTTCATGGAGTACGGCCAATCTTTTCCCGACAGAATTGGATTGGCGGGGTGCCGGTGAAATAGCGTCTCGTATTTTGACTTCGTTGGTTTCATCGGCAAAATTGCAGTGGTCATTGAAAAAACTCCTAAAGATTCTGCTCCGGCTAAAGGCTACCGCCCTGTTTGTCAGAGCGTGTTCCCCGTACCGTCGGCTTCTTCCAACTTACGCATTTCCAAGAGCGCCATTAGAAAGGACAACGTCGACTCCGCGCCTTGATTTTCATTGGCCCGGTCGGGATGCAGGCCGTCCCGACAACCGCCGGTAGCCGGATCGTAGAGCGCAATTTGAAGATCGTTATCTCCCAAAAACCAGTTAAATGCGAACCACGCCTCTTTCCGCCAACGGCCTTTGCCCGTTGCCCGGTAGGCCTGCAGGCAGGCCGCGACATTGGCGCATGCTTCCACAGGCTGTTGGTCAAAGCGGGCCTTTTCGGTTGTCTTCGAGTGAAAGCCCTGCGAACCGATAGGTACGAAATGACCCTTCACCTCGCAACGCTGAATCGCTACCAGCCAATCCAGGGCTTCGAGTCCCGCCGAAATCATCTCTTCGTTCGTTCCGCGCACGCCTGCTCGCATCAGCGCCTGCGGCAATCGGGCATTGGAATAGGCTAGCCCGCTCTCAAACCACTTCCAGTCATCCGATCGGTTGGAACGGTAGGAATTCAGTAGTCGATTTGCCAACGCATCGGAGGCACCTAGGGCAGCGCGATCCCCGGGGAACGAGTCGAGATACTCTTGCAGTCCCAGCAACGCGAAGGCGCAGGCTCGCGGGCTCCTAAACTCCACAGCTGCCGGTATGGCGAGTTCAAACAGACGGCCCGCTGCACCCCGGAGCCCGGCGATCTTGGATCTGCCAAGAACCGTTCCCAATCCCCAGAGGGCTCGCCCATGACTGTCTTCCGAGCCTTCCGGCTCCTGCCAGTTACGTTCATAACTCAGGCAGTTTCGAAACCGTTTGGTGATGGGATCGAAAGCGTGCCACAAGAAGGCCAAATATCGGGAGGCCAGGTCGACCGAGCCCGGTGGAACACGGACTCCTAGATCTTCCAGGAGTGTGGTTACGATCAGCGCACGGGCGTTGTCGTCGGTCGTGTAACCTTCCGGATAATTTGGCACCACAAAAACCGCGTGCTCCACCATTCCCGTCTGGTCTGTCATTCGATACAAGTGATCCAGCTTGACAGCCGGAAGCCGGTCGAGCGCTTTTTCCGTGTTCTGTGCCGAGAACGTGGCGCGCGGATTCCGCAGGCGCTCGTTGTAGATGCGTTCAAAACTTTGCATGTATTTCTGTGCCACCCGGTTCCAAACCATGTCTCGCGCGTATACATAAGCGCGTTTTCGCATCGCATGCCTTGTGGTGTCGTCGTCCAGAAGTGCTATCGTTTTTTCGGCGATGGCCTCAGGATCATCAAAGGGTACAAGCGCGCCGCGTTCGCCGTCCAGCAGCTCGATCGCATGCAAGTAGGGCGTCGAAATGATGGCCTTGCCGGCGCTCAAGGCATACGCAAGCGTGCCGGAAACGACTTGCGCCTTATGTCTATATGGCGTGATGTAGATGTCTGCCGCGCCGATTAATTCAATGAGTTCTTGTGGACTCACGAAACGATTGCGGAAGATTACATTGGCCTCGACGCCGAGGTCCCTCGCCAGATCCTGCAAGTAGACCCGGTATTTGTCGCCTTCGCGACGGAGGATATGCGGGTGCGTTACACCGGAAACCATGTAGACCACATTGCTGTGACGGGCCAGGATTTTTGGCAGGGCTTTTATGACGTTTTCGATGCCCTTATTTGGTGAGAGCAGGCCGAACGTCAGCAAGACATCCTTTCCTTCCGTTCCGAAGCCGTCCTTGTAAAAATTGGGATCCGTGAAAGGCAGATCGGGGATTCCATGCGGAATCAGATCGATCTTGTCGATCGGAACGTGGAACACTTCCTGCAGGATATCTGCAGACTGCTGGCTCATGACGATCAGGCGGTCCGATAGCGTCGCGATTTCCTCCATCACCGCGCGCTGATCAGGGTTCGGATCGGGAAGCACGGTGTGCAGCGTCGTCACGAAAGGCATGTGCAGGTGCCGCAGCAGCTCCAGGATATGCGCACCGGCACGGCCTCCGAAGATCCCGTACTCGTGCTGCAGGCAGACCAGATCCACGTTGCTGAAGTTGAGAAAGTCCGCGGCTTGCCGGTAGGAAGCCAGGTTATTCTCCGAGAGCTCGAATCGCACTCTGATGGGATAGTCGTAACCCTCTTCGGTATCGTTGACAGGAAGTGCCAGCAGCTCCGTCGCGCCGTATTCCGCGTGCAGGGCGTCGCACAAGTCGGTTGTGAACGTTGCGATTCCACAACGCCTCGGAAGATAATTCCCCACCACCGCAATTCTAGTGGGAAGGGCTGGGCGCGCTGGTACAGGTGTCAGCGTGACCGGCTTCTCTTCCAACTCGAGAGACTGCATTTCAATCAGCGCCACGGTTTCCACGAGAGGTATTATTTTAGGTAATGCCATTCGATTTCCTGTGAATCCATGACTTGCGGAAGAATCACCGCGTGACTACCCAAGAACCGTTCGCAGTGGGTGAGCGTTGGCTACCGGGCTATTTCGCCGAATCCGGAATCCCATCCCAGGCATCGGAGACGGCGGCGTTTCGCTCTACTCGTGTAAAACGACCGATAACAACGATTTATTGACTTTGATTTTGCCGTTATATTCGATGAAGCCCAGTTTTCTGAATTTGTTCATGAAAAAATTCACGCGCGAACGCGTGGTTCCCACCATGCTGGCCAGCGTCTCCTGGGAAACTTTCGGCAGTATGCGGTCCGGCTGATCTTGTTTCCCATAGCGCGCGAGAAGCAGAAGCGTACGCGCCAGGCGCCTTTCACTCGAGTTGAAGAGTTGATCGATCAGATCCTCTTCGACTCGGATGTTGCGCGCCAGCATATACGAGATGAAATGGTCCGATAACTCATGCTCCGCGTGGAGCACGCGCAGCAGCTCGTTTTTCTCAATGACGAGAAGTGTGGTGGGGGTAACGGCTGTAGCCGTGCCCATCCGAATCGTCTGGCCCGCCATGCATCCCTCGCCAAAAAAGTCGCTCGGGCCAAACATGGCGACTACCGCTTCTTTTCCGGACCCATTTACCACCGAAAATTTCACGCCGCCTTTCTGGACGTACATCACGCTATCCGCGGCCTCACCTTGCGAGTAAATCGATTCGCCTCGCCGGAATTCGGAAACCTTTCTCGCCACTCCTGCGGTATCGAGAAAGTCCTGCGGGTCGAAAGAGTCGGCCTTTCCATTTTTCTTGTGTTTTTTTGGTTTCATATTCGAATGGAAACACCATATCTACATGGTCATTCCACGGCCCCTCTCACCTTACCAAGGTGTTCCCTCTTGAAACTGTATAAAAGGGAACAGTCAACAGTTTTGATACTTACGTGAGGACTGTTCAATATAGAACAGACGCCAAAACTCAGGCATTGGAATATGCATGGGGCCGCTGATGGATTGTGTTCTCTATTGAACAACCATTGAAACTTGGAATTTCGTATTTCGCTGGGACGCCTGCCAGCAGTTTAAGAACGCCTTGTATCTGGGTGAAGAGGAGAAGCTAATGCGCAAATTGAAGGTTAGCAAAATTTGGGTCCTGGCGTTCTTACTGGCCGTCGCGGTGGTCGGGTGCAGCGACCCGGACAAGAATTCGAGTGCGTCAAATCCTGGCGCCCCCCTCACCCCGCCGACGGTGACCTTCGTAACCCCCCCGGACGGCAATGTAGGCGTTTGCCCCAACGCCAACCCTGTACGTATCACCGCAGTATTCAGCAAGGCGATGAACCCTGCGACCATTAACAACTCTACCTTTACATTGAGCGGGCCAGGCGGGACGAGCGTGCTTGGGGCAGTTACCTACGTTGGTTCGACTAATACTGCCACGTTTACGCCCTCGGCCGCTCTTTCGGCGAGCACTACTTTTACCGCCACGATCACCACCGGGGCCACTGACGTGTTCGGCAACAGGTTGGAGGCCAATTTTGTGTGGAAATTCACGACATCCGCTGTGTGTGTGCCAGTTCCTCCACCAGGTCAGGGATCGGCCTGCGGATTCGGAATTCTGGGCGCCACCCCCGTCGTCAGCAGTACCGGCCCCACCGCAATTACGGGAGGAGATGTAGGGATATGGCCAGCAGCTTCGATTACTGGATTTCCGCCAGGGACAACAACGGGCGCGTTTCACAGGGGCGATGCGGTTGCCCAGCAGGCCCAGAGCGACTTGACCGTGGCGTATAACAACGCCGCGGGAGCAGCAGGAGGGGCCGCCCTAACCGCAGATATAGGAGGGCAAACCCTCCCCGCGGGCGTATATAAGGCAACGACCACGCTGGGAATTACCGGGGATCTCACTCTCACCGGCAATGCGAATGCTGTCTGGATCTTCCAGGTTGGGTCCGCACTGACGACGGCAGCCGGTGGCGTGGGCACGCCAGCGAGCCGAGTCATCCTGATCGGTGGCGCCCAGGCTAAGAACGTGACTTGGCAGATCGGCAGTTCAGCGACCTTGGGAACCTACTCAGTATTCGCAGGGAACATTTTGGCTCAGGCATCCATCACGCTTGGCACCGGCGCGACGCTAAATGGCAGGGCGCTGGCCCGGACGGGCGCAGTTGCGTTGGACAGCAATCCGGTGATTGTACCCCCCTGTCCATGAGGTCTTCGGTAGTGAAACCAGCTTGAGGCTGGTCCGCTGCCGGTCAGGATGGAAGAGTAGAATTTCACGTTTTCAAAGTTCGGAGGAATATTCGCATGTCATCTCAATCAAAGCGCCATCCTGGTCGGGCCTTAGCAATGCTGCCGGCAATGATTGCTGTCCTGTGCACGTTTGCAACCCTCGCGGCAGCCCAGGAGCAGCCTGCTCCAAAGGTGGAGCTCTACGGCGGATACTCCTTCTTTTATCCCCACGCGCATGTACACGGCCTGCGTCCAGGAGCATTGCAGCCGTTGAGCAGCCGACTGGAAGCGAATCCGCGAGGCGCTGGCGCCAGTATTACCTATAATTTCAATCATTGGTTTGGATTGACTCTTGATGCCAGCAGCCATTGGGGCAGCGGTGAAGTTGGGCTCCCGAACAGAATTGACGACGCCGCTTTCTCCAACCTCTCATTCGGCCCAAAGTTTACGTTCCGTAGCGAACATTTTTCCCCATTTCTTGAGGTGTTAGTGGGCGACCATCGCCTTGTGCCTGAAGCCTTCCACCGTATCGACAAATTAGGGTTGATAGCCGGCGGCGGTCTTGATGTCAACCTGTCCAGGCACGTTGCTCTAAGGCTGATCAGGGCCGACTATGTAGCCTCGAATTACCGGTATGCTCCTTTTCCTGCGTCGGCCACTAACATCGGAGGCGTAAGACTGCAGGCTGGCCTCAATTTTATGTTCGGTGGCGAAGGGCCTGCAATGGCGCCCAGCGCGTCTTGCTCCGTACAGCCGGCCGAGGTCTTTGCCGGCGAGTCTGTCACCGCGACTGCCAGTGGATCCAATTTCAGTCCCAAGCGCACCGTCAAATATAGTTGGAATGGCACCGGCGTGAAAGTTGCCGGGAGCGATTCCTCCGTGCAAATTGACACCACAGGTTTGCAGCCTGGCTCCTATGGAGTCACCGCCAACTTGAATGATGGCCGCAAGCAGGGATTTGCATCCTGCAGTGGCAGGTTCACCGTGAAAGAGCCCCGTCCACCCGTGATTTCATGTTCTGCAAATCCGGAGCGCGTGCAAACGGGTGGGACCTCCACCATTACCTCGACCGCCAGCAGCCCGGATGGCCGCAGGCTCTCTTACAGCTACACCGCCAGCTCTGGCGAAATCTCCGGCACCGGTGACACTGCTACATTGAATACCGGAAACTCGCCACCAGGCCGTATAACCATCACGTGCAACGTAAACGATGATCGCGTTCAACCGCTCACGGCCTCTTCCACCACCATGGTGAACGTGGAAGCTCCTCCGCCGCCTCCTGCTCCTGCACCTCAGATCAAGCAGTTGGAAGCCAGGCTGGCCCTCCATAGTATTTACTTTCCAACTGCCCGGCCCACCGTCGATAATCCCGACGGTGGCCTGGTTGACAGTCAGGCAGAGATCTTGATTGCTCTGGCCAACGACTTCAAAGCCTATTTGAAATACCGTCCCGATGCCCACTTGATTCTCGGTGGCCATGCAGATCCGCGCGGCTCGGAGGAATACAATAAGGGCCTTACGCAGCGGCGCGTGGACCGCACCAAGAACTTCCTGGTGGAACACGGCGTCCCCGCGGACCACTTTGAGACTCGGTCCTTTGGCAAAGACGACCAGTTGACCACCGAGCAGACCAAGGAACTGATCGCGCAAAATCCGGAATTAAGTCCGGCCGACCGGCAAAAAATGCTGAATAATCTGCGGGTGATGGTCCTGGCCAACAACCGCCGCGTGGACGTCACCTTGAGCACCACCGGCGAACAATCCACTCGCCTCTACCCGTTTAACGCCAAGGATTTCTTGGCGCTAATCAGTCTCAAGGGCGGAGAAAAGAAGCCGGTAAAGGCCGGAGTAAAGAAGCCAGCCGCCAAGAAAAAGCCATAAAGCCTTAGCTTTGGCAGCCGGGTATCGGGGGGCACAAACGTGCCCCCGGTTGTTGGGGCACGACCCGCCCTTCGCTCTTCCAATTTCCCTTTTCCAAATTTCCAGTTTCCAGTCTCGGGATCAAGTCCGCGCGCAAATGCCAGCCTTCCGGAAAAACAGTCTTCAAACGTATAATCCCGCCGATGGGCGACTCTTCTCTACCCTTTGGGATTGACCGATCCCTTCTGCGCTTGGACAGTCAGGATCCCTATTTCTGCCTGCATTTCATCATGATCTTCGTTCGCGATCAGGAACGAAGCCTGCGATTCTACGTTGACCAGCTTGGCTTCAGGTTGGTGGTGGACCAACGGTTTGAATCTGGCGGCCGGTGGATCGAGATTGCGCCTCCGGACGGCAACGCGAGCCTCTCCCTGGCTCTGGCGACGCCCGACTCCGAGGTATACAAACTCATTGGGCAGGATACGCGCATCTACTTTATCACCGAGGATGTCAACGCCAAGTTCAACGAATGGAGCCGTCGTGGAGTTCGCTTTCAATTTCCACCACAGGTACCGGCATGGGGCGGAACCTTCACACGATTTGAGGATGTGGACGGAAATTCGTTCGGCCTTGCTGGCTTCGACGAATTAACGCTTGGAGTGGAATCGCAACGCCGCGCTATCGCCCAAAAGCTCGAATCCGAACGGCGCGCCGCGCGCGACCTGGAAATCGCGCGGCAGGTGCAGGCGAGGCTCTTTCCGCAAAGAATGCCGGCGGTTCGCACCCTGGAATACGCAGGAGCTTGTCTTCAGGCCCGGCAGGTGGGGGGAGACTATTACGATTTCCTTGACCTCGGCCGGGAACGGCTTGTCCTGGTGATCGGCGATATCGCAGGTAAGGGAATCGCGGGCGCTCTGCTGATGGCCAATCTGCAGGCCAACCTGCGCAGCCAGTGCGCGATCGCCGCAGACGAGCCGCGGCGGTTCTTGCGATCGGTGAATCAGCTATTTTACGAGAATACGGCCGACGGTGACTACGCAACATTTTTCTTCGCTGAATATAACGATAAAACCGGGTGGCTGCGCTTTGCGAATTGCGGACATCTTGCCGCGCTTCTCCTCCGGCGCGATGGCACTTTGGAACGGCTCGCCTCCATCGCGACGGTTCTGGGTCTGTTCGAGGATTGGGATTGTATGCTGGAGGAGCGACAGCTATTCCCCGGAGATACGCTGGTTCTCTACACCGACGGCATGACCGAATCGTTCAACGATTCCGGAGAGGAATTCGGAGAGCAGCGCCTGATCGAAGCGCTTCAGCGGCATCGTGGAGAGTCTTCACAGGCCTTGGTTTCATCCCTTCTCGATGAAGTTCGGCAATTCAATCCTAACGAACAGCAGGACGATATCACCCTCATTGTTGCCCACTGTCGAGAAAGCTTGGAATCGGTCTGATTGCGAGGCTCGCGCCTCTCTTCCGTTGTCATCCCGAACGTAGTGGAGGGGGCTGCTTTTCTCCATGTAGGGGCACGATACATCGTGCCCTCTTTTGCTTTTCCAATTTCTCGTTTCTGTTTTCTAATTTCGATCTTCCAGTTCCTGCTTTCTAGCTTCTAATTTCTGCCTTCTAGTTTCCAATTTCTAGTCTCACTTTTCTGATTTCCAATTTGACCGTGGCCGCCTGTCCCATACGCCGCGTTTGCGTAGCCTGTGGTGGGCGAGGCCGAACCATGCCTTCATAATCATTTATCTGGCGGGTGGCACAGCCAACCAAGTGAGCAGAGTCGGGGTGGCCCATGCTTTCGGTTTGTGAAAGCGTGGGGCATTTGACTTTGTTTTTCTCTCGTTCGCCGCGTCGTAGCTTGAACCTATCCCGTATCTCTTAGGGTGAAGGTGCAGCGCGGTGGGCGGCTGCATGTGTTGAACCGATGCCATGCTCCGTTGTGATCCGGCAACCCAACCACGGAGGTCACACCATGAAACTGCCGGCGGCAATTGGCGTTCTTTTTTTTCCACTAGAACTTCAAGCCACCGATATTCACAACCCTCTTTGCAGTTTTCCTTTGGGCACCGCTAATCGCAAAAGGTCCGCTCCGTCTTGCCGCTTCGATTTATGATTCATTCAACGACGTCAAAAAATACATTGGAGACTACATGCGAACCTTCATAGCGGCAACTCTCGTGATTGGACTCTTGGCGGTACTCCCTGCTAGTTCGCAGCAACAGCAACCGCAACCGCAGGCCAATCCAACCCAAGCGCCGACGGACGCGGCCAAGCCGTCCCCCAATTCGGCGCAACCTGACGTGGACAAGGCTAAAGACTCAACAATTGTCTTCTTCCGGGAGTCTCACTTTACCGGCTCTGCCCTGAAGCCCTCCATATATCTGGACGGCAAAGAAATGGACCGCCTGGCTAATGGTCGGTGGTTTTCAGTCCACGCAGAGCCTGGTAAGCACCAACTTCAGTCCAGCGCCAAGAACGAACCGGCGACTGTGATCGAAACAGTGCCAGGCGAAACGACATTCGTGCAGATGGTGATTTTGACGGGGAACTGGCGTGGAGGCGGAAGGCTTCTACAGGTAGACGCCGGAGCGGCCCAAAAGGTAATCGCAAAGCTAAAACCCCTCCACGATTGAATCCAGCAAAAGGCTAAGCACTTCCTTCAGCGGCCGATACGTGGCGAACGTGGCGGATGGCCACGAAGCCGGGTGCTCCAGGTTCGGTTTCAGACCCGGGTTTTTGACTTCGGCGGGTGGCAGCCTGAACCTATCCCGTATCTTTTAGGGTGAAGGTGCTGTCTGGCGGGCTGCTGCATGCGCCGAAGAGATGCTATGCTCCGTCGTGATCCGGCATCCAGCCACGGAGGTCACACCATGAAACTGCTTGCGGCATTTGGCGTTCTCTTATTTGTTTCCGCCCCCGCGCACGCACAAGCGGCAAAGCCTTGTGAAGAGCTGAAGGATGAAATCACCAAGAAGCTTGACGCAAAAGGCGTGAAGGGCTACACCCTGGAAATCGTAGCGAAGGACAAGGACGCGGAAGGCAAAATCGTAGGCACTTGCGACGGCGGCACGAAGAAGATCATCTATACCAGGACGCCAGCCCCCGCCGAAACCCCGACGAAGGAACCACCCAAGCCCTAATTGCCGGTGCCTCACCTTTGCAAGTTTTCCCTCTGTGAATTCGCAAACCACATCCTTTCAACGCTTTGCGCAATCATTCGAATTGTACTCAAAATAAATATTGACAACTAGTACCTTTTGCATTATACTCACTTTGTCCTTCAGCGCGGCGGAGAAAGGAGCGCCTCCCTTTGTCCGCTACCTCTTTACCCCGAGTGACACCCGATCTTGCGCTCCCGTCCGCTTGCCGAGACGAGGGCTCCATCGCGATGCCTCTAAATCCTCCGCTACTCACTGGCCTGCCCCGACAGGGTCGCGGTCACTGTCCGCTGCTCATTATCTCTTTTAGAATCAACACTTATGAAACCTCCCCTAAGTGTTGGGCTCTGTTGACATCCTGATGTGAGCGAGGCGATGCCTCAAGCGGTAGAGGTTGTAGGCCAGACCGAGCAGGAGCGCTTGGCGGACCTGGGTGGCCAGGCTGCGTCCGGGTGCGCGCGAGGAGAGTT
>JBARRT010000075.1:0-15674 GCA_049644365.1 Candidatus Acidiferrum sp. | reverse complement strand
GTCCGACTTCGGCCATCGTCCCTCCTGCTCCATTAGAAAACACCGTAAGCCTCTCCTTGTCGATCCCTGGCTACGAAACCTGTGCCGAGGATGTCAACAGAGCCTAAGTGTTGCAAGTAAAGAGCTTACAGGATCGCTAAACCCTTTAGATGCAACACTTATGAAAACAGGGGGTGGGGGGTGTTATGGTTAAGACACCCCGACGAAGGGTGTCTGTCCCGAGCGACCATCGGAAGCCGAGGGACCTCTCCAGCTTCCCGGGAGTTGCGCCGTAGTGCTAAAATGGTCTTGTACCGAGGGGGCGACACGGTTTCGACGGAAGCTGTCGCGGCCCGAAGGCATGCCGGGAGCCACCTGCCCGTAACTTGGTGGAAAACTAGAAATGCCAACAACAACTTGGCACTTGCAGCTTAATTAATTAAGTTGCCGCTTCCCCGGGCTTTGCTCATGGGCCCGGTCAGAGGCGTCACACAGTGAGCTGGCCTGAGCCTTTCGGTCCGTAAGGCTCGGGCGAGAACCATCGGACTAGTCAGCCGCGTTTCTTGCTCATTCTGAGCGCGGCGGGCGAACGCGCGACAGGTCCTCACGGACCGGGTCGCACACCGAATTGAGATAAGCATGTAGGCTTCGTGTCGCAGCGCTTTTCGGACGGGGGTTCGACTCCCCCCGCCTCCAAAATTCTAACGACCTAAAAGTAGAAGCGAAGCGAAAGCTGTAAGTTGCGTTCGCCTCCACCGACGCCGCCGCCCTTTGTAGTTACTTTTCCGAAGTTTGCGTTGGTCGGGTTGAAGTTCACGCCGCCTCCGCTGCCTCCACCCCAGTTCGGGTGGTTGATGAAATTGAACGCCTCCGCGCGGAACTGGAACCCTCTTTGCTCATCAATCAGGAACGCTTTGAACAGTCCGAGGTTCCAGTTCTGGAAGCCCGGCTGGTAGACCAGGTCACGGACTTGCTGCGTGTTGAACGTCCCTGCCGTGGGCACGCTAAAGATTGAGGTTCCGTCAGGATTTTTCGTGGCAAACCACTGGCCGCTACTGCCGAACGTCCCGATGATCCGCGGAGTACCGTTTAAGACCCAATACTGGCCGTTAACTCCGCATCCGAAGTTGGAGTCTAAGCCCACTCCCGCGTAGTCACTGCCACCTGCAACGCCGCATGGTACGCCCGTCTGGAATTGCGTGACACCGCTAATCTGCCATCCACCCAGTAGTTTGCCGCTCAAACTCGAGTGGTTCTTGAAGAAGGGCAGGTCGTAAAGATAGTTGAATACGAAAATGTGGCGAGCATCGAACTCCGATGGCCCCCACAGCGCTTGCGGGTCGTACGTGTTCGGAAGGACATCGCGTTGGTTGGAGCCGTTGTCCATGCTCTTGGACAACGTGTAAGACACGCCGAACATGAGCCCACCGGAGTAACGCCGGTTCCAAGTCACTTGGAGCGCGTTGTACAAGGAGTTGGCCACATTATCAGTCTGCCGGATGGAGCCGAACCCAAGATATGGGCGGAAAGCGTTGATGTTCTTGAGCTTGGTCTTGCCATCAGTCGGATCAACGAAAAAGTTGGCTGGATCGGTCAACGCGCTGACGGGGGGCTGGTTAATATCCGCCTCTCGTTGTAGGTGCACACCGCGTCGGCCTACGTATCCCACGCTCACCAGCGATTTCCAGAACATCTCGCGTTCGAATGTGAAATTCCAAGCCCACGCTTCCGGTGGCTTAAACGCTTTGCTCTGGGTGGTTACCACAAGAGGAAGGTTGGCCGCGCCGCCACCACCAGGGTTATCTGCCGAGCCATTGGAAACACTGGCGTTGGGTTGGAACGGTGGATTCCCGCCAAGAAATACAGAGTCGCTCACGCCCAGACGGGTAGTGTAGCGGCCCGCGCCAGTGCGAAGGACGGTCTTGCTGTTGAGTGCATAGGCGATGCCCACGCGTGGCTGGAACTCAGTCCACTGAATGTCCGAGTAATGGTCGGGAACGCCGCGGAAAAGGCTATTGTATTGCCCCGAATCGGCTTCGGGAACTCGGCCCTTGGCGGAAGCGGGGAATGCGCTCCCCGGAATGACCATGCCATTGTAAAGTTGATCGATCGTGGGTGTCCCAGTGATGAGACCAGTTTTGGGATCGATCGTCACTGCTTTGCTTTGATCGTAAAAGCGGGGGTCGAAGACGATCATGTTGCCCCAGAGCGCATGGTAGGGAACGATGACCGAATACCGGACTCCAAAGTCAATGTGTAGCTTGGGCGTGGCCTTCCAGGAATCCTGCGCAAAACCCTCCCACATGTTGGCTCGGAAGATGGTGTACGCGCGATGGCCGATTTCCGAATAAGTATCGAAGAGCCCCAGAGCGGCATTGGCAACTGCAACCCCGGTCCCACCCGATCGGTTATCGGTGAACAAGAATTGTCCGTTCTGATTATTCGTGCAAGTTGGGCAAGCCTGCACGTTGATCTCGTCATTGTCGTTCTCGCCGGAACGCTCAAACAGAGCGCCGAACTTCAGCGTGTGGTTCCCCCTGATCCAGGTAAAGCTGTCAGACAGGCCGTAGATGGGACCTGAGGAGTGAGAGGGATAGGGTCCGCCACTCAATCCCGAGAAGTTGGACATATTCACGGTTGGTATGCGCGTAGGAATCAGCTTCCCTTGCGGGAATATGTACGGGTAATTGAGATTGCAGGGCACCGTCGATTGCGCGCATGCCTTGGTGCGGTCGAAAAAGTTCGCCGCGTCGACAGGTATCCTTACGATGTCCTGGCTTGCGGTGATCAGCACCTCGTTAACCCTAGTCGGGCTGATTGTCCATACATAGTCCAGCGAGCCGGTCTTGTTGGGGCGATCGAAAAACTTCGGCGTGCGGTCCGTATTGCCGTCAAGCGGCTGGTACTCTAGATACGTGTAATTCGTCGCGCGGAACCGCAGCCGGTGCTTCTCCGTCACGTTCACATCGACCGCTGCCGTATCCTTACGCTGGTCGAAAGTATGCCGCTTTGCGGCAAACCAGTTACCACCGCCAATGAACGAAGTGAGGTTGGGAACCGGCCACGCATTCAAGATTCCGACTCCGTTTGGGCTTAGCCGGGTTGGCGGAATGATGTTGCCGGGGAAGCAGCCATTTGGGTTAAAAACAACAGGAGGGCCCGGGGAACTGACCGTGCCGCACTGCGAGGCAGAGGCCGACTGTGGATCCTTTATGTACACAGGGGTCTTTATAGTTTTGGTGGGGTCATTTGGATCCTTAATCGTGCGCGTGACATAAGGATTGTTCGGATCAAGCAGCTCGCTAAAGTCGCCAGCGCGCATTTTGGCTGACGGAACCAATAACAGGCCTGCCGACGGCAGGGTCGATCCTGATTCCGCAAAGTTGTACTTAAGCCATTCCTGCCCCCAATACCAGAAAACTTTGGTCTTGTTCGTATTGAAGTGGTTGGGAATGTAGAAGGGCCCTCCGATGTTGTATCCAAACTGGTTGTAGTGGACCGGCGCGGTGAAAGCGGTTACTGGGTTCGCGTTGCGCGCCCAGGTATTCGCGTTCAAAGCCGTGTTGCGGAGGTATTCGTAGGCGGCGCCGTGGAATTGATTCGTCCCGGTCTTGGTCGTGACCCGGATCTGGGCACCGGACGAGCGCCCGTATTCAGCGGCGTAATCCGCGGTGAGAATCTGGACCTCCTGCGTGGAGTCCACATCCGCGGCGCCGAGACTCGTTCCGTTCGAACGCGTGCGGGTGGCCGGGGCTCCGTCAAAAGTGATCAAGTTCTCCGGATTGCGGGAGCCGTTAAAATTCGCCGGACCTTGGGTGAAACCGAAGTTAAGGTTCGCGAGTGTCGTCCCCCGGGCACCGGGCACGAGTGCGGCAAGCCAGATCGGGTTACGGCCATTCAGCTCAAGCGAGTCGATCTGCTGGCGCGTGACGAGTCCTTGCACCGCTGACGATTCTGTCTGCAGCGTCGCAGTGGATGCGGTCACCTCTACAGTTTGTGACGCCGCGCCCACTGAGACCGTCACATCAATGCTCAGATGTCCGCTCGGGTCGAGCTTATTGTCCGTGGATTGGAACTTCTGAAAACCGGGAGCCTCTGCGCTCAAGGCATACAAACCGGGTGGGAGATTCGTGATTGTATAATAGCCCGACTCATTCGTGACCACTTGGCGCTCGACGGCGGTATTATTTCGGACCGTGACCTTGGCGTTGGGAACAGTTGCTCCAGACGGGTCCTTGATAAAACCCGAAATGGTTCCGAGATCCGACTGCGCAAACAACGCTGCCGAACTTGCTAGACTCATGAAAAACACCAGGGCAACCATACGGGATGCGTTCTTCATGTTGAACTCCTTGTGATTACATGGGATTTGGTCTTTGCCTTGCGGCCAGCGTCCGTTACTCCTTCGCGTGGGAACCATGGTGTATCGAGGACACTGGTCCAGGGCATCTCCACCAACAGGATGGCGCGTAGCATAACTCCACAATCTGCAAAATGACAACCACGTATTTTGTGGATAGCGGACGCTGCGCGGGACACTTACACAATCACAGTGGCAATGACATCGGGTATTTCACCGCAATTTGGCTGGGGGAATACCTGGTATTTACCGCCAGAAGAGGGCGTCCGGCTTTCGCCGCCTCATTGCCATCCCTGCCGATACTCTCGCTTTAAGTAGTCGTTCGCTTGCGCCACGTTGGTGACCCTCATGTTGGCGCCGTCGTAGGTGATCCTTCTTCCGGCGCGGAGCGCCACGATGCCAAGCAGCATGACCTCGGTGAGCCGCGCCGCGTACTCGAAAGGACAGGAGGCTTCGGCCTTTCCCTTGGCTGCGTCCACCCAGTTCATCTCATGGGCCTCTCTCTGAATCCGCGCTAGCCTCTGTGGGGGCTTCCCGAACGACTCGTGGAGCGACTTGGGCAGCAACCGAGGCTTTAGGCCGTAGGTTTCGTGAAGCAGCTTGCCTTTGCTCCCGATGAGCAGTGCGCCACCTTCCTTTTTCAACTCTTCGTCGCCGAGCTCTTCCGGTTTTTTGGGGAGGAGACCACCGTCGTACCACGTCAGCTTTACCGGCGGCATCTTGTCGCGCGCGGGGAACTCATAAAACGTCAGCGTTGCTTGCGGGTAGGAAGCGCCGTTGAAAGGTGTCGATACAGTCTCGATGCTCGTGGGCAGTCCCAGGTTGAGCGCCCACATGGTGTGGTCGATCAAGTGCGCGCCCATGTCCCCAATCGCGCCGACGCCCCAATCCACCCAGCCGCGCCAATTGAAGGGCTGGTAGATCGGGTGGTAGTCCACGTACGGAGCCACACCAAGAAAGAGGTTCCAAGCGAGCGTGTCTGGAAGGGGAAAATTCCCGGCAAAGGCGGCGGCGATCCGGGCATTGACGCCTCGACCGTTCCAGCGGAGAGAATCGGCTGGCTCCTTGAGCGGTTCCGGGCGCGGCACGCCCTGGGGCCAATATCCGAGCGGCCGGTTCGTCCAGATGTGCACTTCGCGGACTTCACCGATGGCCCCGGCCCGAACGTATTCGACGGCCGTGCGCCCATCATCGGAGGAATGCCCCTGATTGCCCATCTGCGTGGCGACTTTGGTTTCTTTGGCGCGGCGCGCAAGCCGGCGAGCCTCTTCGACTGACCAGCTCAGGGGCTTCTGCACGTACACATGCTTGCCAAGATCCATGGCTGCCAGGGCGATCGAAGCGTGCATGTGATCGGGGGTCGCGACCAGGACGGCGTCGATGTCTTTCTGGCTCTCCAGCATTTCGGAATAGTCGTGATAGCGCTTGGCCTTCGGCAGATGCTCGGTCTTCAACTTGATCATCCTGTCGAGCCGTTCCTGGGCTCTTACGCGATTGAATGCCACTGGCGGCTCGCCAGGAATCGGTTCTGGGCTCGGCTGGTCCATGCGTTTCTGTAAGTTCTGCATGTCGGTGTCGAGACGAGCGAATCCCTTATCGGCATAGGCCCAGTCCACGTCGCAGAGCGCGACAATGTTTTCGTTGGCCAGATTGATCAGATTGTTGCGGCCCATGCCGCCGACTCCGACACCCGCGATGTTCAGCTTGTCGCTCGGCGGAGTGAATCCACGCCCGAGCACGTGCCTCGGCACGATGGAAAACGCGGCGCCGCCCGCAGCGACGTCTGTCAGAAACTTGCGCCGAGATATTTCTTTTTTTTCGCTCATGAGCTTCTCCCCTGCGGCACCGACAATATCCCGCTCCGCGGGACTAGTCCAAATCCTTCTTTAGCTTCTTGGCGGGATCGGATTCAGGGAAGATGTCGTGCCGGGGTGCGGGCATCGGGACATTGCCCATGCGATCCTGCCAGAGGAATTTGTTGAGAAGGGCGGTGTCCACGGCGTCGGCACGACTGAAGTCAAGGGCCTTGCCTTCTTTCCATTCCGCGGCGTTCACTTGATAAATGAGGCCGTTGTCGCGGTTGCGATAGTCGGCGGTGAACGCGGGCTGTTGGCCGGGGCCGCTGAAAAGGGGGGTCATGACCGCGGCCCGCGAATCGTTGGCGTTCATCGGCGGGACGCCAAGGAGCGATTCGATCGTGCGGACCATATTGATCGTTGTATAGAAAGAGTGATCGACGAAAGGAGCAGGAGCGCCATCGGGTTGCGCTGCCGGCAGGGGCGAGTACTTGCTGATGACGAGGGCGATGCTGCGGTGCGAGTCAATATGGTCGGGACCATCCTGTGCATCATCCTCAAGAATGAGGAAAGCGGTATCGTCCCAATACGGGCTGTGCGAAACCGCGTCAACGACGCGCCCGACAGCGAGGTCATTGTCGGCGACAGACGCGGCCGGCCGGGGCAGATCTTTTTGGCCGCCAGCCGTGTGGTCAGCGGGCAACCGAAGAAGAACGAACTGAGGCATGGTGTCTTTGCCGGCTTTGCGCGATGCGACGAATTTATTGAATTCATTCAAAAATTCATCGGCGCGAAGCTGGTCGGGGTAGGCCACCTCGAAGTCGGGAAAGAGCGGGTCAAAGTGTCCTCGCAGTTCGATTTCTGCCGCAATGTTTTTCGCAAGGACCGGAATGGCCCAGGGATAAGGACTCGGACCGCCGCGGGGATCACCAACATTTTTCTCCAGTAGCTCACCCTTGTTGATGACCATGCGCGAGCAAACGGCGCCCTGCGCTTTGGGAGGTCCCGAGGCCGGCACGCCTGCTCCGCTCTCGGCGTTGCACCAACGGCTGACAATGTATTCGCCATAGTGACGATACGAAATTCCGTGCTCGGCGAAATTTTTCCAAAGATAGCCGCCAGTCGGCTCGCCGGCATCGGGAACTCCATCTTCGACGGAGATGCCTCCAAGCAAGGTGCCTTCGGAATCGTAGGTGTGCTCTTGACCGCGGTAGCCGATAGGCCAGGTCTTGGCGATATAGTCGGAGATTGACGCGGAGTTGGACCAGACGTGGCCGTCACCGGAGACGTCGCCGCTGTCATAGAAATTATCGAGAATGCCGAATTGGCGAGCGAGCTTGTGCTGGTTCGGAGTGATGTCCTCGCCATACATGGTGAGCGAAGGATCGCCGTCACCGGCTCCCAGATCGCCGAACACCTGATCGTAGGTGCGATTCTCCTTGATGATGTAGATCACGTGGCGGATCTTGTTTCCGCCGCCGGGGAAGGCTACCCGATCAGCATTGCCGCGCAGCGCGTTAGTTTCAGAAACCTGCTTGGTATAGGCGGAAAGATTCGCCCGCAGCTCCGCTAGCGGGATGCGCGCAAGCGACCCATGAATCAGCGCAGGACCGTAAGGGTATCGAGGACGACCGTCCGACGTCTTGCCCACGGGCTTTGGATTCGGCCCGGAGCCACGCCCTTTGTTGGTGCCGATGAGTAGATCACTGGCGGTGGCGGCGACGACGGTAGGATACAACTCAGTCGGAATGAAGCCCGCGGCATGAACGACCTGGCCGGAGACAAGTTTGGTCAGGTCAAAGACGCCTACCGAGTCAGAAATCGCATTGGCGGAGAAGAGCGTTTTCTCGTCAGGAGAGAGGGCGAGGTATTCGGGATCGCTGCCGCCGTATTTTTGGCCGGGAAGTTTGGTCGAAAGGTAGAAGAGCGGCTTTCCGGAAGTAGTGTCGAGCACCGCGACTTCGTCGCGGTTGGTGAGCGCAACAAAGAGCCGCGTGCTGCTGCGATCGAGAAGAAGAGCGGTCGGGTGAGAGCCCCCGGCAAGGGGCGAAGCGGGTTTGCGGAGTGCAATGAAACGCACGACGCGTCCGGTGACCAGATCGAGCTCGGCTACGGAGGAAGCATTCCAGAGCGAGACAAAGCCGCGCTTGCCGTCGCTGGTCATGACCGCGGTGTAGGGCAGCGAGGCGGGGATGTGTCTGAACGTGGAGAGATCGAAGCGGTGAATGATTTTGCCATTGCTAGTGTTGAGCAGAAGGGCTTCGTCGGAACCATGACTCGCGACCAGCAGACGCTCTTCACCGCCACTCTTGCCGACACTCAGGCCCGCGGGGTAGGTGACTTCTTCGTGTTCGGGTCGTCGGCTTTTTCCAGCGGGGAGCTTGCCGCGCGGCGGCAATGGCAGGAATCGTTCCGGGGCAACGCGGCCATTCTCGAAGGTGTAAACGGCGATGCCGTTGCCGGTGTTGCCTTTCTTCTTGCCTAGAGGATCGGTCAGCGAGGCCATGCTGGCAAAGATGTGTCTGCCGTCCAGGCTAAAGGCCAGGCCGATAAAATAAGTCTGGCGAGCTTTATTCGCGAGGCGATCGTCGGGAAAGTCAGTGAGTTCATTGGTTTCGAGATTGAGGACCGAGAGAGACTGTTTTCGGTCCGAGGTGTAGGAGCCAAAGCCGCTGTGGAGCAGAACAGCGTACCGGCCGTCCGGCGAAAGAGCGACGGCGGTGGGAAGGTTATTGACTTGGCGGGGAAGGCCGGGAACCTCGGCTAAGAGCTTGCCGTTGGGAAGCTGAGTGGTATGTGGCGTATCTTGCGCATAGAGAGAAGAGGCCAAGCAGCTAAGAAAGAGAAAAAGATGAGCGCGGCAGCGCCAGGTGTCATTTTTCATGGAGAGAGTATAAAGGATTTCAGCCGCAGGAATAACAAGGTGACTTGAGTAAGCACGGCAATACACTGATTCTTGTAAAATCCAGCGCACGCTTCACAGGACGGCTAAGTGATCACCAATCAATTTTGCTTGGGAAGAATTCTGAGACAAGCTCCTCGTAGTAAGGAAGAATCTCTTGTGTCTTCGGGCGCTCGCGGCCCTTGGAGTACAGATCGTAGGCGTTGAACTTCCGAACCCAATCAAACATGCGCTCGTCGTGATCGTTCATGAGCTGCCGGTAAGCGCCGTGGCGGTGTGCGGCGTAAAAGGAATGATACCGGAGCATGTACTGGGCCTCTTCCGGCACATACTTCCGCGTTGCCTGATAGATGTATTCGTCGTGTCCAAACGAAAGATGGACCTTTTCGAGTCCGCAGTGCGGCTCGTAAACGCCATACTCGGTCTGGTACGCAGGGATCTTGCTATCGGGATTGGCGGCAAAGAATTCCGGGAATACCACTTGGTCGGAATACTCGCACCCGACCGGGAAGGTGTCGCCTACTACTGCCCACTGAGGCTCACCATATAAGCAGAGAACTTTTCCGAGATCGTGCAAGAAGCCCGTCAGAATGAACCAGCGCGGATGACCATCCTTGCGAATCGCTTCAGCGGTCTGCAGCAGGTGCTCGATCTGAGTCAAATCGGTATCGGGGTCGCTGTCGTCCACCAGTGTGTTCAAATACTCAGCCATTTCCCAGATACTTTTCCTGCCCCGGTTCAGGTTGCAGTATTCGCCCTTTTTTTGCAGTACGAAGTCAAACGTCTGCCGCGCGTGGTTTTGACGGTAAAACTCCGTGACGGTGGGGTTGGCTTCGGCTTTATAGTTTCGGAACTCCTCTTCCGATTTGCCCTGCCGATAGCGCGTGGCGACAAAATCGTCCCACTCGTCGAGTTGTTTCAAGGGCGCGTTATCAGCCAAATGTTTCATGGCAATAGCCCAATTATGAACTCGTGCGGATTCCAGGGCAATAGCGACATCTCCGCGGCGATTCTTCCTCTACCCAACCCTTACGCAAGCACGCCAATCAGACGCCCCGCCTGGCGGACTCAAGCGCTAAACCTCACTACGGCGCGAGCTTTCGCTTTTGCGGCCTCTTCCTCCCGATTCCTCGGTGATGCGTTCGTTTCGAGAGAATGTATGAGGCGAGTCGAAACCTCAGCGATTTCATCGACAGCAGCGAGGAACGCGGCCTCATTGGCTCTCGACGGCTTGTTAAAACCGCTGATTTTTCTTACGAACTGGAGAGACGCGGCTTGAATCTCGTCGCCGGTGACGGGCGGATCGAAGTTGAAAAGTGTTTTGATATTCCTGCACATTCCTCTGACCTCAGCCCGACTTGGCTAAATCCTTTGTACTGCCTTTTGACGGCGGAGATTTGGCTTTTGTTTCGCTCGTTGCAAAGAAAATCCGGTCCTATGTTGCGCCCGCCGAGTTGGCCGCCTTGGAAGTAGTGCAGCGCTGGCGCGCATAACTCGCCCAGGGACCCGTTGGGTCCAATCTCACATACGCCTGCCAGTGCTGCTTCGCTTCGGCATAGGCCTTCAGTTTTTCGCAGACGAACGCCAGGTTGTAATGCGCGTCCGGATAGATGGGATTCAGCCGGACCGCCTGCCGCAGGTGCTGGCGCGCCGCATCCATATACCCGGTTTCATCCAGCACGCTGCCCAGATTGAAATGCGCCAGGGCGTTTTCCGGATCGAGCACCAGGGCTTGGCGGAAATATTCCGAAGCTTTTTCCAGGTTTCCATCTTCGTAGTAAAGCGTGCCGCAATTGATCAGCGCGTCGGGCCGTGCCGGGTCCACGCAAAAGGCTCGCTCATACGCATCAATCGCTTGGGCCCTGTTATTTCCTTCGGCTTCGTACTCGAGCGCCACGGCAAGCCATTCGTCGGCGCTGCGTCCCGTCATGACGCGCACGGATTCGTTCAATTCGCGAGTCTCGAAGTTCAGCACGAACTGGCCGGACAGCGGCTCCAGCCGCGTTCCGCCGCGTTCGACGATCACCGCTCCTCCGTCGGAAAGCACTCGCAACTCCGAGAGCGGAGCCGTCGCGTGCGCAAGTTTTTCGCGCAGCGCAGCAAGCGATCGCCGCAGGCGGTTCGCCGGTACGCCGTTTTCGACCAGCTGCTTTACCGTGCGCAGGCCGATCAGGTCGCCAAAGTCGTAGTAGCGATTCCCTTTTTCTTTTCGGGGAGAAACGAGGCGCAACCGTTCCCAGTATTCCAGCTGCTTTTCCGTGAGACCCAAAATGCGCTGGACTTCGTCGGGGCTGAATCTGTCCGTCGGGCCCATCAAATAGTTGTGGCCGGAAACTTAACCGGCGACCTTCTTTCCCTTCTTCTGCACCGTTGCAACGGCTTCCACCGCTCGAGCCGGAGGCTTCTTTCCCACCGCCACCGGTCCGGGCGCGGCAGCAGGTGGAGCCTGTTTTTCCGCGAGGCTCTTCTTGAGCGCTTCCATCAAATCAATCACCGGAGCCAGGTGCGGCTGGGCTACTTCGGTCACTTCCTGACCCTTGAGCTTCGCGGCAATCATAGCGCGCACATTTTCCTGGTACTCGTCGCGATATTTTTCCGGCGCGAACGGAGCCGCAAGGCTCTCAATCAGCTGGTTCGCAAGCTTCTTTTCCTGGTCCTTCAATTCCACCTTATCTGTCGGAACGGATTCCGCCGCGCGAATCTCATTCGAATAGAACATGGTGTGCAGCGTCATTCCCTTGCTGCCCGGCCGGAGAATCACGATGTGTTCCCGCTGATGCATGGTGAGCTTGGCGATAGCCCCGTAGCCGGACTCTTTCATGGCGCTCATCAGCAGCTTGTACGCCTTCACACCGGCGTCCTCCGGCGCAACGTAATAAGAGGAGTCGAAGTACAGCGGGTCCATGTCGTCCAGCTTCACGAACTCAAGGATTTCCATGACCTTCGCCGAGGTAGGCTCGATCTTGTCGAGCTCCTCTTCGCTGAAGAGGACGTACTGGTCTTTTTCATACTCGTGACCCTTCACGATTTCGGAGCGCTCCACGTTGCGGTTGCAAACCGGGCAAAACAGGGGCTGTTTGAGCCGCGAATGACACACACTGTGGAGCTGGTTGAAACTGATGCGCTCGCCGCGCGCGGCGGCGGACATGTGCATGGGAATGGAAATCAACCCAAAGGTAAGGTGGCCTTTCCAGACGGTTGTGGCCATGTCGTCACTCCTTCAAAAAACAGTCTTAGACTGTGCACGAGCTTCTAAGATTAGCTGCCCCCCGGACGAGAAGCAAGATGCATCCGTGCCCCTTAATGCTCATTTTACAACGTAAGTCGTAGTCTCCGGGCGCTATGCATCTACTCCTTCAAGGCGCCGTACGCGTCTTTGACATGAATTCCGCTGCTCACGAAGCGCTCGTTGGCCTCAGCCGCCAACCGGTTCCTCTCGTGCTCGGAAATGACAAAATCCAAAGCCCGGTCGATAGCTTCGGTTCCGGTGCCGACGCACAACACCGTCTGAGCGCGTTTGATTTTCGCCGGATCCAATCGGAAGTGCTTGTGTGACCGGGTTCTGCCAGTCGCCACTCAATGTCCTCCTTTCCTAAAATATCACGCACCCACAGAATCGGAGAAGGGGCGCCTAAAAGGCAACTCTGCGACCAACACATCGTCATGAGATAGAATCCGTCCATGGCCAAGCTCGAAGAATATCGGCGAAAACGCCGCTTCGACCGCACGCCGGAACCATCCGGCGAGCCCGT
This sequence comes from Candidatus Acidiferrum sp., assembly GCA_049644365.1. Lineage (GTDB taxonomy): Bacteria > Acidobacteriota > Terriglobia > Acidiferrales > UBA7541 > Acidiferrum. Next base: position 2,885 of record JBARRT010000075.1, on the reverse strand, counting down.
CGCCGGTAAGGCCGAGGACAAGCCCGCCCCGGCCGCCAAACGCACGCGCCTGCCAAAGCCGAAACTCCCACAGCTGGAAGTTCGCCCTGGGGCCGAGCATGGCGACACCTTCGTGGTGCAGAAGCACCGGGCAACGCGGCTGCACTACGATTTCCGTCTGGCGATCGATGGAACGCTGAAATCCTGGGCGGTGCCCAAGGGACCTTCACAGAGCCATGCCGACAAGCGCCTGGCGGTGATGACCGAGGATCACCCGCTAGACTACGGCAACTTCGAAGGGAAAATTCCTGAAGGCAATTACGGCGCCGGGACGGTAATGGTATGGGACCGCGGCACTTTTCACGTGGAAGGGAATCTTGGCGCGCTCAAGCAACTGGAAAAGGGAGAAATCAAGTTCAGCCTGAACGGGGAAAAACTGCGGGGCAGCTTTGTTTTGGTGAAACTGAAGCAGAGCGAAAAAGGCAATGAGTGGCTGATGATCAAGCACAAGGATGCCGCCGAAGATTCTTCCTGGAACATCGACCAGCATGATGGCTCTGCGCTGACGGGCCGCACGATCGAAGAGATTAAGGAAGAGCTGCCTCCGAAACGCCAGCCAATCCCCATTCGTCCGGAGGAGTTACAGGGCGCGCACAGAAGCTCAATCCCGTCAAAAATCGAGCCGATGCTGGCAACGCTCTCTGATCGGCCTTTCTCCGATCCCAACTGGCTCTTTGAGATTAAGTGGGACGGCGTACGCGCGATGGCCCGAATCGAGAATGGTGATTTGACGCTGCGGTCCCGCAACGGTGCAGACATTACGCAACGCTACCCTGAACTGGCCTCCCTTCCCGAAGCCTTGGCCGCACATGACGTTATCCTTGACGGAGAGATTGTGGCTTTGGATGCTCGCGGTCACAGCGGCTTCGAACGTTTGCAGGAGCGCATGCATGTGCGTGCCCCCAGCGAACATCTGGTCGCGCAGATCCCGGTCGTTTACTTCATCTTCGATCTCTTGTACTGCGATGGATACGACCTTCGCAAGAGCTCACTCATCGAACGCAAGCAGTTGCTGAATCGAGTGATGCACGCGTCCGAACGGTTCCGCTACTCCGATCATCAATTGGAAATGGGAAAAGAGCTGTTCGCACTTGCGGAACAGAATGGCCTGGAAGGGATCCTCGCGAAGCGCACCGACAGCCCGTACGTTTCGGATCGAAGCCCGTACTGGGTGAAGCTGAAGAGTACCAAGACAGTGGACGCCGTCGTCGGTGGCTGGACTGCGGCTCGCACCCCAGCACTTCCGTTCGGCTCGCTGTTGTTGGGCTTGTATCAGGGCAAGAAGCTTCACTTTATTGGACACGTTGGGAGCGGATTTGACGAGAAAAAATTGAAAGAATTGAGCGGCAGGTTGAAAGAGCTGGCAGCATCCGCTTGCCCGTTCGACGCTGTGCCCGAAACCAACGAAAAACCATCCTGGGTTTCTCCCGACCTGGTCGCGCGCGTCAAATTCAGCGGATGGACCGACGAGCATGCGCTGCGTCATCCGGTTTTCGTCGCGCTTCGCGAGGATGCGCGCCCGACCGATTGCCAATGGGAAAGAGAGACGGCCCCGGCTGCTGCCGATCCGATCGTGGTTCGGGCACCCGAAGTGGTCGGCCGCGTTCTCAATTCAAAAGCCCAGGTGGAAGCCGAGTTGTTCAAAGGCCGCTCGGAAACCGTCACCATCGAACTGGACGGCAAACGGCTGCGCCTAAGCAACTTGAACAAAGTCTATTTTCCCGAGTCCGGCCATACGAAACGAAATCTATTGGCCTACTACTACCGCGTGGCTGATTTCATCTTGCCCTTTCTTCGCGACCGGGCTTTGGTTTTGCGCCGGTACCCGGACGGAATCAAGGGACAAGCTTTTTTTCAAAAAGACGTGCGGGAAGGTTTGCCGGAGTGGTTTAAGACGGTTCCGGTGGACTCCGAGCATCGCGGCGTCGAGATTCACTACGCCACGGCGAACGATCGCGCCTCCCTTCTCTTTTTGACCGGCCTCGGCTGCATCGATCACAACCCGTGGTCCAATCGCTATGCTGATCTTGACCATCCTGACTACTTCTTCTTCGATTTGGACCCTTCGGATGGCACCGAATTTTCGGTTGTGGTGACTATCGCTCGCGCACTTTATGAAAAGTTGGAAGAATTGAGATTGGCTAGTTTCCTGAAGACTTCGGGGGCAACGGGAATCCACATCTATATACCAGTCGAGCCGATCTACACTTACGAGCAGTTGCGTACCTTCGGCGAGATTATTGCGCGAACGGTGACTGCCGAGCACCCCAATCTAGTCACCAGCGAACGCACTGTTGCGAAGCGGCCAGCGGGCCGCGTGTTGATCGACGTGCAGCAAAATGCTCACGGGCGTCCGCTGGCTGCCGCGTATTCCGTGCGGGCATTCCCTCAAGCACCGGTTTCCACCCCCCTGCTGCCCCGCGAATTGCGCCCCAGCTTGCGCCCCGAAACGTTGAACATAAAAACGGTTTTTGCACGTCTGAAGGAAAAAGGCGATCTCTGGGCCGATTTTTGGAAATGCCGCCAACGACTCGAGGATGCCATCGAATCGCTCAGCCGCCGCATCCCGCCGACGGCAAGAAAGAAATAATAGCCGCGAAGGCTGCCGTCCCTGTTTTCCCAGCGTTCGCTGTGATTTAATTTACGTTCCACGGAGGTCTTCCATTCCTAGCTCGGGTCAGCTTCGCGTCGGCACTTCCGGATACTCCTACAAGGAGTGGAAGGGAAATTTCTATCCCGACAAACTTCCCGACCGCGAAATGCTCTCCTTCTACGCAAAGCAGTTCTTAACCGTCGAAATCAATCACAGTTTCTATCGCATGCCCACCGAGAGCGCGCTCCTGAAC
>JBARRT010000074.1:0-17060 GCA_049644365.1 Candidatus Acidiferrum sp. | reverse complement strand
GGGATACTTCGATCTGGAGACTCGGGTGCTCGAACCGCTCGAAAATCCGTTCGGCCCAAAAGTGTTACCTATGTCTTAGGTACGTTGTGTCACCCATGTCTCCGGGCCGGACCCAAGAACGGTGGAGCCGAGAGTGGGAGTTGAACCCACGACCTGCCGATTACGAATCGGCTGCTCTACCACTGAGCTACCTCGGCCCGCGCTATTGACAATAGCATCCGCCGAAATTTTCTGTCAATTCAACTGCAAAATCGCGTTCTCTCATCGCGAGAAGGGGTACATGGCCCAGCCTATACCCACGCCGATCAACAAGAAAAGGAAAAGCGACCACACGATGTATTTCACGCGCTCGACAGGCTGCCGGCGGCTCAAGAAGCCGAACGCAATGGAAATCACCAGCGCGAACAGCAGCATCGCTTGTAAATGACTCAGACTGAATCCGATCGCCGCGCTCACGCTTTCCGTCCTCGCGCCGCTTCATACGCGTGCAGCGCCGCCAGCAGATTCAGCACGCCCGCTGCCGCGAGGAAGCGCGTTCCATAGTCACCGTCCGCCCGAGAAACGTCCGGGCCGTTGGTTTCCAGAGCCCTCGCGACGAAATAAAAGGTTCCCGCGCCGAGATCCGCCAAATAACCGAGCGTCTCGAACGCATCATTTGCATTCGAAGTGAAAACGTTTCCGCGCATTCCCGCGCCGAAAAACACCAGCAGCCCCACGGTGAGGAAACAAGCCAGCGCGCGGCCCCACATTTTCAAGAGCGCGTGGCCCAAGCCCGGCAAAATCCATCCCGCCACTGCAATCAAGAGCGCAAACGCTTCGCGCTTGGAATCGGCTTGGGGAGCTTCCGGCGCTGCTGCTTCGTCGGTCATCTCTCGCCTTTCTCAATCTTTCTTATGCCAACAACGGAAGAATCTCTTTCTGGACCGGTCCCGTCACTCGAGCTTCGTGCTCGTCAATGTACACGTTCACTTCACTGCGAATACCGAACTCCGGCAAGTAGATGCCCGGTTCGATCGAAGTGCAAGTCCGCGGAATCAAATGCCGCACGTCGTGGGTTTCCAGTCCGTCCATGTTTGCGCCGTTGCCGTGTACTTTTTCTCCGATGCTGTGACCGGTGCGGTGAAAGAAATATTTTCCGTAGCGCGCCTTTTCGATCACGCCGCGCGCCGCCTTGTCCACCTGCCAGCCCTGCAGCGGCTTCCCTGCCGCAATATTCTTGAGAATCAAATCGACAGCCTTGTCGCGCGCTTCGCGGACAATTCCAAAAACCTTTGCGTATTTTTCCGGCACCTTGGCGCCAACATAGCCCACCCACGTGATGTCGTAGTAGACGCTGCCAGGCGTTTTCTTTTTCCCCCAAACATCCAACAGGAGCAAATCGCCTTCGCGGATCGGAGCAGCGGATTCCGCCGTGGGACCGTAGTGCGGATCACTCGCATTCGAGTTGACTGCTATGTCGGGCCCTTCCTCCGTCCAAATTCCAGCGTTTTCAAATTCCTGGAGAATCCAAACCTTCAAGTCGTATTCGGTAATCGTCTTGTTTTCGCGAACATTTTTCGCCGCATGCTGAAAAGCCTCGCGCACGATCCGGTCAATCGCCGCGCCCGCAGACTGATGAGACTCAAGCTGCTCATCGCTCCAGCAGGCTTCGTATTTCTGCACCAGGTCTGCCGAGCTCACCACCTTCACGCCGCTGCCGCGCACGAGTTCGATGGTGCCCGCATCCACCACCGCCACGTAGGGGATGGCATTCTTTGGCGAATACTGCATCGCCACATTCTTCGCGCGGCCGAGCATCTTCCCGATATTTTTGCGAAGTTCGTCCTGGCCTGCGTAATACAGCGTGTCGCCCGGCAACGCCGCCAGAGATTGCGCCTCAATCTTGTGCACCAACTTCTTCGGAGTTCCCTTCGCGGGAACGAAGTAAAACCACCTTCGCGTTCGCATTCCCTCCGGAAGATCCAGGATGTGCTGCGCAATCGGATCGCGCCCGCGAAAATCGTAGAAAAGCCAGCCGTCCAGCTTTGCCGCCCGCAGATCGCGCTGGATACCTGGAATATCTGCACTCATCGGAGAATCCGCTCCATGGATCAAAAACGAATCAACGCCCGGACTTCACGCCTCGTGCGTCAAGAGATTCAGAATTTGTTGCCGTGTCACGCCGCGAATCTCGATTCGCTTCACGCGGCTTCGTTCGCCGCTAAGAATACTAACAGCCGACCGGGACGTTTTCAAAAGCTCCGCCAGAAATTCGACGAGAGCCTCGTTCGCGCGGTCTTCCACGGCCGGAGTTCTGAGCCGTACCTTTAACGCGCCTCCCATCTCGCCGGCAATCTCATCCTTGCTGGCGCGCGGCTGCACCCGCACAGCAAAAATCACGGCCCCGTCTCGTTCTTGAGTCTCCACCATTTCGTTTTCTACGAACAACTATCCAGCGGTCCGGGTTCCAAACAGGCCGGTGCCAACCCGCACCTCAGTTGCTCCTTCTTCGATGGCGACCTCAAAATCGTGCGACATTCCCATCGACAGTACCGGCAGCGCCAGCCCGAGTGTTTTCCCCAGATCGTCCCGCAATTCTCGCAGCCGCCTAAAATAAGGACGCACATGTTCGGCTTGTTCGAGAAACGGCGGAATGCACATCAACCCGGCAAGCTCCAGTCGAGCCAGCCCCGCAACCTCTTCCGCCAATCTTGAAAGATCCCGGGTTTCCACGCCGCTCTTCGTCTCCTCCGGCGCAACCCTTACTTCGATTAAGACTCTCAGTTTTTCCGGTATGCCCGCCTCAACCCGTGCCCGGTCCATCCGCTGCGCGAGTGCGAGATCATCCACGGAATCAATGCTGTGAAAAAGTCTCGCCGCTCTCACCGCCTTGTTGCTCTGCAAATGGCCAATCAAGTGCCACGTCGCCGCCAGCCCTTCTGTTCCAGTGCGCTTCCCTTCCCATTCCTGGACGCGGTTTTCGCCAAAGTGCCGCACACCCGCTTCAAAAGCCTCGCGTATCGCGCTTGCCGGATGCGTCTTGGATACACCGATCAACGTAATTTCATCAGCATTTCGCCCCGCTCGCGCCGCGGCGCCGGCGATTTTCTCTTGAATTCGAAGCAAATGTTCCCGCACGGAATTTGTCGTCATTTTCGAATCCGAATCCTAGCACGCGCAGCGTTGCAGCGCAGAGTGTCTGCGGTTAGACTGATTTTCGACGGTTGCCCCGTCGTGTTCGGGCCACGCCAACTTATGACCACCCGCAGCGGAAAACTAATCGCCGTCGAAGGCATCGACGGCAGCGGCAAGCGGACTCAAGTCGAGATCCTGACTCTCACTCTCAAGGCGCGCGGTCACTCCGTCTATTCCACCGGCTTTCCACAATACGATTCCTGGTTCGGCAAACTGGTCGGCAAATTCCTCAATGGGGACCTCGGCCCGCTCGAAAGCGTCGATCCCCACTTCTCGGCCATGCTCTATGCCGGGGACCGCTTCGAAGCCAAATATAAGCTGGAAGCCGCGCTGGACAGCGGCCAAATTGTTCTCGTGGATCGCTACATCGCCTCCAATTTGGCGCATCAAACCGCGCGCGTTCCGCCCCCGCAACGATCTGAATTCTTGCAATGGATCGAGCACCTCGAATACGAAATCTACGGCCTCCCCCGCGAAAATCTCATCCTATATCTCCGTGTCCCGCCGCGCGAGGCACAGCGGCTGGTCGCCCTGAAGTCAGCGCGCAGCTACACCTCCGCGCAAAGGGACTTGCAAGAAGCCAGCCTGCGCCACTTGGAAGATGCTGCTGAGATGTACGACTCGCTCTCACGCATCACGCCCTGGGCAACCATCCAATGTTTTGACGCGGCGCACAATGCCATTCGCGAGCCCGAAGAAATAGCCATCGACGTCCTTGCCTCGGTCGAAGAAGTGCTTTCTTCCGCCTCCGCCGGCGAGGGGCGTTAGCAAATGTCGTTTTCCGACTTTCTCGGCAACGAACGCATCGTCACGGCTCTCCGCGGCGCTCTCTGCGCCAGCCGCGTCCCTCATGCGTTGCTCTTTACCGGGGCTCGCGGTGTCGGCAAATTTACGCTCGCGCGCATGTTCGCCCAAGCCGCCAATTGCGAACGCTTGAAGGACGACTTCTGCGGCGAGTGTGCGACCTGCCTGCGCATCTCCCAACTGGCCGATCCTCAAAAACTGATTGAGCAGGGCCTGGTGGAACGTGGAGAAAGCGCGGACGCCGCGACGGTCGAGCGCGTACCCTTGATCCTGCAATCGCATCCCGACGTTTGGGCGCTTGTACCCGATCCCGTCCGCCTGAAGAGCCCCGTCGCGCGTCCCATGCTGCGCGTCGGCCAGTTGCGCGCCGTTCAGCGCGCCGCCTACTTTCAGCCCATGGGCCGACGCCGCGTTTTCATTCTCGATGGCGCGGAAACCATGCGCTGGGATGTCGCCAACGTTTTCTTGAAAATTCTCGAGGAGCCGCCTGGCTCGGCGACGCTCATCCTCACGGCGCCTTCCCCCTACGCTCTTTTGCCCACCATCGTATCCAGGTGCCTGCAATTTCATTTTGCGCCTTTGCCTCCAGCCGCCGTCGAGAAAATTCTGAAGGACAAAACGGATCGCAAGCCCAGTGAAATCAAACTCGCCGCGCAACTTGCCGAAGGCAGTCCCGGCCTCGCGATGGAAATAAATGTGGAAGCGGCTTCGCAAAGCCGAAGGAATGCTCTTCGCATCCTGGAACGTGCCGCACGCGGCCAGGGCTTCGCCCAACTTTTCGCCGACACCTCGGCTCTCACCAAAGATCGCGATTCTTCCTTCGAGGAACAGCTCGGCATTTTCTATGGTTTGCTCACCGACCTCCTTGAACTCGCGTCCAAGATCAAAGAGCCCGTTCTCCGCAACGCCCCGCTCGCGAGGGAACTCGAGTCGCTAAGCAAGTTTGTGGATTCCGGCTGGGTTCTCCGCGCGATTGCCGGATTCGATGAACTTTACGCTGGAGCGCGCCGCAATCTGAACCGCCAGTTGGGTCTCGATGCCCTTGCAGCCTCCCTTGCGCCGGACCCATCGCAACCTCTCGTTTCGCGCGGCTGATTCATCCCGGCACGTCCGCGCCTCGGCGGATATTTTTGGCCAGACTGTAACCCACCAGCCTTTTCGTGCATCCTAGGAACAGATATTGCACCCCTCTAGGTTAGAAGGAGTAGTCATGGTGAACCGCCGCATGTTCCGTCCGGGCTTTCCGGACGTCAAGGAGCCGGGCATTCCCCGCGCGCCCCACAATGGTCCGATTCCCAGCAAGAAGCCCGCACCGCCCGAAACCACCCACGCGGAAAATTTCTACTGGGTCAAGCAGATGCAGTCCCATACCCCGATGGCCGTCGTGCTCCAGGATGGCGAGGTGCTTCGCGGCACGATCGAATGGTATGACCGCGATTGCATCAAGCTGACCCGCCAGGGCAGTCCCAATCTGCTCATCTTCAAGCGCGTCATCAAGTATCTCTACAAAGATGGTGAGGAATCCGCTCAAGGTGGCGACGAGTAAGTTCGCTACGTTTGAATCGAATGCCCGGCGGCTGCTCCAAACGTGAGCAGCGCCTTTGCAGCCAGCGACCCGTCCTCGTTGAAAATCTCGCATTCCGCTACGACAAAATTTCGCCCCGCGCGCAGACCGCGTCCATCCGCCTTGATCCGTCCGCCGGGAACCGGCTCCAGATAATTGATTTTCAGCTCCACGGTAACGATTTCCGTTCCTCTCGGCACTGCGGTGTACGCCGCGATCGCCGCGGTGGTGTCCGCCAGCGCCGCCAGGATTCCTCCGTGTACCACCCCGTGCACCTGCTTGTGGCTGGGCCGCACATCCAATCGAAAAATCGCGCGGCCCTTGTGCACGCTCTCCACTTCGAAACCTAGAAGCTCCGTCGAACGGCTCTCTTTCATCCGCCGCCGCACGAGTTCGGTGACCCGCTTTTCTTCCTTGGACATTCTCTTGGTCATCGCGTTTCGCCGATCTTTCAGTACGCCGAAAGTCCCCCATCCAAAGGAATCGCCACACCCGTGACCCATGACGACTCTTCCGACACCAGAAACACCGCCATCTCCGCTACGTCTGCCGGGCGCCCGATCCGGCCCAGCGGAATACTCGCGACCCTCGCCTTCCGCAGCACTTGCCCTCGTTAGCTCTCGTCGAACAGCCCCGCCACCAGCTCCGTCTCCACGATCGACGGGCAGATGCAATTCACGCGCACATTCTCGTACGCGTGGTCGATGGCCATCGCCTTCGTCAGCATCGTCACGCCGGCCTTCGACGCGCAATACGCTGCGCGATCCTTCATCGCGATCAGCCCCAGAATGGAACCTACGTTTACAATCGCTCCGCCACCTGCCTTTCGAAACTCCGGCAGCACCGCGCGCGACATCAGAAAGGGCCCCTTCACATTGACCGTCATCACCCGGTCCCACTCCTCTTCGCTGATGCCCTCGACCGTCGAAACATGCAGCGCGCCGGCATTGTTCACTAGCACGTTCAGTCGCCCAAATCGCTCCACGGTTCCTTTCACTGCGCGCTCCACATCCACAGACCGCGTCACGTCGCACTCCATCGCGAACCCCGCGCCGCCTTCCTTCTGGATCTCGCGCGCCACCTCTCGAATCTTCTCCAGCCGTCGTCCTGCCACCGCCACCCCGGCGCCCTCGCGCGCAAACGCCAGCGCAATCGCCCGCCCGATTCCCGTTCCACCGCCCGTAATCAGCGCTACCTTGCCTGCAAGCCGTGTCACGTTCTTCCCTGCTCCTGCGTCTAATAGGATGCCGCGCCTCGGGGTGGCCGCGACTCTAGCATTCGATTTCCAGACCCGCAAGCTGCCGCCTTGGCCGTTGTAATGGCCGCTGTACCTGCCGGGCTTCAGCCCGGCAGTTGTAGTGGCGGATCTTCAGACCCGTGCTTTTAAATTTCGCAGATACGAGCTTCCGCAATTGAAACTGTTGTATCGTAACGAGCCCGCCTCATAAGCGGAGATGCAGAGCAACCCATATGCGCATCGGCATCACTTGTTATCCCACCTACGGCGGCTCCGGAGTCGTTGCCACCGAGCTCGGCATGGAACTGGCCGCCCGCGGCCACGACATCCATTTCATCAGCTACGCCCCGCCGATTCGCATGAATCCCAATGACCCGCGCATCCATTTCCACGAAGTCGAAGTCGCCTCCTACCCGCTCTTCGACCATCCGCCTTACACACTGGCGCTTGCCACAAAAATGCTCGAAGTTTTCGAATCCGAAGCGCTGGACCTCTTGCACGTGCACTACGCAATTCCGCATTCCGTCAGCGCCCTGCTGGCGCGTTCCATGGCCGCGCCGCGCCGCCTTCCCTTCATCACCACGCTTCACGGCACGGACATCACGCTGGTCGGCAGCAACCGCAGCTATCTTCCCATCACCAGGTTTTCCATCGAGCAGAGCGACGGCGTCACCTCCATCTCGCACTATCTTCTGAAGGAGACTCTCAAGGACTTCGACATCAAGCGCCCCATCGAAGTCATCCCCAACTTCGTGAATTGTGACCTCTACAATCGCATCGCCGACAAAGGACTCCGCGCGCAATGGGCCCCTGGCGGCGAACCCATCCTCATGCATCTTTCGAATTTCCGTCCCGTGAAGCGCCTCCCGGACGTCGTGGAAATCTTCGCCCTCGTCCGCGCCAAAATGCCCGCGAAACTCGTTCTCATCGGCGATGGCCCGGAACGCGGCGCCGCCGAATTTCTCGTTCGCAAATATTGCCTGCAAAAAGATGTCTTTTTCCTCGGAAAACAGGACAACGTCTACGAGAAACTGTCCGCCGCCGATCTTTTTCTGCTTCCCTCGCAGCTCGAATCCTTCGGCCTCGCCGCTCTCGAAGCCATGGCCTGCGAAGTCCCGGTCATCGCCACAAACGTCGGCGGCGTGCCCGAAGTCGTCACGCACGGAGTGGATGGATTTTTGGTGGAGCCCGGCGATGTGCAAGCAGCGGCGCGCTACGCCATCGAAATCCTTTCCCGCGCCGACCGCGGCCGCGAAATGGGCAAAGTCGCACGTAGCAACGCCAAGAAAAACTACTGCGCCAACGACGTCATCCCTACCTACGAAAACTACTACAAGCGCGTCCTCGCCGAATCCTGAGACCGTTTCCGAAGGGCAAAATCCTTGGACCCTCGATGCCTCCGGTTTCGTTGACCCGCCCATGCCATCAACGTAAGATTCACGTCGATGATCAGCGTGTACGTGCACCTTTCCCTATTTTAGTTTTCCGCAGGAGGGCACCATGAATCGAGAACGGGCGCTGAAGGTTCTATTGGTGTTGGTGGGACTGCTGTTTTCGGCTGGCATTTATCCCGTGGTGACGTCTGTACGGAGCGGTTGGGAAGCGAATAAGGAGGACGCTTTGCCGATGATGCTCAGTCTCTATGTCACGCTTGGGATTTTCTTGCTGTTGGCAGCGCGTGACCCATCGGCGAATCGCAGCGTGATCGCTTTCGCCGCATGGTCGAGTTTTGCGCATGCCGCCGTTATGGCTGTCATGGCAGTCCGCCTTGCGAGCGAACGTGGAGGTCTGCTGGGCGCCGCGGCTGTGTTTAGTGTCATCGGTTTAGCCCTGAACGCGCTGGCCCCGGCGAGGCATCCAGGCGAGCGGGCATCCGCGGCCGGTGCGTAGGCTCGCACACGGAGCCAAAAACATGACGCCAGCGCATAGAGAGCTTCTTCGTGAATTTCAAGACTTTGCTCAGACTGCTCCTTCGACGCAGTCCTTCATGCAGTTGATCGCCAAGCGCCTTCACGAAAAGGTGACCCGCTACAACTGGACAGGCTTTTACCTCCTCGACGCCGCGGACCCCGGCTATCTGATCGTCGGACCTTACGCCGGCAGCTTTACACCTAACGCGCGCATCCCCCTCACCACCGGACTCTGCGGTGCCGCAGCCAGCAGCGGGCAAGTAGTTGTCGTGCAGGATGTCTCGAAAGATCCTCGCTATCTTGCAGGCTCCTCCTTGGTGAAATCCGAAATCGTTGTTCCCATTTTCGTGAACAAGCAGCTTGCCGCCGAGCTCGATATCGAAAGCTATTTTGCCGGCACCTTCACCAACTCAGAGCAGGAATTTGTCGAAGCCTGCGCCAACATCCTTGCCAACTACCTTTCCAAACCTCACTAGACCACAAATCCCCAACACGCCTCCGGAGCTAAAACTCAACTCGGAGGGCGCCCTGAATCACGCGCGGTCCGCCGCCTACCACGCCTGCTGTGGTGCCAACTGCGGTGGCCACGGCACTGCCCACGGTTGCGGTGATTTTGCCAAAGTTCCCGCTGCCTTCGTTCGAAACAGGATTGGCGAAGTTGGTGTGGTTGAAGAGGTTGAAGAAGTCCGCCCGGAACCGCAGATGGACTCTTTCCGTACCCAAGGGGAAAACCTTGGCCACTGCAAAATTCCAATTCTGCAGGCCCGGGCCGTAATACTGATTACGGCCGGAATTGCCCAATCGTCCGGTAGGTGGCGCACCCTGACCAGTCTTGGTGCAGGGTGCGGCGACGCAGCCAAAGTATGCCGTGTCGAAGGCCGCATCCGGATTTCGATTGTCTTGATGGAGTGCTCCGGTCCCAACGACGTCGGGGCGGTCATTGAACTGGTTGAAGCCGCTGAAGTCGGCGGAGCTGTTAAACACTGTGAAGGGAGTGCCGGACTGGATCGAGGTAATCCCGGAGATTTGCCAGCCGCCAAACACCTGACGGTTCACGCCGTTGTTCCACCCCAGGAGGCGGTGGCCGGGTCCAACCGGCAAGTCGACCACGAAGGTGAATACGGCGCGATGGCGAATGTCGAACGACGAGGGGCCGCGGTCCGCGGCGAGGTTGGTACTGTCAGCAAGCCCCGCACGTTCGCCAGTGGAGCCGAAGAACGAGGAACCGTCATCGATGGACTTCCCGAAGGTGTACGAGCCTTCAAAATAGATGCCGTGGCGTCCTTGGTACCTGGCTGTCGCCACCGCCCCGTTGTAGCTAGAGTTGCCTATGCCCACGCCTGTACCAATCGAACCAAAGAACGGATTTGGGAAAACCTGTATGTTCCCGGGGCTCGTGGGGGTTCCGGGATCGCTGCCGCGCTTTGTGGGATCGGTTACGATGACCTTTGGCTGGTTCTGGTCGATGAACAAACCCAGTTTGTGGCCCGTCGAACCCTGATAGTCGACTTCGAGAGAGAATGCGTTCCCAAGCTGGCGCTGAATGCCGAGGCTGTACTGGTAAATGTAGGCGCTGCGCAGATTCTGGTCTTCAGAACTGAACCCAACTAGACCAACTTGGTTTTGCTTGCCGATGTTCTTCACCAGAGCAACATTCTGATCTAGGCCGACGGCATAGGAGAATTTCCCGTTCGCGGTCGTTGTATTCTGCGTGGTGGTAAGGTTGAAAGGCGCGTTCAGGGCCATATTGGCAGGGATATTGTTGAAAATCTCGTCATAACCCACGCGGAATCCACCGCGGATTACGGTTTTGTCGTTTCCAAACACCGACTTGGCAAAGCGCGGCGTGTAGGCGAATCCGACAACCGGAGCGAAATTGTTCTTATCCAGATTCACGCCAGTGTCGGAAAGCGTGAAAGGCGCCTGGGTAAAGAAGAGCGAATCCGGCCCCTTCTTCGTGGTGTCAATCGCGAGAACCTTGTTACTGCCCAATAGAACCGGGCCCACGCCGGGGATGAAGTTGGTGGCTTGGTTCCGCACTTGGTGGATGGCTGAAGGGTATTCATAGCGGACGCCGTAGTTCAGTGTGAAATTGTCTTTCACCTTGTAGGTATCCTGCCAATAGAGATCCCAGGGATACCGCTGCCAATAGGCTAGGGTAGAGCCAAAGAGCAATGTCGCGGTGTTGACTTTGCCTGCGGCAAAATCAGCGAAGTTGGAGAAGTTGAACTGGCCGCGGGCAGATCCATCCAGGAACCGGCGGGCATCTTCACGCCGTGCGTGGACGCCCCAGCGCCAGGAATGCCTTGAGGCGCCGAACGGTGCGATCAACGATATGTTATCGAAGATCTCGTACGTGTTCGTGATTCGGCCTTGCGGTAGGTTGCTGGTGCTACCCAAGGGGGCGAAACCAGTGATCCCGATCGTCGGAAGCCCAGAATCGAGCTGATTTTTGCTGCCATCGACGATGCCGGGGAGCGGCTTGCCACTCGAATCGACAAAGATCGTCGCCGCATTAAACCCGGAATCCTGAACGGTGATGAAGGTCTTGTTGCGGGAGAAGCCGAAGCGGACTTCATTCAGCAACCGTGGCGAAAACGTGTGCGTGTAGTCAAGGACGCCGGAGTCGCTGGCAGGCGAGTTGCCATTACCGCCCAACAAGGGGAGCGCACCGGGCGTAAAGATCGTACCGCCATACTGCGCCCATCGGCCGGTAAGGTGATCTCTTTCGCTGAAGTTGTAATCCACCTTCGCGAGGCCGGTCTCGTCGAAGGTCGAGGCACCAACGTTGGCGATGAAATTGTTGGATGATCCCGACGACGGAGTGAAGTTCGCAGCCGGCCAGAATTGTAGCAATGACCGCGAGATGGGGTCCGTGACCGAGGCGCGCTCGGCGTCCGTCGGTACGCGGGTGCTGCTGACCGTCGGAGCTATCTGGCGGAAGCCCTCATAGGACAGAAAAAAGAACATCCTGTTCTTGAGGATTGGTCCGCCGAGAGTTGCGCCATACTGGTTGCGATGCAGTGGATTCTTCTTTCCGCCGTTCTTATTGGTGAAAAAATCCGCGGCGTCCAGCACAGAATTGCGCAGATACTCGAACGCTGTCCCGTGAAACTGGTTGCTGCCGCTCTTGGTAACGATGCTCACCTGTCCACCGGTGCCGCGCCCGAACTCCGCGGTGGCCACGCTGGTTTGCACCGCAAACTCCTGCACACCGTCGGTGATGCGGAAATTGCCCAAGGCTGAGTTGATTTGTGTGTCGATGTTGCTGACACCATCGAGCAGGAAGACGTTGGACTGGGAGCGGGCTCCGGCCACGTTGAAGCCGCCACCTTGCGTACCTGCGGATGACGGCAAGACCCCCGGCGTTAGCAGCGCCAAGTCCAGGTACTGGCGCGCGTTCAGCGGCATGTTCGATATAACCTGACTATCGACTACGTTGCTTAAAGTGCTCCTATCGGACTCCAGCAATGGGATTGCACCGCCGGAAACCTCTATGGTTTCCGCAACACTGCCAACTTGAAGGGAAGGTTCCAAGTGCGTGATCGTATCGACCTGGACCACAATGTTGTCAATCACAACTCTCTTGAAGCCCGTAGCCTCCACTTGGAGGGAGTACATGGCCGGAGCCAGTTGCAAGAACTGAAAACCGCCATTACTGTCGCTTACCGCCTCGAGCTTGGCGTTGGTGGACAGGTTGGTGAGCGTCAATTTTCCACCTGAAATCATCGAACCGCTTGGGTCCTTTACGAAACCGGTGAGGCTTCCAGTGGGTGAAGCTGAGACTGTCGGGGCGAACATCAACACGAACATAGAGACGAGAGTTAACAGGAGCGAGGAAACTCTGGGTAGTTTCATGGCTGGCCTCCGTCAAGGTTTTGGAATGCCCCTTTGCAACCCCTGAGTAGGCTTGGGTATCCCAAGCCCCTCAGACCTGTAGGGCTAGTCCAATTTAGGTTGAGTCAAGGAACTCGTCATAACGAGAGAAAACCTGTACATAGGTTTTTTGCAACCATCATGCCAAAGTGAGATGGGCGCTCTCGATATTGGGAAGTCGGTGGCTAACTCGCGTGTTTTCAGGAAGGCGTTGGGGGTGGTAGCAAAAGGCTAAGACTTCAGAATATGAATTTACGTACAAATCCAGTTTTAGGAATCGCATCGATGAAACATAATAGTAATAGCAGTACTGGAGGATTTTCCGGCGGATCAAAGGCTGTCGGTTTTGACTTGTTCCCCGCCAACTGCCCGTCGCCTTGTTTCTCCCCTGCTTCCGCGTTGCTCCTCCCGCTTCGCCCCAAGTTTTTTGTTTGTTGACACGGTTACGAATCTAGCGCGTCAGCGCTTCTTGCGGCGGGCCTTCGCTACCCCCATCTTCTTTGGCTTGACGCTGGTTTTCTTGCCCGACTTTGCGTTCTTCTCGACGCGCAATTTCCACGCTGTCTGTAACGCTCCTGCCATCACGTCCTCATTCGCCGCTGCCAGCCGGATGTGCGTCATCCCCATCCTTCCCCATCCGCCCGCAATGGGAAGGAATAGTTCCGGCAGTTCGTCCACAAATGCCTTCTGTTGCTCCAGTGTCAGCATCAGGTTGCCGTAGCCCTGCTTCTCCGACGCCAGCGTCGCAAAAATCCTGCCTCCCACCCGGAAATCCGCCGAAAATCGTTTGCATTCATATCCGCCTCACTCCTGGTTCAGTTTATGGCATTAAGCGGTTCGATCGCCAAGATCGTATGCGAACAGCGGAGAAGCAGGGTAGAGATTATTGGCCCTCGGCACAATTTCCATTTGACTTGTTTTATTTCTTGATTAAAATAGCTTGTAGGCAATCTTGCGAGCTTTGAAGCGCGGCAGTTCCACTGCCGCGATTTCTTTTTCCGGCGCCGCTCCCCGGATTGCGCAGCTATCCATCACTTGCGAATTGCCCATCTATAAGTCCTTTCGTTTGATATTCTTTCAAAAGCCTATCAAAACAAAGGACTTTAACTTCCTTCATAACATAGACTTACGTAAAACATAGGGGGGAGATGGTGTTATGGTTAACCACGCATCCGATGAGGATGCGTGTCCTGAACGAGCGTAGCGAGTCGAAGGACCGCTCTCGGACTCTTACACTCTTTCACTCTTGCACTCTTGCACTTTAGCAATCTTGTATTGGTCACTGGTTCGCAATTTCGACTTCGGCTCGAATATGTTCCAGCACCCTCATATGTATCTTGTGAATGATGTAGTCCGACCACAAATGCCAGTACGCCGCCGGCCACATCGTGTGCTGATACCACGTCGTGCCTTCGAGCCGCGTCCGCCCGCCGGGCAGCGCCGTCAGCAGGAACTGCCCTTGCTTCGAGACAAAGTACCCGTGCAAATGCGGCGGCTGAATATTCCCGTACGGGCTAAGCTCGCTCAACGGCGCCGGATTCGCCGTCACGCCAAACTTCAAAAGCCGAAGCTCATCCCACACTTCGATGGGTTCGGCAAACGGCCCCGTCGAGAAAATACAATGCCGCACCGCGCCAACGCCGTGCCCGGAAATCTCCGCACGAATCGGATACGCAATCCCCGCCCGAAACAACAATTCTGTGGGCGGCGGGATCTCCGCAAACGCCACCACCTGACTCCAAACTTTCTCCGGCGGCGCATTCACCTCGATCGCCGTCCGCACCATAAACACCGGCGGCTGCAAAGCCGCGGCGTGCTCGATCCCAAACGACGCCGGCACCAGCAGCAGAACAACCGACAACATCGCTGGTCTCTGTTGCGGCCCCCAGTGATGCTTTTGAATTGTGTACCCGAGCATTCCACCCAGCGCCGCGAGTCCCAAGGCGAACGGCGCGGCCATCAGCACGCAAATCACGCCCTCCATCGCAATCAAAATCAAGACGACACCCAACATGCCAACTGGAAGCAGTGCCACGTTAAAGCACGTCCACAAGTCGCGCGGACCGTGATAGCTGTGCAGCAGCACCGCAAACATGCCCAAACAAAACGGCAGCGCCACAAAGAGTCCCCAGCCATACGCCCCGATCACCAGGGTCCCCATCACCAAGAAGAAGAGTCCCAAAACGGAAGTGAGGAAGATCGAAAGCACCGCGCTGCCCAACGGACTCCGCGGAATCATATTGCTCAGTGATCCCGGTCCGGGCCAAGGCGCCCCCTCTGCATCCGCGGGCCGCTCGCTCGGCGGCAGTGCGCAGAGCGCGAGAAAAAACAAAATATTGATCACCGGAATAAAGAAAAGCACGACGAGCCACACCGGCTGCCCCGCATCTCTCAGCCGTTTCACGGTCATCGTCACGCCCGCCCACAGGAATGGAATCGAAAACAGCAGCAGCGTCGCGAGAAACTTCGCTTCGGTATTGGAAAGGTGGTCGAGTCGCGCCGCCTTGCCAAGTGGCGCCCAGTAGTTAAAAAAGCTCCCTTTGTAACCCAAAAACGATGCCGCGATCAATCGATCCAAATTGTACTTGATCAGTACACCGATAAAGCCCGCCGCCGCATACTTCGCGCGGCTGACTCTGCCGTCCCATCGCCACAAGTCCGAGAACTGAAACGCCATTGTCGGCCTGCTCTCTGCAAAAATGCCTGCGACTACGCGTTACACCCTGGGAGAGACTTGATCAGCCGGACAAGAAACCGCCACGCAGCTCCGTCGCCCCGCAATCCAGCGATATCCTTTGCGCAAAACTTCCATCATCCCGGGAATTCTCGACACCCAAAGCAATGGCCTCCACCACCAGATCTCGCGCGCCAGTGCCACCGCCGCATCCGCCCCGCCGTACCGGCTACCATCGCTCAAAAGAAATTGCATCTCCCTCATCAATTCTTCCCGCCGCAGCCCAAGCAGTGCCCCCACGCGAGGATCCTGCAAAGGCGCAAGCTCCAGTCCCCGCTTCTCTAGAATCGGCGCCAGCCATCGCGCGATGCGCGTGCAGAATCGGCACTCCGCGTCAAAGAAAAACCATCCCCGCGCGTGCCGTCCCTTCCCGTCCGTGTACTCACTCACCAGCGAAATCATGACTCCATCTCTTTTGTTAATTCATTACTTCTCTGTTCTAATGCTCTCTTTATCCTGTCGCCTTTTTCTTCTCCGTCCCCAGTAGCGTAATCACTTTCCCACGCAGTTTCACCACGCCCTTCAACGCACCAGTCGGCATCCGGATAATCTCCTCGAACAAACCCGTCATCGCCGTCAAGAATTCCAGCATGCTTTCCATTCGTTCTCGCGTGTACGCATCGCCCTTCGGATCGGCCTTCACTTCTTGCACGCACTCCGCCAGCACATGCAGCGTCGGATCGATCTCTCGCCGCTTCCGTTCCTCGGAAACGATCCGGAAAATCTCCCACACGTCCTTGATGGATTCAAAATGGTCGCGCCGGTCGCCCAGCACGTGCACCACACGCACAATTCGCCAGCCTTGCAGCTCCCGCAGGCTGGTGCTCACATTCGAGCGCGCCACCGCCAGCGTCGCCGAAATCTCGTCCGCCGGCACCGGCCGCGGCGACAGAAACAGCAGCGCGTGCACCTGCGCCACGGTGCGGTTGATCCCCCACCGGGTGCCCATCTCCCCCCAGTGCAAAATGAATTTCTGTGCTACGGGCGTTAGGGCGTTTTGTGTCATTTTTATTTGGTCGCTCATTTCTGTATATACAGAACATACAGTATCGCCAGCCGTCTGTCAAGCCCTTTCTTCCGCGCTCCCTCTCGTGCTTCCATGGCTCCCTCAACAAACTGGACCTTGCCGATGACCTCCAATGACTTTCGCCGACTCGCGCTCTCCTTCCCCGAAACCTCCGAGCAAGC
The DNA here is from genome assembly GCA_049644365.1 of Candidatus Acidiferrum sp. GTDB lineage: Bacteria > Acidobacteriota > Terriglobia > Acidiferrales > UBA7541 > Acidiferrum. The sequence continues at coordinate 573 of JBARRT010000074.1, read as the reverse complement.
CCACATGGATCACCCCGACTTTCGTGTCGGCGGAAAGATCTTTGCGACCCTGGGCTACCCCGAAGACGGCTGGGGCATGGTCAAGCTCACGCCCGTCGAGCAAGGAATGTTCATGAGGGCCCACCGGGGTGTCTTTGAACCCTGCGCCGGCGCCTGGGGACGGCGCGGTGCCACCAGCGTCCGCCTCAAAGCCGCGAGAAAGCACACCGTGCGCCGCGCGCTCCTCGCCGCGTGGCTGCTTGCCGCTCCCAAGTCCCTCGCCAGCCAATTCAAGGAAGATCGCTAGACCGCCAAGAACGCTTTCGCCACACATGCCTTTTTTCACATCGCAGGCAGTGACCACTCGCCCCCTCCACACGTCTAATCTCACCAACGGGTGATTCACTCGTGTCTCTGGGGGTAGCCGCATGATGAATCTCGCACGCAACATCCGTTTTGGTTTGCGTTTGCTCGCCAAGAACCTTGGCTTTACGTGCGTCGCCCTCCTGGCACTCACGCTCGGTATCGGCGCCAACACCGCTATCTTCAGCGTCGTCTACGCTACCCTTCTCGCTCCCTTGCCTTATCCAAATC
>JBARRT010000073.1:0-11153 GCA_049644365.1 Candidatus Acidiferrum sp. | reverse complement strand
GTGTAGAGGTCGTAGTAGCGCCCGTTCAGCGCGTAAAGCGTTTGGTGATTCCCGCGTTCGATGATTTTGCCCGCTTCCACAACGAGAATTTGATCCGCGCGGCGGATCGTGGAAAGCCGGTGCGCGATGACGAAGGTCGTCCGCCCGCGCATGAGGTACCGCAGTCCTTCCTGAATCAGCGCTTCCGATTCGGAATCCAGGCTGGAGGTGGCTTCGTCCAGAATCAGGATGCGCGGATCGGCGAGAATCGCGCGCGCGATGGATACGCGCTGCTTCTGTCCGCCGGAAAGCTTGATGCCGCGTTCGCCGACGACCGTGTCGTATTTGTTCTCGAAGGATTCCGCAAATTCGTCCACGCGCGCGATGTGGCAGGCGGCGAGAACTTCATCTTCCGTGGCTTCGGGCCGGGCGAAGGCCACATTTTCGCGGATGGTCCCGTCAAAGAGAAAAGTCTCCTGCAACACCACGCCAAGCTGTGTGCGGTACGAGTTGAGCTTCACGCTCGAAAGGTCCACTCCATCGACTAACACGCGGCCGCTCGAAGGAACGTAGAACGCCGCAATCAAGCCAATAATGGTCGATTTTCCCGCGCCGGATGGCCCTACGAGGGCCGTGACCGTGCCCGGTTCCGACTTGAAGCTCACGTCGTGCAAAACTTCCTTCCGCGTCTCGTACGCGAAGCTCACGTGTTCCATTTCCACAAGGCCTTCCACGCGATCGAGCGAGACCGTACGCCCCGGCGCCTCATCCTCTGGATTTTCTTTCAGGATTTCGCGTGTGCGCTCCAGCCCGGTGATGGCTTCCGTAATCTGCGTGCCGATGGCCACGATTTGAAAAACGGGTGCAATCAGAAAGGCCAGGAACGCGTTATATGCGAACCACTGGCCCAAGGTCATGCTTCCCGAAAGAATCTTGTGTCCGCCAAGCTCGAGCATCAGCGCGCTGACGATGCCCAGCAACATCGCACCCGAGAGGCTCATCAGCGAAGTGGCCGTGAGCGTTTTCAACACATTGTCCAGCAATCGCTGTACGCCGGACGCAAATATTTTTTCTTCCCGCTCCTCCGCGTGGTAGCCCTTGACGACGCGCACGCCTCCCAGCGACTCGGTGAGCCGTCCCGTGACTTCGCCTGTAATTTTTGGGCGCGCGCGGAAAATCGGCCGGATCGTCGTGAAGGCTTTGCTGATGCCGAACCCAAACACCAGCAGGATCGAGAACGCCACGGCCGTCATCAGGACGCTCGTGTGAATCAAATACACGAGCGCGATCACCGCCGTCATCAGCCCGCCCACAAATTCAACCAGGCCCGTTCCGATCAGGTTCCGCACGCCTTCGACGTCGCTCATGATGCGCGAAACGAGCACGCCCGTCTTGTTCGCGTCGTAAAACGAGATGGGCAGGCGGCCAATATGCGCCTGCACTTTGCGGCGCAATTCCGTGATCATTTTTTGCGCGGACTTGGAAAGCAGTTGCGTCAAGCTGAAGGAAGTGAGGCCCTGGAGGATCGTGGCAAACAGGACCGCGAGGACGATCGGCGTCAGCACGCCTACTTCTTTCTTGACGACCACATTATCCACAAAATATTTTGTTGAAGCCGGGAGCACCAGTCCCGACAAGCGGTTGATGGCCATGAGCAGGAAGCCCAGCGCGAGCAACCCGCGCCTCGGCTTCATCAACGCCCAAACGTCCGGAAGATTTTTCCAGGTGTTTTTGCGCTTCTCGGTTTTCGATGGTGACTTGGAATCTTTTTCAGCGGCCATGTTTTGTGGGATGAAGGGTACCCTGCGTCTTAGATGCCCGCAACCTGCGAATATCTACACGGCAATATTCTACGGAGGAACGAAGCTGCTTAATCTCCGGCGGTTCCTGTGCGAGGTACGCGCGCCCTTGCCGGTCCATCGAGATTGAGCACGCTGGAAATGAATTCGCTTAGGGTGATGCCGAGGTGGCCCCACAGCCGCCGCTTCAGGCTGGAATAATCCTGGGTTCCGCTGAAGAGGTCGCTCATCAATTGGCGGAAGACCGGGCTGCGGCGCAGGAACTGCACCATGCGCGTCGTGACTGCGCTTCCAAGAAACGACCCGCGATAAAACCGGCGCACGATGCGCGCCGCAAATTCGAGCTCCGTGGAGAACGCAGCCTTCACCCACGCGGGATATTTTTCCGGGCAGCCCGCGGCCAGCGAACGTCCGAGCAATTCGCCGGAGCGTATCGCGTAAAAAAGTCCTTCGCCGGTCAGCGGATCGACCCAGGCGGCGGCATCGCCCACCAAGGCCCAATTTCTTCCGACCACGGGGCGCTGGGAAAGCGTGCGTTCCAGCGGCGAAGGCAGTACATGACTGTAAAACTTCGCGCCCTCGGTGGAAATATCCTGCTTCTCCACGAACTTCTGCAGATGGCCGCGCAGTTCCGTGCTGGTGTGCGAAGCCATGCTGCCGCAAATTCCCACCGACAGGTGATCGCAGCGCGGGAAGGACCAGATGTAGCCCTCAAAGTGTGGGAGAAATTTTATGGTGATGGCGTCGGCCGTCTGGGGAACGAAATAGCCTTGCGTCATTTCCAACTCATCGCGCTGCAAGGCGCGCGTCTCCGGCACCAGTTGGTTGCGGGCGCCCGCGGCGAGCACCAGAAAATCGGCTTCGTGCCATTCGCCTTCAAGGCAATAACGCGGTTTCGTCCCGGCGGTATCCACGCTCATGACGTGCGAGCGCTGCACGTTGCAACCCGCCTCGCGTGCCCGATCCAGCAGCATTCCGTTCAGCACCGTCCGCGAATAAATCACGATCGGATGCGGCATATCAAGCGTAGCGCGATGCTCTTCGCTGCTGATCAGGTCGACGGAATGTACAAGTTTTTTCGGGTAAGAGTTTTCCAGCAGGAAAGGGAAGCACTGGATGGCTTTGTGCGTCAGCCCGCCGCCGCATGGCTTTTCCCATGCCAGGTGCTCATCAAAAATGGCGACTTTGTGTCCCGCGCGAGCGAGCTGTTCACCGCACATTGCGCCGGAGGGTCCGCCGCCGACGATTGCTATCTCCGCCATGGTTAAAGTCTCGCCGCGTGCCTGGAATTCGGCTCACTGCCGCAGGGTCCCGGCAAGTGGGCCATTAGCTGGTGGGGAAGATCACCAAGCAAAAACCAGCCTGAAGTATAGCACCGAAAACCGCCGCTGCTCCCGCCGATCCGGTCCCTTTGTGCACGATATGCATCGCGCTAGTCTGTATCAAATTGAACAGTGCCATGTATACGGCCAGCAGGCCCATTAAAATTTCTCCGCTGTGCAGAATCAGCACACCGGCCATCAGTGCGCCCCAGGTAATGAGCCGCAGCGACAGCGCCAGGCCCATCCTGCGCCATAGTTTCCCGGCCTGGGGCGGGCCGAGGAGCGTCTCTTCGGCGAAATGATAGGGGAGCAAAACCGCAAGGAGAAACGGGAAGCGTGCCCACTTCATGGGAGTGAGCCACGCTTCGTAGAAGGTTAGATCAAACCACGCGGTAACCAGCAACAACAGGACCAGCCCGGCGAATGCCGCGGAAATCATTTCGCGCGGAGAACTGGAGAGGGCGGTGCGGAGAGTGTTCCAATGGCTTGCCGCCAGAGCCAATCCAAGAATCAACAAGAAACTTGCAAGATAGTCGCCCTGAAAAAGTCCGAGCGCTTTCAACGGAACCCAGAATTGCAGGAGTAGCACGACGAGGATCGAACCCGCGCCCAACTCCAGGAAGAGCCGCACAACTCCGATGTTCGCACCCGCTGTAGGGACGTTTTTTCGCGAAACTTTTCCAACCGCTTCTCGCAGAAAAGGTCCGGCGATCAGCAAAAGCCCTGCGAAGCCGGCAAGCGCCCCGGCGAGCGGACGATGCGAGGGCAAATTCGGCGATGGAGGGAATCGCAGGACTTGCGCAGACCACTCCTGCGCGGCGCGCATAGCCGCGGAGCTGAAGAGCACACTGACATGGGTTGCGCCCGGAATTTCCAGGTATTTCGCCGTGTCGTCATTTCGCGAGGCCGCCAGGTCGGCGGCATTCTTGCGCATGGATTCCAGTTCGAGCGATCCGGCGATCACCAAGGAATGAGGCAGCAGTTGCGGTGGATCACGGAACAGGAGCTTTTCAGGGGAAACGCCGTGGGTCGCGTGCATCGGCGCGGGCGAAATCGTGATCAAGCCCGCGACGGGGACCCGCGACGCGATTCGAACGGCGATTGCACCTCCCATCGAGTGCCCCGCAAAAATCGTCCGGTCAGCCGCAATCGCCCCGCGCGAGAGGAGTTCTTTGACCAAAGCCTCGCCGCATTGTTCCGCGCGTGCGGGAGAAAATGGCCCCGGCGAACGGCCGTGTCCCGGGAAGTCTGGTACGAAAACGCGCAGCCCTTGCTCGGCGAAACCCTGGGCCAGGTAGCTCATGATCTTTTTGTTCGCGGAAATTCCGTGAAAGAGCACGACCGAACCCTGCGCCGCCGCAGCCTGCTTTTCGATGATGGTAGTTTCCAGTCGACAGCCGTCAGCGTTGAAGATATAACTCCGCTCCTTGTAAGGCGTGGGCAGGGCCAGCCATAGTCCCGTGGCGCAGAGCAATACCCCCGCAACCGCGCGAATGGCCTGTTGTGATTTCATCGCCCGCCGCCATTAGTCGGTCAGTTTCGGATTATCCGCCTTACCAGGCAAGTGGAATTACTTCCGAGTTGCCCGTGATCCAGGATCAACCCCGGACTGAGCACATCTCCGAGATGGGGACAAGCCATCAACATGGATTTGTCAAACGCTACGGCTTGGTTCGCGACGACCGTCCTGAGGCTCCACCGGTTATGGTGCCCTTTCGGAGAAGTCCAGCAAGACCTTTTGCTGTCCTGCCTCACCATCGGCTAGGCGTACTGCCTCTTGGAAGTCCTCAAATGAATACCGCTCAATCGCTGGCGGCGTAAGCGCTCCGTTCGACAACATAGTGAGGAGATCGCTCGTCGCTGCCCGCACTTCAGCGAGCGGCTGGGAACCCACCCAATGCGGAAGCCACCACCCGCGAACCGTCGCTGTCGAATAAATCAAACGCGGAGCGAAGAGCGGCATGGTGAATTTCGCCGGGTCCGTCTGCCGATGACTGGAAAGGGCTCCATACACAAGCATGGTTCCAGCGGGAGCGAGGTTGCGGGCAATCTCAGCGCCAAGTTCCCCGGCAACGCTGTCAATCGCTCGTTCAACGCCCTTGCCCGCGGTCAATTCCTGCAGGCGTGCCCTGAGATCCTCGTCGGCTGTGCAGATTACCTCATTGCCTCCGAGGTTGCGGATGATTGTTTCCTGCTCGCGCCGCCGGATGACGTTGATTGTCTTGAATCGATACTGCTGCGCCAATTGAAGCACCAACTTCCCGACGCTGGATGCAGCCGCCGTCTGTAGGAGCCAGTCGCCCTCCTTGAGGTTGTAACTTGATCTCGTCAATGCCCATGCAGTCAAAGGATTCGTGTAGGAAGTGGCGGCGGCCGGATCGTCCAGTCCGTCTGGAATGGGCACGAGTCTGTCCACTGGGCAAACGATCTGCTCGCGCCAAGTGTTCCACGTGTGAACGAAAACTACGCGAGTTCCAACAGTCTGACCTAGCACGCCCGGACCTACAGCCTCCACAATCCCCACGCCTTCAGCGCCCGGGCTGGCAGGCAATTCCGGCTGATAGCCATAGCGCCCGCGCACCATGTGCAGATCCGATGGGTTGATCGGGCTCAGCAGCACTCGGACGAGCGCTTCGCCAGGGGCCAAAGGAGGAGTAGGGATCTCTGCCAGTTTCAATACGCTCTTCGGTTCACCGGTTTCGCGAAAGATCAATGCTTTCATCAATACCTCCTGGGTCTTTAGGCGACGGCTGATTCCGGCCGGATGTTCTACGACTTCGGGAACAAGAACCGGAGCGGGTGATGAAGGAGAACGTCTCCGTCGAAGCTGGGAAATGCTGCACGCATTCGCTGAACCAAACCTTCCGCAGTGTCATTCGCTAGGTACTCTTTCTTCGCGGCCGTCAGGTACTCCCGCATCTGGGCAAACAGTCTTTGCCGCCCGGCGCGCCATGTCCGGGGCGGATTCTTGTGCACGGAAGGGTCTCAAAGAGAAACACGTTATCATTGGTATCCACAAACGGCATGAGAAAATCCTTCTCTATGAGCGTTATCGCGCGCCGAACTGGAAATCACGGCCTCTCTACATTCTAGCCGCTTGGATGAAGCTGTTTGCAGCCACCCGCTCGAAGCGAAAGTTCAACAATCCAGTATCATTTGACGAAAAACGCCACATGCGTGGATGTGGCAGTTGGGTTCCGAGCGGATCGTCGGCTACTCTTTCCTAATCCGATTGTGGAAGAGTGGCCCGTCAGACACAATCCGTAGTAGCTGCGGTTCGTTATCGAGTCGACCCTGAACGACAGGAGGGGAGATAAAATGCAAACGATACGCGTTGTACTCACCACGATTCTTCTCGGACTCTTCGGTTTGGCGAGACCGTTTGTGAATTGCTCCGCACCGCCCGGCGCGAGCCTTGATATAAGAACGGAGGATCAGCTAAAGATGTCCAACAGCATATCGACCTTGCTGCTTCGTAATCTGAGCGACGTATTTGGCGAAAATGACCCCGTGCGTCGTCGCGCTGCAATCCATGCGATCTTTCACGAAGACGCAGTATTCTATGACCCGAAAGGCGGTGTATTTCGTGGCCGCGACGAGATCGACCGCATCGCGGGCGAGCTCAGGGCTACCCACCTTGACTTTCGGTATCAGCCAATTGCCGAGCCCGAGGAAACAGGCAACAGCGGGCGGGTCCGATGGGTAGAGGGCCGCCCTGGTGAGGCCCCAGCTTACGCCGGGACTGATTTCATCATTGCCCGCGATGGCCGGATTGCCGCCCTTTATCTCTTTTTCGACAAGCTACCCTGAGCTGAACTCAGCCGTCCTTAGGCATACGGATAACGAGCGGTTTGTCGACCATCCGGTAAGAACGGGCGCGCAGTTCCCAAACCGGTTCCGGGGCTTCAATTCTGCTGTTGCACATGAATTCGGACAGTATTCATTACCTTTCCTAAAATCGGATCAAATATTTCCAGGCGTACAATCTCCATACCCGGCGAATTCTGCGGCTTAGTTCGCTAGAGAATCCCCGAACGCCCCGCCCAACTGGCGATGTAGCTCTGCAAGAAAGAAGTGAAATCTCCGGCAACTGGTGGAAGTTTCCTGCCGCCGAGTCGGATTTGCGAAAAGTCGAGGGGCACCACAGGGTTGATTAGCCGGCTCATAGCAAGTTTTCGACTTCGGCAAGCGGGCAGTCCATACGAAGGAATGATCGCGACCCCCTGCCCGGCCTCAACCATGGCGATCTGTGTATTGAGATAATTCACCGTAAGATTGGGCTGATACGTGACGCCCGCTTTAGCGAGGTGCCTGTCTACAAGCTGTTGCAGTGGAATGGATGGCGGCAGGGAAATTAGTTTTTCACCTTCGAGTGCAGACCAAGTGGTCGTAGCACCACGAGATTGGTTACCGTTGTCTGCGCGTATGACCATCAATGAGAAGCGAAACAGGCGTACTCGGCGGACGCCGGCTAAGTACTTGAAAAAAATGCCCAGGCCCATATCGAGTGCGCCCGACTGAACCTTCTGCATGACGCTAGTAGTGTCACTATCGAACAATTGAAACCGGAGCTCGGGCCGGTGCGATCGGAATTCCTGGATGGCCGGCGCCAAGACACTCGCCATCAGCAAGGGGGGCGTCCCGACCGATAACGAAACCCCGGATTCGCTTGCCGATTGCCCGATGCGTGACATGACGCCATCCAGTTCCTGCAGGTTGCGTTGGGCGACGGTGAGTAACTCCGTCCCGAAAGCTGTCAGCGCAACATGACGTGTGGTGCGCTCGAACAGCCGGACTCCCAGCTGAGTCTCCAACTCTCGGATCAAAAGGCTCAGGCCTGACGGCGTGATGAACAGTGCCCCGGCCGCGCGCGAGAAACTGCGATGTTGTGCGACAAGCAAGAAGCCTCTGAGCTGACGCGAGGTAAAATCAATCATTGAGTATTCCTTATCAACTCTCAATTTTTATGAACTTGTATTATAAATGCTTCGGGTCCTAAATATCAAGAACCTTGGGGGTGACGCAGACATCGATCAGGGGAATCCGGTCACCCAATTACTCTGGGACCACAGAGAGCTGTGCCGGGCAAATTCAACGGAGGATTCAGTGGACTCAACAACTAAATCGAAAGCCGATGAGGCCGGCATTTACTACGATACTAACTACAGAAGTTTTGATACAGAGCTCTACTCGGAGATTCGTCGCGAGGCTTTCGGGGAGGATATTGGGCAGAACAGTTGGCTCACGGCAGATGAGCAGGACAGGTTTCTGAGCTGGTTCGACCTTTCTCCTGGTAAGACCTTGCTCGATGTTGCTTGCGGAGCTGGCGGTCCGGCGCTGTGCATCGCCGCTAAGACAGGGACTTCGGTCATAGGAATTGATGTCCACGAACAGGCGATTGCGACAGGGAATGCGCTAGCAGAGCAGCGAGGTTTGTCACAAGCTGCCGAGTTTCGGGTCGTGGATGCGGCTCAGCCACTCCCTTTTTCTGACAGCACGTTTGACGCAATCACGTGCATCGATGCAATCAACCATCTTCCTGATCGACCGCGCGTCATTGGTGAATGGGTACGACTGCTAAAGCCCAAAGGACGTCTCTTGTTTACGGACCCGCTCATCGTCAATGGCCCCCTGACAAATGCAGAAATCGCAGTGCGCAGCTCAGCGGGCTTCTATCTTTTCGTTCCGCCGGGATATAACGAACAAGTTCTTGTTCAGTGCGGCTTGCGTGTGGTCGTCTCAAAAGACGTGACTCAAAATACGGCTGAGATCGCAGATCGGCGAAGGGTGGCTCGTGAATTACATGCCCAGGCACTGCGCGAGATCGAGGGCAACCAAGCTTTCGCAGCACAGCAGGAGTTCCTCACCGTAGCGTCTCGTCTTGCAAAAGAAGACCGCCTGTCCCGTTTCGTGTTTGTAGCCGAGAAACCGCGCTAAGTGCGCCCGCAATGAATACCTCTGGGACGGAGATGCCCATGCAAACTGATCTTGAAATTGGCCAGCGGGCTCGGAGGCGCGTCGCCGTCCGTCTGCTCCCGTTCGTTTTCATCATGTACGTGATCTGCTACGTGGACCGGGCAAACTTGTCCTTTGCGAACCTTCGCATGAGCGCCGATCTAGGTTTCAGCGACCGTATTTACGGCCTGGGATCCGGCATTTTCTTCCTTGGCTATGTGCTGTTCGAGATTCCAGGCGCCATCATCGTGGAGCGCTGGAGCACACGCAAGTGGATGGCGCGAATCATGATCTCCTGGGGAATCGTCACGATTCTCACCGGCTTCATCCACAGCGCTCAACAGTTCTATCTTGCGCGCTTCTTTCTCGGCGTCGCGGAAGCAAGCTTCTTTCCCGGGATTATCGTTTACCTTACCCACTGGTTCCGGTCTTCAGACCGGGCGAAGGCAATTGGGTTCTTCTATGCAGCGGTGCCTGCCGCATCGGTGGTCGGTTCACTGATGGCGAGTTGGCTGCTTGGAATTCATTGGAGTGGCATTGCCGGCTGGCGGTGGATTTTCATCGTCGAAGGCATACCGCCAATCGCTCTTGGGATCGTGACGATTTTTTATCTCACGGACTGGCCGAAGCAGGCTGGCTGGCTTTCCAAGGATGAGCGTGACTGGATTTCGGGCGAGATCGAGGCCGAGATTCAAGCCAAAAAGAAGAGTCGCAGTTACACCATCTGGCAGGCATTCCGCGATAAACAGGTCATCTTGCTGATGGTTCCGTACTTCCTTGCGCTGATCGGCGCGCAAGCTAGCGTCTTTTGGATTCCAACCTTCGTTAAGCGTTTGTCGGGGCTTCCTGGCCCAAAGGTAGCATTGTGGGTTGCGCTTCCTGGTCTGGTTGGGATAGCAGGCATGCTCCTAAACGGCTGGCATTCGGATAAGACCGGGGAGCGCCGCTGGCATACCGCAATTCCGCTCGGTGTAGCTGGCGTCGCTTATCTGCTGCTTGCGCGAACTCACAGTTTCCCGATGGCAATCGCCCTGCTCATCGTTGGAGGCGGCTGCATGTTCGCTTACTACCCGGTCTTCTGGTCGATGCCCACGTTGTTCTTGAGCGAATCGGCCGCAGCCGCCTGCTTTGGTCTGATCAACTCTGTTGGCCACACGGGAGGGTTCATTGGCCCGTCTGCCGTTGGGTACCTTAACGACCGGACGGGAAGCATGACGGCGGCGTTCCTGTTCATTGGCGCGTGCTATGTACTGGCGAGTTGCATCGTACCCGCCATCAAGATCGGCAGCTCAGTCTCGCCCGCAATGTCAATTTCACTGACGCAAAAAAAAAATACCGGAGCGCGGAAACAACCCCATCTGTTGATCGGACTCGGATCGAGCATGCTCATAGAAATCGGACGTGTGGAGGCGATCTTCCGGTATCCCGTGAAGTCCATGGGCGGCGAACGACTCGAGGAAGCCAACCTGGGCTGGTACGGGCTCGATGGTGACAGACGCCTGGCATTCCGGCGGATGGATGACCGCAGCGGGATGCCGTGGCTGACTGCAAGCAAGCTTCCCGACCTGCTCCTGTTTGCTCCGAACCGCCGTGAAGACGGTGCTCAGGGAGACCTTCCTACGCATATTCGCACGCCGGATGGCGAAGAGATGCCTGTCTTCGGGGAGGACTTGGCCACGGAGGTCGGACGTCGGTACGGGGCTCCCGTGCAGATGATGCAGTTGAGGCATGGCATCTTCGATGAAGCGAGCATCTCTGTGATCGCCCTCGATACGGTGCGCGAGATCGGACGACTCGCAGGGCGGAGCCTGGACGTGCGACGATTTCGCCCGAATGTTGTGGTTCGTTTACTGCGATCGGTTCCCTTCCAGGAGGACGAGTGGTTGGGCGGTGTGCTCTCATTCGGCGACGGGGACGACGCCCCCGCCATCACCGTCACGATGCGCGACGTTCGCTGCTCGATGGTGAACCTTGATCCCGACTCAGCAAGTCCCGCGCCAGAAGTGCTGAAGGCGGTCGTCCGTGCGAACCAGAACAACGCGGGAATCTACGGCGCGGTCCCCACATCGGTCGACTGGCCGTCGGACAGACCATACTC
>JBARRT010000072.1:0-3620 GCA_049644365.1 Candidatus Acidiferrum sp. | reverse complement strand
GTCTTGCTCAATGTGATTCCCCCTGTTGAAAAGTGGACAGGAATCCAGTTGCGTTGGGGGCAGAGGAGGGAATGTCCCGACGCTGGAAGTGTGTCCCGCCTCCGCAACGCTGTCAACCCGCTAAATTTGCCTGGCGCGCACACGAACAAGCAAAGCTGCTGGACTCCGCGGAGAATTGTCGTAAGCTGCTCCGTTGGAGGAGCGAATTGCATACGCGCATCACGCTTCGCAGGCCGTTCTGCAGGATGATGGGTTTCCTGTTGCTAGTCCTTCTCATCACTGGCTGCAATCGGTCCGTGCAGCAGCCGGCCGAGAGCGCTGCGGCGACGGAGCCGGAGAGTTCCGCCGTTGAGAGCCTGCTCCGCTCCAACGCGGACTACCAGAAATGGTTCCGGTTCTACGTGCGGCACAGCAGCTATGTGTACCCGGGTGATGCAACCGTCTACCGCGAACTTCGCCGCCTCGGATACCTCAACATCGAGGCGGACAACCTCGAGAACCGACAACTTCCTGCGTCGAAGTCGTTCATGATTGTGAGCCTCACCGACAGAGGGAACGCGCTGCCAGGACTGGAAGCGGGGCACGACAGTTGGGGCGTGCCGATTGCGCAACAGCAGATCGTCTCCATCACGCCCGCAGGGCAAGGCCCTCCACCGGACCGGCTGTACCGCTACAACGTGGTGTACAAGTGGGAGCCCACCCAACTAGGGTCGGAGATCGCGATGGAGCTGGCGGCGAAGTCCAAGCCGCCCAGCGGGCTGATCCAGACGGAGGTGCATGTCCGGCGCGGCACCTCGGGATTAGTGGTGATCGGTCATCCCATGCGCGGCGTTCCGGTGCAACCATAGCCGAGCCGGTGGAAGCGTTCAGCGACCACGGGTGTCAAAGGGAATTATTTCTTGGGAGGCTTTCTCTTATCCGGAGGTGACTCGCTGTCGGGAAGCTCGACGTGCCAGATGTCTTTGTCGCTCTGCAATCCGAAGACGCCGACGTGATTCGATTCCGAAGTGCCGATTTGCCCGATCCAGACAACCTTGAAGCGCGCTTTGCGCCAGTGACGGCGGACTTCGATGGTATCGCCGGGCTTGGTGAGGAATCCCACGCCGTCGAGGCGCGCTCCATCCTTGCACAGGTCCACGGTGTACGCGCTTTGCGCAAAAGGATTGCCTTTGGCGTCGATGCCTTTCACGGTCACGCGAAGCGACTTCGCGACGCGCGGCTTCTTGCGCGTGCGTTTCCAAAAATCGGGAACCGGCGTCTTGAACGTGACCCCGATTCTCGACTCGTTGTCCGAGTAGCGGTCCACGTAGACGACGCGAACTTCCTGCTCCGCGCGGCTGGCTTTGTGGATGACAAAAACCGTGTCGCCGACTTCGAGCTTGGCTTTCAGAATCACCAGCGCGCCGCTGGCATTGACCATGATCGTTTCGGTGTCTTCGTGGAAAGCGCCGCTCTTGCCCTCGAATCCGTAGACCACGACGGGAATGCGCAGCGCCAGGCGCGGGGTGGACCGCAAAATCTTTTTGGTGGGGCTAACTGTCGCGCGAGAAATGGAACGCCCGGTCTGTGCCGCTGGAGCATCGACGGGAGCGATTTCGATGACTTCTCTGGGCATGCCATGCTGCTCGCCATGCTCGCGGCACTTGAAGTCCCAGCCTTGTTCAAAGACTTGTTCGAGGGATTCTTCGCGATCAGAAAGCGTCACCCAAGTGTCGCTGTCCCCCTTGGAACACGAAAGTCGAACTGCAAAGTTCCGAGCCATTAGAATTCCCCGCGCTTCTTCATCATACCGCGGCACAACCGAGTGGCCGGGAGGAACGGCGACGCGGTGCTTTGAAATGTAACGGGGCGAAAGGACAGGATGGGGCGAAGGCCCCAGAGCTAGCACATCCCATCGCTAGGCAGAGTCGAAAACTATTGTGGACAGGCGGCTCCGCCGTCGATCCAGATTTTCATTTGCGCGACGGTGTCCGCGCGGGAGAGCGGTGGAAGAGCGCGCCCCGTGCCGGGGTCCCAGCCCCAGCCGACCAGATCATCGGAGGAAACATGTTCGAGCAATTGCGCGAGCGAGCGGCCGCCCGTCTGCTTGGGATCTTTGAGCTGGCGGCACAGCGCGGCGGGCGTGCGGCCCACGAAAACCATTTTGTGTTCTGGCGCGGGGAGCGACCACTTTGGATTTCCCGGCGGCATGTTTGCCCCAGGCAGATTCGCGGACTGGTGGCAGGTGTCGCAGCGCATGCCGTAGACGCCGTGGCCATCTTTGCCGCGCTTCACATATTGCAAATGGACGTGGCTGTCGTCGCCTTGCAGAGGCGAGTCTCCGGCGGGGTGACAATTCTGGCAGCGCGGAGAAGTAAACACTTTGTAGATTTGCAAAAATGCTTCGCGGGAAGCGTTCGCGTCCGGCTTCGGAGTTCGCGGCGCAGCGTGCAGCGCGGCCATCGCGAGCAAGGAAAGGCCGCAAACCGCGGAGAGCCAGAAATAGAATGAGCGCCGGTGACTTGCTTTTCTTGCGGTCATGATTCGGCCTCGCTTCCGCCGGCAAGATCGCTTGCGCGAATCGGCAACCGACGGATGCGCTTGCCGGTGGCCGCAAAAATCGCGTTCGTAAGCGCAGGCGCAACGGGAGGAACGCTGGGTTCTCCAACGCCCGTTGGATTCTGCTCGCTTGGGACGATGTGAACTTCAATTTGCGGCGACTCGAACATTCGCAACATTTGATAGTCGTGGAAATTGGTTTGTTGCACCCGGCCGTTTTCGAGCGTGATTTCCGTTTTCAGCGCGGCAGTGAGGCCGAAAACGATGCCGCCTTCCATCTGCGCCTTGACGATGTCCGGATTGACGGTGCGGCCGCAATCCACGGCGCAAACAACGCGATGCACGCGCACGGTGCCGTCATTGTCCACCGAAGCTTCGATGACCTGGGCGACGTAGCTGTCGAAAGAAAAATGCGTGGCGATGCCGCGTCCGCGGCCGGCCGGCAGCGGTTTACCCCATCCCGCTTTTTCCGCGACGAGCTGCAGAACGGCGAGCATGCGCGGCTGATTGGCGAGAAGTTTGCGGCGCAGCTCGTACGGATCTTTTCCGCCGGCATGCGCCACTTCGTCGAAGAAACTTTCGACAGAAAATCCGGTGTGCGAATGGCCGACGGAACGCCACCACTGCACGGGCACGCCGATCTTGGGCGAGTGCAAATCCACTTGCAGATTGGGAATGCCGTAGAGCAAATCGGCGGCGCCTTCGACGGAGGTGCTGTCGACTCCATCCTTGATCGTGAACTGTTCGAATGACGTCCCTTGCATGATGGATTGGCCGACGATGGTGTGCGTCCAAGCGACAGGATTGCCCTGCGCGTCGAGTCCCGCGGCGAAACGGTCGTGCCACATGGGGCGGTACCAGCCGCCCGCGAGATCGTCCTCGCGCGTCCAGACGACTTTGACGGGGGCCTTGGCAACTTTGGCGACGTTGACGGCCTCGATGACGAAGTCGGATGCCGGGTTGGCGCGACGGCCGAAGCCGCCGCCGAGCAGCGTGGTGTTGATTTTGACCTTTTCCGGGGGAAGCCCGGCGGTTTTGGCGGCGTTGGCGCGATCGACGGTTTCGAATTGCGTGCCGGTCCA
>JBARRT010000071.1:0-2080 GCA_049644365.1 Candidatus Acidiferrum sp. | reverse complement strand
GACTTGCACCTTCCCATGGCTGGTCTCGACCGCTACAAAAGCGCATCCCAGCGTGCTCGGGTGGGCACCGAATCCTGGGGCGCCACAAACTTTTTCTGCCCGGCCTGCGAATCGCCACGTCTTTCCTCCGCTCCACAAGGTACCGCCGCGATCGACTACGTCTGCCCCACTTGTGATTCTCCGTTCCAACTAAAAAGTCAGTCGAAACCCCTCGGTTCCAAAATTGTCGACGCCGCCTATTCCCAAATGAAGCGCGCCATTCTTGAAGATCGCACTCCCAATCTCTTCGTCTTGCACTACGACCTCGACACTTGGGCCGTCCGCACAATTCTTCTCGTCCCCCATTTCGCCTTTGCGTTATCCGCAGTTGAGCGCCGGAAACCTCTGGCATCAACCGCTCGTCGCGCCGGTTGGGTCGGCTGCAACATCCTGTTGGACAGGATTCCCACGCATGCCCGTATCCCGGTAGTGAGCGAAGGGACTCCCCACACTCCGCGCGAGGTCCGCAGTTCCTACAATCGACTCCGCCCACTGGAAAAATTACAGGTAGAAAAACGCGGCTGGACTCTCGACGTGCTTCAAGTGGTGCAATCGTTAGGCAAACTCGAATTCACTCTCGCCGACGTATACGCTCGCACGGATGCACTCGCGAGACTCCATCCTAAGAACGCCCACGTCCGCGACAAAATCCGCCAACAACTCCAAGTCCTCCGCGACCTCGGCCTTCTCACCTTCCTCGGCTCCGGGTCCTACCGCTTGCGCTGAGATGTGGGCTTTGGCTTGACAAAAAATGACTCCCAGCGTATGATGTTTCTTGGGTAATATAGCGCCCGAACCTGGGAACGCCGGCATCCCTGCTGGCGTTTTCGCTTTCTGGAGCCTGCTCTTACGGCCAACTCCTGTGCTTGCCTGCCCGCCGTGGCGGGCCACCCTTACGAAGCAAGCCGCATTTTGCACAATTTTGGTGGACGGGTGGCCCGGAGTCGGTCTGTAAGGGTTTGGGTGCCCCATACGCGGGTTTTGCGTGTGGGGTATTTGAAGTCTCGAACTACCTCTGCTAGTCACTGCGTCATTGTGGTGCATTCTGGTGCAGAATGCTGTAAACTCTAAGTTATGAAAAGTCAGACAAAATCTGTTCGTCAGAGCGTATCGCTGCCGCCCGGCCTCGCCACGCGCGTCCGCCACCTCGCCGAAAAGCGCAAGGCTAGCGCCAACCGCGTCCTCGTCGATCTCATCGAGGCCGGCCTTCGCTCAAAGGAGGCGGAGAAAGAATACTTTTTCTCCCTAACCAGCCAACTCGCGCAATCCACCGATCCCGCCGAGCGCCGCAGAATCAAAAAAGAACTCGCCCGCATCACTTTTGGCGCGCAATAAGGATTAACGAACGATGTCGAAGATACAGTGGACGAATCTTCCGCCCGCTCTCCGACAGCACCTTTTCGATCGCCTCGAACAGCGTAAGATCACGGCCGAAGACCTCTACAAGCTGAAACTCTGGCGCGAATCCGAACCGGAAGCTCCCGAAGGACCGTGGTACAAAGACTTCGGCTCCTTCAAGATTTGCGGTGAGGGCAAGTTCCCAAAGACCTTTCTCATGAAGGGGCAGTCCGCAAAAGGCAAGCCCCTATGACGCTACTAGGCCGAGCCGGGTGCCGCAGCCTTCGGTTTCAAGGATGGTCTTGCGGAGGCTACGGGTCTTGACTGTTCCTCCGAGATTCCGCCGCGCCACCCCACTTTTTTCAGCTTTTCGTTTGACAAAAAATAACTACCAGCGTGTCGTATTTCTTGGGTAATATAGCGTCCGAACCCGCAAACGCCAGCATCCCTGCTGGCGTTTTTGCTTTCTGGAGCCTGCTCTTACGGCCCAAGCCCCTGTGCTTGCCTGCCCGCCGTGGCGGGCCACCCTTACGAAACAAGCCGCATTTTGCACAATTTTGGTGCAGCATAAATCCCTTTAGAATCAACACTGGCTCTGTTGACATCCTGAGCACAGATTGCAAGAGAGGCATCGACGAAGTGTGAGTTGCGGTGTTTGCTGATAGGCAGGAGGGACCATGGCCGAGGTCGGACTCCTGCCTTT
>JBARRT010000070.1:0-4868 GCA_049644365.1 Candidatus Acidiferrum sp. | reverse complement strand
GAAGATAGAGTTGGTGAAGAGTCGTGATCATCGCAAATCGATGTTGCTCGGGCAACTGGCCCTCCACGTAACGGCGCTCGTGTGAAAGCCCCACGGTCTCACTTTTGCGATACTTCCGCGCTGCCGATTCGCCCATAGCCTCGCTCCCCGGTTACTTGGCGACAGCATCTTCATGAATCTATAGGAGCGGCGCATACAGGGGCATGCTCGACGACTTACCTGTTGTTTTCCCAAAGGAAGTGTGGCATCCTTCGTGTTGGAAACCAACACGGCGGTGCCATGAAACAGGCATTGTTATGAAACAAAAGGCGGACGTCCTACAAGGAACGTTGGCGTTGATGGTCCTCAAGACTCTCGATGTCATGGGACCGCTGCACGGGTATGGAATCGCGCGGCGCATCGAGCAGATCAGCGGAGACCTGCTTGCCGTGAATCAAGGGACTCTCTATCCCGTGCTGTTGAAGCTGGAGCATGAAGGCGCGATCGCATCCGAGTGGGGCGCCTCAGAGAATAATCGCAGGGCGCGCTTCTATCGGCTGACCCGGGAAGGACGCAAGCAGTTGCAGGTGGAGACCCAAGATTGGGAGCAAACGGCCGCGATTATCGCTCGGTTCTTCGAAGTGAAAACGGAGGATTTGCCATGAGAGCTCTGAGACGGTTCCTCAACCGTGTGATCAACCTGGCAAGAAGGCGGAAACAGGACGAACGATTGAGGGAAGAGATTGAGGAGCATATTGCTCTGCAAACCGCCGAAAATCTTCGCGCCGGTTTATCACCCGTCGAGGCACGGCGCCAAGCCATGCTGAAGTTTGGCGGGGTGGAGGCGATGAAACAAGACTATCGAGCCGAGCGAGGGCTGCTATTTATCGAGAATCTGCTGGGGGATTTGCGAAACGCAGGGCGAACGATTCGCCGCATGCCGGGGCTCGCGGCCGTAGTCATCGTTTCGCTTGCCATCGGAATTGGCGTGAATACAACGATCTTTTCGTGGATTCAGATGATCCTGTTCCAACCGTTGCCCGGCGTGAGTGGTGCATCGAACTTTCTGCTGGTCGAGCCTCGCACGGAGACGGGCGGGTATCCAGGCGCTTCCTGGCTGGAATATCGCGCCTTGCTGACACATATGCCGGCGCTGCGGGACGTCGTGGCATTCCAGATGGTGCCGTTCAACGTGGGAGAGCCGGGCCAGACGGAGCGGACGTTCGGGCAACTCGTCTCAGGCAATTATTTTTCTGCGCTGGGGCTGAAGCCTGCTATCGGACGATTTATTCGACCGGAGGAGGCGGAGCGGCCCGGAACTGAACCTGTCATTGTGATTTCGTATGATTACTGGCAAACGCGGTTTGGCGGCGCGCCGGGGGTTGTGGGACAAAAAGTGCGCGTCAACGAGCGCGACGTTATTGTCATCGGCGTGGCGCCCAGGGAATTCCAGGGAACAATGCTCCCCTTGAAGTTCGAACTGTGGGCGCCGGCCACGCTGGCGCCTGCGTTACTCGGAGGAACACGCGACCTTGAAGATCGCAGCGTCCGCGCGTTTTCGTTGATCGGAATGTTAAGGCCTGGCGCGACGCGCGAACAAGCACAGGCCGAGTTCAGTACCGCGATGGCTCAGCTTGCGCGCGACTATCCCGAGGCCAGCGCCGGAATTGGCGGTGAGATTCTTCCATTCTGGAAATCGCCGCGCGGTCCGCAGCGGTTGCTAATCAGTGGGCTCGCCATCTTGCAAGGAGTTATGCTGCTCCTGCTGTTGGCGGTCTGCGGGAACACGGCAAACCTCATGCTGGCTCGTGGAAGCACCCGGCAGCGCGAGATGGCCGTGCGCGTGGCGCTGGGCGCGGGACGCTGGCGCATTGTCAGCTTGGTGCTCTCGGAAAACATGCTGCTCGCTCTCCTGGGAGCAAGCCTCGGAGCAGCCATCGCGGTTTGGGGCACCACTGCATTGCGCGTGGCGCCAATGATTGGCGCATTTCCGATCCTGTTTCCGACAAGAGTGGATGAACTCACGCTGGCCCTCGCGATATTGCTCGGTGCTGCGTGCGGTTTGATTTTCAGCGCAGCGCCGGCGGTCCATCTGGCACGGCTGGATCCACAGGACGGGCTTCGCTCCAGTTCCAACACGCCGCCCCGCAGCCGTGCGCGCAAAGTTCTGATGGGGGTGGAAGTCGGACTTGCGATGGTCGTACTGATCGCGGCGGCGCTCTTCTTGCAGAGTTTTCGCTCGGCCCGCCAAACGGATCCGAGATTCCGGCCCGAGGGCGTTTTGCTGGCCGCGTACGACTTAAGCGGACGGAATCCCGACGAGGCGTCCGAGCGCGAATTTGCTGCGCGCCTGCTGGAACGGCTGCGATCCTTGCCGGACGTCGAGGCAGCCACCATCGCAACGAATGTTCCACTGGACTTGCATGGAATTCCGGCGCGGCCTTTCACGGTGCAGGGCCGGGTGCGCACGGAGGCGGGGCAGGATAGAGCCATTTCCAACACGGTCACGCCAGGATACTTCAGGGTGATGGCCATCCCGCTCCTTGAGGGAGACGACTTTGCCGAGATCGGGGATAGGGCGGCACCCGCACAGGCCATCGTCAATGAGGAGTTTGTCCGCCGTTACCTAAATGGCGCGGATGCGATCGGCCGCCGCATACAGACGCGCGCGGGAAGCTTCGCGATCATCGGCGTGGCGCGCAATTCGGTCTACAACGCATTCGGCGAGCCTGCGCAGCCAGCGGTGTATTTCTCGTACCGAGATCTTCCAGCGATCCAAGGCGAGATTCACCTGAGGACGCGCAGTGGCAATGAAACCGCACTCACCTCGGAAGCGCGTGCCGTTCTGCGCGATCTCGATCCGATGCTCCCTCTTTACGACGTGCGAACATTCTCTCAGCACATCGAACGAAACCTCTATCTTCGCCGGATTCCCGCGCGGATGTTCGTCGTGCTCGGGCCGCTCCTGCTCGGCCTCGCGGCCATCGGAATCTACGCCGTGGTTTCGTACGCCGTGGCCAGGCGAACGAGAGAGATCGGCGTGCGGCTGGCGTTTGGGGCCACCAGCGGGCGCGTCGTCCTGCAAATTATTCGCGAGAACTTGGGTGCAATCACCTGGGGCACGGCAATTGGATGGGTACTTGCGCTCGTGATTTCCGTTCGCGCGATTACGAAGGGTGTGATCAACCTTCCGGTTTTCATCGGTGT
Source organism: Candidatus Acidiferrum sp. (assembly GCA_049644365.1). GTDB lineage: Bacteria > Acidobacteriota > Terriglobia > Acidiferrales > UBA7541 > Acidiferrum. The sequence continues at coordinate 1,682 of JBARRT010000070.1, read as the reverse complement.
ACCGGCGATTCTGTTGGGTGTCGCGACGCTGGCCTGCTGGATTCCGGCACGCAGAGCTAGCCGGATTGATCCGATGGCCGCGCTCAGGCACGAGTAAAAGCAAGGGACGTCGCGGCCCGAGCCAGAGGCCGTCCTAATTCCTGCATCAATTTGCGACGGTCAATTCGATGAGGGAGGAGGCGGGGATGCGGGCGCCGCCGTGGGGGGACTGGTCGATCACGGCAGCGTGGGGCCATTGCGGGGCGGTGACGTAGTTTACTTTGCGGCGCAATTGGGTGACGTCGAGGCGGTGCTGCGCGTCGGTTTCATTCAAGCCGATCAGGTGCGGCATCACGTAGGCGGTTTCGCGGGAACCTTGCGAGACGAGAACATCCACGCGCGGCGAGGACGCTCCCGCGCCGGGCCTGGGAGTCTGAATCACGACGGCGTCCATCGGCTGGTCCGGCATGGAGACGGCGGTGACTTCGCCGACCTGTAATCCGCCGCGAAGAAGTTCAATGCGCGACGCGCGCAGGGAATTGCCTTCGATCAGCGGGATCTGCAACTGGCGCTGGCCGAGGCTGAGCACGACGTGCGCCTGCTGCGAAACTTTCATGAGCAAGCCGGAGGGAGGAGTCTGGCGCACCACGACGTTGATGGGCTGATCGCTGTAGACGCGGTCCGCGACGCGCAGCACCAGGCCGAGGGATTGCAGCAACTGGCTGGCTTCGGAAACATTTTTGCCGACGAGATTGGGCATGGTCACTTCGCGGCCGTGGATGGCGATGCGCATGGCAGTGATGGCGCTCAGGAAAGCGGCGGAGGCCAGGATGAACAGGAGGAAGGTCATCCGGGTGAGCCATTCGAGTCTTTCGCGAAGGGTCATGGAAGAAATAGTCAGCAGTTCACAGTTTACAGTCAACAGTTGAGAGTGAAAAGTATGGAATCAAAAGGATGTTGCGTTGTCGCGTTTCGCGAAGCCGGCTGAAAGCCGACGCTACTAAGAGAGGTGCGAGGACCGGCTCAGGCCCGCCCGGTGTTCACGAGTCACTAGTCACCAGTCACGAGTCACTTCTTCAGCGGCGGGGGCGGATAGTCCGGGAGCTTGTCTTTGCTGGTGTCGGCGCGCTTGACTTCGAGTTCGCCGAAGAGCAGCGAAGGGCAGATGATCGTGGTGGGCGCACCGCCGGTGCGGTTGCTCACCAGCGGATCGTTGCCAACAGCGATCAAGTCATTGCGAATCGCGCGAATGTCCAGCTCGTTGAAGACCGCGCCGCGGACCAACTCTTCGTGGCCGTCTTTCGCGTAGACGCGATAAAGCAGCCGCGGCGAATTGCCGGGGCCGAGCGTGTCCACGCGATAGCCGTAAGGCTTGTCCTGGTCCTTGACCATCTGAATGACTTTTTGCTTCAAGGCGGCGGGCGATTGCGCTTCCGAACTTTTCAGCAGCAGCACGCCGAGGCTCGGACCGGGGAAAGAGCCGGGTGCGGCGCGGCCGTGACCGTTCGAAGTAAGAAAGTCCCGGATGGGCTGGCGGCCGACGAGATAATTCGTCAGCATGCCGTTTTCGATGACGTTGACGGCTTGTGACTTCACGCCTTCGCTGTCCACAGCGTAATTGCCGACGACGCTCTTGCCCTGGAAGTCTTTCATCGTGGGATCATCGACGAGCGTTAGGAAATTCGGCAGCACACGCGTTTTGT
>JBARRT010000069.1:0-4881 GCA_049644365.1 Candidatus Acidiferrum sp. | reverse complement strand
GAATGGCGTGAAGTATGCGTTCATGATCGACTCGGACAGTCCCGGGACGGACTTGAAGCAAACGGTGGTCGCCGAGAAGATTGAGATCAACGCGCAAATCGACGAAACGCGCTTCGCCAAACCCGTCGTCCCGGAAGCACCAGCTGCATCCCCGGCGCCGACCAGCCCGTCGCCATCGGACTAAGGCTTCCGGCGAAGAGATGTTTCCTGCTATCCGGACGCGCTAATTTTTTGAGGGCTTGTGTCCGGAACGCAGGTGGTACAGATTCGCGATCGAATAAGTCACGCCGCCAAAAAATGTGACGCGCGGCAGGTTTCCATAGACTGCAAAATAGGCTCCAGCATCCAGAATCAAGCGGGGGCTCGCGTTGTACGTGGCGGCATGAAGGAGGGTCATCGTCGCGGGCGTCGCGGCATTTGTTCTGCTGAAACCGGCAATCTCGCTCGTATATCCCCACTTCCCCGTCAGCGGATGGAAATATGATAATGCGGTGAAGTAATTACGGTCATATCCGCTCGCGCCCGGTCTCCCAACGAATTGCACGCCTTCGTTTATGTCAATGTGGTGTTTCCCGAGGTCCTTACTGAACAGCATTTGGACGGAATGACCGGATGCGCCGGCCCCGAGCCCGGCCGAGGCAGTCGGAAGCGTGGCCACGTAGAGCACTGCAACCTTTGGGATGGCCTTCTTCTGAGGAATCATTGCGAATTTGAATCCCGCGCCGGAATCACCCATTCCGGCCACGCCAGCGTCCCGCTGAATCGGATTGTTGAGAAACCATAGCTCGAGGTTTTTGAAAACGCCCCATTTCAATAGACCGTTGATATTCTGATGTCCCTTCGCGGCTTCAAATCCATATTCGACCTCGAAAACACCGCGCTGCACTGTTTCTGCGGTTGACGCAAACGTAGGGCGATTCGGCACGGCCACGAGTTCGACTTGCGCCGCCTGTGCGTGAAGGGGTGCGGACTGCGTGAGACCCGCGAGCAAGAAGAAGGCGAGGGCGCAAGATCGTCTGGTGAATACTCTCAATTTGTCTCCGCTGGAGAAGCGACTACGTGTGGACGCTACATCCGCGTTTCTTGCGACCCTTTCGGCGACCGCAACAGCAGCATCGTGCCGCCGCAGGCGAATCTGAATTTTATTAACTATAGTGAACCTTCTGATGAAACTACGCTTAATCTGTTTGCATGTCAACTACATCCCGGCCATCGGTTTCGGCAGTCACAACATCCTTGATTCGCGTGAATCGGCCATTACCGGCTTGGGGAGAGATGCTGCATTGAGCCATTGACAAGGCGCTTGGCCTTTCACTTGCGCTATTCTGCCAGCGTGCGACAGCCGCCCGAAAAAGAGGCACGTCCCTCCGCCGCGGGCCTGTGCGCCTCTTGCCTGCACGCGCGGCGCATTGAATCTTCGCACGGCTCCGTCTTCTATCTCTGCGAACTCTCTCACTCCGATCCACGCTTCCCGAAATATCCCCGGCTTCCCGTTCTCTCTTGCGACGGTTACAAGAAGAAACTGTAGCAGCGGACTTTCGACCCGCATTCATATTTTTATTTATAAGGTTATGTCACTTTATGGTAAGTTATGCGGCGAATCGTCCATCCGGTGAGGTCTTTTCATGGCATCCCGGTCGGGAGTATCAATCTGCGCTGTCTTGTTGCTGCTCGCCTGCCCCGCGCGTGGCTACGCTGATAAATTGCAATTCACCAGCAACCCGTCCGGTGCGACTGTGGAACTGGATGGCGTCGCCATTGGCACCACACCCTGCGAAAAGAATTTCCCCGGCGGCTACTTTCACAAGACAAAGACTTCTTTTGGCGCGCGGCTCGAGCACCCCCTGGTTGCGCGCATCAGCCTCACTGGCTACGCCACCAAGGAACTTACGCTCACCGAAGGGCCGTTGAATTGGCTTTCGCTGAATGGCCGCAGCCATGGCGAGTACTGGCTCTTCAAGACGGATCATTTCCATGTCGATCTGCAGCCCATCTCGGAAGCTTTCACCGGGGAGATCGTGGCAAGAGTTTCCGATGCCAGTGGCGGGGTTCAGCCGGAACTATCTCTCGAGGAGCTGGTGCGCCAGACCAAGCCCGCCGTTGTCTATCTGAAGGCATTGAACAAATCCGGCACGGGATTTTTCGTTACGGGCACGGGCGTACTGGTTACCAACGCTCACGTCGCTCGCGGCGAAGAATCCTTGCTTACGCTGCTCTCCGGCGGGCAGCAAGTCGAGGCCAAAGTCGTTTACATTGATGCGGAGCTCGATATCGCACTGGCCAAAGTGGAAAGCCCATCCGCGCAAATTGATTTCCCGCACCTTGCCCTCGCTGACGCGGGCAGCGTTCGTCAGGGCGAGAGTGTGCTCGCCATCGGCAATCCCGGCGATGCCATGCTGTTCAGCGTCACGAAGGGAATCGTCAGCGCTGTTGGAAAATTTCCGAACGCCGGCCAGGGCACCTGGATTCAGACCGATGCTCCCATCAATCCCGGCAACAGCGGCGGCCCGCTTCTCAACACGCGCGGGGAAGTCATCGGCATCAACACGCTGAAGCTCGTCAAGAAAAATGCCAATGGGATCGGTTTCGCCCTCAGCTCCTCCGACCTTCTCGAGGTCCTTCGCCGTTTCTATCCGAATGTCGCTGCCGCCTCCCGTCCTGCTGCTCCTGCTGCAACTCAATCGGCGCTGACCGAAACCAGCAACTCTCCCCAACCATCAACCCCGGCTTCGCTGCCCGCTCCCGATGGAGTTGGTACAGTTTCCATTTCCTCCGATCCTGACGGCGCCGAAATTTTCGTCGACGATAAATTCCACGGCAACGCGCCAGCCACTTTGAAGATTCCTGCCGGAAGCCACTCCATAGTGCTAAAGCTTCCTGGCCGTGCCGATTGGCGCCGCACTCTCGAAGTCCTCAAGTCCAGTAAGACTTCTCTCAAAGCCACACTTGAACCCGGCCATTGACGCAAACTGTAGAGCGGGATCGCCCCACCACTTCGCGGAAGGAATTGCTTCCGGGACGTTGACGCACGCGAAGTTATTACCAGATGCGGGACGTCATAGATTTGAGATTCCACTTGACATTGACAGCTCCATAAGGCAGCCTGCCGACCATACTCTCCCAAAAGGTCAAGTTCCGGCCCGGAACCAATTTTACCAACCGATGTGAGGCGGGTACGCAAGTGCGGGAAAACAATCAGTAGTGAAACTGATTTCCTCCAAACCCTCGCGTAAGCGCGGCGGAAACCCACCGATCATTAGGCGGCTCGGACACTAGGGACTCAGGGACACATCAGCTGCCAGACATGGCGCGGCAAGCGCCGCCCGTCGTGAATGGGTCTTTTCTGTTTGGGAGGATCTCATGAAGATGCGAGCGTCGCCTGGACTTTTTCTCCTTCTGCTGATGATCGGCGCAATCATCGTGCCGACCCGTAGACTGCCTGCCAGGGGGCCAAGTGGGACTTGGCACGTCGGCCGGAACACAAATGCCCAAGCTGGCAGCAGGCAAGCTCTGCTCGAGCAACCCGAGGGGTCGCGGGCCAACATAGAAGCAGCGTATGGCAAGCTTCCTCTGAGCTTTGAAGCTAATCGTGGACAGGCCGACGCACACGTGCAGTTCATTTCGCGCGGCAGCGGATACACGTTGTATCTGACCACGACAGAAGCAGTGTTGACCCTGCAGCGTCCCTTAGGTTATGGAGAGCCACCGGTAGGACTGGGAAGTCCCCTGGTCTCCTCCAAGCGCAAAGGGCTTGGCGAAACTCAGAATGCAAAACGCAAAGAGAGGAAGAACACCGCTCACAGTACACTGCGCATGAAGCTCGTTGGGGCTAATGTCGCCACTGTCGTCGAGGGCTTGGAACCACTGCCGGGCAAGAGCAACTACTTTATTGGGAACGATCCTGCAAAATGGCGGACCGATATTCCCACCTATGCGAAGGTCAGATACAAAGCAATCTATCCCGGTGCGGACTTGGTTTATTACGGCAACCAGCAGCAACTCGAGTACGATTTTGTTCTCGCGCCGGGTGCGGACCCGAGGATCATCCGGCTTGCCATTGCGGGCTCCGAGAAGCTTGAAGCAGGCACCGATGGCGGCTTGGTGCTGCGCACAACCGGGGGTGAGGTTCGCCTGCACAAGCCCATCGTTTATCAGCAGGTGAGCGGCACCCGTAAAGAAGTGACCGGGCGCTACGTGCTCCGCGGCAAGCGCGAGATCGGCTTTGAAGTTGCCGCATACGACGCCAACAGGCCGCTCATCATCGATCCGGTGTTGAGTTACTCCACTTACCTCGGTGGAAGCGCCGGAGACTTTGGCAATGCCATCGCCGTGGACGCTTCAGGAAATGCTTACATCACGGGCTTCACCAATTCGGCGAACTTTCCGACGAAAAATGCCTTTCAGGCAGCATTGGGCGCCGCCAATGACGCCTTCGTAGCCAAGTTGGACCCGACAGGTTCGGCGCTGGTCTACTCGACTTTCCTCGGTGGCACCATGAACGACTTCGGTAACGGCATCGCTGTGGATGCTTCAGGGAATGCCTACGTCACGGGTTCCACCAATTCAGTGAACTTTCCGACGAAAAATCCCTTTCAGGCCGCATTCGGCGGCGGCGGCAGCGACGTCTTTGTCGCTAAGTTGGACACCACTGGCTCGTTGATCTATTCCACCTTCTTGGGTGGTAGCGGAGACGAATCAGGTAACGGCATCGCGGTGGATGCTTCCGGGAATACCTACTTCACGGGTTTTACCAATTCGGCGAACTTTAAGACTAAAAGTCCGAACAATCCCTTTCAAGCAGCATTGGGCGGCGCCAGTGACGCCTTCGTAGCCAAGTTAGACACCACTGGCTCGCTGATCTATTCCACCTTCTTGGGTGGT
>JBARRT010000068.1:0-4373 GCA_049644365.1 Candidatus Acidiferrum sp. | reverse complement strand
CGCGAGGCCGCGCGAAATGAGTAGGGTGGTGCTGGACGCTTCCGCCTTGCTCGCCATTCTCAATCAGGAGCCCGGAGCCGAAAGGTTGACGCCAGAGCTTTTGAGCGCCGCGGCCATTAGCACCGTTCTATAAAGGGGAGAGTCAAGAGAAAAAACAACCCCGGCGACTGGAGGGAGCGATGTTGTTCGCTGCGCTCTCCAGCCCATGTCATGTTGAGAGGCTCTGGGGAATTCGCTCTTCGTAGATCCATTCTGTTTTCGTGACGGCGCTTTCGGATTCTGAAGCAAGACAAGCTGCGTGGTTGAACGTTGTCAACCATGGTTCTATCTGAGGCTCGAGGCCTATAGCTTTTTCTGGTTATCCGAGGGGGCCTATAGTTTATCAAGAGACTCGTGGTGCTCGGAGCACACTCTCCGCCTAACGCGCTAATGGAGACTCACCCTCGAACCAAAGCGTCAGAAGAACCGAAAAGCCATCACCAGAAATGAATCCAGCAAAGGACGGTTCTCAACCGACGCTCAAGCTGCTTGTTGTTTCAGATGTTCTGCGTCGAAACGAACTCCTTTCTTCCAAACCAGCAAAGTGATGGCCGCAATCTTGCGCGCCAAGGTGAGCCGCACCAGATGCGGTTTCATTCCTCGGGCAACGGTAGCCTGGTAGAAGTCCTGAAAAGGTCCATCGGTGGCAGCGGCTCGGGTGGCCGCACCCTTGAAGATATTTTTCAAATCGTGATTATGGTTGATATTGAGTCCGCGGACGGCCAGGACCTTCTTGGAGCGTTTGAGTTGACCACCGACGAAGCGATATTCTCCGCTGGTGTAAGTCCTCAGCGCCAATCCACAGTAAGCCCACAGCTGCCGCTTGGTGCGGAAGCGATTAGGCGTCTGTATCAGAGCGATCAACAGAGCGGCGCGGATGGGGCCAATCGCAGGAATCTGCCGCAGTAATCTCAGAGACGGATGTTTCCGTGCTTCCGCTAATAGTTCTCGTCGCGTCCCCTGGCGCAATGCCGCTAAGGCGTCGAACTGCTGGTAGTAGAGTTCGGCACGCCGGCGTACGCCGGCTTCAGAAATCTTTGCGAGCCATTCCGCACGGTAGCGTGGTGCGTACACCTGCTGGCCGGCACAAGGAATCCCCCAGCTTCGGTAAATGGCCTTCAGCCGACTCATCACTCGCGTCAAATCACGAGTTATCGTGATGTAGCTGCGTGCCAGTTCCTTCAGCGTGCGGATACCATGTTCGCCGTGGTACACCGGGCTGAGCTTGTTTAGATACAACAGCTCGGACAGCTTGCGTGCATCAATGCGGTCACTCTTGTTCCCGGCTTTCAACAGGGCATTCTTGCGCGGATCGCTGGCCAACACTCGGGCGACGTGAGGCTGGAGCAGATCGTGCAACCAGGCCGCCCAGGTTCCTTCTTCAAAGGTCACGTATAAACTGCCGCGCAGGCCGCGAATAAACTGGAGAATCGTCTCCGCTTTCGTTTCGACAATGGCCTCCATCACCAGATTCCCGCGTGAATCCCGGACGGCCACCGAGATCGTTGCCTGATGGACATCCATCCCAATATACTTGGCGTCATTCATGAGGGCGCTCCTTGTTGTAGGTAGAGATGCGAACGATCAAAACCTACTCCAAGCGGGCGCCCTTTTATAATGCGTTTATCCCAATTTATCCCAATAACCTGCCAACCGTGCCCAAACCGTCCAGATCGCGCCGAATGTGGTCTATACTTATCAATGGTTTAGGCGCGAGCCGAGGCGCAACCACCCGCCTTGAAAACCGTTAGACCCGAAAGGGTCTCGGGGGTTCGAATCCCTCCTCCTCCGCCAGACCTTCAGAGGTGGGCTGCCTTTGTTGCGCGAAATAGCGGACTGATCTTCGTTTATCATTGGGCAAGTCCGGTGTGATTGTCCGCTCCTGCCCTCCTCTGCACGCCTACACTGGAAAGACGTATCGTATGTCTTCTTCGCGCAGAATCGTCTGGATGTTGGGGATTTGGTTGCTCATCCTCATCGTCTATACGGCAGTCTCACTGTCCCTTCCCCGCGGCGCGGAAACGCTTTTGACATTTGGCAACCTGGTGCAGTGTGTCGTGCCGCTGCTAGCGAACGCAGGCTTGTTGCTGAACGCAGGAACGCCTCACTGGCGAAGAAACCTCTTCTGGATGCTCATTGCCCTGAGCTGCACACTCTGGATGTTCGGGTTGTTCCAGTGGACCTACTACGAAGTCTATCAACATAGGCCGCTCCCCGACCTATATCCGGGCGACGTCGTGTTCTTCCTGCGGGGCATCCCGCTCATGGCGTCGCTCGCGTTGTTTCCGCATCGCAGGGGTGGAGAGAATCGATTCCGCTTTGGGTATCTGGATTTTGTGCTGCTGTTAATGTGGTGGACGTTTTTCTATATCTTCAGCGTGCTGCCCTGGATGTATGCGACGCCGTCGCTGGGACAGTACAACCACAATTACAACGTCGTTACAAATATCCAAAACATGGTCGTCGTCGTGGGATTCGGCATTCTCGCGCTGCGGACGCGCGGCGCCTGGCGGACGGTTTACGCCAACCTCTTCGGAGCCGTTACGCTGTACATGCTTGCTTCGCTGGCGCTCGACGTGGCCTCGGATGTGAAAGAATATTACACGGGAAGTCTTTACGATATTCCTTTGATTTCCTCCTTCCTGTGGTTCGCGCTGGCGGGAGTGATCGCCTATCAGCTTCGAGACAAGCTCGACACTCCGACTGGCGATTTTTACGAATCCGAATCGGACTCCAGTGGCGAGGAAAGAAGCGTCTGGGCTTCGTGGCTGGCGATGGCCGCCGTCATATCTCTCCCCTTTTTTGCGATCTACACCTTGCGGTATGGCCATGACACACCTGAGGTGCGCGATTTCCGTCTGATGACCACACTCGTTGCCGCCCTTCCCCTCGCTTTAGTTGTCTTCCTGCGGACGCGAATGGCCGACCGCGACCGCTCGCGGCTTCTTGCTCAATCGCAACAATCCGTCGAGAATCTGAAACGGCTGCAGGCGCAGTTCGTGCAATCGGAAAAACTGGTTTCTCTTGGCCAGCTTGCCGCGGGCGCGGCCCACGAGATCAACAATCCATTGGCAGCGATCCTTGGGTTTTCCGATTTGCTCGCCGACGACCCGACAATTCCGGAAAAGGCCCGTGCGACCGCCGCAAAAATACGCGACCAGGCGCGCCGTACAAAGACTCTGGTTGGCAATCTCCTGAGCTTTGCGCGGCAGGTTCCGCCCGAGCGCACGCTCCTGGACATCAACACGGTTGTGAACAATGCGGTGCAGCTCCGCGCTCTCGATTTGCGCTCCACCACCACGCGAGTGGAATTGCAGCTCGAATCCGTTCTCCCCGGCGTACGCGGCGATGGCAATCAATTGATGCAGGTTTTTTTCAACATCATCAGTAATGCTCTGGATGCCATGGAAGCGGCCAATGGCGGCGTCCTTACCGTCAAAACCATCCGAGACCGCTCCAACGTCGTGGTTCTGTTTTCCGACAGCGGCCCCGGCATCAAGGAGCCGCATCGCGTCTTCGATCCTTTCTATACGACGAAGCCTGTCGGCAAAGGCACGGGGCTGGGTCTCAGCATCTGCTTCGGCATCATCCAGGAACACGCCGGAAAGATCTTCTGTTACAACCGTCAGGAAGGCGGCGCAGTTTTCCGCGTGGAACTGCCCGCAGTTCTGGCGGCCTTCCCCGCCAAAGATCTGCAACTCACCAGCACTTCGGCGGAGCCAGCCAAGCCCACCTGACAGATTCTCGATTCCCGGCTTTCAAAGGATGTGCTCCCCGAAGCGTCGCAAGACTCGTGTTAGAGTTTTGCTTCTGATTTCGAGGTCGGACAGGGAGTTGTGATGCCGGAGATAGCCATTCAGACCCACAAACTGACGCGGACCTTCGGGAATCTCACGGCTGTCGAGGCCATCGATCTCCAGGTTGCTGCCGGACAGTTTTTTGGTTTTCTCGGACCGAATGGCGCCGGAAAATCCACGACCATCAAGATGCTGACGGGTTTGCTGGCTCCCACCTCTGGGAGCATGCAGCTTTTAGGCTTGGATTTTGCCGTGAACCCGGTCGAAGTCAAACGGCAGATCGGCGTGGTACCGGAAGGAATGGGCCTTTTTGAGCGATTGACGGGGACCGAGTATTTGCACTTCGTCGGCCGCATGTACGGCTTGGACCGAGCAACGACGCAGCGGCGCTCTGAGGAGTTGCTGGATTTCATGCAGCTTGCCGACCGGCCCAAGACTATGGTCGCGGACTACTCGCATGGCATGCAGAAAAAATTAGCGCTCGCTGCCGCCGTCATCCACGGGCCGCGCATTTTGTTTCTCGATGAGCCCTTCGAA
>JBARRT010000067.1:0-104400 GCA_049644365.1 Candidatus Acidiferrum sp. | reverse complement strand
GGCTGACTGCGTAAGCAATTTGTGCGGTGATAGAGTTGCTGTAACGCGGCCCTAAAGAAGTAAAGATGCTTTGACTGGGTTGATAGTTAGGTTGCAGATCGGGAAGTGAAGGCCCCAGTGGTCCTCCGATCCCAGGAGTAGCTAGACTGGTTGAGGCTCCAAAGCCGAATTGGGATTCTGGAAGATAAGTAAACTGATCAATGAAGACTAACTGCCATCTCTCCCAATCGAAAGCCTGGACGATTCCAAGTTGATGATAGGCGTCGTTACCTTGCGATTTGTCGGAGGAAAGGCTGCCGCCGCCCGAGTAGTTCACAGCGAGTTGTGAGTGATTCCAGGCCTCCAGGAGGCTCAAATTCCCTAACACATAACTCGTCGTGTTCCAGTCGGAAACCATCGGCTGGCCGAGGGTGCTTGACCGCACTAAATTGCCGTACTGGAATCCAGGTACCCAATAACTGTGCCGTATCTCTTGCGAACCGAGCGTGGGAATTTGCACTCCAGTTAGCGGGCGGGCATCTGGGATCAAGCTGGTTGGTGATTGCGCTTCGCTGTTCGGATCTTGATCGCCGATGCCCGCGAGGAGGGGCGGGTACGCGCGAGCTGCAGGCTTGGGCTTTGAAGTGTCTTCCTGCGCCACCGTCCGCACACTCCCGGCAAGCAAGACCATTGCAATGATTGGTGCGGCCCAAAATTTCAAGGAATGTCCCATGAGAATCCAGTCCTTTATGGCACTACGATTACGTCGCCAGGTTGCAACTGAATATTCTGCTCCGGTCTCTTGCCGGACACGACGTCTTTATAATTGAAAGGATGCTTGACCTGTTTTCCTTCTTCGAGTCGTAGTACATAGATGTTTTTCACCCTGGCGAATTGCGTGAATCCTCCGGAACTCGATAGCGCCTGCAAAACCGTCATATTAGGCAGCAAAGGAAAAGCTCCTGCTCGCGTAACTTCTCCGGTCACGTAAACACGCCTGCTGTTGATCTCCGTCACACTCACCGTCACTTGCGGGCTCGTGATGTACTTCTTGAATCCCTCCGCAACAACTGCGGCAAGTTGCATCGGCGTTAGACCGGCTGCCTGCACATCATTCAACAGCGGCAAAGAAATTCTTCCATCGGGACGGACGGGAACCGTGCGTGAAATCTCTGGCTCTTTCCAAACGTCGACGCGCAGAATGTCTTGTGGACCAATCTTGTATTCCGCATCGTTAACTGCCACCTTTGACGCTTCTGTCGCCGTAACCGCTGCAGATTGGCTTTGCGCCTCTTGCCGACTCCCAAAAAACAAGAGCGACCACGCCGCCATGAGAAGACAAGTGGAACGATTCATCACGGCTTCTCCTTACAGCTCCTCGGAATTGGATACTTCTACGCCGATCTGCTTAATCTTATAAAGCAGCGACTTATAGCTGATCTGTAACTCCCGCGCCGCTTGTTTTCGGTTCCAATGTGTTTGTTCCAGCGCCCTTAAAATTAGTTCGCGTTCCGCCCGCCGGGCGGCTGCCCGGGAGGCTACCTTTAGCGACGATCCGCGCGCACTCTCACCGTTTACTCGCAAACTTACTCGGGCCAAGCATAGATCGCCGAGAGCCCTTGCAGTATCCCCGACAGCAACGATCTTTTTCGTAATGTTTTCTAACTCTCTAATATTCCCGGGCCAGTCGTAAGAAACTAGTAGTTCCCGTGCTTCGTTGTCCAATTCAGGAGCGTTTCTCTTCAATTCATTTGAATGTTTGAGGAAAAAGTACTCTAGCAATGCTGGAATGTCTTCTTTCCGTTCACGGAGCGGTGGCAAACGCAGCATCACACCGTTTATTCTGAAATACAGTTCCCGGCGAAAACGTCCTGCTTCGATTTCCTTTTCGAGGTTGCGCGATGTCGAGGAGATGAATCGCGAGACTGTTTTTCCGCCACGGCCTTTTGGTTCCCCTTCCGAGAGCAATGAAAGCAATACCCGTTGGCAGACGATATCCAGTTCGTGTACACCATCCAAATATACAGTTCGCCCTGCGGCTTCACCCGAATGAAACTCCTCCCGCACCTCTGCCAACAGCCGCTCCGCGTCCAGCGCCGCGCAACTCACCTTTTTAAGTGGTGCTTCACTCAGTCCAGATAGCTGGTGGATCAACCGTGCATAGACCTCTTTGCCGGTTCCGCTTTCCCCCATCAGAAGAACGGGAATATCCGTCTTGGCGATCTCCCCGACCATCACATTCAGGGACTGCACTGTCGCTGCCTGCCCACACACGAATCCGGCGCCTGCCAATTGCTCGAAGGTCTGAGTCGCCATTATGGTCATGATCTTTCACAGCTAGAGTGAGCAGGTTTCATACCAAGGTAAAGACGCAATTTTGCTCCTTCAAATTGCATATAAAGTCTGTATTATCAATATATTAGAAATACTTTCGAGCCCTGAACCTATGTTTTTGGAGCAGTTCGGAAATCCCGATTTACTTCCACCAAGTGGCAATTTACTACCTCAAGGCCATCGTTCTCCGCCACCTGCCTTCTTACCGTGCAAACCCAACGAATACGAAGCCAAAAATGTACGGCCACGAGCTGTTGGCATAGGTTGTCAGATGCTCACAACGGGCCTGCCGCAAGTGATTGCCCGATTTACAGAGCAACTAGTGCTTGCGGTGAGGGTCTAGAGGCTCAAAATGAGGCAAGTTGTAGTTCCGTGCGCGTACAGCTTCCCTGCTGAATCAAATAGCCGTCCCTCGGCGGTGGCGATCCGCTTTCCCGAATGAATTACTTTTCCTTCCGCCCGCATCTCGCCAGTTTCCGAGGTTACTGGTCTTATGTAGTTGATCTTAACCTCTAGCGTGGTGTAGCTGTATCCTGCCTCAAGCGTGGAGTGCACTGCACATGCCATGCACGAATCGAGCAGGGCTGCGGTATATCCGCCATGAATTGAACCTAGCGGATTGTAGTACCCAAACTTCGGAATGCCGGCGAAAGCGGTATATCCTCGCTCCACTTTGACTAGCCGGAAGTCCAATGTCTGCTGAATAGGAGGTGCAGGCATTGTGCCATCCATGATTGCCGTTAACAGTTCCAGTCCAGGCATCCTCTTTGCTGTCTCGGTCGGCACCACTCCATAGTGAATTGCACCATCAGCGTTGCTCATTGGTTCTCCTACAGGGCTTAATCCACAGGTCTCTTGCTGTGCCGTCTCGACGTGGGCGCTCGGTCTCGCTCCCGATGATACCCCTTCGACGGGCGCTTAGATTGAATCAGTTATAGATCTTCACGGAATGGAATTTTTGCCCAGTTAGCAGAGCCGAGCGGGCCAGGCTGAAAATCCGATTTGCCCATTACAAGTATCACCGCGAGAGATACGCTCACGGGGCTTGAGGGTCTGCGTTAGATCGATGATCGACCGCATCTTGCGATCAAGGGAAAGACGCCCGCTGAAGGCGTTCGCAAGTTCGTTCAGCCACCCAAACCGGCAAAGAATCTCTCTATACCAAGACAGAATCGTCGCTGAGTAACGTGTGGCAGTCGGCGGGAAACGATTATGAAGCGATTCATTTACACGGGGCAAGAGCGCCGCGAGCAACTTCTTGCGCTTGGAGCTGCTGCACGAATACACTTAGTCGGGGATCCCGGAAACGCGATGCGATTCAGAGTTTAGATGACCTTGTCGAAATGTGCGGATGTCAACGGTCGAAAACAGAGATAAGCAAGATGGCAAAATTATCGGGATGACATCGAAAAAGGCGCGAACCGTGCCTTTGTCATTAGACTTTGAAGAATCAAAAGCACAGCTTATGAAAGTCAAGCCGGAGCCAAAATGGCCTCAATCAAGTTGGGAGAAAAGTCCGCAGAATTGAGAGAATCAACGGGAGAGGAAACATGGGATCTGCTCACTATGAAACTGTAGCTGCTTATCTTGGGAAAAACATAGAGCTTCTGAACGGTGCTTCCGGAGAGGTAAAACCGGAAAACATACCACTCTGGAACATAAGCAACGCTCTTCTTGCCCTAAGTGACGCGCTACAGGATGAGTTTATCGTGATTAACACACGATTAAACTATGTCACGCAGCAGCTGGAGCGCAAACCTTGAATAGCTGTTAGTCGCAACGCACGCCGTGACTGCTGGCAAAATGATTGGGTGGAATTCTCTGGCAGATAGAAAGATGAGCGGCATCGACTTGCCCCGCCCGAATCCTGGAGAGCGCCGGGAGTTCTTCGCCGCCGTTCTGGCGCCTGTAATCGCGCTCAGTTCTCGCCAGCGTCCCCCACGGAAAAGTACGTGCAATCCGGATGATGGAATACCAGAGCGCTGACACTAGCCTCAGGATCCATCATCATTCCCTCGGTCAGTTCCACGCCAATTTCTTCCGGTCGCAACAGTTTCCAGAGCCCCGCCTGATCTTCCAAATTCGGACACGCCGGATACCCAAAGCTGTAGCGCTTCCCGCGGTAGCGCGATGTAAATCTCTGGGCCATGGTCATCTCTGGCGGGTCAGGGAAGCCCCAATCCTCTCGGATGCGCCGGTGCAGCCATTCCGCGCAACCTTCCGCTGCCTCAATCGCCAGCGCCTGCAACCCATGCGATTTGAAGTAGTAGCCGTCGTTCTTCGCCTTCTCCGCGCGATCGCGTACTCCTTCTCCGGCTGTCACTACAAAAAGCGCCACGTGATCGCGTTGGCTGTTCTGTTTCGGCAAGACGTAGTCGCTCAGACACAAATAATCACCCTGCCTCTGCCTCGGAAATCGAAACGTGTGCAACGCTTGCTCGCCGCCCGGCGCGAAGAGATGCAGGGACTCCCCCGCCGCCTCTGCCTCGAAGAATTGCCACACCGCGCGAATCTTCATGAATTCCGCAGCTTCCTTCTTCACTTCCTCCATGCTCGCAAACAGTTCGACGGCCTTCGGGTCGCGCTCCTCAAGTCGTTTCTCAAAGTCGCCGCGGAATCCCATGTGCCGGCCATACAGCATGAAAGGATTGATGTAACTCCAAACCTCTCGTAAATCCGGCACCAGCCGCACTTTGCGTTCCAGCGTCGCCACGCGGGGAATCGGCAGGTCCGTTCGAACGCGCGGCGAGCGTCTCACCTTCGGAATTTCCGTTACGCTCACCGTCGTCGTTACTCCAAATCCGTTTCCCGAAGCCGTGTGCGCCTGGACCACAGTTTCCCGTGTCGCCGGGTCCATCAATTCATTCATCAACCGCAGCCCGGTCATCGCGTCCTTCGCGTAGCACACCGCCTTGCCGTAGCTCGGCGCTATTTTCGTCTGTGTGAACTTCGCGGAAAGTGCCGCCCCGCCCACCAGCAATGGGATCTTGATGCCCGCATCCTTCAAGTCGCTCGCCGTGATCACCATCTGCTGCGCGCTCTTTACCAGCAGCCCGGAAAGTCCAATCGCATCCGGATGGTGTTCCTGGTACGCCTTGATTAAATCCTCCGGCGGCACCTTGATGCCCAGGTTCACAACGTCATACCCGTTGTTCTTCAAAATAATTTCGACGAGATTTTTCCCAATGTCATGCACGTCGCCCTTCACCGTCGCCAGCACCACTTTGCCGCGCTTCGCCGTATCCGCTTTCTCCATGAACTGTTCCAGATGGCTCACCGCCGCCTTCATGGCTTCCGCCGATTGCAGCACTTCGGCCACGATTAATTCGTTCGCATTGAACAGCCGTCCGACTTCCGCCATCCCCGCCATCAGTGGCCCATTTACGATATCCAGCGGCGGCGTTCCTTCCGCGCGTTTGCGCTCCAGATCAACAACCAGTCCATCTCGCGTGCCCTCGATGATGTAGTTCGCCAGCCGCTCGTCCAGCGGCAGGTCCGCCGCACGTGCTTTATCTTTCTTTTTTGCGGTTCGAAAATGTTCCGTGATCGCCGCGATATGAAATTGATTGACTGCCGCACGCTGCTCTTTTGCTTGTTGGCGCCAGTCCGCCGGAACATTCCGCAGCAGCGCAGTGTTCGAATAGTTCTCCGGGACTTCCTTCGGCGGATGCGAAAAAAGCAGATTCTCCGCCAGCTCTCGCTCATGTGACGGAATGGACGCAAAGCGCTCGAGTTTTTCTGTATTCACGATCGCCAGGTCCAGCCCTGCCTTCGTGCAGTAATACAGAAAAACTGAGTTCACCACCTCGCGCGCCCCTGCCGGCAATCCAAACGACACGTTGGAAATCCCCAGGATGGTCCGCGCATCCGGCAAGGCCTGTTTAATGAGCCGGATTCCCTCTATCGTCTCCACCGCGCCGCCGATGTAGTTTTCATCGCCCGTCGCGCATGGAAATACCAGCGGATCGAAAATAATATCCTCGGGAGCCAGTCCGTATTTCTCCGTCAGCAGTTTGTAAGACCGCTGCGCAATTTCGCGCTTCCGTTCCCGTGTAAATGCCTGCGCCTGTAGTTTGTCCTCGTCAATGCAACCCACGACCACCGCTGCACCGTACTCATGCGCGATCGGCACCACCCGTTCGAATTTCTCTTCGCCATCTTCCAGATTGATGGAATTGAGAATCGCCTTGCCCTGGCAATACGTCAGCGCCAGCTCGATCGCCGATGGATCGGTCGTGTCTATCATCACCGGCGCCTTCACCTTGCGGATCAGCTTTTCATAAAACGGCGGAATATCCTGCTTCTCGTCGCGCTCCGTGCTCTGCAGGCACACGTCCACGATATGCGCCCCGCCACGCACTTGTCGTCGCGCAATCTCGCTCGCTTCTTCCCACTTTTCCTCGGCCACCAGATTCTTGAACAGCCGCGATCCGATCACGTTCGTCCGCTCTCCCACCAGCAGCGGCCGCGTGCTCTCTTCCGCTTCGATCGTCTCGATCCCCGAATACACCGCGCGATGCGCTTCCGCCGGTCGCACCCTCGGCTTCTTGCCTTCCACCATCTGCGCGATCGCCCGAATGTGCTTTTCCGTCGTTCCGCAGCATCCACCAACTATATTTAGCCACCCGTTACCTATGAATCTTTCAAGTTGTGCCGCGAGTGTTGTTGGAGTTTCGTGGTACTTGCCATCTTCTGGGTTTGGCAGCCCTGCGTTGGGATAGCAGGAAACGTATTCGCTCGTGACCTGGCTCAAAGTTCGGATGTGGTCCGTCATGAACTCTGGCCCAGTGGCACAGTTCATACCAAACGCCAGCGGCTTCGCATGCCGGAGTGAAGCCCACATTGCCTCAATTGTCTGGCCGGCGAGCATGGCGCCCATGGACTCGATCGTCACGGAAACGATGAATGGAATCTCAACACCGATTTCCCTTGATAGCTTCTTAATGGCGAGAATCGCTGCCTTAATGTTCCGTGTGTCCTGGCAGGTTTCAATGATTAGAAGATCTGCGCCACCTTCAATCAGCGGCTTCGCCAGATCGTAGTAGTCCTGCCGCAGGTGTTCGAAGCTGATGCCGCCCGTAACGGTTATTGCCTTGCGCGTTGGCCCCATCGCGCCGGCCACAAACCTTGGTTTTGCTGCGGTCGAGAACTCGTCTGCGGCTTGCCGTGCGAGTTGCGCGGCCTTAAACATCAGCTCATAGGACTGATCGGCAATGCCGTAGTCAATGAGATCGCTCTTCGTTCCGTTGAACGAATTGGTTTCGACGATGTCCGATCCCGCCTCAAAATATTTTCGGTGAATATCCAGCACCAAGTCCGGCCGCGTTCGAACCAGGTTTTCGTTGCAACCTTCGAGCGCAGCTCCGCCAAAGTCCGCCGCACTCAGCTCCCGCTGTTGCAGCATCGTCCCCATCGCGCCGTCGAGCACGAGGATTCGCTGCGAGAGCAGCTCCCGCAACGCTTTGGCCGATTCGTTCAGATCACGCATCCGCTGGAAGGCAATGCTCCTTTTGGGGTTCCCTGGTGAAAAGCGGAAAGTGGCAGTAATAGCCGACTTTTGCTAACCCCTCTATCTTACGGGGTTTTCTCCGGGAAGCGAACTTCCCAGCATTGAACCAGTACTTTTCTCGCGCGAACTGCAATTAGGTCCTGCGGAATGCCCAATACCCCGGTGCTATACTTCGTTTCGAAGCCGATCTTGGAATATCCCATGAGCCAACGCCTGAAAATCCTGAATATCGTCGGTGCCCGCCCCAACCTCCCGAAAATCGCTCCGCTCATGCATGAGATGCAGCGCCATCCGGAGATCGAGCCCATCCTCGTCCACACCGGTCAGCACTACGACGATAAGCTCTCCGACATTTTCTTCCGCCAGATGGGCATACCCGCGCCCCACGTGAACCTCGAAGTCGGCTCGGGCTCCCACGCCTCGCAAACCGCCGAAATCCTGAAACGCATCGAGCCCGTTCTTTTGGACCACAAGCCCGACCTCGTCCTCGTCGTCGGCGACGTCAATTCCACTATCGCGGTTTCGCTCGCCGCCGTGAAGCTCGGCATTCGTGTCGCTCACGTCGAAGCGGGCCTCCGCAGTTTTGACCGTACCATGCCCGAAGAGATCAACCGTGTCCTCACCGACGCCATTGCCGACTATCTTTTCGTCACCGAAGAAGACGGCGTGAAGCATCTTCTGCAGGAAGGCCGCTCCCGCGAAAGCGTTTTCCTGGTCGGCAACGTAATGATCGATTCGTTGCGCCATTTCCTGCCCGTCGCCCAGCAATCCAAAATTGGAGACGAGCTCGGTCTGAAAAACGGCACCGGCTGGCGCCGCTTCGGCGTTTTGACCTTGCATCGTCCCTCGAACGTCGACTCCACAGAAAAGCTCGGCCACCTCCTGGGGGCCATCGACGCCGTCGCTGCGGAGATGCCCGTCATTTTTCCCGTCCATCCTCGCACCCAGCAGCGCCTGACCGAGGGCGGCATTCGTCATCACGCGCAACTGCGTCTCATCCCGCCGGTGGGCTATCTCGATTTTCTCTGTCTTATGAGCAAATCCACCCTCGTCCTCACTGACTCCGGCGGCATCCAGGAGGAGACCACCGCTTTAGGCGTCCCCTGCCTCACTCTTCGAGAAAACACTGAACGACCCATCACCATCTCCGAAGGCACAAACCTTCTCGTTGGCACGGATCCCGCCAAAATCGTCGCCGCCGCCCGCGACACCTTGGCTGGCAAAGGCAAGACCGGCCGCATCCCGCCTCTCTGGGATGGCCAGGCCGCCAAGCGTATTGTCGAGATTCTCCTGAAGGTGGTACCCCGGGCAAAAGCGTCGTAGGTGTCAGTAACAATTCGAGTACAGGCCCATCAAAGGGACTTGCCCCTTTGGCCAGTTTTCTCTACGCTGGCAAAGAATGGCTACGAAACGTGGTGCTTCCAAATTGACCGTTTGCGTCCTCTCGCCGCACCCCCTGGTGCTGAGCGAGTTCGAGCGCATTTTGGCCAAAGCCCAATACAAGGTTGTCGTTAAGCAGTTGGAATCTACCCTGGCGCCCGATCTCCGAAATCTAGAGCCGCCTCGCGCTCAGGTTTACGTCATCGATGCCCACGCCGCCAAGCCCGCCACTGGCGCTCTCTTGGCCAATATTCTCGAACGCCATCCCGAAGCGCGCCTGATCGTCGTCGGCGAGCAGCACAACGATGCCAACAGTTTTTCGCTCCTCCGTCTCGGTGTGAAGGGTCTGCTCACTTACGTCGAAGCCCGCGAGCAATTGATTCGCGCGCTGCCCTTGGTCGCCAACGGAGGTTTCTGGGTCCCGCGCCAGCTCCTCTCCGGTTTCGTGGATTCCATCCTGACCAGCCAGGGCCGCCGCTTGAAGACTGATTCCGTCACGAATCTCAGCCGCCGCGAGCAGGAGGTTCTCGATTCGCTCCTCGAGAATCTTTCGAACAAGGAAATCGCCAGCAAGCTCAACATTGCCGAACGCACCGTGAAGTTCCACGTTTCTAACCTGCTCAACAAATTCGGCGTTCGCCGCCGCGCCGATCTGATCCTTCTCACCTTCCAGCGCCGTTTGTCCCAAGTTTAATCTTTGCCGAAATTGCAGGTTTGGTGTCCAATACTTGGGCACGCATCTTGTCGTCATCGTCCGCGGTCTTGAGCGCGACCGGCCCTTGGCCGGGCCAACTCCTGGAGAACCTACCGATGAATATTCTTGTTACTGGAGCGGCGGGATACGTCGGCAGCATCTGCGCCGAGGTCCTGCTCGAGCGCGGTATGCGCGTCATCGCCATGGACAGCCTCGTCGAAGGCCATCGCCCCGCCGTGCCTCCGGGCGCAACCTTTCTCCAGGTGGACCTCGCGAATCGTCCTCAGCTCGACAACGTCTTCTCCCAGCACAAGATTGACGCCGTGATGCACTTCGCCGCCGAAGCTCTGGTCGCCAAGTCCGTCAGCGAACCCAGCATCTTCTACGCTACCAACGTAGCCGGCGGCGTGAACCTGCTGGACGCCGTTACCCGCCACGGCGTGAAGAAATTCGTCTTTTCTTCCACCGCCGCCACCTACGGCGAACCTGAAATCGTCCCCATTCCCGAGGACCATCGCAAAGCTCCCATCAATCCTTACGGCAAATCCAAGCTGGTGTTCGAACAGATTCTCGCGGACTATCGCGCCTATACCGGCCTGCAATACGCCGTGCTCCGCTATTTCAATGCTGCCGGCGCCTCGAAGGAGCTCGGCGAGAATCATCGCATCGAGACGCATCTCATCCCCCGCGTCCTGGATGCCGCCGCCGGCGATCTGCCTCACGTCGATGTTTTCGGCACGGACTATCCCACCCCGGACGGCACTTGCGTCCGCGATTACATCCACGTCCTCGACATTGCCGATTCCCACGTCCGCGCGCTCGAAGCCATCGATCGCGTTTCCGGCGAAGCCTTCAACGTCGGCAACAGCCGCGGCTATTCCATTCTCGAAGTGATTGACGTCGCCGAGCGCATCACCGGCCGCAAGATTCTCCGCAAGCTCGGCCCACGCCGCCCCGGCGATCCCGCCGTTCTGATAGCCAGCAAGGAAAAACTCAAGAAAGCCCTCGGCTGGGAGGCCTCCCATTCTTCGCTCGATGAAATTATTCAGTCCGCCTGGGCGTGGAAGCAAAAACACCCCCACGGCTACGCAGACAACGCCACTGCCCACGTTTAGTCGCCGAATTTATACCGCACGATGCACCACAATGCCTGCACGCCGTCTTTCCAAGTAATCTTCTTTCCTTCTTCGTACGTGCGCCCCGCATAACTGATTGGCACTTCGTAGATGCGCCACCTGTGCTTGGCGATCTTTGCCGTAATCTCCGGTTCGAATCCGAACCGGTTGGACTTGATCTCGATTCCTTTCAGCACTTCTTTGCGGAACACCTTGTAGCACGTCTCCATGTCCGTCAGTTTCAAGTTCGTGGAAATATCCGAGAGTAGCGTCAGGACCCTGTTCGCCACGTAATGCCAGAAGTAGTGCACGCGCTGCGGCCCGCCCAGGAACCTCGAACCGTACACCACATCCGCGCGGCCATCGATGATCGGTTCCAGCAATCCCGCATAATCGCGCGGGTCGTATTCCAGGTCCGCGTCCTGCACCAGCACAATTTCGCCCGTTGCTTGCGTAAATCCGCGCCGCAACGCCGCTCCTTTTCCCTGGTTCGGTGCCTGGAAGAAAAACCGCAAATCGCGCAGCTCGATCGCATCGTTCCCGTCCTGCGCGGGCGCAGTGGCCTCCCCGTTCGCCTGCCGCGCCGCCATGTTTTCCAGGATTTGCCGCGTTCCGTCGGTCGAGCAATCATCCACGATAATCACTTCTTTGCGTATCTCCGTGTCCACCACGCGCCGCAGGATTTCGTCAATCGTGTTTTTTTCGTTGTACACAGGAATAACGATTGAAATTCTTGGGTTGTCCAGCGCAGCCGGATTGTGTCGTTGGCGGGCCATCGGAGTCGAGAGATTGTAACGGTGCAGCCCGCAACGAGTAAAGGCGCAGTACCCGGCAGAGTCCACACCTTTCTTCGGACTCCTTGAACAGTTATCATGGCCCTGCGAATGCAGCGTGCAGTGAATCGCGGTTCGGATTATTCCGCTCTGTGATCTCTGTGTTGAATTCTTGTTTTGCTAGGTTTTGAAACAATGGCGACCTTTTATATCCAACAATTCGGCTGCCGCGCCACGCAAGCCGACGGCGCCGCAATCGAGCGCCAATTGCTCGATCGCGGTTGCACCGCCGCATCCGAATCTGCGTCCGCTGACTTCGTCGTCGTGAACACCTGCACAGTCACCGCCTCCGCCGACGCCCAGGCTCGCGAAGCCATTCGAAAGCTCCACGCCGCAAACCCCGCCGCCCGTGTCATCGTCACCGGCTGCTACGCCCAGCGCGCCCCCGAAGAGCTCGCCGCGCTCCCCGGTGTCTCGTGGGTTGTCGGCAATTCCCACAAGCCTCAAATCCCCGATCTCTTACACACCCTTTCATGTCATCCGTCAACTTCTGCATCAGATGGCTTTTTCCCAGCCGCCACTCTGGAAGCGGACCCCATGTCCCTCTTGCGCGCGCCTGCAAAAATCCTGACCGGCGATATTTTTGAACAAAATGTTCTGCTCTCTGCCCCCGTCCTCGGCGGGGAAGGGAACCACACCCGCCCCACCCTGAAGATTCAGGACGGCTGCGATTCCCGCTGTTCCTATTGCGTCATCCCTTTCGTTCGCGGAAAAAGCCGTAGCCTCCCGCCCGAAATGGTCCTTCAAGAAATTCAGCGCCTCAGCGAATCCAGCTTCCGCGAAATCGTCCTCAGCGGCATCAACCTCGGCACCTACGGCCGCGACCTCTCGCCCCGCGTCGAATTCGAAACTCTCCTCCGCCGCATCCTCGATGAAACCTCCATCGAACGTCTCCGCATCAGCTCCATCGAGCCGCTCGACGTCACCCAGGATCTCGTCGAACTCTTCGCCTCCACCCATCGCATCGCCCAGCACTTCCACATGCCGTTGCAGTCCGGCTCCGACCGCATCCTCGCCGCCATGCACCGCTGGTACCGCGCCGAGCACTACGCCCGCCGCGTCGAGCTCATCCGCGAGCGACTTCCCCACGCCGCCATCGGCGCCGACGTCATCACCGGCTTCCCCGGCGAGTCCGAAGCCGAACATGCCGCCACACTCGCCTTCATCGAGCGCCTGCCCTTCACCTATCTCCACGTCTTTTCCTTTTCCAAACGCCCCGGCACCAAAGCCGCCGCCCTTTCGAACGAAGTCCCCGGCGCCATCATCAAGCGCCGAGCCCGCGAACTGCGCGCCCTCAGCGAACTCAAAGCCGCCGCCTTCCGCCAATCCCAGATCGGCCGCACCCTCCGCGTCCTCACCCTCCGTCGCGACAATTCATCCGAACTTCCTGCCGGCGACACCACACCCGCCCTCTCCAGCAATTATCTGAACGTCCGCGTTCGCGGAATTTTTCCCGCCAACCTGTGGCTCAATTTTTGTGGTTCAGGAGAAGTAGCGAACTGCCTTGTGGGTGATTCTGAATTCTTTCTCTGCGGTAACTCTGCGTTCTCTGCGTCTCTGCGTTAAGTTTCGTTTTTCCTCTCTGTGTTCTCGGTGCTCCCCTCTCTGTGCCCTCTGTGTTAAAGCTCTTCGCCTTCTCTTTCAACTTTCAACTCTTAACCTTCAACTCTCAAAAATCACCTGCGCCAGCGCCTGACTCTCCGTATGCGTAATGCTCAACGCGATATTCCTCACTCCCAATTCCGCCGCAATTTTCCCCGCCTCACCCGCCAGCGCCAGCGTCGGCCGCCCGCTCAATTCCCGCACCACTTCCAGATCCACCCACCGCACTCCGCGCCGCCAACCTGTCCCCAGCGCCTTCATCGCTGCTTCCTTCGCCGCAAACCGTCCCGCATACCGCTCATACTTGTTCTTGAACTGCTCGCAATACGCTCTCTCCCGCGCCGTATAAATTCGCCTTAGAAACACCTCCCCATGCCGCTCAATCGCCCCCTGAATCCGTCCCACCTCCGCAATGTCCACCCCCATCCCTACGATCAAAGTGCCCTCTCAGATTCGCCTGTAGCCGCCGGGCTTCAGCCCGGCCTGCTGTAGTGGCGGGTCTTTAGACCCGTCAGCTTCTGTCACAACTCAATTTCGGCTGCTCACACAACTGAGATTATACTGATATCGCCGTGGCTCCCACGAAAACACTAAGGCCCAAACGCAACGCCCGCAAGGTAGGACAGGCATTCCTGCCTGTCCCCGGTGGCCCATCCAACTCCACCTGGATCGCCAGCAAATCCCGCGGCCTCCAAATCCTCCAAGTCCCCGCCCTGAACAAACTCCCCTGGCTCATCCACGGCTTCAGCACCCGCCCCGGCGGCGTCAGCGAGCTCGAAGCCAAAAAAGTGTTGAATCTTGGCTTCACCGATTGGGACCCTCGCGAAAATGTCCTCGAAAACCGCCGCCGCTTCCAATCCGCCCTCGGCGCCAACGATCTCCAACTCATCTCCCTCAAACAAATCCACTCCGACGTAATCCATCTCATCAACGCCGCCCCCCACGAGCCCTGCAAAGGCGACGCCTCCGCCGCCAACCGCCCCGGCCTCCTCCTCGGCGTCCAGACCGCCGACTGCGTCCCCATCCTCCTCGTCGACCCCAAAAACCGCGCCGTAGCCGCCATCCACGCCGGATGGCGCGGCACCCTCGCGCGCATCGTCGTCAAAGCCATCGGCCAAATGCAAATGCACTTCAAAACCAAACCCGCCGACCTGCTCGCCGCTATCGGCCCCGCGATCGGCGGCTGCTGTTACGAAGTCGGCACCGAAGTCGCCATCCAGTTCCACTCCCAATTCGCCGACGCCCCCGGCTGGTTCGACGAATTCCGCACTGGCGACGAGTCCAATCCCATCCAGTGGCTCAACATGATGCCCCCAGGCCACCAGCCCCCGCCCAAAAACGTCCTCCTCGACTTGAAAAAAGCCAATCGCGCCCAACTCCTCGCCGCCGGCCTCCGCCCCCAAAACATCTTCGTCAGCGATCTCTGCACCGCCTGCCACCCCGATCTCCTCTTCAGCTACCGCAGACAAGGCCCTCACTCCGGCCGCCTCCTCTCCGTCATCGGCCTCCGCCCCCTCTAAACCAACTTGATACAACCCTTTGAAACTCGCCACTCAGGCTCGCAAAATACGCGAGGCGGGCCAGGGTAACGTTGCAGCCACCTCCAATCAGAAGCTAGCCAACGTCATCCAATACGATTCGTGAGTGAAACTTTAGGCATCAGGGAGCCGAACGCTTGTTGGAAGAAAGACCTAGGATATAAAGTAAAGGAAGGCTCCATCGTGAACTCTGCAAGAAAAAGCTCCTGCAACAAATCTTCGGGCCGAAACCCCCGGAGGTTGGTTTTTGACGGCAGGAGGTTACTCTGGTTAAGCCCCGGCGTCCTCCTGCTTTGGGGCTTTCCGGCTCTAGCGCAGTCTCAGCAGTCCCCTAGCGTCCAGGGCGCAGCAACCCAGGAGCAGTTGCGGGACCAACAATTGGCCGGAACGATCAGCGGAACCGTCGTCGATCGATCGGGAGCCATTGTCGTCGGAGCGATTGTGAAACTGTCCCGGGAAGATCAATCCCTAAGCCAAGACGTGGCATCCGACGGCGATGGGCACTTCTCATTTGCCGGCATCGCCCCTGGGCCTTTTCAGCTCACGATTACGTCGGCGGGCTTCGCGACGCAGAGGTCTTCTGGAACCCTGCATTCCGGGGAAAATCTGCTTGTCCCGCCGGTCACCCTGGTTATTGCGACAGCTGCTACGGAGGTGCAGGTCGCACTCACGCCGACCGAGGTGGCAGAGGCCGAGATCAAGGATGAAGAGAAGCAGCGCGTCCTTGGTGTCATTCCCAATTTCTATGTCACCTATAACTCCGCTGCAGCTCCTCTCAAGCCGAAGCAAAAGTTCGAGCTTGCGTGGAAGGTCACCGTGGATCCGATCAACTTTGGCCTGACCGGGGCCATTGCGGGAATTGAACAGGCGGCAAACTCTTACAGCGGCTACGGGCAAGGTGCGCAGGGTTATGCAAAGCGCTACGGCGCGTCCTACGCTGACTCTGCTATAGGCACGTTTATCGGCAGCGCTATACTGCCGTCGCTCCTCAAGCAAGACCCACGTTATTTTTACAAAGGAACCGGCAGCCGGCGATCGCGGTTTGTCTATGCGATCGCCCAAACCGTTGTCTGCAAAGGTGATAATGGGCACCGGCAAGTAAATTACTCCGCCCTCCTCGGTAGCCTCGCCGCAGGCGGCATCTCCAATCTCTACTATCCAAAGGCGGATCGCGATGTGACATTGACGTTTGAAACCGCGCTCATCGGGATTGGGGCATCTGCCGCCACCAATCTTCTCCAGGAATTTCTCCTCCGGAAACTGACACGCAAGGCTCCAACATACGCTTCAGCCCAACCCTAGCGTGCAACAAGCGTTCGCCGACGATGTACGCCAAGAATTTAGTGCCCCTTGCGGGCGGCTTTGTCCGGTCGACAGCACTCGAAATAATTCACATGCCTGCTTGACTCGCTTGTCGGACAAGTAACCCGCCACCCACTTTTGTGTTGACAATACGATGACGGCTCTGGTAGATTATCTTTGTAAAGCAGTCCGCCTCGCTCCCGCGAGGCGTTTTCTTTTTTTGCCCAAAATCTAAATTCAATCTGGAGAATTCCATGTCAACAACTCGCTCCAAAGACCGTGCAGGTCTGTGTTCTTTCACGTTTGCCAATGGCCATCAGTGCCGCTCCCTTCGTTCGACCTCTCATCCCCATCTCTGTTATTACCACGCGCGCAAGGAATCGCTGGCCCGCGCCGCCGAACAAATCGGCCGCGATGTCTCCTATTTCTTCTCCGGCCGCTATCTCTCTGCCTGTGATCTCACCGCCGTCCTCGCTCGCCTCTTTTCCGCCGCCGCTTCTGGCGAACTAAAACCCAAAACCGCCTCCATTCTCGCTTACCTTGGCCAGACCTTGCTCCAGGCCATCCACCTCGCCCAAGACGAATACATCAACGCTTTCGGCACAGACTCCTGGCGCGACGCCGTCTGTTCCTCCGTCAACGGCAACTCCAAATACCGCAAGCCACCCGCGCCCCAGCCCTCAGCCGCTGCCCAACAACCCCCTCCGTCTTCACAGCCTGTCCCGACTCAGCCACACCCTCAGTCCGCCCCAGCCCAGCAACCGCCGCCTGCCCGGCAACCCATCTCGAGCAGCCCACCCGCACTGGAATCGTCCCTCACGGGACCGCCATCCTGAAATTCCAGCGAATTCAGGAATCCAAAGGGATCACACGGCTCACACTCACACTGCACGGCTACCCAACTAGGTGAGCCAGCTTCCTGCCTTCCAGATTGCTTTTCAAAGTGTGCCAGTTTGGACAGTCGGCCATGATGCGCAAGCCGTATCATCACAACCTCTAAGCCAAGTCTCACTCTTGGAGGCTAAATGTCCGAACAAATCAAAAGTTCGAAAGGCACAGCGCTTATAACGGGCGCTTCTTCCGGCATCGGCGCAATCTATGCCGATCGGTTGGCACGTCGCGGTCATGATCTGATCCTCGTCGCCCGCAATCGAGAACGGCTCGATGCGCTGGCGACACGCCTCGCCGATGACACCGGCCGTTCCGTCGAGGTCCTCGTTGCCGACCTGAACAACAAGGCGGATCTCTCGCGGGTCGAACAGGTGCTGCGCACGGACCCCTGCATCACCGTACTCGTCAACAACGCGGGCATCTCCATGAGCGGCGACTTGGCCAGCGCCGATCCGGATCGTCTCGAGAGCATGATCCAGCTCAACGTGCTGGCGCCATCGCGGCTGGCGCTAGCGGCGATCCCCCGTTTTCTCGCGCGCGGCAATGGCACCCTTATCAATATCAGCTCCGTCCTGGCACTCGCGCCGGAGCTGTTCAACGGCAGCTACAGCGGCACCAAAGCCTATCTGCTCCAGCTGAGCTTGAGGTTGCATCAGGAAGTCGCAAGCAAAGGCGTTCGCGTGCAGGTGGTGCTGCCGGGTGCGACCCGGACAGCGATCTGGGAAAAGGCTGGCACGGACATCGCGACCTTGCCGCCAAGCATTCTGATGGACGCAGACGAAATGGTAGACGCTGCGCTCGCGGGACTCGACCGCGGCGAGACCGTAACCATTCCTTCGCTGCCGGATATCGCCGACTGGGAGGCATATGAGGCGGCGCGGCAGAACATAATACCGAAGCTGTCACTCAGTTCTCCTGCAGCTCGCTATCGCGTTACTGCCGCTTAGGCCAGGGCTACTCATAACCCTTTCAGAATGATAGACTTTCAAAACTCTATCAAAACAAACGACTTCATCTATCTCTCAAATCATAGACTTACAAAAAACATAGGGGGAGGCGTAAATCGTAGTGGCGGGTCTTTAGACCCGTGCTCTTCTCCGCCGCCGGCGCAAACCTCACCTACAGGGAAGATCGAAGTGTGGTCAGCGGCGAACTTTGAACCTGTAGCAGCGCCAGTTGCCCGCAAGCCGCCAACACATCCCGCCCGCGGGAATATCGGACAAACGCCGGCACGCCCCGGTCCACCAGAATCCGCCGAAACTCTTCAATTCGCTCCGGGGACGATTCGCGGTAGGGAAGTTCCCCCGGATTCCACGGAATCAAATTCACTTTTACGCTCTTGAGCGGCGCCAGCAGCCGTACCACGCGCCGCGCATCCTCTGCCGCATCGTTCAGCCCGCCGAGCATCACGTACTCAAACGTCAGATGCTCCCACGTCCGGAGCGGATAGTTCTTGCAAGCCTCCATCAGCACGGAGAGCGGATACTTCTTGTTGATGGGCATCAGCTCGTCGCGCCGCTCGTCATTCGATGCATTCAGCGAAATCGCCAGTTTCGGCCGCGCCTTCTCCTGCCCCAGCCGCTCGATCCCGGGCACGATCCCGCTCGTCGAGAGCGTCACGTGCTTCGGCGAAATCCCCATCCCGCCCGGATCGAGCAGAATCCCCACCGCCGCCATCACCGGCTCGAAATTCAGCAGCGGCTCCCCCTGCCCCATCAACACAATGTTGGTTTGCGGTGCCAGTTGTGCTTTGTACTCCTCGAGCGGCAGCAGCACTTGCGCAAGGATTTCTCCAGCCGTCAAATTTCGGATCAATCCAAGCTGCGCCGTCAGGCAGAAGTGGCAATCCACCGCGCACCCTGCCTGCGTCGAAATACAAATCGTCTGCCGCCCCTCACTCGGCATGAACACCGCTTCCACCGCAGCGGGCTTCTGCAGGCGGCCTGTGCCTTCTCTTCCGTTCTTCTCTGTGCTCTCCGCGTCCCCTGCGTTAAGTTCTTTTTCTTCGGCGTTTCCCAAATCAAACAAATACCGCACCGACCCGTCCGCCGACGCAAATCGCTGCTTCACTTCCGCCAGCGTAATCCGCGCTTCTTTCGCGAGCCGCTCCCGCAGCGCCGCCGGAAGATTAGTAATTTGCGCTACATCAAATTTTCTTTCAGCGTACAACGCATGATAAATCTGCGCCCCGCGAAACGCCGGTTCGCCCAGCCCCACGCAGAATTCGCGCAACTCTTCTTTCGATTTACCCAGCAGTTCCATCGGTCTTTCGTGCTCCCGGAGAGATGCAGTCAGCGCATCAGCGAGTGTAATATACAGATTACCTTGTTTTCTTTCTTCTTTACTTCGTTACCTAATTACTTCGCCCTTGAATCACGCTATAATTCTTTAGCAATTCCCGCTTTTCAGGATTGCCTTCGGAGGCGCGCGATGCCACAGAATGTTGCAATCGAGCAGCTCACCATTTCCGATTGGGTGAAGGGCCTCGCCGCCATCCCCGTGCGCGAATTCACGCTCGAAAATGTGCAGGACTATATTATTCGCCACGCCGTGCGCCCCGAAACGCTCGAAAAGTATTGCTATTTTTCAAAGGGCTGCTACACGCGCAATCTGATTTTCAAGAACGATCTCTTCGAGTGCATGACCGTCTGCTGGGAAGTCGGCCAGCACAGCCGCATCCACAATCATCGGAACCAAAACTGCTGGATGTCCGCGCCCATCGGCCGCCTCCGCGTACAAAACTACCGCGTCGATCAGCGCGACGTTTCTCACGGCACTTGCAAAATCATTCCGACGGACATCTACGATCTCGACGCCACGCACCCCGCCTATGTGAATCCCATCGAGCCCGTCCATGAAGTGATCAATCTCGCGGAATTCAATCAACGTGCCGTCAGCATTCACGTGTACTCGAAGCCGTTCGACAGTTGCGAGGTCTATCTCCGCGACCAGGGCACCTACTCCGACGTGCCGCTCTTCTACACCAGCGAATACGGCAAGCTCAATCCCTCCGAAAAGCTCTTGTAGGCGCAGGGCTTTAGCCCGGCTTATTTCTTTTTGTGCATAGTTGCAAGCCTTGCATTCAAGCAATTGTTCGCTCCCGTTTATCCTTTCTGCCCGGCCTGTGTCACAATTAGGTATGGCGACGGAAACGCGCGACATTCAAAAGCACGTTTTGCCGAACGGCCTCGTGGTCCTCACCGAGACCATGCACCACGTGCGTTCCGTCTCCGTCGGTGTTTGGGTTCGCAACGGTTCCCGCTGCGAACTCCTGGAAGAAAACGGCCTCGCGCACTTCATCGAGCACATGGTTTTCAAGGGCACGGAGCGCCGCTCGGCCGAAGCCATCGCCCGCGAAATGGATTCCATCGGCGGCATGCTCGATGCTTTTACTTCCAAAGAGCAGATCTGCTTCAACGCCAAAGTTCTCGACGAGCATCTGCCCATCGCTTTCGACGTCATCGCGGATCTGGTCCTCCGCCCAAAATTCGATTCCGACGACGTGAAAAAGGAACGCCAGGTGGTCCTCGAAGAAATCAAGATGGACCTGGACAATCCGGAATATCTGCTTCACGATATTTTCACGCGTGGCTTCTGGCCGCAGCATCCGCTGGGCCGTCCGATTCTAGGCACGCCGGAAACGGTCAGAACATTCAACCGCGACGCGCTCTGCACGCGCTTCGGGAACTGGTTCGCGCCGGATCATCTGGTGGTCACCGCCGCGGGCAACGTCACCCATGAACAAGTGCTGGATCTGGTTCAGCGCGAGTTCGGCCACATGAAGCCCACTGGTCCGCCCCCGAACGACGGCGCGCCGCGCACACAAGCTCCGATCCATTTGGAAACGAAGCGCGACCTCGAGCAAGTCCATCTTTGCATCGGCGTCCCTTCGGTTCCGCTGGGCCACGAACACCGCTTTGGCATCGCCGTGCTCAACAATCTTCTGGGCGGCGGCATGTCTTCGCGGCTGTTCCAGAATATTCGCGAGAAGCAAGGCCTTGCCTATGCGGTGTTCAGCGAGCTCACGCCGTATTCGGATGCCGGCATGATGACCGTCTACGCCGGCACCGCTACGGACACCGTCGGCCAGGTGATTGACCTCACCATCCAGGAATTTCGCGCATTGAAGGAATCGCTCGTAACGGAGGAAGAACTTCGCCGCTCGAAGAATCACTTGAAGGGCTCGCTGATGCTTTCGCTCGAATCCACCAGCTCGCGCATGTCCAATCTCGCGCGCCAGGAACTATACTTCGGCCGCTTTTATTCGCTCGACGAAATCCTCGCGGGCATCGAAGCCGTCACCCGCGAAGAACTCCAGTCCCTAGCCCGCCAATATTTCCAATCCGACCAGATCGCCGTCACCGTCCTCGGCCCCCTCAACGGCTTCACCCTCGACCGCTCCCGCTTGGCTTGCTAGCGTCAGCCTAGCCCGACGTGGCGCGGTCGGCGTTGACGGCGGCGCCGATGATTCCCATCTCATCGGTGGTGGGGATAACTTCGAAGCGGCTGCCTTGCAGCGGACTCATCTTGACCATTTCATGCAGCAGCCGGTCCAGCAAGGCGATATCGATGAACTTCACGTCCGGACCGGTGATGAAAAATGTTCCAGGGCCTTCCATGTGAATGCTGGTAGCGGTAGCCGCGGTCAAAGCACGATGGCACAGCATCACAAACTCGGTGCAGCGCGCGTCACCTGCGCGGGCGTTTTCAAAAACTTCTTCCGGTTCGAGATCCATAAAACGCAAACGCATGGACCGGCGTCCGAGAATTCCTTCCAGATGCCCGCGGCCGCCGCAGCCGCAGAAATTTTCCTTGGGATCCAGGGTGACGACGGAGTGCCCGCCTTCCCAGATTCCTTCGCTCGAAGGATAGCGGCCAAAGCCGACGCCATTCCCGAGCGTCCACACGCGCGTCAGCTCATGCAGCTTGCCTTGGGCCGCGGCGATTCCCGCGGCCATGACGTCCGCGTCATTGAACAAGCGAACCTGCGCGCCCGCAGCTTTGCCGCTCAGCGCGGAGGACAAGGCCGCTTGCAACGGAAATCCCTTGGCCTGATGGAGGTTGGGCGAATCCTCCACGACGCCGTTGCGAATGATTCCTGGAAAGCCGATTCCAATGGCTTCGATTTTTTCTCCGCCCGCGACTTTTTCCACTTGCCGGCGAATGCAATCCACGATGCCTTCCGCGGGCATCGATTGCAGCGGGTCGAGCGATTCCACTTTCTCGGGGAAAATATCGGGCGGACCAAGGACCTTGTGGCCTTCCACCAGGCCAACGGCGATATGTTCCATAACCAGCACACCAACTGTCCTGCGCATCGTGCTCCTGCCAATCTTAGGGAGTCGAAAATGTGAACACGCGACTCCTTACTCGTGCCTGACTAATTCCTCGCCAGTTTGTTGAGCCCATTGAACGCGGCTGCCTTGTAGCATTCCGCGAGCGTCGGATAATTGAAAACCGTATCCACGAAATATTCCACCGTGCCTTTCAGCGCGAACACCGCCTGCCCGATGTGCAGCAGCTCCGAAGCTCCTTCACCAATGATGTGCACACCCAACAGTTGCTTGGTGGAGGGATCGAAGAGAATTTTGAGGCGGCCGGTGGTGTCGCCGCGGATCTGGCCCCGGGCAATTTCGCGGAAAAAAGCCATACCCACTTCGTAGGCTACGCCTTCGTCCGTCAATTGCTCTTCGGTTTTTCCGATGAAGGAAATTTCCGGGATCGTGTAAATGCCGTAAGGATAATTCGCGCGGTTGGAATTCGTCGGAATGCCAAACGCTCTCGCGGCGGCGATGCGGCCCTGTTCCATGGAGACCGAGCCAAGACTGGGAAACCCAATGACGTCACCGACGGCAAAGATATGCGGCTGCGCGGTCCGGTAATCCTGATCCACGGTAATGCGTCCGCGCGCGTCCGCCTCCAGACCGCCGGCAGCGAGATTCAATTCATCCACATTGCCCTGGCGGCCCACGGCATAGAGCAGCGCCTCGCCGGAGACTTTTTTCTTGCTCTTCAGGTTGGCCACGACCAGATGCTCCGGAGTTTCTTCGACGCTTTCGACTTCCTCATTCAGGCGCAGCGTGACGCGGCGGTCCCGCAGATGGTAGCAGAGCGCTTCCACCATCTCGGCGTCGGCAAACTCCAGCAATCGCGGACGTTTTTCAATCAGCGTCACACGCACGCCCAGCGTGGCGAACATGCAGACATATTCCACACCGATGACCCCGCCGCCCACGACAATCATAGACTTGGGAATCTCCGGCATGCGCAGAATCTGATCGCTGTTGATGATGGTCCTGTCGTTGAAAGGGACCAAGGGAGAAACCGCAGGTTTTGTGCCCGTGGCGATGACGATGTTGCCCGCTTCCAGCTCGGATTGTCCGCGCGAGCCCGTCACTTGCATGTGGTGGGGATCGATAAAGCTGGCCGTTCCCGTCAGGATGTCGATGCCGTTGCGTGAAAGCTGCGCGCGAAGCACATCGATTTCGGTCTTGATCACGTTGAGCGCGCGAAAGGAGAGATCCGCCATGGTGATCGGTTCCTTGACGCGATAATTGACGCCGTAAATGCTTTGATATTGGTAGCCGGAAAGATGCAGGACCGCCTCGCGGATGGTTTTGCTCGGGATCGTGCCGGTGTTGATAGCGGTTCCGCCGATCACTTCCAGCTTTTCAACGAGGGCGGCCCGCTTTCCAAACTTCGCGGCTTGAATCGCGGCGCGCTGTCCGCCGGGCCCGGAACCGACAACGATAAGATCGTACTTTTCCATGGTTCGCCGCGGGAGTATATCATCGTTGGAATACAGGAGTCTTTGTTGACGCGCGCCCGGCGCTCTGACATGATTCTAAAAATTTGATTCGCAGCGAGATTGCAAGGAGAAGTTGAGGAGAGAACGATCGGCTTGCGGGTTTCCATTCTAGCGTCCGGCAGCTCGGGCAACCTTACGTTACTCGAGACGGAGCGCACCCGACTCTTCGTGGACGCCGGGCTCGGCAAACGCGAAACGCTTGCGCGGCTCGCCGCCGTCGAAAAAACCGTCGAACATCTCGACGGCATTCTCATCACTCACGAACACACCGATCATTGCAACGGCTTGCCGCAGATGCTCGGAATGTGGAAGGCGCCGCTCTACGTTACCGAACCGACGATGGACGTGATGCAGTGCATTCTTCCAGAAACCTTTGGCAAGCGCCTCAACGGCGTGGAAACCATTCACGCGGGGCAGCATTTCAGCATTGGCGACATTGACGTCCACGCGTTTGCGATACCGCACGATGCGGCAGATCCCATCGGGTTCACGTTCCGTGCGAATGGCGCGAAAATGGCCATCGTCACCGACCTCGGCTACATGCCAGAGCTGGTAAAAGTGCATCTCCGCGGCGCGGACTGCCTGGTCCTGGAATCCAATCACGATCTGGACATGCTGAAGGTCGGGCCGTATCCGTGGGTGGTGAAACAGCGCGTGCTGAGCCGCACGGGGCATCTCTCGAATCACGCGGTCAGCGAATATCTATCGGATCCGGACGGGTTCGATGCGCTCGCCCGTTATCTGGTTCTCGCGCACGTCTCGCAGGAGAACAACAATCCGGATCTCGTGCTTCTCTCCGCCGAAGAAGCGCTGGGGCGCAGGCCCGCGGAGTGCGCTTTCACCGGCGAACTCCTGGTCGCCTCTCAGCATGTCCCGCTCAAGCCCCTTGAGCTGTAGCAGTTTTCTCGATGGATTCCATTTGAAATATCGTTCGCTTTTTAAAGCCCGTTCCCGTAAACTTTATTTTTCTTGGTAGAGGTGCGGAGGCCATGAGTAGCTGGGCGAGCTTGTTCGATCAGCTTCGAACGCCCAGGCAAAAGGGGCCATTGTGCTGTTGTCCGCCGAAGTCGCAACGGTAGCTGAAGCCGCTGCGGTTGGGGGATGGGTCTAAGGCCTGTCCACTGTCATCCGTACCATCCGGATGGAGCGCTATCGAGAGGCAGCGGCCCGAGTACTTTCCTCGCGGTTCCTTCCTTTCGTTTTGCTCCGCCAGAAAAGACAAGTGGCAATGAATCTGTTCGAACTGACGCGCGCGCTCGTCGACATCGAGTCGACCAGCAACCACGAAAAACACGTGGGCGACTACCTTTTCGCGCACTTGTCCGCGATTGCCGCGCGCCACAACGGCCAAATCGAGCGCATCCCCGTCGAACCCAATCGCGACAATGTCCTTGCCTGCTGGGGCGAGCCGATCGTCACGTTTTCTACTCACATGGATACAGTGCCGCCGTTCTTCGCTTCGCATGAGGACAACGAATTCATCTGGGGCCGCGGATCCTGCGATGCGAAAGGCATCATGGCCTCCATGATCGCGGCGGCAGAGAAATTGCTCGCTGCCGGGACGCGGAATTTCGGCGTCTTGTGTGTTGTCGGCGAGGAACGCAACAGCGCCGGAGCAAAGGCAGCGGCCGCGAATCCTCGCGGCTCGCGATTTCTCATCAATGGAGAGCCCACCGAGAACCACCTCGCTCTCGGTTGTAAGGGCGCGCTGCGCTACGAAATCACCGCGGAGGGAAGGCTGGCGCATTCCGCGTATCCGGAACTCGGTCATTCCGCGATTCACACGCTCCTCGATGTCCTCCGCGACGTTCGCCAGATTCCACTGCCTGAAGATGCGTTGCTCGGGCGCAGCACGCTGAATATCGGGACGATCGGAGGCGGCCGTGCCCCCAATGTTGTTGCCGATCACGCGGAAGCAGAAATCATGTTTCGAACCGTCGGCGATCCCGCAGATATTCGCACAGCTGTTTGCGCGGCGACTGCTGGTCGCGCCGAGGCTCGCGAGGTTCTGCACACACCGGCAGTGCAGTTGGCGAAATTCGATGGATTGCCAACGACGATCGTCGCTTTTACCACGGACATACCCACCTTCGGCGGCGCTTGGGGAGAGCCCTTCCTGATTGGACCCGGCAGCATTCACGTGGCGCATACGGCGGAAGAACGCGTGTCGAAGAAAGAATTGTCCGAAGCGGTGGACATCTATGCGCGGATGGCCACGCAACTCCTTGCCACCGGCCGGAGCGCCGCATGAGCCGGGGTCTTGCCATCGTGGGCTGCGGAAAGATGGGGCGGCTCATCGAGCAGCTCGCGCCGGAATGCGGCTTCGACGTGCGCGCGAAGTTTACCCGCGCAGACAACCTTCATGTCGCTGGGATCACGAGCGAATCATTGCGTGGGGTGGACGTCGCTCTCGAATTCACCTCGCCCGATGCCGCGCCCGACAATCTGCGGCGCCTTGCTTCTCTCGGAATCAATACCATTTGTGGAACTACAGGCTGGTTGGAACATCTCCCCGCGATCTGCGAAGCCACTTCCGCTGCCGGCACCGCTCTGGTCTACAGTCCCAATTTCTCCATCGGCGTCAACGTTTTTTTCCAAGCTGTCGCACGCGCCGCTTCCTTTTTCGCCAAGTATCCCGAATACGAGGCCTGGGGCTGGGAAATTCACCACTCCACAAAGAAGGACGCGCCTTCCGGGACGCTCAAGAAGCTTGCTGAAGAAATTCGCGCCTCCGGCTATAACCGCACTCTCACGCTCACGGCCAATCGCGCCGGCTCGCATCCCGGTACACACGAAATCGGTTTTGACTCCGCCGCCGACACCATCACGCTGCGCCACACGGCGCGCAGCCGTGAAGGTTTTGCGCGAGGTGCGCTGCACGCCGCGCGCTGGGTCGCCGGCAAGCGCGGTGTATTTGAATTTCGCGAGATCCTCGGCGAACTGGCTTGACGGATCTTTCGAGAAGTGCCGTCTATCTGGGCCCGGTCGGGAGGCAGCATTTCGGATTTCAGCAGTTGATGTTCAAGCAAGGAGAAACGCAATGTTTACTGGCACCGGCACCGCTCTTGTCACTCCGTTTCGAGCCGATGGTTCGCTCGACGAAGCAACTCTGCGCAGATTAGTCCAAAGGCAGATCGACGCAGGCATCAACTTCCTGGTTCCATGCGGAACGACCGGGGAGAGCCCCACGCTCACACACGAAGAACACCTTCGCGCTGTCGAGATCACCGTCGAGCTTGCCAAGGGGAAGGTCCCGGTTCTTGCAGGGGCGGGCGGCTATAACACGGCGGAAGTGATCTCCCTTGCACGCGAGCTCACGGATCTCGGCGCCGATGGCATCCTCTCCGTCACGCCCTACTACAACAAGCCGACGCAAGAGGGCCTCTTCCAGCACTATCGCGCTATCGCTGAGGCCATTTCTCTGCCCATCATTCTCTACAGCGTCCAAGGACGCACTGGCGTGAACATTGAGCCCGGCACGGTGAAGCGCCTCGCCGGAATCGAAAACATCGTTGGCATCAAAGAAGCGTCCGGCAACGTTTCCCAAATGGCTGCGATTCTTAACGCCGTGCCGGATGATTCCATTGTTCTTTCCGGTGATGACGCCATCACGCTGCCGCTCATCGCGCTCGGTGGCCGCGGGGTCATCTCGGTCGTGTCCAACGAAATCCCGCGGGAGATGTCGCAACTTACGCGGCTCGCCTTGCAGGGCGATTTTCAGGGTGCGCGCGAGATTCACCGGCGCTTCCATCCGCTCATGGAAATCAATTTTGTCGAGTCGAATCCGATCCCGGTGAAGGCTGCGTTGGCGGAGATGGGCTTGCTCGAACCGGTATGGCGCTTGCCACTCGTCGCGCCGAAGGCGGAAAATCGGGCACGCATCCGCGCCGTTCTCGAATCACTCGAACTTGTGCCGAGGGTTCATGCTGCCTTCGCAAATTGAGCGTCTGTTCGACGAAGCCCCGGCTCACTACGAAGAAGAACACTTCCGGCTTTTCCGCGATTTCAAGGCCGGGCTGAATCGCGGGGAAATCCGCGCAGCCGAACCAGACCCATCCACGAAAACCGGATGGCGGGCAAACCCCTGGGTCAAGAAGGGAATTCTCCTCGGATTTCGCATGGGCGCTATCGCCGACATGTCCATCGATCCCGTGAAGCAGCCGTTCTTTGACAAGTCCACGTATCCCGCGCGCGCGTTCACGGCCGCGGATGGCGTGCGCATCGTTCCCGGCGGCTCCAGCATTCGCGATGGGAGCTACATTGGCCGCGGAGTCATTTGCATGCCGCCCATGTTTGTGAATGTTGGCGCGTACGTGGGAGAAGGCACGATGATTGATTCTCATGCCCTCGTTGGGAGTTGCGCGCAGATCGGCAGCAACTGTCACATTTCCGCCGGCACGCAGATCGGTGGCGTCCTTGAACCCATCGGGGCGCTGCCGGTAATTATTGAAGACGATGTGTTGCTAGGCGGGAATTCCGGTGTCTATGAAGGAACGGTCGTGAAACGCCGCGCCATTCTTGGTACGGGGACGATCCTCAATCGGTCCATTCCAGTTTACGATCTGGTGCGAGACATGGTCTACGCCGCCACGGAAGCCGAACCGCTGGTCATTCCCGAAGAAGCTGTCGTTGTTCCCGGCTCGCGCGCGGTCTCGCATGCCTCCGGCGCAAAATGGGGGCTTTCGCTGCAAGCTGCGGTGATCGTGAAGTATCGCGATTCAAAAACCGATACGCGCGTGCAGCTCGAAGATCTTCTGCGCTAGCACCTCACTGCGAGAGTACTTTTTCGAAAAATTGCAGGGCGCGCGGATCGTGGGATTGGCCGAGCCAGAACATGGCTTGCTTTCGAACTTCGCGATTGCGATTGTTCTGGGCGACTTCGATCAGTTTCGGGACGCCTTCTTCTCTTGGCAACTGACTGAGGGCGAATACCGCCTTCTTTTTCACTTCAGTGTCCGGATCGTTGTCGATCGCGCCGGTGATGGTGCCGATGGCTTTTTGTCCGGCTTTTTGCGCGAGCCAGAAAAGGGCCTGGCCGCGAACGTGTGCGTTTGAGTCGTCGTGCGCCATTCGAATGATTTCGTCGATGGCGCCGGTTTCGTGGCTGACGGATAGAGCGAATGCCACGTGGGCGCGCACATCTGGGCTCGGATCGCTTTTTGCCATGCGCTGCAATGCAGCAAATCCCGGTTTGCCGCGTGCGGCGCCCAGCCAGAAGGCGGCTTGGCGGCGCAGGCCTTCGGGCTGGTCGGGCTTGATGAACGATTCGAACGCCCGATCGGCGGATGGGTCGACATGGAGCGCAATCGCCGTCAAGGCTCCATAGCCGATACCGTGGTCTCCGTGCTCGTCGAAATGTGCGCCGCGCACGTAGGTTTCAAGAAGCGCGACGCTCTCCGCAGGTTTCACCCCGGTCAGCCAGACGAACGGCAACCCACCGGCATCCAGCGCGCAATCTTCCGACGCGACGCGAATTCGCATGACCTGCTTTGCTTCCAGGCGAAAGAGCACGACGAGTTGCCGCGCTCCTTCGAGCTTTACGGTTCCGGTCTTCTGCGTTGTGCTCGTCGTTCCATCATGATCTTTTTCTAGGTTGCAGGTGCCGCAGCCTTCGCCGTCATGATAATTTCCGCAGCAGACGCTACGCTCGCCGGCAATTTGATCGACGCTGTAGCCGATCCATTCCGGTTTTTCCGCTTTTGCCGCGAGTTCGCGAACTGTTGCATCGAGGCTTCCCATCACTTGCCGCGTTTCGACCTTGGCGTTTTCGAGGCGCGGCATTTCGGCGGTGCGCTGCGCGGCGTGCGCTACGGGTGGGAGGAGCATCGCTACAAGCACGATTTGTCCGATTCGAATGGTTCGCAGAGTTTGCATGATAGGCCTCACTTTTGGAGAAGTTCCATCAGGTAATCGGTGCCTTCTTTCGAATGCATGAGGGAGAGTTTCTGCACCGCGGTCTTTTTCAGTTCGGGATCTTTTTCACTTCTCGCTATCGCCACGAGCGCGGAAGCGTTGCCTTGCAGAAAGAATGCGTTCAGCACTTCTTCGCGCACTTCGCGGTCTGTTTCCTTCGCATAAATGGCTTGGAGGGCCTTGCCCGAATCGTTCGAATGGACGAGTCCCAGGTTGCGGATGGCCGCGCGGCGCAGCTCCGGGTCCTTTTCCGATTGCGCGGCCTGCAGGAGCTTGGCCGAGTCTCCCGCGAGGAAGAACGCCTGCAGAATCTCCCGGCGGACGTCCGTGGAAGTTTCTGCCTGGTACAACTGCTCCAGTTCGCTCGTACCGCGGACCAGGCCGAGCTGACGGATGGCCTCGCGGCGCAGCGAGTCGTCTTTTTCACCCTTGGCGGCGGCGAAGAGTCGCTCGTGATCGCCGCCGATCATGTAGCTGCGAAGAATGGCGTGCTTCACGGAAGCATCGCTGGTCGAGGCGTACACCTCGGCAAGCGTTTTGCGCGATTCAGAGCCACCGAAGATTCCCAGATATTCGACCGCTTTGCGCTGCAGCTCGGGATTGCTCTGCCCGCGCGCGATTCTTCCGAGAATTTCGCGGGACTGCGGCGAGCCGCTTTGCGCCATTACAAAGAGCGCTTTGGACTTTGCCTTTGGCGACGCCGAGCCGTTCAGAACTTTCTCGAGCAATGGCATGGCCCGTTCGGGATCGCTGTTCATCAAGCCCTGAATTGCCAGCATCTTCAGTTCGTCGTCGCTCTGGTTTTCCGGATGTGCGGGGTTATTGGTGGATTGACGCACTTCGATTTCCAGGGCGCCAGCATCCTTTTGCCAGCGGCTTTGCGGAAAGCGCTTCTTGAGATCCGCGATGGTTGCCAAGGCGGAGTCGCGCTTGCCCATGCGGTTTTGCGCGTAGGCTTTCCAGTAGAGCGCCGCATCCGTCTGCGGGCCGTTCATGTCTGCGAGTTGCTTGAATTTCGATTCCGCCTGGTCGTAGCGGTCCTCGTCCAGGTCCTCGCGGCCATCGTCGTACAATTCCTGGAGCCGGTCCAGCCTTTCCTGGGCACGGTCGCGCGCTTCCTCTTCGCGATCCCGTTTCTCCTGCTCTCGGTCGCGAGCTTCTTGCTCGCGGTCGCGCCGCTCCTGTTCCCTATCCTGGAGCTCCTGGGAGTCCTGGAGAGAGTCCGCGGCTTGCAGGTTCGTTTTCGTGAGCCGATGCGCGCGTGCGCCTGCCGGCGCCAGCAGCAGCGCCGCGATAGCGAGCCAAACAGCAGCACTCTGCTTTCCTGAGTTTCCGATGGTCATACTTTGTTCCTCTCTTTTTTTGCAGAATCGTTCTGCGCCGGCGCGGGCCTCGCGGCCTCCTGCCGTTGCTGCAGTTCCTTGCCGACCACCCGGACTTTGAACAGAATTCCACGCGCTTCGATCTTTTGACGGATGGCTTCGAGTTGCTTCGGGGTAACTTCCTCCGGACTATGCGCAACGTCCAGGAGCACGCGCTCCAGTTCGTCAAGCGTGTCGGCGAGTCCGGTATCGCCCTCTTGCAGCGCGGTCTGGCGATACAGGCGGTTTTCCTGGAGCAAATCTTCCGCGCGCCGCTGCTCGGCGGAGATGTTCACTTCTTTCTGTCGCGGATTGCTGGGGGCCGCGTTGGAAAGCTCGACGAGCATGCGCTCGGAATGACCCAGGTGTTCGCCGACGGCGACGATCAGGATGCGCTCCCGCACCTGCTCCGTGCTGGCGATGTTGTCAGGCCTAGTGTCCCGCCTCGTTATCCGCCCAACGAGAAACGCCGCAACGACCAGCGCCGCAATCGCTCCAGCCGCGGCGAGCCGGCGCGGCTGGAACCATGCCTGCCACCATGCTTGCGGTCGCTCCGGCAACCGCGGAGCAATCTGCTGC
The DNA here is from genome assembly GCA_049644365.1 of Candidatus Acidiferrum sp. Lineage (GTDB taxonomy): Bacteria > Acidobacteriota > Terriglobia > Acidiferrales > UBA7541 > Acidiferrum. The sequence goes on along the minus strand of JBARRT010000067.1, from coordinate 72,562 downwards.
CAAACGCGGCGGCCGTAGTCCGCGCCGGGATCCGGGACAGGAAGGGTGTCGAGAGCGGCGAGGACCGCTTCGATGCGCTCCAACTCCTCGCGACATTCGTGGCAGGCGGCGAGATGCGTTGAAATCGTGGCGCGCTGCTCGACGACGCCCTCGCGATAGGCAATCAGTTCTTGTTCGGTCATGTGTTTCATAATTCCGTTCCCATCGCTCGTGCTTGCGTTCTTGTTCCGACCAACGGTTGCAGCGCAAGCCGCAGCTTCTGCACCGCGCGAAAAACGGTGTTCTTCGCCGCGCTCGAATTCAATTTCAAGACCGCCGCGATTTCCTCAATGCCGCATCCTTCCCAGTGGCGCATCACGAAGGCGGTGCGTTCGGCATGGGAGAGAGCCGCCAGGGCGTGCTCCATTTGTTTGCGCAGCTCGATGCTTTGCGTCAGGCGTTCCGGCGTCGGCGCCGCATCGGGAACGCGGCTCACGGGATCGTCTTCGATGCCGTCCGCGTCTTGCGGGCCGGGCGCTTGCCGGCGCGCGTCTTCTTTTTGCTTCTGGCGCATGCGGTCAATCGCGTAGTTGGCGGCGATGCGGTAGACCCACGTTCCGAAATTTGCGCGTGCCGCGAATTGCCCGAGTTTTTGATACGCGCGCAAAAAAGCCTCCTGGACGATTTCTTCCGCGTCGTGCTGATTCCTGGTCATGCGAAAGGCCAGCCGGAACACATTGTGGCTGTGCCGCTCGACGAGAGCGCGAAAGGCATCGCGCTCGCCCGCGAGCGTGCGCTCGACGGCGAGGGCGTCGCTAGCTGCGATGGCCTGGGCGCTCTCGATGCTTTGCTGCATCCGATTCATTAGACAGGATTTGGCGTTTGCGGTTAGGTCGCTTGTAGCGCCTTATGGGTCAACAACATAGCGCAGACAGCGGATTAGACAAGGAGGAACGACGAGGTGGGGCGCGGGCCCTACGGCAAGGTCAAAGGAAAGAGGGCACGATGTATCGTGCCCCTACTCGTAGCGCAAGGCTACGATGGGATCAACCTTCATGGCGCGTCGCGCGGGTACGTAGCAGGCGACGAGTGCGACGACAGTCAAAACTACAGCCACACCAACAAAGGTCAACGGGTCCGTCGCGCTCACGCCGAAGAGCAAGTTAGCCATCAGGCGAGTCAGTCCAGCCGCGGCAATTAGGCCGAGGACTACGCCGAGCGCGGTCATCTTTAGGCCCTCACGCAAGACCAGCCCCATCACATCGCTTTGCTTTGCACCAAGCGCTATGCGGATACCAATCTCGTGCGTGCGCTGGCCGACCAGGTAGGAAATGACGCCGTAGGTTCCGATGCTTGCGAGCCCCAATGCCAGCGCGGCGAAGGCGCCCAAGACGATCATGGAGACGCGGCGTTCCGCAAGAGTTTCCGCGATGACCTCTTCCATGGTCTGCACGCTGTACATCACTTGCTCGCCGCTCATCCCTTTCAGCCCAGAGCGGATGGCCGTTGCAACAGCGTGGGCATCTCCTTCGAAGCGCACCACGACTCCCGTGCCGCTCCAGGAGGACGGCTGCATAGCACCGTCGGGGAGCTGCATGAAGGGGAAATAGAGTTGTGCGCGAAGCGATTGCTTGTCGTCGGAATCGAGTCCCCATTGCTTTACGTGGCCGACCACGCCGACGATCTCCGCTACGCCTCCTCCCTTACTATCCATAATCACGCGTTTTCCAACGGGGTCCTGGTCCCCAAAGAATTTCCGCGCGAAGATGTCATCAATCACGATGACATGCGACGAGTGTTCATTGTCCTGAGCGGTAAGGAAACGGCCACGCTGGAGCGGAATCCGCATGACCTTCAAATAATCTTCTTGTACGACATAACTGATCGCCCAGCTCATGTCGTTCGTGCTCGCGGGCTTGGGCTGACCTTCGAGATAGAAGAGATCTTCATCGTCGCCCGCAAGCGGCAGCGCTCCCCAGGAGAGCGAAGCGGCCTTCACTCCTGGAGTGGATGCCAGCCTGCTTTGGACTTCGCGGAGTTGCGCACGAACGGCATCGGGACTTGTGGCTTTCGTGGAAGGGGCCAGGGCCACGCCAAACGACAAAACGTTGTGGGAGTCGAAGCCGGGGTTCACGTTCCACAGGGCGTTCAAGCTGCGGATCATCAATCCCGCCGCGATCAGGAGCACCAGAGCCATCGCCATCTCCGAAACAACAAAAATACCCTGCGCCCGGTGTTTTCCGCCGCTCGCCCCCCGGCCGCCTTCCTTCAACGTATCGTGCAGGTTCGGCTTCGAAGTCCTAAGCGCCGGGACCAGTCCGAACAGAATCCCGCAGAGCAGCGACGCGCCCATGGTGAACAGCAATACGCGGACGTCCAGGCCAATCTCGTTTGCGCGCGGCAACGCGGAAGGTAAATTCCGCAGCGCCAGCTTCGTGCCCCAGGCCGCCAGCATTAGGCCGAGCCCTCCTCCAGCGAGTGCCAACAACATGCTTTCCGTCAGCAACTGGCGCACGATTCTTACCCGGTCTGCGCCGAGCGCGGCGCGCACCGCGAATTCGCGTGTTCGTCCCGTCGAGCGGGCCATAAGCAAGTTGGCCACGTTCACGCACGCGATCAGGAGCACAAACCCAACCGCCGCAAGCAGAACGAGCAGAAGCGGGCGCAAGTAGCCAACCATCTGCTCTTTGAGAGGCATGATCGTGGCGCCGATTCCTGTGTTGGCGTCCGGATACGCGGCAGTTAAATCTGCCGTCACGCGTTTCATGTCGGCCCGGGCCTGCTGAATGGTCACGCCCGGTTTCAGCCGGCCAACGCCGTGAAAGCCGAGCCCCGCGGTTCTGAAGTTAAGAATGGGATTGGTCCACTGGCCAATGGGGGCGTACACGTCGCTGGGACGGAAGCTCAAGACTTGCAGCTTAAAACTTGCGGGGACTACACCAACGATGGTGAAGGTTTTCCCGTCCAGAGTGAGACCTTGTCCCACGATGTCCGGAGCAGCGCCGAACTTGCGATTCCAGAACCCTTCGCCGATCAGCACGATGGGGCTGGCGCCAATCGTGTCTTCGCCCTCGGCAAACAGGCGTCCGATCACGGGCTTGACATCGAGCACCGCGAGGTAGTCTGAAGAAATGAATTCCGCGCTCACTTGCTCGGCTTCGCCCCTGCCCGTCAAACTGTAAGAGTAGCCTCGAGAAATGCCCATCATAGAAAACGTGCGGTTGTCCTTGCGCCAGTCGCGAAAGTTCGGGAAGGAGATGGAGCCGCTATCAAAGTTCGCTTTGCTCTCTGCGAGGGTTACGAGTTGATCGGGGTCGGGATAAGGCAGAGGATTCAAGAGCACGCCGTTGACGACGGAAAATAGCGCGGTGTTGGCGCCGATTCCCAGAGCCATCGTCAGAATCGCAACAGCAGCGAACCCCGGCGATTTCGCAAGCATGCGAACGCCAAAACGAAGGTCTTGGCTGAAGCGCTCGAGCCAACCCCATCCCCACACGTCACGCGTCGATTCCTTCACCAGTCCCACGTTTCCAAATTCGCGGCGCGCTGCGCGCTCGGCCTCCCTCGCGGGCTCGCCTCGTTCCACACGGTCCTTTGCCGCCATCTCGAGGTGAGTGCGAACTTCTTCGTCGAGTTCTTTTTCCTTCTTTCGCCTGCCGAAGAGTCTATTTGTCCAGCTCATCGCGGCTCCTCTTGTTTCAATTTCCAAATTCTATTCGTATCTCAGTGCCACAATCGGATCTACCGACGACGCTCTTCGCGCAGGGATGAGGCATGACAAGCCGGAAGTTGCGAGCAGCAGTAGGATCACACCCGAAAAGACCAGAGCATCGAGTGAGCTGCCCTGAATCCAACGCGCGAGCACGCGATTGAGAGTGATCGTCAGCACTACCCCCGTTAGAAGACCACCCGCTACGCTCATCACCGCTGAACGAAACACCATCAGCAGAACATCTTTTCGCCCCGCTCCGAGCGCCATGCGGATGCCGAATTCGCCTGTTCGTTGAGCCACGGTGTAAGAAATCACGCTGTAGAGTCCAGTTGCGGCCAGCGCCAGCGCGAGGATCGCAAACCCGGCAAACAGGGTTGCCACGAGATGTCCCTGCTGCCATTCCTGCTGCGTGGTGATCCAGCCATTGAGATCGCGAACGTCTCTTATGGATTGCTGATCAGGATCCACGGTATGAATCTGTTCGCGGACAGCGCGGAGCACGGTGAGCGGCGGGACCCTAGTTCGGACGAGGATTTGGGTCCAAACCGGCATCCGGATCGTGTACGGTACATATACGGCGGGTTTGGTGGGATCGCGCAAGCCGTCATTGCGAGAATCGCCGACGACGCCAATCACTTGAAACCAACTGTCGCTCCCGGGAACAGCGAGCGCAAACGGAGGCTCGCCTTTCATTTGGGGCACGCGGATCTCGCTGCCAATCGCATCGCCGTTCGGAAAATATTGGCGAGCCAAGGTCTGATTAATCAGGGCGAGCTTGGAGCCGTGCATCGTCTCCGTTTCATCCCAGAATCTTCCTTGCAGCAGCGGGATGTGAAGCACGGAGAAATACTCGGGGCTGATGAAGTTGATGCGCGCCCGCTGTTGTTCCGCCACTGGCTTTCCGGAAATCTCGAAGCGCTGTTCCCAGCCGCTGCTTGGCGGAGTTGCATTGGTCGAAAGCCCGGCGGAGACGACTTCCGGCATAGCAGCGACCTTCTGCAGGAGCTGGTTGAAGTATGTTCTCCTGGCCTCCCACGTTGTATAGGTGTTGTCGTGCACCGGGATTCCCACTGACATGGTGTTGTGCGGGTCATAGCCGAGGTCCACGCGCATCATGCGCACGAAGCCTTGCATCGCAACGCCGGCTCCCGCCAGCAACAGAAGCGTCAGGGCGATCTGACCTGAGATCAGGACGCTGTGAGTCCGGCGGCCATGAAGTCCGGCGGTGATTTTGCGCGTAGTCGATTGCATCACCTGGGCTATATCTGGGCGCGCGGATTGAAGAGCCGGAGAGATGCCGAAGACGATGCCGGTCAGAAGCGCAAGACCTACGCTGAAATACAGAACCGGCAGATTGATGCTGATGGCGGCTTCATGGGGGAAAGAGAATTCCGGGAGCCAATTGACGATGAGCTTCACCAGGCTATTTGCCAACGCCACGCCAATGACCGCCCCGGTGAACGACAGCATCAGCGCTTCCGTGAGCAACTGCCGCAGGATGCGAGAGCGCTCGGCGCCAATCGCCGAACGCACCGCCATCTCGTGCTGCCTTCCCGTCGCTCGGGCCAAAAGAAGAATCGAAACATTTCCGCAACCGATCAGCAGCAACAAAGTTACTGCAGCGAGCAGCAGGAACAATGTTCCGCCAATTCGAGTAACAAACTGATCGTTCAAACCTTCGAGAGTCACGCGGAAATGCTCAGGGAAGTGGCTCGGCGTTTGCTGCGAGAATTGTTCAAACAGCGACTGGAACTCCGCATTTGCTGCGGCGCGCGAAACTCCCGGTTTAAGCCGGGTCATGATGAAAAGGGTGCGCACGGGATCGGCCGTGAGCTTGAGCGGCAGATAAACTTCGGCGTCGCCCCAGGTAAAGCGCGGCCGGACTACACCCACAATCTCGTAGTTCTTGCGAACCAGCTGGATTTTCTTGCCGACAATGCCGGGGTCGCCGTTGTAGTGTCTCTGCCAGAATTGATAACCCAGAACGGCTACATTCTCCGGGTCCTGGCCCTCGGGCGCATCCGATGGCAGCAACCCGCGGCCCATCAGCATAGGCACGCCAAAAAAGTTGAAAGCGTTGGAAGTGAAATACACAGCCTGGACGTCTTCAGGAAGATCGCCTTCAGTGGTGGTGAGGTTCCATCCATCCATGGCAGCGGCGCTCTCGACTGATCTGGCCTGCCGAAGCTGTTGCAATTGCGGTCCGTTGAGGTTTACAAAACGGCGATTGCCCGCGTTGTCGTGGACCGCCAGATGCACCATGCGGTCTGAATTGGCATATGGATACGGGTTCACCAAGACGCCGTAGACTACGCTGAAGACCGCTGTAGTTGCCCCGATACCAAGCGCCAGAGACAGAATGGCAACGATTGTGAATCCCGGATTCTTGAACAGGATCCTCAAGCCGTAACGCGCGTCAGCAGCGACGTCTCTCAACCATCTCCACCCCCAAACTTCCTGCGTGACTTCCTTCACCAATCCCACATTTCCAAATTCGCGCCGCGCGGCTCGCGCGGCTTCTCGCTTGTCCTCGCCGCGATCCACGCGCTCTTTCGCGGCCATCTCCAGATGTCTCCGCACTTCCTCTTCCAGCTCGCGCTCTTGTTGTTTCCGTCTCCACCAGAGAAAGTTCATGGTGCGTACTACCTTTCAAAGGGATTTAGTACACCTGCAATCGCATCGGAGAGCTGCGCCCACCTGGAGCGTTCCTTGCTCAATTGCTTCTTGCCAGTGGCCGTCAGACGGTAGAATTTCGCCCGCTGATTATTTTCGGAGGTCTTCCATTCCGCCTTGATCCATTTCTGCTTTTCCAGGCGGTGCAGTGCGGGATAGAGCGAACCCGTATCCACCTGGAGTGTTTCGCCGGAGCGATTGCGGATGGCCACGCTGATCCCGTAGCCATGCTGCGCGCCCCATTGCAGCGTTTGCAGGATTAGGAGATCCAGTGTCCCCTGCAGTAGCTCGATCCGGTTCTGGTACCGCACTCTCTTCTCAGCCATCTTCGCTCCCCACGGCGGCGCGTTTGCTCCTGCTGTCCCCTTTGACGTCGCGACCCTGTCGAAAGTCTTGTCCCAGGGTGTCGACATTCTACAGCCAGCCAGTAGACGTTCTACACCCTTGCTCCGTGCAACTTCGGTGCCGCCCAGTGAGCGCCTTCAACTCCTTTTTCACCAACGGTTTATCGCCGCTTTTCAGGGGCTCTTCTATCCACCAACGCCCGCTTGCGCGACTCCGCATCCCAAATCCGGACACCCGCGGGGGCTTCCGGAGTCCCCGCCAGCACCCTCAACTGCGGTATCATGGAGAGAGCAACGACCTGGAATTCCGCGATTTTCCGTTCTTGCGCTTGAGGAGATGGCATTGATTCCACGCTACACGCGCCCGGAGATGGGCCACGTTTGGAGCGACGAAAATAAATTCGGCAAGTGGCTGGAGGTGGAGCTCGCCGCCACGGAAGCGCTGGCCGAGAATGGCCATGTACCGAATGACGCGGCGTCTACAATTCGCTCCCGCGCGAAGGTCGACGTGGCGCGAATCCAGGAACTTGAAGCGCGCGTGAAGCACGATGTGATTGCGTTCACTATGGCGGTGGGTGAATCGATCGGCGATCCTGCCGCGGCCCGGTGGCTGCACTATGGAATGACGTCGAACGACGTCGTGGACACGGCGCAAGCTCTCCAAATTCGCGAAGCCTCGAAGCTGATTGAGCGCAATCTCGTGCTGTTCGGCGAAGCGCTCGATCTGCGCGCGCACGAATTTCGCCACACAGCACAAATCGGGCGCACGCATGGCGTGCACGCCGAGCCGATTACGTTCGGCCTGAAAATCGCCAACTGGTTTGCAGAAAATCAGCGCAACATCGCGCGCTTTCGTGAAGCCGCCGGACAGATGGCGGTCGGAAAAATCTCCGGCGCCGTCGGCAATGCCTCCCACTTGGGCCCGGAGATGGAAGAGCGCATCTGCAAGAGGCTCGGGCTGAAAGTGGCGCCCGTGTCCTCGCAGGTGATTCAGCGTGACCGCCACGCGCACTACCTCAGCACACTGGCGCTGATCGCCGCCACGCTGGAAAAAATCGCGCTGGAAATCCGGCATCTGCAGCGCACCGAAGTCCGCGAGGCCGAAGAGCCGTTCAGCGAAGAACAGCGCGGCAGTTCCGCCATGCCGCACAAGCGCAATCCCGTCACGTGCGAACAGATCTGCGGACTCGCGCGCCTGGTGCGCTCCAATATGTTAGCGGCGTACGAAAACATCGGTCTCTGGCACGAGCGGGATATTTCCCACAGCTCCGTGGAACGAATTATTCTTCCGGACTCCACGATTCTTGTGGACTACATGCTTGAGAAGATGTCCGGCGTCCTTTTCAGCATGCGGGTTTTCCCGGAGCGCATGTTGCGCAATCTGGAATCCACGCACGGCCTGGTGTTCTCGGGGCAGCTGCTGCAGGACCTGATAGAGAAGGGCATGCCGCGCGACGATGCGTACAAGGCGGTGCAGGAAAATGCCATGGCCGCGTGGGAATCGGAGAGCAGCTTCCGCGAACGAGTCGCAGCGGACGCGCGCATCGCCAAATACCTAGATGCCAAGGCGCTTGCTCACACTTTTGATTTGCAGCGGCAATTGCGGTATGTAGATGCCATCTTTAACCGCGTCTTCGGTGCGCATCCTGCCGGCGAAAAAACCATGACGGGGTGGGCGGGAAAACACTAGAAGTCGCGTGACCCAAGTCTTCCGCGCTGCCAACCTAACAAAAATAAAAAGCGCCCCGGTTTTACCCGGGGCGCCGTCCTGCCTCTTCTAATTCCGGCTTGCGCTGAAATTAGCTGCGGAGGCGGAAACTCGAATCTATACCAAAACCGTGCACAGGAGTACGAGCATTTATTCGACGCGTTGCACGTAACGCGCTTCCGACGTGTCGACCTTGATCCGGTCGCCTTCGTTCACGAACGGAGGCACCTGGACGACCAGGCCAGTTTCCAGCGTCGCCGGCTTCATCACCGCGCTGGCGGTGGCCTTCTGCAATGTTGGCTCGGTCTGGATCACCTTCATGTCCATAGTATCGGGCAAGTCCACGCCGATGGCTTTTTCCTCGAAGAATTCGACCTTCACGATGGTGCTGGGAATCAGGTAATAGACGGTTTCGCCCAGCTCTTCGCGGCTCATCTGCATCTGTTCATAGTTCTTCGTGTTCATGAAGTGGAAATCGTCGCCTTCGCTGTACAGGTACTCGAATTCGACTTCGTCAAGGATGGCGCGGTCCACGAATTCTTCCGCGCGAAACCGGTAATCGATGATGGAGCCGGTACGCAGGTTTCTCATGCGCGTCTGCATGGAGCCGCGCTTGTTGCCGGGCGTGCGGTGATCGACGCTGAAGATGGTGAATAGCTGGCCCTCGTGCTGGATGACCATGCCGGGGCGGAGTTGTGTCGCTTTGACGCTGCTCATTTTTGTTTCGGCCTCGACGGGGTCGGGACCGATGGCTCCCTAGAGAATTGGCTGATTTCGGAAATTCCGGAGGGCTGGAGTTTGCCCCTGCACTGCTCGCGGAATGACTCGAGGCACACTGGGGAGAAATTCAAGCCCAGCGGGAACATACAGTATAAGGGCGCTCCGTGAAGCCGGTCAATCGTCGCCCTTCTTGGATTCTTTGGCGCGCTGTTTCGCGGCGGCGGCCATGATTTTTTCGATTTCGTCGGGGTCGCGGGTGAGGCGCTCGCTCAGAAATTTGAAGCCGGATTCAGTGATGAGGACGTCGTCTTCGATTCGAACGCCGAGATTTTCTTCGGGGATGTAGATGCCGGGCTCCACAGTGATGACCATGCCCGGCCGCAATGGCGCACAATACTCGCCCGGGTCATGAACATCCAGGCCGATGTGATGACTCAGGCCATGAATGTAGTATTGGCCCAGCGGCTTGCCGTGCAGATCTTTTCCGTGCGAGTTGATGTAGTCGTAGGAAACCTTATAGGCGCTATTGTCGCCCTTCTTACAGACGTTGTTGCCGGGCTTGAGCATGGCGAGCGCGGCATTCTGCGCGCCGAGCACAATGGAATAAATTTCACGCTGGCGCGGCGTGAACTTGCCGTTCGCGGGAATCGTGCGCGTAATGTCCGCGGTGTAACCGGAATACTGCGCGCCCACGTCGAGAACCACGATGTCTCCGTCCGCGATCTTGCGCTCGAGCTTGTCGTAGTGCAGCACCGTGGAATTGGGGCCGGCGCCGACGATCGGAGCGTAGCCCTCCGCTTCTGAACCGCCCCAGGCGTGCACTTCCACCATTTTTGCGCCGACCTGATATTCAAACAGGCCCGGCCGCATCATTTTCATCGCTTCGAGATGCGCATCGAGGGATAGATCGATGGCCTTCTGCAAGAAAGCAAGTTCGCCGGGGGACTTAATCTGCCGCAACGCGTTGATGTGCTGCCGAACGTCTTTCAACTTGGCTTGCGGGATAGCGAGCTGAAGCCATTCAACCACGGCCTTTTCATGCGGGTAGCCACCGTTTTCTTTTTCGTACGGCAGGATTGTGAACAAAGTTGGATACAGTTTCGCGAGCCGCTCCACGGTCGCGCGCATCTCCGGAAAAGCTTCGACCGCAGCGAAACCGGTCCGTGTCTGAATCCCTGGATCGGAAGGAGACATGCGAACGCCGTTCCATTTCTCCTTGGCGGGATCCTTCGGCGGGAGGAACAAGATCTCGCGCGGGCCGGTCCAGTTATCGTTCGTGGAGCCGTTCTTTGCGGCCGGCAGGAAAATCAGGCCGGCGCCTTCTTCGTTGTGGCCAGTAAGGTAGTAGAAGCCATCTTCCTGGTGAAAAACGTAGGTCTGAGCCGATTCTTCGCGGCCCGTGTAACCCCAAAGAATGACCGGCCCGTCCACCTCTGCGGCGATCTTGGCGCGGCGCTCGGCGTAGACGCTATTGGGTTCGCGCTCGCGGCGCTCCTGGGCCTGGGTGACGGAGAGGAGGAAGACGGTGCAAAGCAGTCCAGAAAGTATTAGTGGCGCGGAGGCGAGCCGAACACGCGACCAAACAAGCCATGGGTGACCACTCATTTGCTCACCTCGAAACCACCATTTTGGTGCTGAACCCACAGGGCAAGTGGGTTCGCCGGATCCAATGCAGCCCCGCGATTGTATCTGAAATGAGGCGCCGACCGAAATTCTCGCGCAATCCGAGCAGCACAAAGACAGGGCTCGCGGATTTCAATGCTGTGAGTCTATTCCTCGTAGCAGACCGCCCCGCTGAGCCTTGAATTTGCAGATGACCTTTTGGGTGCTTTGCGAATCTAAATACACATGCGAATACCAGCGCGCTTCATCGGCTTTCTGGCCATTTTTCAGTCCATTCTGTTTCTGGTTCACGTTTTTCTTTACGAGACGTGGACATTTTCGACGGCGGGGAACGATCTTCCTTCGACCCCATTGCTGAAGATTGTCCTGGCAGCGTTGTCCGTGAGTTTCCTGGCGGCGTCGATTTTGGCGTTTCGTCACACTAACGCGGTGTTGCGGGTCTTTTACCGGATATCCGCGGTGTGGCTCGGACTCCTCAGTTTCCTGTTTTTTGCCGCTGCTCTGTCATGGATCGTCTTCGGGATTGCGCTGCTGGCGGGATTTCACGCGGACTTTCACCGGATCGTGGAAACGCTCTTCGGCGCGGCGCTGCTGAGCGGCTTCTTCGGCGTCCTCAATGCCAGTTTGACGAGGGTTCGGAGAATTACGGTCCGGCTAGAGAACTTGCCGGAAGCCTGGCGGGGGCGCAAGGCCGCACTCATCAGCGACTTGCATTTGGGGCACGTGAGGAACGGAGGGTTCTTGCGGCGGATCGTGGCAAAGGTGATGAAGGAGAAGCCGGATGCCGTGTTCGTCGCGGGCGATTTGTACGATGGCACCGCAATCGACGCTGCGCAGGCGGCCGAGCCGCTGCGTGGTTTGCGCGCGCCGCAGGGGACGTACTTTGTGGCGGGAAATCATGAACAATTCGGAGACGATTCGAGGTTTCTGCGAGCGGTCACTGGCGCAGGAGTTCATATCCTGCACAATGAAAAAGTAGAGGCGGACGATTTGCAGATCGTGGGCGTGCCCTACAACCACGCCACCCATGACGGACATCTGCGCTCCGTGTTGCAAGGAATCGGTGTGGATCGAAGCCGCGCGAGCATTTTGGTGACCCATGCGCCCGATCATCCGCACGTCGCGGAGGAAGCAGGAATTTCCTTGCAGGTTTCGGGTCACACGCACGTCGGCCAGTTTTTCCCCTGGACGTGGGTGGCGCGGCGAATCTACCGGCAGTTTGCTTACGGCCTCAGCCGGATCGGAAAGATGCAGGTGTACACATCCAGCGGGGCGGGGACCTGGGGGCCGCCGCTGCGCCTCGGATCGAGTCCGGAAATCGTGCTGCTCCAGTTTGAATAAAAACCCGGAACTCTGGCGAGCTAAACGGCCGGGAGCGCGCCCCCTAATTTCGGAAAAACTCAATCAGACGTTCTGAGACGCGAGCGGATTCTTCGTGCTGAAGCCAGTGGCCGGCGTTCGCGAAGGTATAGAGCTCTGCGTCGGTGCAGTAGCGCAGGCTTTCGTGCGCCATTTCGGAAAGCAGAAACGCATCGCGTTCGCCCCACAGGATGCGCGTGGGAACGCGAACGGTGCGGTCGGGGAACTTGGTGGGATAGCGAAATAGCGCGCGATACCAATGGATCATGCTCGTCAGAGCGCCAGGCTGCGACCAGGCGGCGCGATATTGCGCAAGATCTTCGGTGGAGAAAGTGCCGGGGCGACTGGAGCGGAGAAGCGAGCGCGAGCCCACTCGGAAATGGAAGGCTGAGAAAAGGACTTCCGGCAGCCAGGGGAGTTGAAAAAAGAAAATATACCAGCTTCGGAGCACCTGGCGCAGGCGCGTCATCATGAATTTGCGCATCACCGAGGGGTGCGGGACATTGAGGACCACGAGCTTGGCGACGCGCCGCGGATGGAGCAGCGCCGCACTCCATGCGACCGCTGCGCCCCAATCGTGACCTACAAGGAGGATTTTCTGCTGCCCGAGCTGGTCTGCAATGGCAATCAAGTCTGATACTAGTTGGGTGAGTGCGTAGGCCGCGATGCCGGAGGGTTTGCTGCTGACGTTGTAGCCGCGCTGGTCTGGCACGATGACGCGAAAGCCAGCAGCGGCCAGCGGCTCGATCTGTTTGTGCCAGCCATACCAAAACTCGGGGAAGCCGTGGAGAAGAACTACGACCGGACCATCCTTCGGACCTGCGGCGACGGCGTGCAACGCAATTTCGCCATTTTGGAAGGCAAGTGTTTCCAGAGAGTTCAACCTCACAGCAGATTCTACCTGCCCGAGCGGCATCACGTCTCAGAGCAAAAAAGTATCAAAAGCCCGGTGCGCCGGAAGTGGCGGGACGCATTTCCGCTGCGTTGACGCCGAAGCGCAGCCGCGCGAAGTAGGTTTGGCCGAGCGACATGAAGCCGGTGTAGAGATAGCCCCAAACGAAGAGCAACAGAAACGGCACCGTGGCGTAATTCTCGTTGATGATTGCATAGACGACGGTCATGGAAAAATAGAGCCCGAGAACAATTTCCGCGTAGGGTAGCCAGCCGGCTTTGTTCCTGTAGGATTTTTTCGCAAAGGTGCCCTGCTTGCCTTCGATATTGAATTTTGGCGTGCGCGCGAATTCGCTTTTCTTCCCAACGATGGCTTCCAGGACAGCTTGAGCGTTGCGCACGGAAATGCCGATGCCGGTGGCCATGACAAAGGGCAGATAGAAAAATGTGCGCTGCCAGGTCTTCGGGCGAAGCTCTCTTTGCGCCACGAGATAGAAGCTGGAGATCGAGCACGTGGAAGCAAGGAACAAAGGCAGGTCGATCAGCAGCATCTGAAACCAGCCTTGCTGGAAGCGCACGATCATTACCGGCAGCAACATCGTCGAGAGCAGCACCATGAGCGGGTAGCTGATGTTGGCCGTCAGGTGAAAAAAGGCCTCGGCTTTGACGTGCCAGGGAGCATCGGACTTCAAAACCTTCGGCAGGATTTTCTTCGCGGTCTGCATCAGGCCCTTGGCCCAGCGCGCTTGCTGCGCTTTGAAGCCGTTCATGTCCACAGGAAGCTCGGAAGCGCACTCGATTTGAGGAAGGTACAGGAATTTCCAGCCTTTGAGCTGCGAGCGATAGGAAAGATCCGTGTCTTCGGTGAGCGTGTCATGCTCCCAGCCACCGGCTTCATCGATCGCTTTGCGGCGCCATACACCGGCGGTGCCATTGAAATTGAAAAAAGTGCCGCGGCGGGAGCGCGCGCCATGTTCCACGACGAAGTGGCCGTCGAGCAAGATCGTTTCCACATTCGTGAGCAAGGAGTAGTCGCTGTTGAGATATGTCCAGCGTGTCTGCACCATGCCGATTTTTTCGCCGCCGTCCGGATTCATGAAATAGGGAATCGTGCGGCGGAGGAAATCGGGCTCCGGGAGAAAGTCCGCGTCGAAGATGGCGATGAACTCGCCTGCTGCGGTCTTCAGCCCATTTTCCAGCGCGCCGGCCTTGTAGCCTTCGCGGTTGGTGCGATGGATGTAGACGATGGGCATGCCCTGCGCGGCGTGGCGGTCGACACAGGCGCGTGCGACTTGCTGCGTCTCATCCGTGGAATCGTCCAATACCTGCACGCCCAGCAGCTCGACGGGATAATCGAAATGCGAGACCGCCTCGACGAGCCGCTCGACCACGTAGCGCTCGTTGAAAATCGGGAGCTGAATGGTGACGCGCGGCCATTCCTTGACCTCGGGCGGGGCTGGGGGAACATTCTTCGCATAAGCAAAGTAGTCGTAGACCAGCCAGTAGCGATGCAGACCGTAAACCGCCAGGACAAAGAGCACGATGAAGTAGGGAATCATCATCGCGAGGTCGAAGGCGTTTGCGTGATAGATGCCAGCAAAAGTCTTGTCCGTGACTTTGTGCCAGTAATGGCTGATCGTATTCTGTGCAGCGAGAAATATCGTGAGTAGGAGTGTAGTGTTCACGTCGCTGAGCTGATCCAGAGACCGCGCGTGATACCCCGCGCGGCATGCGGAGACAACGATTATAAGGCGGAGATGCCGACAGTCAATGCGTCTGAACCAGCCGGACCAGGTTGCAGTCCCTTATGGAACGAGGACGATTTTTCCCGCGGCGCCCGGTTCAAGAATTTCCTTGTGGGCGCTGGCTGCTTCGGCCAGCGGCAATTCCTTGCCCACGACGGGACGCAGTGTGCCGTTTTCGAGTCCAGCGATGAGTCCGGCATGGATTTCTTTTTCTTCTCCCGGCGTAATGGCCCATAGCGTGAAGCCGCGCGCGGAGGCGCGCCGGAGCATGAGGTCGCGTGGATTGATGGTGATCTCGCCGCGGTTGCCGATGATGATCACCCGGCCATTCGTTGCGAGCAACTTCAGGTCGGCCGCGAGGTTCACGTTCGCGAGCATTTCGAGAATGACGTCCGCGCCGCGCCCACCGGTCGCTTTCAGAATTTCTTCTTGATAGCTAGCTTTGCTGTGATCAAACACCTGGTGCGCGCCTTCGCGCTTTACAAGATCGACGCCCTTCTGCGTTCCCGCCGTTCCAAACACAGTGAGGCCCATAGCCCGCGCCATTTGGACCGCGGCGCTTCCGACTCCGCCACTCGCGCCGTGCACCAAGACGGTTTCCGAGGCCCGTGCCTGCGCGGAATGATGCAGCGCGTAATACGCCGTTGTGTAAGGAACCCAAACGCCAGCGCCCTGGCTGAAACTGATTCTATCCGGTAGCGCGTGCACTTGCTCTTCCAGCGCGAGCGCGTACTCCGCGTAAGCGCCGGTCAGCGTCTTGGCGGTGTAGACGCGGTCGCCCTTCTTGACTTTCTTCACGCCATCGCCGACCGCTTCGATGACTCCCGCGGCGTCTGAACCCGGCGTGTAAGGCAACGGCGGCTTCACGGCGTACGTGCCCGCGCGCATATAGGTGTCATACGGATTCACTCCGGCGGCGTGAATGTGCACAAGAACTTGCCTGGCGGCAGGCTTGGGTGTGGGGACTTCTTCCAGTTTGAGGACCTCAAGACCTCCAAATTCATGGACGACAATCGCTTTCATTTGCTTGATCTCCCAATTGCCGAAACGACATTGCTTGCGGCACTAGAAATGTTCGTCAGCCGCTATGGCCGACGGTTCCTTCTCAATTAGACCAGCGGAGCGGCCCCAGGCCGTCGTCTGCCAATTGTCTTTCCCCTTCTTCGCAGGGATCCACGGCGGCAGCGACTGGATTAAATACTCCGCCAGCGCATAAAGATAGGGCTCGTACATGTGGCGCAGCTCGGTCAATTTGCGATCCGCTTCCGGCCCATCCTGTAGCTTCACGCCGTGCTGCGCGAGGGTGTCGCGGATGCGCCGCAGGTCCTCGGCGGGCAACCGGTCGTGCGGAAGCGCACGGGGCGGAGTCTTGAAGACTTGTGACAAATCGACCGCGGCATGCCGCGCGATGGCGAACGTCAGCTCGGCTTGCCGTTGGCAGGCGTCTTCGACGCCGACCTTGACCAGCGCGCAAGCGTCCAGAATTGCCGTGAGCGCGGCGATCCAGGACTGGTTGTCGTGCTGCGAACGGAAAAATGCCAGCACCGGATACGAAAGATGGCTCTCCATCAGTTCCGCTGCCCAATGCTCCCAGTCCTTCAGAAGCGCGCGAAGCGCTTCATTGCCCTGCGGGTAAGCGTGGCGGCGAAGCAGCTCGCCCGCGGTGGGGGGCGTGCCCGCACGCGAGTCCAGCAGCGAAATATTTACCTCGCGTTTGGAAAACGAGCTGTAGATGAATGGCAGGTAGCCAATAACGGCGGCAAGAAAACCAAACCCAAAGCCCCCTTCGGCGACTACCAGCGCACGCGCCAGTGGCGAGTGTGGGACGACATCGCCGAGTCCCAACGTGAAAAATGTCGTGCCGCTGAGATACAGATCGGTCACAAAGCCGGGCTGGGCTCCGGTCACGACCACGGCCGAGCCGGCTCCGTATTGCATCAGCCCAAAACCGAAAACCAATCCCACGGCCCACACGCCAACCAAAATCAGCAGCGAGATCGGGCCGAAGAAACCCAGCAACGTCTCGCGGCCCTTCCGCGACGATACGAGCCCAATGATGAATTTCCAGGTGGTCCACGTCGTTTTGTAAAACAAACGTGTTAGCCGGAATCGTCGCGTCACGCGTCGCGGAAGGATGATGGCCTCAAACGCGTCCCAAATGACGATCAGGAAGATCGCGACACCCGCGGCGAAAGCGCCCGGCGCTGGAATCATGTGCGGCATTGTACCTGTTTCGGGGAAGAGAACGCCCAGTTCGTTAGGGTTCGAGCCGCGCGTTGACGCTGATTTCTGCCTTGAACAGCTTCGAAACCGGGCAGCCCGTTTCCGCTGCTTTTACCGCGGCGTCGAATTTGCTTTTGTCGGCGCCAGGAATTTTAGCGACCAGGTCGAGATGACTCTTGGTGATCGCGAAGCCGTCCGCGAGTTTTTCGAGCGAAATGGTAGCCGTCGTCTCCAGTCTCTGTGCGGTCAATCCCGCGTTGCCGAGCTGCGCGGAAAGCGCCATCGTGAAGCACCCCGCATGCGCCGCAGCAAGGAGTTCCTCGGGATTTGTGCCGACACCATTTTCAAATCGCGTGCTGAACGAATATTGCGTCTGCTTCAGGACGCCGCTGTCGGTGGAAATCGTGCCCTTGCCATCCTTCAAACCACCCTGCCAGACTGCTGATGCCTTGCGCTGCATGTTTCTCTCCTTTTGCGTTTTTCGTCTGTTTCGTAATCAGAGAATTCGATTCTCCGCCAAGCAGGAAGGGTATATTCACAAAATGAAACTGTCGAGCAGCAAGTGAAACCAATGCTGAAGGAAATATTGCGCGACGTTGCGCACCGCCCGTGGCCTCGGCCTGCGGGCCCGTGGGTGATGACGCAAAGCTGGCACGATCTCCTCTTTGCGCATTGGCCTGTCTATGCCGAAAAACTGCGAGCGCTGATTCCTGAACGGCTGGAAATTGACACGTTCGACGGCCGGGCGTGGCTCGCCGTCGTCCCGTTTCGAATGACGAATGTTCGCTTGCGTGGGACGCCTGCAATGCCGTGGCTCTCGGCATTTCCCGAACTGAACGTACGCACGTACGTCGTTTGCGATGAGAAGCCGGGTGTCTGGTTTTTCAGCCTCGACGCGGGCAACTCGCTGGCCGTTGCGATCGCGCGTACTTGGTTCCACTTGCCGTACTTCCGTGCGCGGATGCTGTGTTCGGAACGCAATGGCTGGATCGAGTACGCCAGCCAAAGAGACCACTCCGATGCTGCTCCCGCCGCATTGCAAGGACGCTATCGTCCGGTTGCCCCCGTGTTCTTTCCGCAGCGGGGCACACTCGAACACTTCCTGACGGAACGCTACTGTCTTTATGCGCTCGATGGCAGTCACCGCCTCATTCGATGCGAAATTCATCATCGCCCCTGGCCGTTGCAGCAGGCTCAGGCGGAGCTTCCGCGCAACACCATGGCCGAGCCGATCGGAATTGCGCTGGAGCCGCCGCCGCTCTTGCATTTCGCGCGGAGGCAAGACGTGCTCGTCTGGCCGCCCGTGCGCGTGACCTGAATCGCAGCCGGCAATGGGACGGGAAAGCATTCACCGGTGTTGCAATTTCGTCAAATGTTTAATGCCGGATTCCACACAAAGCCATTCCTGCCCCTACTCCGGCATTGACCACTCCCGTACTCTGGTTGCATACCCTGTAGCACTTAGATTCCATATTCCTGGATTGGACGAAGAACGCTTGAATCGAAGAGAGGCTTGCGTGCTATCGAGATTGCACAGGTTTTTTGTTGCTTTTCTTGTATTGAGCTTTTTTCTTTCTGCCATTGCCGAGGGCCAGGAAAAAACCGTGCTGGTGGCCACCGGCTCCAGCATGCCGGAGCCTCTCTATAAAATCTGGATCGAGGCGTATCACCAACAGCAGCCCTCGATCGATATTCGCTACATGGCCTCGGGAACCTCGGAGAGCGCCCGCAACATCCTTGCCGGTTCCGGCGATTTCGGCGGCGGCGATGCGCCCATCCCCGAAGCCCAGCTCCGCGCCGCGAAGAAACCAGTTCTCGAATTGCCGGCTGTGCTGATCGGAATTGTAGTGATCTTCGAACTGCCCGATGTGAAGGGCGAGCTCAAACTCACCGGACCCGTAGTGGCGAATATTTTTCTCGGGAAAATCAAAGCCTGGAACGATCCGGCCATCGCGAAACTCAATCCAGAAATGAAACTCCCCGAACTTCCGATTCACGTCCTCCACCGCGCTGACGGCAAGGGTTCCAATTACATCTTCTCGGACTATCTCGCGAAGGTCAGCCCTGAGTTTCTTGCCACGGCCGGCCGCGGCGAATCCCCAAAGTGGCCGGTGGGCCAGGCCTTCCAGCGTTCGCAGGACCTGGTGGCCAAGTTGCGAAACACGCCCGGCGCGATCGGATACACCGAATTAAATCTTGCCGCCGGCGCCGGCATCCGCTTTGCCAGCATCAAGAACGCGGCGGGTGAGTTCATCAAGCCTTCCACGAAGTCGATCGACGCGGCGGCATCCTCCAGCGGCAGCAAGATGATCCATGATTTTCGGGTCTCGCTTACCAATGCGCCTGGAAAAGATAGCTATCCGATCAGCAGTTTCACTTGGCTCTACGTGCCCGCAGTTGCCAAGGATCCCGCGCGCGGCCGCGCCGTGGCCGACTATCTGAAGTGGGTCTATACCAGCGGCCAGAAAATCGCCCAGGAACAGGGCTACGCCACCTTGCCCGACGACGTCCTCGAGAAAGTAGCAGCCAAGGCCGCAACTGTCCGCTGAACCAGGACCGCAATCGGCTCAACAGTTTCAGCCAAGCTCGGTGAAAATGGATGACTTGTCGCAGAGGGTCGCTTGCCGTGCCGGCACAGCGATCAAGGGATCCGCGCGGGCCAAAGGCCTCGAATGTATACCGTGTTGTCCACCACTCGATAATAGACCAGCCAATTGCCCGCATTAAACCAGCGGTGGCGACGAAAGCGGCGTCCCTTGGTTCTGACGGGGTACATGTGCGGAAAAAATGAAAGCGCGTGTATTTTCTCGAGAATCTGTTCCCGGTCTCGATCCGGAAGTTCTTCAAACAATTCCCAGGCTGTGCGGGTCCAGACGACCCCGTGTTTCACCGTTTTCTTCTCTTTGCGCTTCTTGTACGGGACATTCTAACAACTTCGCCATGCGGAATGACGCGGCCCGCTTTGATATCCGCGTCGGATTTCGCCATCATTTCTCGAAACGCAGGGTCGGCTTCGATCCTGTCGAGGCGCTCTTCCATGTCCGCATAAAGCTGGATAGCTTCGCGTACGATTACACTTCGATTGCCATCGCGGTAGGATGCAAGTTCTTCGAGTAGTTTATTTGTCCGTTTGTCGAGAACGAATTGGTGGCGCATTGCGCGAACCTCCAGAAACCACCATAGACAGAAAGTGTGGAGTAGTCAACACCATTCATGAATGGTGTTGAGTGAGCTTCGGGACAGGGTCACACTAGACGTTTAACGTCAGGCTGACGAGGTCCGGTCGCGTCGGCGGCGGGAGCGGCGGCAGCTTCGAGCGGTCCACCGGACGATAAAGCGTATCGCGCTCCACGGGGACGCGCCCGGCGGCGCGGATCAAGCGCTCGAGTTCATTGCGCGAGGTAAACTGGGAAGTCTTCGCGCCGGCGTCGTGATAAATTTTTTCTTCCACCACCGTCCCGTCCAAATCGTTCGCGCCGAAACGCAGCGCAATCTGCGCGATGCTCGGCGAGAGCATGATCCAGTACGCCTTGATGTGCTCGAAATTATCCAGCAGCAGGCGCGACACGGCGATGTTGCGCAAATCCGCGTAACCTGTGGGCTTCGGAATATGCGAGAGCGCCGTGTTGTCCGGATGAAACGCCAGCGGGATGAACGCTACGAAGCCGTGCGTCTCATCCTGCAATTCGCGCAACTGGACGAGGTGATCCACGCGCTCTTCCTCCGTTTCCACATGCCCATACAGCATGGTGGCGTTGGAATGCAGTCCAATTTCATGCGCCTGCCGTGCGATGTTGAGCCACATCTGCCCGCTGACCTTGTGGTCACAAATAATCCTGCGCACGCGCGGATGAAAAATCTCCGCGCCTCCGCCGGGCAGCGAATCGACGCCCGCCTCTTTCAGCTTAAGCAGAGTTTCTTTCGTGGTGAGCTTCGCGATGCGCGCGAAGTAACCCACCTCGACCATGGTGAACGCCTTTAAATGCACTCCAGGGCAGCGTTGCTTTAGCCCGCGGATCATTTCCAGGAAATATTCGAACGGCAGGTCCGGGTGCAGGCCGCCGACAATGTGGAATTCCAGCGCGCCTTCGCGCACACCCTGTTCGGCACGGTCGTAGATCTCATCCAGCGCAAAATTGTAGGCGCCGGGCGCATCGGGATCGCGGCCAAACGCGCAAAGTTTGCAGTGCGCCACACAAATATTCGTCGGATTGATGTGCCGGTTGACGTTGTAATACGTCACATTGCCGTGCTTTTTCTCGCGTACGTGATTCGCCAGCCAGCCCACAGCAAGCAAGTCCGGTGAACGATATAGAGTGATGCCATCGTCAAAGCTCAGCCGTTCGCCGGACAGGACTTTGTCCGCAATCGGCTTCAACCGAAGATCGCTAATCGTCAGTTCGCTCATTTTGAATCCGTCGAAAATTTCAAACGCGCCAAACCGCAGCCGCCGCGCCCCAGAACAACAGGAACAACATACTAATATAGCCGTTCACGGTGAAAAACGCAGCGTCCAGCTTGCTCAGGTCGTTCGCTTTGACAAGGGAATGCTCGTACGCAAGCAGCGCCGCCACAACCGCGATTCCCATCCAAGCCGGCCACGGCAAGCCAAAACTGAACGCCAGCCATCCGAGAAGCCCGATCACGCCGGCGTGCATCGCGCGCGCGATCAACAGCGCATTCGCGATCCCAAACCTTTTCGGGACGGAAAAAAGCCCGGCTTGTTGATCGTAGTCCACGTCCTGGCAGGCATAGAGCACGTCAAAGCCTCCGACCCACAAGGTGACCGCCCCGCAAAGAATCAGCATGCGCGAGTCGAGCCCGCCGGTGATGGCGATCCACGCCGCCGCCGGTGAAATGCCCAGTGCGAAGCCAAGAAAAAGATGCGACCAGCTCGTGAAGCGCTTCGTGAACGAGTAGAAAAATAGAATCGCGATCGCCAACGGCGCAAGTTTCAGCGCAAGGAGGTTCAATTGCCAGGCCGCCACAAAAAACAGGGCGACTGCAACCACGGTGAAAAACCACGCAAACTGCAGGGAGAGAGCGCCTGTCGCCAGCGCACGCTGCTTCGTTCGCGGGTTCTCGCGATCGTAGCGAAGATCGGCGATACGGTTCATGGTCATCGCCGCTGAGCGCGCCGCAACCATGGCAATCACGATCCACAAAATTTGCCGCAAAGTGGGCCACCCATGCTGGGTAGCGCGCGCGGCGAGCAACGCTCCGGTCAACGCAAATGGCAACGCAAACACGGAGTGCTCGAACTTAATCATCTCCAGCACGGTCTTGATGCGGCCCGCCATTTCTAGTTCATGCCTCAGCTTTCTTCGACGCCGGAGTGCCTGCCCAGCGGTACATTTTTTCTTGAGGCAGATCAATCTGCGCAAGCACGCGGCAGACATACTGCGTCACCAGATCGTCAATCGTTTTCGGATGGTGATAGAACGCGGGAACGACCGGCATGATTACCGCGCCTGCCTGCTGCGCCCTCAGCATATTTTCCAGATGCACGCGGTTGAACGGCGTGTCGCGCACGCAAAGAACCAGCTTGCGGCCTTCCTTGAGCATGACGTCCGCCGCACGCGCCACAAGATCGTCGCTGATCCCGTTGGCAATCGCCCCAAGCGTTCCCATCGAGCAGGGAATCACAATCATGGAGTCGACCACGTAGCTGCCCGAGGCGATGGACGCGCCGACATCCTTATTTGGCAGAATTTCAATTTTCGCCGCTGGGCGACCGAGAATCCGGCTCGGCAGTTGCTTCAGATCACCTGCGGAAAGACCGAGTTCTTCGGCAAAAAGCCGCTGGCCCGCTTCCGTGGCCACCAGGTGTACGCGCGCGACGCGCGCATCTTCTTCGAGCAAAACCAGCGCCTTTTGCGCGAGAATGGTCCCGCTGGCCCCGGTTACACCTACGGTTACGATCTGTTTTTGCGTCTCAGCCATGATTTCCGCGAGGATAGATTCAGTCTCGCAGCGCCCTCCGGGCAAGTCAAGCTGAGGAGTTGAGCGCATGCAGTGTTAGAATTCGCATCGGCCGGACCATATGAATCAGAGTGAATTGTTGAAAATTCTGGAATCCGTGAAATCTGGCGAGCTCGCGCCCGCCGAGGCCATCGAGCGTCTCAAGCATCTGCCCTTCGAAGATCTGGGTTTTGCAAAGGTAGATCATCACCGCGCGCTGCGCCAGGGTTTCGCCGAAGTCATTTTCGGCAAAGGAAAAACGCCGCAGCAGGTTGCTGCCATCGTGAAGGCCATGCTGCGCAGGAAAGATTCGCGGCACAACATTTTAGTGACGCGCGCGGACGCGAAATTGTTTGCGCCGGTGAAGAAGTTGAATCGCACCGCGAAATTCCACGCGCTGTCTGGCGTGATCACCATCGAGCGCAGTACTGAAATCACCGGCAAAGGCACGATACTCGTGGTTTCCGCGGGCACCAGCGACATTCCCGTCGCGGAAGAGGCCTTGCTCACCGCCCGCATGATGGGCAATCGCGCCGACCCTCTCTATGACGTCGGCATTGCCGGCATCCATCGCCTGCTCGATCATCGCGGAAAACTCGTCGAAGCCCGCGTCATCATCTGCGTCGCAGGAATGGAAGGCGCATTGCCGAGCGTCGTCGGCGGCCTCGTCGCCGTGCCGGTGATCGCCGTTCCCACCAGCGTCGGCTACGGCGCCAGCTTCGGCGGCGTCGCCGCCCTCCTCGGCATGCTCAATAGTTGCGCATCGAATGTAACCGTTGTGAACATCGACAACGGCTTCGGCGCCGCTTGCGTCGCGTCGTGCATCAACCGGCTCTAGCCAAAGAGACTAGCTTTCATCAAGGCTTCAACAATACTTTCATCACACCAGGCTTTTGCGCGAAAACGATGGCCTTCTGGGCCTGCGCAAGAGGAAACGTGCGTGTGACCAGCGGAGCTGGATCCACTTCACCCGACCGCAGCAAAGCAATCGCCTTGGTGAATGGCCCGCACCGCGAGCCCACCACGGTAATTTCTTTCACCACGATCGGCCAGGTCTCGACGGGAGCCGCGCCGTGAAATGTGGACTTCAAAACGAGCGTTCCGCGAGGCTCGGTCATTTGAAGCGCCATCGCCAGACCCGTTGGCGAGCCGGTAGCCTCAATGAGAAGTGCAAAACTATCTTTGCTGCGCTTCCGAGCACTGGCATTCCCCCGAACCTTTTTGGTTCCGATCCCAGCACGGCGAGCAAACGCGAGTTTTTCCGTGTGTTTTCCGTACATCACGACACGCGGCACGGCAGTTTTCAAAACGCGCGCGATGAGCTGCGCCAGCTTGCCATCACCGAGGACCGCAACGGAGTGAAACTCTTTCGCACTGACCTGATCGAGGATTTCGCAAGCCGCTGCAAGCGGTTCGACAAAGACAGCTTGCTCGTCCGTAATGTTATCCGGAACGATGTGCAGATTTTCCACCGGCAGCGCGAGATATTCCGCAAACGCGCCGTCGTGATTCACGATGCCCAGGACAGTTCGGCGTGCACAATGCGTCTTCCATCTGCGCTTGCAAAAACTGCAAACTGGTTTGAAACCGTACGCCGAACAAGAAACATTGATTTCCCCGCAGACGCGCCGCCCCATCCACCTTTTCTTCGTTGCCGCTGAGACGCCGCGCACTTCCGCAACTTCGCCAACAAACTCGTGCCCCGGTGTCCCGTGAAAATTGTGGTAGCCGCGAAGAATTTCGATGTCCGTGTTGCAGATTCCCGCCAGCCGCACTCGGATAAGGGCCCAACCTTTCCGCAATCTCGGCAGCGGTCTGTTTTTCGAGACGAGTTTGTGGTTGCGTGCTGTGAACGCGAGCATTTTTGGCTGTCTCCGCAATCAGTGAAGGGCAGCAGCGAGCGTCTTGAGGAGCAGTGGCTCCTGTTCGGGAAACACCGTGCGGAGATCGAGGATGAGCCGGTCGTTTTCCACGCGAGCGATCACGGAGACGC
This sequence comes from Candidatus Acidiferrum sp., assembly GCA_049644365.1. Taxonomy (GTDB): domain Bacteria; phylum Acidobacteriota; class Terriglobia; order Acidiferrales; family UBA7541; genus Acidiferrum. Next base: position 47,631 of record JBARRT010000067.1, on the reverse strand, counting down.
CGGCAGGCGCGCGGCGGAGGCGATGTTCAAGTTTCGTCGCGGAATAACGAGCGCTGGCGATTCGAATCACTTTCGACGCCAACGATTGCGACGGCGTGGAGCCCCCGCCCGCGAGCGAACTGCCGTCCGCGATTTCCATCTCGACTTCATCCAGCGGAAGCTCGGGACGGAGTTCGCGCAGGAAATTCTCCGCCCGGCGCTTCAGTTCCTGCGGCGTCATTCGAATCATCCGCATCACCGGGATTTCATCCCAGGCCGCGCGCAGATATGCCCCAAGGGTAATCTCAAGCGCGGCAATCGTCAGCTTGTCCACGCGCAACGCCCGAAAAAGCGGGTGCCGCCGAACGCGCGCCACCAGGTCTTTTTTCCCGGCAATAATTCCCGCCTGTGGCCCCCCCAGAAGCTTGTCGCCGCTGAAGGTAACAATGCCCACACCCGCGTCAATGCTTTGACGTACCGTTGGCTCGGTAATACCGTGTTCGGCAAGTTCAGCCAGGCAACCAGAGCCAAGATCTTCCACAAGCGGCAATCCGCTCCGCTGGCTCAGCCCCACCAGCTCTTCCATGGAAGGTTTGTCCGTGAACCCTGTGACCGTGAAATTCGAAGGATGCACACGAAGCAGCATGCGTGTTTTTTCATTGATGGCGTTTTCGTAGTCCGCGAGCTTGGTGCGATTCGTCGTCCCCACTTCGCGCAAAAGCGCGCCACTCTGCTCCATGATTTCCGGGATTCGAAAGCCGTCGCCGATCTCAATGAGTTCGCCGCGCGAGACGATCACTTCGCCGCCGCGTGCCAGTGCCGCAAGGACCACCAGGATAGCCGCGGCACAATTGTTGACGACGATGGCGGATTCCGCGCCGGTGAGGCGCGTAAGCAGTTCCGCGGTATGCACGTCACGCTTGCCGCGCGCGCCCGCCTCCAAATCGTATTCCAGATTCGAATACTGCGTGGCCGTCCGCCGAAATTCTTCCACCGCCGCTTCCGGCAGCGGCGCGCGACCGAGGTTTGTGTGGAGAATCACGCCGGTGGCGTTGATCACCGGCTGCAGCGACCGTGAAAGAATTCGTTCGACGGCAGCGGTGATGAGCTCTTCCACCGAGCCCGGATTGAACGCCACCGCGCTCCAGTTCGAATCGCCGGCGATGCGCGCGCGAAGATCCGCCAGCACCGCGCGCGCCACTTCCACAATCACGCCGCGGTCCACGCGATTCGAAAGCGCTGCCAGCCGCGGCTGCAGCAGCAATTCGTCCACCGAAGGAATTTGCCGCAACAGTTCCGCTTGCTCGTTCGAAACCGCGCGTTTGGCCCGGGCATCCATTCGAACATTTCAGCACAGAGAAGAGCCGCGGGCAATGCCGGCGGCCCGCAACGGTGGCGTATGCGCGTCCCTGCGCGCTCCTTCGGTTGACGCGATTCGCTTGTGCTCCTAGCATGGAGGTTCGGGGGTTTTCTCCAAGCATGGCGACCATTGACGAAGAGTTGGGCCAGCTCGAACGGGACATCCGCCAGCTCAAGATCGAATACGACCAATTTTTCGGAGGCGGCCGGAAGCGTCCGCCCACGGAAATCGAATGGCGCATCGATCTGCTCGTGAAGCGCTACGCGGAACGCGGAGGCGAACTGAAATTCGCGCAGCGGTTCCGCTTCAATAATCTTTCGCAGACGTACGCGAAGTACAAAGACATCTTTCGAAAGAGAACCGCGGCGAAAGAGGAAGGCAAAGTCCAGCGCCATTTTGGAGCGGCAGCGAAAGAGATCGAAGCGGCCCGCCGCAAGAAAGAAGAGGAAGAGCATGCTCACGAGCCGAAGGCATTCCGCATGACCTGTTCCGAGCCGGAGCGCGAAACCGAAAAAGTCGAGCAGCTGTACCAGGCGTTTTTGCAGGCGAAACAGCAGGCCGGCGAGCACACCGGGAAACTTTCACGATCGAGCTTCAATGAATTCGTGCTGAAAAAAACCAAGGAACTCCAGAAACAGAAAAATTGCAAAGACGTCGAATATGTGGTGGAAACGGTCGAAGGCCAGGTCAAGCTGAAAGCGCTCGTGAAATCGTAGATTTTTCCCGCAGTTTCCCACAGGCTGCGCACTTCCCCTATTCGTGCGAGACCCGTACACTGTTCTGCTTTTCCATTTTCGGAGGAATCGATGGCGGTGGAACGCGCGCTGATCAGCGTGTTTGACAAGTCGGGAATCGTGGAATTTGCGAAGCGGCTCGCCGCGCTGCAGATCGAAATTCTTTCGACCGGCGGGACGGCGAAGCTGCTGCGCGAAGCGGGCGTCAGCGTGCGTGACGTTTCGGATTTTACGGGCTGGCCGGAAATGCTCGGCGGACGCGTGAAAACCCTGCATCCGAAAGTGCATGGCGGGCTGCTCTTCCGGCGAAGGAACGCGGAAGACCGGAAGCAGGCGGCGGAGTATGGGATCGCGCCGATTGATCTGGTGGTCGTGAACCTGTATCCGTTTGAGGCGACGGCGGCGAAGGCCGGGCTGACCGCAGAAGAGTTGATCGAAAACATCGATATTGGCGGGCCGACGATGCTGCGTTCGGCGGCGAAAAATTTCGAGAGCGTCACGGTCGTGACGGACCCCGAGGATTTCGAGCGCGTGGCGAAGGAACTCGAGAGCGCAGGCGACACGACGCTGGCGACGCGGCTCGAACTGGCGCGCAAAGTGTTTGCGACAACTTCGCGGTACGACGGAACTATCACGATGGAATTGGAGCGATTGGCGGCAGCTTCGGGAACGATTACGTTGGGCGCGAGGCCGGTGCTTCCGGAGCGCGTGCATGTGGCTCTGCTGCGGCGGCAGGAATTGCGGTACGGCGAAAATCCGCACCAGGCCGCGGCGCTGTACGTGCCAGCGGGACGGAAACCGGAAGGACTGGCGGCGGCGAAGCAGCTCCAGGGCAAGGAGCTTTCGTACAACAATTTCGTGGACCTCGAAGCGGCGCGCAGCCTAGCCGCGGAATTTTCCAATCCCGCGGCGGTGATCATCAAGCACAACAATCCGTGCGGGACAGCGGAGCAGGCGACGCTGCGCGACGCGTATTTGAAAGCGCTGGCGTGCGATCCAGTGTCGGCGTTTGGCGGTGTGCTGGCGTTCAACCGCATGGTGGACGCGGCGACCGCGGAAGAAGTCGCGAAACTTTTCGTGGAGTGCATCGCCGCGCCGGGTTTTGATGAAAAATCCAAAGCCATTTTCGCGGCGAAAAAAAATCTGCGATTGCTCGAATTGCCCCCCGGCGGCCTCGAGCCGGAGCGCGAGCTGCAACTCAAGCGCATCCTCGGCGGAATGCTGGTGCAGCAGCCCGACCTGGGCGAAATCCAGGAAAGCGAATTGCGCACGGTGACGAAGCGCGCGCCGACGGCGAAAGAGCTGCAAACGATGCGCTTCGCGTGGAAGGTGGCGAAGCACGTGAAGTCCAACGCAATCGTGTTCGCGAAAGACGGCGCGACACTGGGCGTCGGCGCCGGGCAGATGAGCCGCGTTGATTCCGTAAAACTCGCGGTGATGAAGGCGCAATCGCCGCTCGCGGGAAGCGTGGTGGCTTCCGATGCCTTCTTCCCGTTCCCCGATGGTGTGGAAGAAGCGGCCAAGGCCGGAGCGACCGCCGTGATCCAGCCGGGCGGCTCGGTTCGCGACGCGGACGTGATCGCGGCGGCGGACCGGCTCGGTTTGGCCATGGTGTTCACTGGGATGCGGCACTTTCTGCACTGAGATGGGGAAGGCGGAAAGTCCAAGAGTCCAAGAGTCGAAAAGTCGAAGGGTCGAAGAGGTTGAAGGGTCGAAGGTAGCGAGGCAGCGAGTTCCAGAATGGGAATTGTTGGTACACACCCGGCAGTTTTCGTAAGAGTGGCAAATACAGGACTTACGGGATACGGAACTTGGAAGAGTCCGCAGCGCACAGAAAACACGGGATTTGCAAATGCGCTTTTTTGGCGGAAGTGTCTCACGACGAGTGAGACTTGCGACGAAATGGTACGCCACCCGGATCCGACGGGCCACTGGGTGACGGCGGGGAAGGATAGGCAAAAGCCGGGAATTTTGAATGGCAAACACGAGGAAGAATAGCACAAAAGTATACTGCGTGCCAATTACTTTCTGCATATCATTCGAACGGAGCGGTAAGATGTTGAGCTGCTAGGAGTTGGGCAAATTAGGATGGTGTGCCCGGAAACGGGAATTGGAAAGCGAAACAGTCGGAGAGAGTCAAAGGCCCTGCTCTCCAACACCGAGGACGGGGGCTCACCCAGAATCGTCTACGGGAATACGTCCGGGCCACCCGGCCGTAACGCAGCCCTCCGAGAAGGTCGGAGCGCGGGAAGCAGTGCCAACCCCTGCAAAACCCGCTGCAACCCGCTGTGGTTCAAGGGTCTGCCGCCCGCCAATTTGTATTGGCCGCTTCTCTCTTAGCCTCACTCGTTGCTCAGTCCGGCTGCTTGAGCTTGGTGCGCGTGGTCTTCCAAATATCGAACATGGTTCCTCCTACATTTCCGGGACGGAATGGCGTGTGGAAGTAGAGTTCCGTGCCGTCGCGGGAGAGCGCGGGGCCTGCATCAGTAAACTCGCTGTTGACGACCGGCCCGAGGTTGACGGGGGTTGACCACGGGTCGGAAGTGCTTGCGCGTGTCGAAACCCATAGATCAACCGCTTGGGAAGGCAGGCCGGGGGGAGGGAGGATCGACCCTGGCCGATTGGAGCCGAGGAATATTTCCAGGCCGTCCCGCCGGATGGCCGGGCCTTGGTCGCTGAAGGGGCTGCTGAGTTCTGCAACTAAAACGGCCGGGCCGAAAGTCTCGCGCTCGTCGACCTCATTAAGCGTGCTGGTATAAATGTCACTATCGCCAATCCCGCCCGGCCGAGTGGAGTTGAAGTACAGCGTGACAGCCCCTGTCTCATCGTCCTCGAAGAACGCTGGGCCGCCCTCGTCTGCCGCTGTGTTGACTCCGCTGCCGAGATTCTCCGCGGGTTGCCAGCCGAAGTCGTCGCGCTTGTTGTGGCGTCGAGAAACATAAATATCGTTCCCGCCAAACCCTCCGGGCCGGTTGCTGGCGAAATACAGGCTGTGTCCGTCGGAGGAAAGAGCAGGGCCGCCCTCGCCGGCGCTGGAGTTGATATTGGGGCCAAGGTTTTGCGGGGTTCCCCAGGGATCGTTAACGCTGGCCCGCTGTGAGACCCAGATGTCAGAGCCCCCGAGATTTCCTGGGCAGTCGACACAAGCAAAGTAGAGGCTGAGCCCGTCCTTGGAGATAAACGGGTTCATCTCGGCAAAGGCCGAATTCACCGGCGGGCCGAGGTTGATCGGCGCGGACCAGGCGGAAAACCGGGGCCCATCTTTATCATCATCGACTGTCCTCGCCGATGCTACCAGCAGCGAAGCCAGCATAAGCAACAGCGTGCAGATCAATCCCGCGGCAGTACTATACTTACTGAATGGCTTTTCCATGTTGTCCTCCGTTACGCGTATCTTTTCTCGTTCGGGCGCTGACGGCGACTCTTACGCCTTGGGATTGGCGGATGCAATGCAGAGGGGGTGAAACGCAAGTGAAACGCTAAGCGCCAGTTTTTTGAGAGAGTTAAGCTTGAGGGTGGAGCCGTTCCACGATGTTACAATTCCATAACTAGCTGTATAATTCGCTCAACTCAATGACCCTCCTGGAAAAAGAGGGGTTGTCCATTGACCGAGCCCATACATTCCGCTACGGGACCTATTCACTTCGGCGTTTTCCAAGTGAACTTGCAGACGAGAGAGCTGCGGAAGAATGGCTCCAAGGTCAAGCTCGAAGGTCAACCTTTTCAGATCCTGGCGCTGCTGCTCGAACGACCCGGCGAGTTGGTGACACGAGAGGAATTGGAACAGAAACTCTGGGCTCCCGGGACTTTCGTTGACTTCGAACATAGCATCAACGCGGCAGTAAAGCGCCTCCGTGAGGTGCTTGGCGATTCGGCAGATAGTCCGCATTTCATCGAGACGTTGCCGCGCCGCGGTTACCGTTTCATCTACCCGGTGGACGGGGCGCCAGCCGTCGCGGCAGTTCGTCCGCCAGCCCGCTGGTGGCTTGCGCGTTGGGTTATTGCATCGCTGGGTATCGCGGTCGTGCTGGGCTTCCTGCTGGCGGCCAATTTTGGCGGTTTGCGGGGGCGCCGGCTGCCGGCGTCGGTTGCCCCGCGCATCGAGTCACTGACGGTGTTGCCGCTCGAGAATCTGACCGGCGACCCCGGGCAGGAGTATCTCGTCGACGGCATCCATGATGAACTCATCACACAATTGGCTCAGATCAGCTCCTTGAAGGTAATCTCACGCTACTCCGCGATTCAAGTCAGACAGCAGAAGGGAAAGTCCCTGCAGGAAATTGCGCGGGAACTCGGCGTGGATGCCGTTATGGAGGGCACAGTTCAGCGCGCCGGAGATCGCATCCACCTGAGCGTGCAATTAATCCGTGCGCAGGACGACCGCCATCTGTGGGCCCACAGTTACGAGTGCGACCTCCGCGATATTCTATCTTTACAGCGCGAGATCGCACGCGAGATCGCGCGAGAAATCAAGGTCGAGTTGACGCCCGGGGAGCAAGCGCATCTCGCCCGTGCGCGTCCGCTCAACCCAGAGGCTTACGAGCTGTATCTTAAGGGTCGTTTCTTGTTGTCCCAGTGGGGTGCACAAGAAAACATCCGGAAGGCCATCGGCTATTTTGAGGAGGCCGTCCAAAAAGAACCCACATACGCTGCTGCGCACGCGGCGACAGCCTTTGGCTACCTGCAGCTCGGAGCCGCTCTCGTGGAAGCAGTTCCACCGCGGGAGGCCCTCCCCAAAGCCCGTGCGGCTGCCCTGAAAGCGCTGGAGCTCGACGAAAGCTCTTCTGAGGCTTACGAGGTGCTTGGCTTGATTGCGCTCGTCTACGACTGGGACTGGCGAGGAGCGGAACGCGCCTTCCGACGAGCGATCGAACTCAATCCGAATTATCCGCCCCCGTATATGTGGCTGTCGCAATATATGAATGTCGCGGGCCAGCACCAAGAGGCGCTGGTGCTGATCAGGAAGGCGCAGCTACTGGACCCGCTCTCGCCTCACATCCAATGGAGCTTGGCGGAAAGTTCCATGCTTGCCGGTGCGGTCGAGCAGGCCGTCGAGCAATGCGAAAAGGGACTGGACCTCTATCCGGATTTTTGGCCAATGCATACGCTCTTAGGGGAGATCTATCTGCGGCAAGGCAAGTATGACCGTGTGCTCACGAGTTTGGAACATGGCGTCAAAATCTCCAAGCACCATCCACACGCCCTCGCCGTACTCGGCTCCACCTACGCCTTGACCGGCCGCCGACCGGAGTCGCTGAAGATATTGGCCGAATTGAAGGAGCTATCCCGCCGTCGCTACTTGTCGCCGGCGAACATAGCCCGTGTTTACGCCAGTCTGGGAGAAAACGAGCAGGCCCTCACCTGGCTGGAGAAGGCATATAGCGAGAGGTCCAGCTGGATGACGCGCATTCACCTGTGGGGTCCCGAGCTGGGCAATCTGCGCGCCGACGCACGCTTTCAGGACCTCCTTCGCCGCATGAATTTCCCGCAACAGGCCCCAAAATCCTGAAAGACGCAAGACTAGAATCGGAAAAAAGTGATGCGTCTTTTCGCCGCGGCTGCGCATCCATTCGGATAGCACGAGAAGCGAAACTAGCGCAGGGAGGTGAATTGATGGCGGCACCGAGCGCAGTCACAAAGATTGTCTTGCAGGTTGGCGCGGAATTGCGCATTCGAAATAACGGCGACTTGGTCCTGGATAATCCGGAGCTGGAACTGGAACGCGAGGAGCGCGCGGCGGATGCCGTGCTGCTCTACCGCTTCGAAGCAGGCACCGGCGAACATGTTTTGCGGCTGCTGGATCCGGTCGCCGATCATAAGCACCTAAAAGTGCATCGCCCCAACGATTGAAGTGCGACGGCGGACAACTGCGCGCTACTTCACGCGGTGGTAGGTGACTTCGATGGCTTTCGGTTTGCCATCGGCGTCGGTGATATCGCCGTGGGAGACCTAGGTGTCGCCGTCCACGCGCGTTAGGATCGCATCCTTCAATTGGTTCACGACGGAATTGTCAAAGCGGAAGACGCCGGCTTCCGCTTTCGTGAGATTCAGGTGGTAGGCTTCTTTTTCCTCCCAGGGTCTTAACTCCGGAGAAAAATGGCGGAAGTAAAACTCGATGCCACTGGGCATTTCGCGAATGGTGAAAAGCTCGATGACGATGGTTTTTTCGGTGTCGGTGAGGCGGAAGAAGCCCTGCATCGTGCCGTTCCTGGGAGCCATCCATTGCTGTTCGGCCGTCATTGGGCCGAGCTTGCCTTCCCAGCGGCCGGCGAGCCACGAGAAATCTTCGAGCGCGGGTTTGCTGGTTTCGGGCGCGACAGTGATGATGGCGGCGTGGGCCGTTTCTCTTTGCGCGGCGCGTGAGTGAGCATGTACGGCGAAAATTGAAAAACCCGCGACGAGAATAACGGCGAAGAGATGAAATGGACGATTTGAAAGTGTCATGAGCGGCCTCGGTAGATATATACAACACTGGCGGTAAATTCTTTGGAACGAATGCGTTATTGCCGGCCGATGCGATCGATTTCCTTTTTGAGGGACAGTTTGTCGAGGCTCGAAAGCGGCAAGGAAAGGAACAAGCCGATACGGCGATCCAGGGCGACAAAAGCATCGAGAAAAGCGCGTGCGATTTGCGCAGGGCTGCCGGCGACGGCGGCAGGATCGGGAACGCCCCAATGGGCGGTGATGGGCTGTCCAGGCCACACGGGGCAGACTTCGCGAGCGGCGTTGTCGCAAAGGGTGAAGACAAAATTCATCGGAGGTGCGCCGGTCTTGGCGAATTCGTCCCAGCTCTTGCTGCTCAAGTTGGAAGTGGGGAGGTGTGCTGCTTCGAGTTGCTTCAAGGCGTGCGGATTGACGCGGCCGGCGGGAAAGCTGCCCGCGCTATAGGCGGTGAAATTGGGCTGGCCTTTCTGGTTGAGGATGGCTTCAGCCATGATGGAGCGGGCGGAATTGCCGGTGCAGAGAAATAGAACGTTGTAGGGCGATTGCATCCTGATTTCAGGCGCGGCAGGAAGGGCCGACGACGTTGCCGCGGCGCGCAGGTTTGGTGGCGCGAACGAAGGCGCTGATGAATTTGCCGTCAATGAGCGGGGCGACTTTTTCGGCATCGAGGCCGGCGGAAACGAGAAATTCGCGGGCTTCATCGATTTTGTAAACGCGGGTGGGCTCGATGTCTACGGATTCGAAACCGGCGGCATAAAGCTTGTCGCGGTATTCGTACTCCTCGAGGGCGCCGGCGATGCAGCCGACCCAGAGTTCCATGCTCTTGCGAATGGCAGCGGGGACTTCACCGCGAACAACGACATCGGAGATGGCGAAACGGCCGCCGGGTTTCAACACGCGGAAGGCTTCGCGCAGGACGCGATCCTTGTCGCCGGAAAGATTGATGACGCAGTTGGAGATGATGACATCGACGGAGTTGTCCGGCAGAGGCACGTTTTCAATGGCGCCTTTCAGAAATTCGACGTTTTCGATGCCGGCTTTTTTCTGGTTCTCGCGGGCGAGGGCCAGCATTTCGTCGGTCATGTCCAGGCCGTAGGCTTTGCCGGTAGGGCCGACGCGTTTTGCGGAGAGGATGACGTCGATGCCGCCGCCGGAGCCGAGATCAAGAACGATTTCACCGGGCTGAAGCTGCGCGAGGGCGGTTGGATTGCCGCAGCCGAGCGAGGCAGCGACGGCTTTTTCCGGGAGCGCGGCTTTTTCAGCGTCGTTGTAGAGATCCTTGGTGATAGGATCGCAGCAACTCAGTTCGGCGCCGCCGCCGCAACTCGCCGTGCCGCCGCTGGCAGCGCGCTTGGCCGCTTCGCCGTATTTTTGTTTCACGGCTTCTTGGATGTTTGGCTCACTCATAGAAGTTCCTCACTTTGAAATTTGGACGACCGATTCCGCTGGTACCGCGCGGCTGCGTGTGCAACATTCTTCATAGAGAAAATTCATAACTTCGCGAAGGGCATCGGTGTCCGCGGAATACCAGAGGTAGGTGCTCTCACGGCGCACATGGACGAGGCCGACCTGTTTCAGTTTCTCCAAATGATGCGAAAGAGTGGAAGCGGGGATGCCGAGCTCTTCCTGGACTTCGCCGGCGACCATGCCGTCGGGATGCGCGGCAAGCAGGAGCCGGAGAATCTGGAGGCGAGGCTCCGCGCCGAGGGCGGAGAAGCGGTCGGCGGAGCGAGTGACGAGAAGCGGATCGGGCTTCCTCATGTTTCGATAGTTGCGGAAATATGGAATGATGTCAAGCTTTTTTTGTTGTCAACGCTTACCCCGGCTGCGGCATCTTAGTGGTGTGCCTCCCGGGCCCTGGAAACGGTCCCTTTTTTGGCTTTTGACCGCGTTTCGGCCGCATGGGATACTTTTTGTTTCCGGGGCTGACATGAACCTTCACAGGATTAGCTTTGCCGCAGTACTGACCGGCGTGGCCGGCACCGCGACGCTCGCGCAGACAACTCAAGACTCCGTGCCAGCGAGGAAGATGGAATCTTCTGCTGTGGCTCAGGAGCAGTTCGTCCTTCCATCCTCCGCTCTTCCCAAAAAAGATACGGTGCGCGCCGAGGCCTATTACAACTACACGATGGGCCATATCTACGAACAACAGTACGAAGCAACGAGCCGGGCGGAGTACGCCACGTCGGCAATTGAGGCGTACAAAAAGGCGTATGCACTGGATCCGAAGTCGCCGGTCATCGGGGAGCGGCTGGCGGAGATGTATTGGAAGGCGCAGCGCATCAGAGAGGCCGTGGCAGAAGCACAGGAGATCCTGAAGCGCAATCCAGACGACGTGCAATCGCGGCGGCTGCTGGGACGAATCTATCTGCGGAGCCTGGGGGATCTCAGCTCGGGCAGCGGCCAATCGGAGACGGTGGGCCGGGCCATCGAGCAGTATCGCGAGATTAACCGGCTGGATCCTACGGACACGGAATCGGCGTTGTGGCTGGCGCGCCTGTACCGGCTGAAGAATGAGCACGACAAAGCGGAACAGGTGCTTCGAGGCATTCTGAAAACCGATCCGGAAAACGAACTTGCGGTGGAGCAATTGACGCAACTGCTGATGGATGAAGGGAAGTCCGCGGAAGCGGTGGCGCTGCTCGAGGGAACTGCCGGACACTCGCCTTCACCGGTGCTGCTGGACCTGCTGGGGGATGCGTACACGCAGGCGCATGACCTCGCGAAGGCGGAACAAGCGTACCGCAAGGCGCAGGAATTGGATCCGTCCGAGCTGAGCCATCAGCGCGGGCTGGGCCAGACACTGCTGGCCGAAGAAAAATATGCGGAAGCCCTGGCGGTGTTTCAAAAGCTTTCGGATTTGATGCCGGATGATTCGGACGTGTATCTGCGGATCGCGCAAATTTACCGCGAGCTGCATCAGTTGGACAAAGCAGAAAGCAACCTGGTGAAGGCGCGGCAGTACGCGCCGGGCAGCCTGGAGGTGATGTATAACGAGGCCATGTTGTACCAGGCGCAAGGGCGCTACGAAGATGCGATTCGCGTGTTGTCTGATGGAGTGACGGGCGTCAAGGCGCAACCCGCGGCGCAGCCGACGCGGCGGAGGTCGCTGGCGATCCTGTATCAGCAACTAGGGCAATTGTACCGTGATACGCAGAATTATCAGGCAGCGGTTTTCACGTACGAAGAGTTGGGGCGTCTCGGCGAGGAAGAAGACCGGCGCGCGCGGATGATGATCATGGACACATACCGCGCGGCGAAGGATTTGCCGAAAGCCCTGGCGGCGGGCAAAGAAGCACTTGGGAAATATCCGGCGGATCCATCAATACGCGCAAGCCATGCGCTGTTGCTGGGCGAGAGCGGGCAGACGGAAGAAGCGGTCAAGATTTTGCGCGCGCAGCTCCGCGGGAATGAAGCGGACCGGGAAGTTTATCTGAACATCGCGCAGGTCTACGAACGCGGGCGGCGCTACAAGGAAGCCGAGGAATCGGCGCGCGCGGCGGAAGTCCTGCCCGGGCAGGCGCGGGACAATGAAATGGTGTGGTTCTTGCTCGGCGCCATTTACGAGCGCCAGAAATTTTTCGATAAAGCCGAGGAACAGTTCAAGAAAGTTCTTGCAGTGAATCCCAAGAGTGCCCCCGTGCTGAATTATTACGGTTACATGCTGGGCGATCTGGGAATCCGGCTGGATGAGGCGGAAGCGCTGGTGCAGCGGGCGCTGAAGGAAGAGCCGTTCAGCGGGGCGTACCTGGACAGCCTGGGCTGGATTTATTTCAAACAGGGCAAATTGGCGGCTTCCGAGACGACGTTGCGGAAGGCCGTGGAACGCGAAAGCCATGATGCGACGATTCATTCTCATCTCGGCGATCTTTATGCCAAGATGGGGCGCGGCGATTTGGCCGCCGCCGAATGGGAAAAGTCGCTGAACGAATGGCGTCGTTCCCTGCCCGCGGACGTCGAGCCGGAAAAAGTGGCCGAGCTGGAAAAGAAGCTCTCGCAATCGAAGCGTCGCCTGGCGCAGAAATCCACTTCGAGCGTCGCGAAACCTTAATCAACATCATGTCTGAAGTCCGCATCCCGGCGTACGCAAAAATCAATCTCCGCCTGGACATTCTGGGAAAGCGCACGGATGGCTTTCATGAGTTGCGCACGATATTTCAGACCATTTCGCTGCACGATGAATTGCGGCTGCGGACCTCGAGGCATCCGGGGATTTCGCTGACAATTCGCGGAAATGAATCGCTTTCGAAAGAGCCTTTCCAGAACAATCTTGTCTATCGCGCCGTGGATGTGTTGCGCCTGGAACTGAAGATTCGCGCGGGCGTGGAAATTGAGTTGCGGAAAACGATCCCTGCCGGGCGAGGATTGGGCGGGGGATCCAGCGATGCGGCCGCGGCGCTCCTGGGCGCCTTGCGGCTGGCGCGAAGAAAACTGCCGGCGGCGCGCTTGATGGAGTTTGCTGCTTCACTCGGTGCGGACGTTCCGTTTTTCCTGCTCGGTGGGCGCGCCCTGGGAGTGAATAAGGGCGACGAGATTTATCCGTTGCAGGACATCGCAAAGCAGCACCTCCTCGTTGTTTCACCGAAAGAAATTCATGTGCCCACGCCGGATGCGTATCGCTGGCTGAAGGCCAAGCCCCTGCGATTGACAAAATCGGTCGCAAACCATAAACTCTTTGAGTTCTGTGCTCTATGCTGGAGCGCGCAGGGAAGCGGCCTTTCGAATGATTTCGAGCGGCCGGTTTTCCGGCAGCATCCCCGGCTTGATCGCATCAAGCGGGAATTGCTCCAAAGAGGAGCTGCAGAAGCCTCGCTGGCGGGTAGCGGTTCGGCGGTGTTTGGAGTTTTCCCGAGCCCAGCGATGGCGCGCCGAGCCGCTGCAGGGTTTCCGCACGATCAGACCTTCGTTTGCGAGACGATCTCGCGCGATCGGTACGCTCGTTTGATGCGCTACGCAGATTAGACTGCGCACGCTTCGTGGATTCAGCCGCAGCGCCTCTTCGTGTCTTTCTCGTTCGTAGAATCGGCCCCAGGGAACGAAGTTTGAACGCGTGCGATTGCTGAGCGGTCGCACTGGAGTGCAAGCGTCGTGAACGACGACCGATTTAAGATTTTCTCGGGAACAGCGAATCCGGTTTTGGCGGAGAGCATCTGCCGCCACCTGGACGTGCCGCTAGGCAAAGCGCTGTTGGGACGCTTCAGCGACGGCGAGATTTATTTTCAGATTTTGGAGAATGTGCGGGGCGCGGACGTGTTCGTGGTGCAGCCCTGCCATGCTCCGGTGGACTGCCACCTGCTGGAGCTGCTGCTGATGATTGACGCGTTCAAGCGCGCATCGGCGTGGCGAATTACCGCGGTGCTGCCCTACTACTGCTACGCAAGGCAGGACCGCAAAGACAAGCCGCGCGTTCCGATCTCCGCGAAGCTCGTGGCGGACTTGTTGGAGACGGCGGGTGCGAGCCGCGCATTGACGCTGGATTTGCACGCGCCGCAGATTCAGGGCTATTTCGACGTTCCGGTGGACCATCTATACGGTTCCCCGGTGCTGGTGGAGCATTTCCGGCATTTGAACTTGCCGAATCTGACCGTGGTTTCGCCGGATGCGGGCGGCGTGGAGCGGGCGCGGTTTTTCGCTAAAAAGCTGGATGCGCCGCTGGCCATCGTGGACAAACGACGTGTGGACGTGGACGTTAGCGAAGTGATGAATTTAATCGGAGACGTGCGAGGACGCAGCACGCTGATCGTGGACGACATCATTGATACCGCGGGAACGCTGGTGAAAACGGCGGAGGCGTTGCTGCGGGAAGGCGCCACGCAGGTGTACGCGGCGTGCACGCATGCGGTGCTCTCCGGACCGGCTATCGAGCGAATCGAGAAGTCCAGAATCACCGAAATTGTGGCCACGGATTCCGTGCCGCTGAGCGACGCGGCGAAGAAGATGGGGAAAATCACGGTTCTGAGCGTGGCGGATTTGCTGGCGCGGGGCATCCGCTCGATTCATGAAGAGACTTCGATCAGCGAGCTGTTTATTTGAGGAGAAGTCAAAGAGTTCAAGAGTCAAAGAGTCGAAAAATTTGGAAGGAATTAGAAGGAAGGGAAGAAGGCCATGGCAGACAAGATTGTAGTGGAAGGCGCGCCACGCGCGACGCGCGGCAAGAATGAGGCGCGGAGGCTGCGCCAGGCAGGTAAATTGCCGGCCGTGTTGTATGGCGGCAAGGGTGAAGCCATCACGCTGGCGGTAAATACCAAGCAGGTGAGCGCGATACTTCGCTCCGAGACCGGGCATAACACTTTGTTCCAGGTGGACCTCGGCGGAAAGCACGAGCCGGCCATCCTGAAGGATTGGCTGGTGGATCCCGTCACCGGCAATTTGCTGCACGTGGATCTTCTGCGCGTGGCGATGGATGTGCGCATGAAGGTAAAGGTTCCCGTGCATACGTTCGGCGAGCCTTCGGGCGTAAAGGTCGAGGGCGGTGTTTTCGAAGTGGTGACGCGCGAAGTGGAAATCGAATGCTTGCCGGCGGATATTCCGACGGAGTTCAAAGTGGACGTCAGCGGCTTGGCGCTGAACGCGCAACTCCGGGCCGCGGATCTGCCGATCGATAAGAGCAAGTGGAAGCTGCTTACCGAGCCGGAGCGCGTGCTGGCGCACGTGGTTACGCTGAAGGTGGAGGAAGAGAAGCCCGTGGAAGTGGTGGCGGCGGAAACGGCAACGCCGGCCGAGCCGGAAGTCATCAAGAAGGGCAAGAAGGAAGTGGAAGGCGAAGAAGGCGCCGAGGAAGAAGCCAAGCCCAAGGCGGCGGAGAAGACCGAAAAGGGCGAGAAGAAGAAGTAACGCGCCATCGGGTGACAGTCTATGCGGCTCATTGTCGGACTTGGGAATCCCGATCCGGAGTATCAGTGGACGCCGCATAACCTGGGTTTCATGGCGGTGGATGAACTGGCGAATCGCAACGGGATTCGCGTGGAACGGCCCGAAGGCAAGGCGCTGGCGGGCTGCGGAAAAATCGCCGGGGAAGACGTGATCCTGGCGAAGCCGCAGACGTACATGAATCTCAGCGGGATCTCGGTGCGGGAGCTGCTGGAGAAGTACGAGCTGGACGTGAAAGATTTGCTGGTGTTGTGGGATGAAGCGCAGCTTCCCTTGGGCACCATCCGGATTCATCCGGACGGCAGCGCCGGGAGCCACAACGGCGCGAAATCTGTGATCGGTTCGCTGGGGACGCAGGAATTTGCGAGGTTGCGGCTCGGTTGCGGTCCGGATCATCCGCTGAATAGCCGCAAGGAATACGTGCTGCGGCCCATGAAGAAGGCGGAGCTGGAAATCGCGGCGGAGATGATCGGCGAGGCCGGCGACGCCGTGGAGATGATCCTGAAGCAGGGCATCGACGCGGCGATGAATCAGTACAACCGGCGGAAAGCGGCGGAGTCCGAAGAGCCGGAAGAAAAGTAAGCACGAGATTGCCGGGCCCTGTGCCCGGGAGTGGAAGGAAAGAGGTCATCATGGAAGAACGATTGTACGATTTGGTTTTCATTGTGCGTCCGGCGACTCCTGAAGAGGAGATTAAGAAGGTGCTCACGGTCATCGAGCATACTTGCTCAGAAAAGGGCGGCAAGATCGAGAAGACCGAGAACTGGGGAACGCGAAAGTTGGCGTATCGCGTGGCCAAACATCGCGAAGGGATTTACATTCACCAGGAGATTCATACCACGCACGGCGAGCTGATTGCCGAGCTGGAGCGGCGCCTGGGTGTGCAAGACAACGTGATCAAGTATCAGACCGTGCGCCTGGACGAGGACTTGAAGCGCCAGAAGAAGCTCACGCTGAAGCGCGAGAAGCGCGCCGCACGGCGTCCGCGCCGTACGGCGGCTCCTCCCGCTGCGGCGCCGGCACCGGCGCCCGAACAAGCAGCCGCGACAAGCTAGCTTTGCGATCTGGAACTTTCAGCCCAAGAGCGATTCCGGTTTTTTTGCGACTCAGATAAAGAGACCCCGGCACTCGCCGGGCAAGAAGTGAAAGGGTGGAATGTATGGCAGAGGAACAGAAACAAGCACCAGCGCCGGGAGGAGCTCCGCGGCGTGAAGGTGGCCACAGCGGGCACGGCGGCGGGCATGGCGGACCGCGGCGAGAAGGCGGGCCGGGCGGCGGAGGCCCAGGCGGACCGGGTGGTCCGGGCGGACGGCCGCGCGGGAAGCGGCAATATTTCCGCAAGAAGAAGGTTTGCAAGTTCTGCGTCGAGAAGATGGATTTCATCGACTACAAGCGCGCAGACATTTTGTCGCAGTTCGTGCAGGAGCGCGGGAAAATTCTGCCTCGCCGGATGACCGGCGTGTGCGCGCGCCACCAGCGCTGGCTGGGCGTAGCGATCAAGCGGGCACGAAACATCGCCCTCATGCCTTTTGCAGGCAGCGCAGCGGGCACGCAGGCGCCTCGCGTGGTGGTACCGGGGGCGGCTGGGCAAGCCGCAGCGGTCGCTCCGGCCGCAGTTGCGTCGGCGACGGCTGCACCAGCTGCGGGCTTAGAAGCGCCAAAGGCCTAAGGGAAGGGGAGCCAGGAGAACACTCATGCAAATTATTCTTCAGGAAGACATCGATAAACTGGGGCACCGCGGTGACGTTGTCACGGTGAAGCCGGGCTATGCTCGCAATTTTCTGCTGCCGAAGAAACTCGCCGTCGAAGCTACCGCTGGAAACTTAAAGGCCATCGAGCGCATTCGGACTTCGCTGGCAAAGAAAACCGCCACGGAGATCGAAGCGGCCAAGAAACAGGCCGAGCTTCTCAATGGCGTTTCGCTGAAGTTCAAGCGCAAGACGGGCGAGAACGATCAGATGTTCGGCTCCGTCACTTCCGCGGATATCGCCGAAGGGCTCGCGGCGCAGGGCTTCAAGATTGACAAGCGCCAGGCCCAGCTTAGTGAACCCCTGAAGACCATTGGCGAGTTTCCCGTGACCGTGAAGGTATTCCGGGATGTGACCGCCGAAATCAAGGTGAGCGTCGAGAAAGAAGGGTAATCGCCAGTCCGGCCAAATATTCTTTAATCGGGGCGCTCCGACCGAGTCGGGACGCCCCGATATTTTTTTGATACTCACTTCCTGCCGGTGAACACAGCGGAGTTCGCCACTACATCGTGAGGACGACGCGGAATTGGGCTTTGCCGCTCATCATTCGCGCATAAGCCTCGGAGGCTTTTTCGAGGGGAAATTTTTCGATCATGGGGCGCACGCCGGTCAGTTCGGCGAAGCGCAGCGTGTCTTCGGAGTCCGTGGGAATGCCCGAGGACCAGCCCTTGACGCTCCTTCGCCCAAAGAGCAATTGAATCGGGGAGGCCTCGATCGGGCCCTGGCCCGCGCCGACAACCAGCAGCGTTCCGTTCAAGCCTAGACCGCCGACGAGATCGGACATGGATTTGGAGTCCGGCGCGGTTGCCAGGATTACGGTGGCGCCGCCGAGCTTCTGAAGTTCTTGCGCGGCGTCGGTGGCCCTACTGTCAATGTAAACGCTAGCGCCAAGTTTTTTCGCCAGCGCGGCGTTTTCCGGCCCGCGCCCGATGGCGGCAACCTTGTAGCCAAATTTACTGGCGAACTGAATTCCGAGATGCCCCAGGCCGCCGACACCCTGCACGGCAACGAGGTCCGCGGGCAGAGCGCCGCTGTGTCGCAGCGCATTGAAAGTCGTGATTCCCGCGCACATCAGCGGAGCTGCTTCCGCTGCATCGAGGCTTTCCGGTATCGCCGCGATCGCTTCCACGGGAGCGATCATGTATTCCTGATAGCCGCCGTCGTAACTGATTCCCGAAATTTTTAACTTGAGGCAATTAGAAAAATCTCCGCGGCGGCAGGCGATGCAAGTGCCGTCCTGGCCGCCATGCCAGCCGACGCCGACGCGCTGGCCTTTCTTCCAGCCGGTGACGCCGGATCCTACTTCATCAATCACGCCGGCGACTTCGTGTCCGGGCACGCGAGGATATTGAATGTTTGGAAAGAGTCCTTCTTTTGTGATGAAGTCGCTGTGACAGATGCCGCAAGCCTGCACGCGAATTCGAACGTGTCCCGCGCCGGGGTTGGGAATCTCGCGCTCGACGATTTCAAAATCCGCTCCCGGTTTCGGTACCTGCGCTACTTTCATTTTGGCCATCGAGACTCTCCGTTTCTTATTTTGGATTTCTGCACAAAGTTTGGATGCTCGTCGCTTGGATGCTCGTCCCTTAAAAACTGTTACAACTTAATGCGCTGACGATGAGCGGAGCTGGAAAAAGTTTTGCAACGATTTCCGAAGCGATGCACAGGCACTCCGATTGACGCGCGCGGTGCTTCCGCGCACAATGCGGCATCGCTTGAACAAGAAAGTTCTCGTGCCGGGGATAAAAATTTCCGCGCTTGCCCTCCCGCGCGGAACGTGGTACAAAAGCGAAGAAAAGGCGAACGCAAAGCAGACCTCTCATGCCTGTTGACTCGACCCTCGAAAAGCCACTGCCGAACAATCTGGATGCCGAGCGCTCCGTGCTGGGCGCGATCCTGCTCGATAACAATGCCCTGAACGTCGCTATCGAGAATCTCCGCCCAGAGGACTTCTTTCACGATCACCACCGGCGCGTGTTCACGCACATGATCGCGCTGGGCGAGAGCCAGCAGGCGATTGACCTGGTGACATTGACGGAAGAGCTGCACCGCAAGGGCGATTTGGAAGCGTCGGGTGGCGCGCCGTATCTGGCGGCGCTGGCCGATGGCATGCCGAAAGTTTCGAACGTCGAGCATTACGCGCGGATCGTGAAAGAAAAGGCGATTCTGCGCAACCTGATTCACACCACCCACAACATCCAGCAGCGGGCGTTCGAAGCCGAAGAGGACGCGGACGCCATTCTCGATGGAGCGGAGTCTTCGATTTTCGCCTTGGCGGAAGACCGCGTGCGCGCCGGGTTGATTCCGATCAAGGAAATTGTCCGCGACAATTTCGAACGTCTGGAAAAAATCTTCAAGGAAGGCAAGAGCATCACGGGCATCCCGACGGGTTACACCGAGCTGGATAAGCTCACCTCGGGATTGCAGCCTTCGGAGCTCTTGATTCTTGCGGCGCGTCCTTCGCAGGGGAAGACCGCGCTGGCGCTGAACTTGATGGAAAACATCGCGATTCGCGGCGGACATCCGGTGGCGATGTTCAGCCTGGAAATGTCCAAGGAATCGCTGCTGCAGCGCCTGGTGGCCTCCGTGGCGCAGATTGATGCGCACAAGTTTCGAACCGGGCACCTGAGCCGGGAGGACTGGCGCCGCATGACGGAATCTCTGGGAACGATTTCGTCCGCGCCGCTGTGGATTGACGACGCGGGCTCGATCAGCGTGCTGGAAATCGGCGCGAAGGCGCGGCGCTTGAAGCGCGACAAAGGACTCTCCATGCTGGTGGTGGATTATCTGCAATTGATCACCGCGCGAGGGCGCTTCGGCAACCGCCAGGAAGAAGTTGCCAGCATTTCGCGAAGCTTGAAGGGCCTGGCGAAAGAGCTTCAGATTCCAGTGCTGGTGCTCAGCCAATTGACGCGTGCCCCGGAGCGCGATGAGCGCGGGCCGCAGCTCTCCGATTTGCGCGAATCGGGTGCCATCGAACAGGATGCGGACGTGGTGATGTTCATCTACCGGCCGCACTTTTTCAAAGCGGGCGCGACGCCGGAAGAGCGAGAAGAGACGGAGCTGCGGATTGCCAAGCAGCGCAACGGCCCGACCGACATGGTGAAGTTCGTGTTTCGCAGCCGGTTCACGCGGTTCGAAGAAGCCGCACCGGATGCGTTCTCACAGTTCAATCCCGACAACATGTAATTGCTGCCACAGCGCGGTAGGATAGCCACAGGCCGCGCATCTCCTACTCGCCAGGGACGATCACGCACCACGCCCGTCTGCGCTGGAAGTTGAACTAAATACAGGTCTTAGAGGGATCTTTGAGCTTCCGTTGGCGGACGGCGTCGCGCTCCAGTTTGTGGCACTTCGCATGCGATTTTGCCAACTGTTGACTTTCACGTGGCAGCCTGTGTGGCCGCCGGCCTGCGGCCATGGAATGTCGTAAACTAATTTATTCGGAAGGAACATGGCACGCACGCAGAAAAGTCCCCGCAAAGAAGTGAGCCGGCCCGTATGGGCCGAAGTCTCGTTATCCGCGCTGGCGCAAAATCTCCAGGCGATTCGAAAATATGTGAATCCGCCGGAAGAGAAGCGCAAGACGCCGCGCAAAATCCTCTCGATCGTGAAAGGCAACGGCTACGGTCACGGCGGGCCGGAAGTGGCACTGGCACTGGAAAAAACGGGTTCGGATTGGTTCGGCGTGACGTGCACGGACGAAGGGATTGCGGTTCGCAAAGCGGGTGTTCAAAAGCCGATTCTGATCCTGACGAGCTTTGTGCCGGGAGAGGAATCGCGGCTGGTGAAACACGACCTTACTGCCGTGATTCATCGCTGCGAACAGCTGGCGGTGCTCGAGCGCGCGGCGGCGCGGCACGGGAAAAAGCGCGTGCCGTTTCATTTGAAAATCGATACCGGAATGAACCGGCTGGGCATTGCTACTTCGGACATGGAATGCTTTGCGCGGCAGCTTGCGAAGTGCAAGCATTTGCAACTCACCGGAATTTTTTCCCACTTCGCCTCTTCGGAAGTTTTCACCGACACCGCGGTCGGGCAGCAGACTCGCGAACAAGAAGAGCGATTTTATGCGGCGCTGGACCGCTTGCGCGCTCTGGGCGTGGACCCGGGAATCGTGCATCTTGCGAATAGCGCCGCGATTGTGACGCGTCCGGAAACCTGGGCGGACATGGTGCGGCCGGGAGCGATACTGTACGGCTACCATCCGGGCTACGATCCCGCGGAAAAGCGCGAAGAGGCGGAAGCGCGGCTGCCAGTGACGCCGGTGATGAGCCTGCGGTCGAGAATCATCAGCATGCGCAGCGTGCCTGCGGGTGCAGGCGTCGGCTACAACTCGACGTTTGTGCCGAAGCGGCCGTCGCGCATCGGGGTGCTGGCCGCGGGTTACGGCGACGGAATTCACCGCTCGCTGGGAAACCGCGGAAATGTGCTGCTGCGCGGAAAGCTGGCACCGATCGTCGGCATTATTTCGATGGACGTGACGATGATCGACGTTACGGACATCGAGGACGCGGCCATCGGGGACGTAGCCACAATTTACGGTACGGACGGCAACCAGCAGCTTCTGGCGAATTTTGTGGCGCGCAGCGTGGGGACGGTGACGTCCGATCTTCTGTGCGCCGTGAGCCAGCGCGTGCCGCGGCTTTACGTTCGATAGTTCGCACTTCCTGCCTGCTGTTCCTGTTCTTTCCTAAGTTCGACAGTAGCCGAAGATTTTCGCTCGCGCATTTCTCCCTGCGCGCCCGCTTGAGGTACACTCTGAAGTTTGCGAGCCCGCCCATGGCGCAGTCTGGGCTGGGGCCGCTCCCAATATGCACCGAATCGCCGCCATTCTTCCCGCCGCCGGTATGGGCACGCGCATGGGCGCGGAAACGCCGAAGCAATTCCTGGAGCTGGACGGCACGCCGATCGTGATTCACAGCCTGAGGCGCATCGCCGCGTGCGCGCAGGTTACGGACATCATAGTGGCCACGCGCGCGGACGAAATCACACGGCTCGAAGAACGAATCGCGAAAGAAAAATTCAAGCAGACCGTGCGCGTAGTGAAGGGCGGGGATTCGCGCCAGGATTCCGTGGCGGCGGCGCTGAACGAAGTGCCGAAGGATACGGAAATTGTGCTGGTGCACGACGCCGTGCGGCCGTTTGTGACGACGGAGCAAATTGCGCGGGTGATCGAAGAGGCGCGGCGTTGCCAGGCGGCCATCCTGGGGATACCGGCGATGGACACGGTCAAGGAAGTGAAGCGCGCCAGCCTGCCGGAAGATGTGGCGTTGATTACAGGAACGGTTCCGCGCGAACGCGTGGTGCTGGCGCAGACTCCGCAAGCGTTTGCGACGAAGCTCCTGAAGGAAGCGTTTGCACGCGCGCAGGCGGATGGCGTGAATGCTTCGGATGAAGCAGGCCTGGTGGAGCGCATAGGCCACGATGTGCATGTGGTGCTTGGGTCGGAGCGCAACATGAAAATTACGCGGCCCGCAGACATGGAGCTGGCTCGCTTTTATCTGGAATCGGAGCGCAAGAAGGCCGGAGCATGAACTCCAGTTCAAACACGAAGACCCTCCTCTTTTGGCTCTCCATCGTCTTCTTGGGCATCCTGTTGTGGAAGCTTGTTTCTGCAAATGGAGACCGCGCGCGAGGGGACGAACCTAGCTACAGCGAATTCATCTCTAAAGTGGACGCCGGGGACATCAAAGAAGTCGTTTTCTATCTCTCGCCGAACAGCTACGAGGTACAGGGAGAATATGCGCGTCCTGCAAACCGCAAATTCCACCTGACCGTGCCGAAGGAAGCAGCGCCTACGCTCATGGGACAACTCCGAGAAAAGGGTGTCCCAATCAAGGTGACAGAAATTCGTAGCGGAGACTGGGTTCCAATTCTACTCAATGCCGCTCCATTGATTCTCCTCGTCGGGTTCTGTCTCTTCTTAATGCGACAAATGCAAAGGAGCGGGCGCGCCGCCCTGGTCCGTCAGGCTGCCACCCGCTGCGGCATTGGCTACGACCTGCACCGGCTGGAAGAAGGCAGGCCGCTCATCGTTGGGGGGATTGAGCTGCCGTTCGATAAGGGGCCGGCGGGGCACTCGGACGGCGACGTGCTGGCGCATGCGGTTTGCGATGCGCTGCTGGGTGCAGCGGGGCTCGGGGACATCGGAACACATTTTCCGGATAGCGATCCGAAGTGGAAAGGCGCCAATAGCCTGCTGTTCCTGGAGCATGCCAAGAAGCTGCTGGAAGAGAAGAAGCTCGCCATCGAACACGTGGACGCGGTGGTTATTTTGGAGAAGCCGAAGCTGGGCCCGCATTTTCCGAAAATGCGAGAGGCGCTGGCCAAATCGCTCGGCGTACCTGTAGAGAAGATACACCTGAAAGCGAAGACCAATGAAGGCGTGGATGCGGTTGGCCGGGGTGAAGCCATTGCCGCGCACGCTGTCGCGACGTTAGTTTCCCGCTGATTCCTCCGATGACCGGCTAGAACCGCCCCGAAATTTCTAGTTTTTAGTTAACGATAATGCCCCATTCCCCCCCGTGTTTTTTGTAAGTGTTGATTCTAAAGTATTTAACTTTGACGTAAGTCCTTTAGAAGCAACACTTGCAAGGGGGCTCGCATGTGTGGAAAACAAAGGGCTTAGGGAACGAGACTTCGGCTAAAACCCGACAAAACGCGGTGTTCGTCCAGAAGTGCGGATTCTGAAGGACTTAACTGCGCAACCAGCCATAAAACAAGAACGCCAGCAAGATGCTGGCGCTACGGGCTGCACTCGAGATTATGCCTAGAGCGTACTATACTTGAAGGGTTAGTCTCTGTCAAGGAGAAATCGGAGGAGTTTCAAGCAGAGCCGTGGCCGCCGGGCGGGCCGCGGTGGCCGCCCGTAGGCTACAATCTTCCCTGATGCTTCCTGCTGACCATTCCGACGCGCCGGTCGCGGCCGCAAATCCGTTTACGTCCGCCGACGTGATTGCCATTCTTCGCGAGCATGGGTGGCTCTCGGCGGACCCCACGCCTGAGCAAGTTTCATGGTGTGAGCGGGCGGCTGCGATATTGGGCGGGCACGTTGCTGACGGTGCCGCGTTGGGCGAGCTGCTCGGGCTGGTTTTTCATTACGATGCACGAGAGATTGTTTCCAAAGTGGAAAGTCATGTGGTGCTTTCCCGATATGCGGCGCGGGACGTCTTGCGGGAGCTGGCACTGCTGCTATTGGATGGCGGGGCGGTGAATTCGGAAAGATTCAGCGAGATCATCACGCGACTGAAAGAGGGGCTGGATCTGCGCGGACGGGAATTGTTTCATCCGATCCGGCTGGCGCTTGCGGGGCGGGCGGGGGAAGGCGAGCTGGACCGGGTGATCCTGTTGCTGGATGAGGCGGCGGTGCTTCCTTTTTCGGTGGCGGTGAAATCGGCGCGGACTAGAATCGTGGAGTTTTGTGCGGCGCTGGACTGAAGCTGAGAGATCGAGGACAGGCAGGAATACCTGTCCTACTGCGGCGCTGCTTTCCACTCCGGGCACTCGCCTGTAAACTGTTTCGGCCATGGACTGCCTGACAGGGATTCACGCGGTTAAGGAAGCGCTGGAAGCGCAGCGGCCGATCGACCGGATCGCCATTGCGAAGGGGCGGCAGGACACGCGCGTTGAAGAAATTGTGCAGCTGGCGCGCAAACAAGGCGTGCCGGTACGGTTTGAAGACCGCGGGCAACTGGACCAGCTGGCGAATTCGAGAGATCACCAGGGCGTGGTCGCGCTGGCCGCGGCACGCGCGGCAGGAACGCTCGAAGACATTCTAAAAGTTGCGAATGCAAGCCGCGGGCAGAGAGGATTGATCGTGCTGCTCGACGGCGTTGAGGACCCGCACAATCTGGGCGCGGTGATTCGAACGGCGCTGGCTGCAGGGGCGCACGGTGTAGTGATTCCGGAGCGTCGCGCCGCGGGACTTACCGACACGGTTGCGCGCGCATCCGCGGGAGCGCTCGCGCATCTTCCTGTCGCGAAGGTGACGAATCTCGTGCGCACCATGGAGGAATTGAAAGAAGCGGGGTATTGGCTGGTAGGCCTCGATGAGGAGGGGGACAAAAGCTACACCGAAGTGGACTACACTTCACCGGTGGGCATCGTGCTGGGAAGCGAAGGCAAGGGCCTGCACGATTTGACGCGCAAGCGATGCGACTTTGTCGTGAAGCTGCCGACCACGGGCCCGGTGAAATCCCTCAATGTTTCCGTTGCCGCAGGAGTCGTCCTTTTTGAAGTCCTTCGCCAGCGGCACGGCAAATAGTATGGCTTCCGCTGGCGCGCTTTACATCCACTCTCAGCAGATTTACTTGTCGTACTGAATCAGGGAGAAGACATCGACGCCGGTGAGTTTTTTGCGGCCGTTGAGGAAGGTGAGCTCGACGGCGAAAGCTGCGCCTTCGACGATGCCGCCGAGTTGCTGAACGAGTTTTACGGTAGCGGCGGCGGTGCCTCCGGTGGCGAGCAGATCGTCGCAGATGATGACGCGCTGGCCGGGTTTCACGGCGTCTTCGTGAATTTCGAGAGTGTCCGTGCCGTACTCGAGCGCATAGGAAATGCTGGCGGTCTTGGCGGGAAGTTTCTTCGGCTTGCGAACGGGAACGAAGCCCGCGCCGAGCCGGTACGCCAGAGCGGGGGCGAAAATGAAGCCGCGCGCCTCGATGCCCGCGACGATGTCAATGGTGTGACCTTGGTAGTGCTCGCAGAGGCGGTCGATGAGGAGATGGAATCCTTCCTTGTCTTTCAGAAGCGTGGTCAGGTCGTAAAAGAGAATCCCCGGCTTCGGGTAATCGGGCACTTCGCGGATCAGCTTCTTCAAATCGTTCATTCGAACGTTTCCTCCCGGTTCGATTCACTGCGGTACGCACGCTTCAATCGCTGTGGTCGATGAAAAATCCAGCCTGGACTTGCGCATCCGAGATGGCAGGCTCTTCGCGCACTTCGCTGACACTGGAGAACCGCGGTCCTCGCTCCAGCATAGAGCGCAGTTCCCGGTGTTGCTGCGGCGTGCCCACGGCAAATACTTCCACGCGGCCGTCGCTAAGATTCCTCACGAAGCCGCTGACGCGCAGTTTTTCCGCGGCAGCCAGCGTGTAATAACGATAGCCCACGCCCTGGACCATACCCGATACGAAATACCGCTTGGCTTGTTCTGTTTCGCTCACGGAGCTCCGAAATTGTAACAGAGACTTCTTGATTCTTCCTGGCCCGGGATAGGGCCGGACTTTAGCGCCGCGGCATGAATGCGATAAGCTGTAATTCGGCTGAACAGGGAGGCTGCCCCGCGGAGAATTTGGCGCATCCAAGATGCTATGAACTTTGCCCGTCCACTCTTGCCTAGTACGCGCGGTTCGTTTGTTTTATCCGCTGCAGTCCTTGCTATCGGACTTTTGCTTCCGGGATTTCCGGCCCGCGGCCAAGATGCGCCGCAGGGGCCGATCGCGCCTCCGCCGGAGCGCCACGTCACGCGCATTACCAGCGACACGGAGCCGGAAGCGCCGCCCTCGCTGCCCGAAGCCGAAATCATCAAGCGCTTCACGGACAAAGAGGAGAACTATCTACTGGCGCGGGCCAACTACACCTACCGGCGAACCGTGCGCATTCAGGAATTCGGTCCGGACGGCCAGCCATCAGGTGAATTTGTGGTAGTGACGCAACCAGCGCGCGATGCGGATGGAAAATATTTCGAGAAAGTTGTCGAGCGGCCGCATTCCTCCCTGCAGCATCTTTTTCTCAGAACGGAAGATATCGAAGGGTTGCAGCGCGTGCCGGCGTTTCCGGTTACCGCCGGTCAGCTTGCGAAATACAGCTTGAAATATCTTGGCAAGGAGCAGGTGGACGAAATCGATTGCTACATTTTTCAGGTGAAGCCCAAGGCAGTGGAGCGCACAAAAGCGTATTTTGACGGCATTGTGTGGATCGACGCCAAGTATCTCGAGGTGGTGAAAACCTATGGAAAGTGGGTGACGGACCAGGGCGACATACACAGCGTGGCGCAGTTGCCGTTCAGCCTGTTCGAAACTTACCGGGAAAATGTCGGCGGGAAATTCTGGTTTCCCAACTACTCGCGCTCCGACGAGACTTTGAACCAAAAGGGGCTGGAAATTCCGGTTCGCATCGTCATCAAGTGGACGGATTTTAAGCCTGCTGTAGCCACCCCGGCCGCGGCTGCCCCCGCGCCTGCGGCTCCGGCCGCTACGCCCGCAAAACCGTAAGCAGTTCTCGCGAAAATCTCCGCCTGGCTAACCGCGCATTTGCCTCAATACGCTGGGCAATTCGTCTATCGATTCGAGCAGAAATTCCGGTTGGGCGGCGCGCAGGCTTTTTTCGGTGGGGAACGGGCCGAGAACACCAATGGCGCGCACGCCGGCGCGTTGCGCCATCTCGACATCTTGTGCGGCATCTCCGACATACACGCAGACGGAAGGAGCGAGCTTCATCTGGCGGAGAGCCATGCGGAGCGGCTCCGGATGGGGTTTTCTGCGCGGCGTATCGCCGCTGCACACGCGCGCAGCGAAAAGCGCGGTCAAGCAAAATTCGCGCAACTGGCGGGTGACGCGGTCGCGATCGCCGCTGGTAACGAGGCCGAGAGGATGGGCGTCTCCAAGCTGCGTCAAAACCCGTCGCGCGCCGGAGATCAACTTCGGCTGGTACTTGGCATAGTGGGCTCGCCATAAGCGGTCGGCTTCCTCCCAGGATTTCCGCGGCAGACCGGCGGCGCGATAGACGTGATACCAGTTCGGCGAATAATTTTTCTCGAACTCTTTAACCCTCCAGCGAATACCCATTTCTTTGAACATCGCGAGATACGCGGAAGCGTCAGCGTGGTAGGAGTTGATGAGGGTGCCATCCCAGTCGAAGAGCACACCTTCGACAGGTCGTTTCTGTTTGTTGGCCATGGACATTCAGAGTAGCAGAAATATTCCGCGGACTGGTCTCGTGGAGGCGGGCCAGCTTGCATGTACGCAAGACAGCAGCGAATGGGAATTGGGGAAGGAGGTGGAATGAAATTCTTAAAGTTTCAGAAAGCGGGAAGGAAGGCCGTCGTCGCGATCAAATTGAACGTCGTCGAAGGCCGCAGCGACGCCGAACCAGCCTGGCACGGCGGCAGGCTCTGTGCGGCTAACACGCGCTATCGAGACCAGGACGACATTTCCCAGGCCCAGGGGTTTACTGACGAGGACAACCTCAAGCTCAACGGAAGTACCAGCGGCGAGCTCCTTTGGCGAAAGGAAGAAAACGCCGGTCGAGCTGATGTCCCGGGTCACAAGAGTGATGGGCTCCGCCTCAGGCACGCCATCCACGCCGCGGAGACGCAGAGGGAGGCTGAGGGTGGCGCGGGGATATTCCCGCTGCTCCGGATGCGCACCCACAACATGCGTTGGGACGCGAACGAAACGGCGCGGCTGGTTAGGACACAGGAGTGGCGCCAGACGTAGCACTGGGGTACGCGGAGTTTCCGTTAGGGGGCGCGGAACCGCCGTAGCGCCGCGTACGTCTGCAACTGTATCAGCGGGCCACTTCGGAATTGGAATAGCGCGATTTGCGGAGCTCATCTCTCCCTCAGAGACGACTCTTCACTGTCGGTGGAACGAACCCAACAAACTTAACTTCTGAACTTGTCTTTCTGGAATTGCCCCGTCCGCACCGTTGTGGTGCGGAGCGATACAATGTCACTAGAGAAGGCTGGCGTCAACCTGTGGAAAACTTCTGAAGTGTCTTAAATTGAAACACTTAGTCATGGTACTGGATGCCGCCCACAACATACTGTGGATTCATTCCAAAAAGACTCTACCAATATGGTGCTCGACAGTAGGGCGCTCCGCGATTATGACTTGATGGGCAGGTTTTAAATCATGTCAACGACCATCACTGAGCCGCCAAACTCCGTAGGAGCCCCCGCTCCTCGGCAATCTTCTGCACGAATGAAGACTTTGGTCTTACTGGCTTTTGCTGCCGTATATGTGATTTGGGGTTCCACTTATTTGGCGATTCGTGTGGGCATCGAATCGTTTCCGCCATTTGTCCTGGCGGGAATTCGCCATGTGACAGCCGGACTTGTGCTGTACGCGGTCTTCTGGCGGAAGAGCGGGATTCGCCCGACGAAGGCGCATTGGTGGACGGCAGCGGTCACCGGTTTTATGCTGCTGTTCATCGGGAATGGCGGGGTGAGTTGGGCGGAGCAGACGGTGCCTTCCGGGATCGCGGCGCTGCTGGTCGCTACTGTATCGCTGTGGCTGGTGGTATTCGATTGGCTCCGCCCGGGCGGAATCCGGCCGGTTGCCAGGGTCACATTTGGACTCCTGCTTGGATTTGGGGGACTGGTGCTGCTGGTCGGTCCAGCGCACCTAGGAGGTTCGGAGCGGGTCGATCTACGCGGTACAGGAGTCCTGATGGTCGCCTCGCTAGCGTGGGCCTGGGGTTCCCTGTATTCGAAGCACCGCGACAAGCCCGCTGCTCCGATGCTGAACGCGGCGATGCAGAGCTTTGCCGGTGGCGTGGTGCTCTTGATGGCCGCCGCGCTTACGGGAGAATTCCA
Organism: Candidatus Acidiferrum sp.; assembly: GCA_049644365.1. Classification (GTDB taxonomy): domain Bacteria; phylum Acidobacteriota; class Terriglobia; order Acidiferrales; family UBA7541; genus Acidiferrum. The sequence continues at coordinate 17,955 of JBARRT010000067.1, read as the reverse complement.
CGGTTTCCATTTTGCCGCGGTCTCCACAAGGTCGTGGCTCGCGCTGGTGTACCTCATTGCCTTCGGATCGGGCATCGGATTCAGCGCTTATGTCTTCATTTTGGAGAAGAGCACTCCCGCCCGCGTGGGAACGTACGCGTTTGTCAATCCCGTGGTGGCTTTGTTCCTCGGATGGCTCATTCTTGCCGAGACCCTAACGCTGCGTACTATTCTTGCTGCAGGGGTCATTCTAACGGCGGTGATTCTGGTAATTACCGCGCCGCACCCAACGACGGCCCGCGTCAAGGAGCCGCTGCCGGCTCCCGGCGAGGCGTGATTGCCCAGGGATATCGCCCGTTCGGCTTTTCCACTTTGGCAGACCTTTCCGGATAGATTTGTTTTTCGGACTGCGTTACTTTTGGCTTGTTCAACATGAGCGAAATGCAAACCAGTACGGGGCAGGGAATTTCAGGGCACGCAGCCGCGCGCTACTGGCAAGCGACGCTGGCGCGCGATTCGAAAGCGGACGGAACGTTCGTGCTCGCGGTGCGCTCGACGCATATTTATTGCCGGCCGTCGTGCCCGGCGCGGCGGCCGTTGCGACGGAACGTGGTTTTCTTCCACACGAGGGAAGAGGCTGAGAAGCAGGGGTACCGGGCGTGCCTGCGCTGCCGGCCGAACGAAGTTCCCGGAGCAGTTGCGCTGGTGCAGCGCGCGGTGCGACAGCTTGCGGACTCGAGCGAAGAGAGCGTCCGCCTCGGCGTGCTGGCCAGCACTCTTAATACCACGCAAGGCACACTGCGGCGCGCGTTCCGTCAGGTGACCGGGCTCCAACCGCGCGAGCTTGCGGAGGCGCTGCGGATCAAGAAATTCAAAGCGATGCTGCGCTCGGGCAGAAACATTACCGATGCGTTGTACGAAACGGGATACGGGTCATCGAGCCGCGTCTACGAACGAAGCAATGCGCAGCTTGGCATGACGCCAGCGACTTATCGAAAGGGAGGAAAAGGTATGAGGATCGGATACACAGTTGCAAAATCTCCGCTGGGCAAAGTTCTGGTGGCGGCCACGGAGCGCGGCGTTTCCGCCGTTTATTTGGGGGATGCGGAGAGCGAATTGATCGCCGAATTGCGCGAGGAGTATCCGCGGGCGGAAATTGCACCGGCGCGCGATTCCTACCAGAAATGGGTGCGAGAAATTGTGCAGCGGACCGAAGGCAAGGAGCCGCGGCTGGAACTTCCGCTCGACTTGCAGGCAACGGCGTTTCAGCGGCGCGTCTGGCAGGAGTTGCAGCGGATTCCCCGGGGGCGGACGCGCACGTACTCGCAGGTGGCGCGGTCGCTCGGGCAGCCGAAAGCGGTGCGAGCGGTGGCGCGGGCTTGCGCGACGAACCCGGTTTCGATCGTGGTGCCGTGCCACCGGGTGATTCGCGAAGACGGCGCGCTTGCCGGTTATCGCTGGGGCCTTTCGCGCAAGGAACAATTGCTCAGGAAAGAACGCGCGGCTGCCGAGTAGAGAATCATTAAGGCTGGAGGGCGTGGCGGGAAAGTTTCGGCGAAAGCGGAAATTATCCGCGAGGCTTTACGCGAGTGACGCCCTTCGGCCAATCCTGCTTGAACTTGACATCGCCAAGCGGCAGGTTTTTCATCGCATTAATGTAGTGGAACAAAAAATAGTCGCCTGAGCCCGCTTCGAAGAATTTTTGCTGAACCGGCAGCCAGGAAGCTTCGTCGACCCACATTTGGATCTTGATGATCTGGTTGCGAATCTGATCGGACTTGGGAGTCAGTTCAAGAACGACCGTTTTTTTGTGGTCGAGTTCCTCTTCGCCCACGACGGAAACCAGGTAGCTCTTCCTGATGTTGTCGCTCTTCGTACCGAACCCGAGAAGCACGTATTGATCGACCATCGAACGGTTCTTGCCGAGGTCGAATTCTTCGACGCGGTTTATCTTTGGATTGAAAACGAAGAGCGAATCGCCGGTACGCAGAATCGTGCGCGGGTCCGGCTTGGCAATCTCGATGCGCATTTTCTCATCGCGGCGGACATAGATGTGGCCCGTTTCTATCGAGGTATCCTTCACTACCGCTGTGTATTTGATGTGTTCGATATCGGCACTAAGCGTATGGAAGTCTTGCGCGGACTTGTCCATCATTCCCAGGACGCCTTCGATGGTCCAGTTTGCGGCCGCCTGGGCGGCGCCCGTGTGAAACAGACCTGCCGCGCAGCACAAAATCACAAGCGTGAAGAGAAGAAATAGGCGGTTCAAATAGCCTCGTTCCAGAGAAAATGCGACGTCTCGTTCAGTCCTTCGGAATCCTAGCATACACAGAGAGATGCGCGAACTTGCAGGCGCGTTTCCTGGCAGGATTTCAATAACGCTCGCGAACGCCACTAGTGGCGGATTTCCACCTGATACGCAATTACCGTGCCCTGGTCATCATGCACGGGTTCAATCTTGGCGATGGAGAAGTTGCCATTGTGCAGCTCCGGCAAGGCGTCTTGCAATGCAGTGTGGAGGCCGTTTTGGAGCGCGAGTTTTGTCGGCGGCGCAAGAATGCGCGCGTCGACGCGATACGTCTGCCGGTTTCCCTCGCGCGAAATGAGCAGCACTTGTCCCGGCGCAGCCGGCCCTCCGCTCTCCGGTTTGTCGTGGAACCAATCCCTTGGCGTCGCCAGCACGAAAACCAAAATCAGGATAACCGCAAGGTCGTACTGCCAAGTCCCTCGTTCGTAGGACCAGAAAAGTGTCTTGGAGAGGATTTGGCCGAGGCTCGCCATGTCAATCCGCGGGCACTCCGTCGACGATAATTCCGTCGCGCATGTGCACGACGCGGTCGAAATAGGTTGTTGCTTCGGGGTTGTGAGTGATCATGACGATGGTCTGACCAAGATCCTTGTTCAATTGGCGAAGCATCTGCAGGACCACTTCCGAGTTTTTCGAATCCAGATTTCCCGTAGGCTCGTCGGCAAGCAGGATTTTCGGTTCGTTGATGATCGCCCGTGCGATAGCCACGCGCTGCTGCTCGCCGCCGGAAAGTTCAGAAGGCTTGTGGTGAAGCCGTCCGGCGAGACCCAGCATTTGCGTGACGACTTCGAAGCGATGCGGGTCAAAGCCGTCGCCATGAATGAACTGCGCGATGGCAATGTTGCCTTTGGCCGTCAGCGTGGGAAGCAGATTGAAACGCTGGAAGACGAAGCCGATCTTGTGGCGGCGCAATTTGGTGCGCGCAGCGTCACTCAAGGACGTCAAATCGTTGCCGTCCACGAGGACTTTCCCGCGGGACGCTTGCGCCAGTCCGCCGATGACATAAAGCAAGGAAGACTTTCCACAGCCCGAAGGACCCATGACCGCCACGGATTCGCCGGGCTGGACTTCGAAATTCACCCCCCGCAGGGCTGGGACATCCACCTTGCCCGCACGGTAGAGTTTCCACAAATTTTCTGTCTTGAGTATCGGCTCCACGCTCTTTTTTCCCTGGAAAAACAGCCCTTCGGCAGGTGTCCGTATTGTAGCCGCGATTCCCATCTGTGCCTAGCCGTTCCCTTCGGTTCGCTGCAACTGCATTTCCCTCGGCGAACTCTGCGTTCCTTGCATTCTCTGAGCTAATTTCTCCTCTCTCTAGTCATAAGAGAGCGCTTCCACCGCATCTTTCCGGCTGGCCATCCAAGCCGGGTAGCTTGCCCCGAAGATCGCGCCGGCGAGCGCAATCCCTGCCGCGCGGAGGATCCATCCCGGCGTAATGAGAATGGACAACGTGGGAAATCCCGCGAGAAACGCTGCGCGGACGGCATAGCTCAAGCCGACGCCCGCAAGGATTCCAAACACACAGAGTGCGGCAGATTCCGTGAGCAGCGCGCGAACGATGAAAGACTGGTCCGCGCCAAGAGACTTGAGCACGCCGATGTCCCGCGTGCGTTCAATCACCGTCGTATACATCGTCAGAAAAATAACCAACAGACCGATCGAAATGGCCAGCGCAATCATAGCGTTGATGAATGTTTGCAGGCCGGGGATATTGGTGGAGGTCATCAGCGATAGGAAATCCTTAAGCGGGCGGACGGTGTAGCCCGGCAGATCGTGGCGGATTTGATCCATGACGTCTTCCGTGTGTTCGGGGCGCGTGCATTTGATCAAGAAGATGGAAGCCTTGTCTCGGGCGCCGACAAGGTCCTGCAAGGTTGCCAACGGCACGAAGAGCCGGGCGCCTTTTCCATGTTCGATAATGGCGGCGACATGCCAATCGTGATTCAGCAGATTGTAGGTGTCGCCCACTTTGATGTGCTTGGCCTTGGCAGCCCAGTCGTCCACCAGCAGATCGTCCGGGCCTTCCATGTCATGGCCTTCGAGAAACACAAAGCCGCCAGAGACGCTGCTGAAGCTGTCGCGGTCGATTCCGTAGACAACATCCACACCGCCCGTGGAATTGAATTGCAAGAGAGCGGGAGCGACAGCCTGGACATATTTCAGCTCGGCAAGCTTGTCAGCGATTTTGATCGGCATGGGGGAGCCGCTGAACCCAAGAAAGATGGAAGCGGCGGGAGGCTGCAGCATGATGTCGGCACCGATTCCTTCGATGCGCTTTGCGGTTTCCGTGAGCAAGCCGCTGGTGAGCCCCACAATGAGGACAACCAGCGCCACCTCGACGGCAACGGCCATCACGCCGATCAGTGTACGCAGAGGGCGGTGGAGCAAATTGCGGACGATCAGCTCGCCCATCATGGCTGTTTGCTCTCCGTGACATCGCTGACCCGCACAAGCTCCGTCCCCGCCGGTTGTTCGAGCTTGAAGCGTTCAGCCGGAATCTCTTCATTCAAGCTGATCTTCGTCACCTGCAGGTCCAATTTGTAGTCATCGTGCGGGCGTTCGAGCCGGATCGAGCGCGGAAACGAGGTCACGGCGTCCGAAGGCGCCGCCGGAGTATTCTGGCTCGGGGCATTTTCTATCGTGAGCCAATCCGCAAGATGAACGTCCGACACCAGAAGTCCTTTCGGCCCAAAAGTTTCAATGCGAGCAACATGGAAGTCCGCACGATCGAACCAGATTTCCCGCAAAACCTCCAACTGATAGCCGCCGCGCAAGACGGTCAAAACGTAGTAGCGCGCGTTTTCGTCGTTGAACTCACGTAGAGTTGTCGATTCTTCTTTCCTGATTTCCGGCCAGAGCAGGGCGTCCAGCAGATGGTGGGGGCGGAGATTTTCGATGGGCTTGCTGCTGCTTTTCTCCACGGCCACCGTGCCGACCAGGAATTTGTGCTTTGAAGGAATGAAAACCCGGAAGGTTTCGCCGTCGCTGGCCATGTCGAAAACGGTGGTACCGACTAGCGGGGCTTGCCCAATCAAACGGATCTGCGCCGGCCGGGCGGCCAGAAGAAACGCTTTCACTTCGTGATATTCGTCGATAACGCCGCTGTACTTTGAGCCCGCCGTGGGCTTCAACTCCACCGTTGCGTTCAGCGTTTTCGTATTGTGCGCGACCAGATTGTATCGATCGAGGAGCTCTTCGCGAGTGGCATCTTGGACGACCGGCCTCTGCGTTATGACGGTGTGGCCCGTCACAACTCGCCCGCCCCCGCAGCCGCCGTAAATTGCAGCCACTGTCGCCAAAAGAACGCAGGTTGGCACACGTGGAATCAACTAGTTCCGTCCCCATCGATACAAATGAAGCAATCTAACAACCACTTGGATGCCCGTCAAACCATGCGGGACACAGCCACAGAAGGCGCTCAATTGGGCCGTGCGATATGCACGTCAAATGGCTGGACAGCCGGGCGCAGCCGCCGGATGACTTCACTGGGCCAGAGAGTTTCGCTCAGAAGTGTTACCCAGCCGTCTTCCAGCTCGCAGATCGCACAAAAGGTGTAGCGCGCATAGGCAGGCTGGTAGGCGTCCAGCCCGCGCTTGGAGAGGTCGCCCTCCAGTGGCACATCAGCCTCGTTCGCCGCAACGCCGACCCTGATGCCAAAGGTCTCTCCTTCAAACCGTTCGAAAATTTGGCGCAACAGCTCCGGACTCGGCTGTGGCAACACGACGCAGCGCTCGGCCGCCTCTCGCAGTGCAATTCCGCGCGCTTTGGAGAACTCCCGGACACGATCGATGTGGCTGAAAAAATCCACCACGTACGGTTCGCCCGCCACCAGGGCGGGGAAAACCGCTGACCAGATTTCCGCTGCTTCCTTGCCGCGCACCGGCTCGCGATTTTCGGTTCCCACGAGCTCGAGTCCCACGGCTTTTACGCCGGTGCCCAAGTCCAGCGCCTGAACGTCCAGCGAAAATGGCGGCAATTCGAGCGCGCCACCACCCGTAGCCGGACTGCCTGCCGCGCTCATTGGATAGTCTCGGCTTCCGCATCGGGAAACTTGGCGCGGAATTCCGGCGAGTGTTTGCGCACTTCCAGCCAGTCGAAGAACGCGTCCGGTGTTTCCAGCCAGATACGAAACCAGTTCGCGATCTCCACTTTTTCTTCGCGCTTGTGCGGCTCCACTTTGTGATTCCGGGAAATCATCTCCGCCCGGCGCTTGCCGAGCCGCGCCACGTTGAGCACGCGCTCCACCGCAGCATGCTCGCCGTGCACGCGGAATTTCCGCATCAGCTCATCCAGACGCATGATGCTGACCTCCGCATCTTCGAGCGTTTTGAAATGCAGCAGATCCTCAAACTCTTCTTCGTACTGTTCTTCGGCCTCTTCCTGGAGGGTCAGCAGGACTCTGTGTCCGGCGTCTTTGAGCACTTCCGCGATGTAATCCGAGCCGGTCTTTCCGGCTTCGCCATGCTCCGCAACGAGCCGCCGGCGCAACTGGTCGATCTCCGCGGGCGTCCATTTTTCCACCTTGATTTCGCGGGCGGTTTCGAGGATCAGCGACTTTTTCGTTTTCGCTTCTTCGTTCATCGAGCTGCGCCTCGGTGCGGCTTCTTTTGCTTCTTCTTGGAGCTGGGCGGCGGAGGCGGCGGTGGAGGGGGATCCGCCGGCAGTCCCGCCAGAAGCCGACGGTACTTCACCACATTTTTGTTGTGTTCCGCCAGTGTGGCGCTGAAAAAATGGCCGCCCTGCGTGTTGGCCACAAAATAGAGATAATTCGACTCCGCAGGCCGCAGCGCGGCACGCAGAGAGGCTTCCCCCGGATTTCCAATGGGCCCGGGCGGCAGCCCTCCATGCTCGTACGTATTGTAAAGCGAATCGAAGCTAAGGTCCTTGCCCGTCAGCGTTCCATTGTATTTTCCGAACCGTTCCATCCCGTAGATCACGGTCGGGTCGCATTGCAGCCGCATGCCTTGCCGCAGGCGATTTTCGAAAACCCCTGCAACCAGCGGCCGCTCCTCCGCCTTGGGGGTTTCTCTTTCGACCAGGGACGCCAGTGTCACGATTCTGAGCATAGCGCGGTGGTCGCCCCCACCCACTTGCTCACTGGTTGCCGGGGGCCCAAGGCGTTTCCACTCTTCTTTGAACTTGCGCACCATCTCGGCGGTCAATTCGCTCGCGGAAGGATGGCGCGGGAGCTCATACGTGGCAGGAAACAGGAAACCTTCAAGCGTCTGCGCACCTGGCGCGAAATCGCGAATCAACGTGGTGTCGCCTGCGGCGAAAAGAAAATCGCCCGCGGGCATGAATTTCCCGGCTGCCAGTTCGCGGGCAATGTCAAACATCGTCTCGCCTTCGCGCACCGTGAAGGGCTGCTGGAAAACGTCTCCCTTGGCAAGTTTCCAGAAAACATCCATGCCGGTCGCAGCGTGGTCGAAGAAATATTCTCCCGCCTGCAGCGTCCGCCTAGGGTTCCTGCGCGCATAAATCTCGAACGCCGTCGCGCTTCGGATCACTCCATTTTTCTTTAGTATGTAGGCCGCATACCGGCGCGAAGCGCCGTGCGGTATATCGACGAAAACACCTTCGGCCGGGAATCCCTGGTAAGGCTTCGTCATTCCGTACCACATCCATGCGGCAGCGCCGCCGGCAATCAGACCAATCAAGAGAATTATTACTAACAGAAACTTCAATTCAGCCTCACCAATGCAGTCTAATGCTTCGTTCAGGCCTTTGCTGCCGCCTGCCCTTGCCGTTCCAGATACTCCTTCAAAATTACAGCTGCCGCCACCGCATCCACGGTCATTTTCGCCTGTACTTTTTTCGGCTTCCTGCTGCTGGCCAGTTTCTCGTCGTGGATGAATCTTCCCTGAACCTCTTCCAGCAGTCGCTCCGCTTCCCAGCTCGTCAGCCGCTCGTCCAGCAATTCTACCGGCACGCCAATCTGTTTCCGCACGCGCTGCGCGAAGCGTTCCACTTCTTCGGCCATTTCTCCACGCGTGCCGTCCAGCCGCAGCGGTAGCCCCACGACGATCTGCGTCACGCCGTGCTCGCGCGCCAGTTCGCGCAATCGCCGCATGTCCTCGTTCCGATTAATGCGCTCTAGCGTGCTCAGCGGTTGCGCCATGCGCGTTTCGGAATCCGCGAGAGCGAGTCCTATTCTGGCACGCCCGTAATCCATGGCGAGAATCGACCTGCGTGCGTTCGTGCTCAGTTCGGCCGGGGTTCTTGTCACACATCTAGTATACCGGGAAGCTCCTTAACGAATATGGGGTGCTTCTCAATGAACGCCAATCACGCAGAAGAATTCTGTCTTGGCCCTCGTAGATTGGCTACGGTTTGCGGCCTCGCCGGCCGCTTTGCCAGGCGTCCCAATAGCCTAGCAATTTCAACTGCTGGTCCAGGCCGGTTTCTTTCACGAGGACATCCAGTTCAGCGCGCGTGAGGCGTTTGCCGAGAGGTTCGCTGCGATCGGCAATGCCCCAGGCGGTCAACGCGGCGAGTGCAGTGTGCAGCTTCAGTTCGCGCATATCGACTTTGTCCAGGGTGTCCGAGGCAGCGTGGTAATTTGGCAGATAGTTGGCCTCTTCCTGGTTCGCGACGAGAGTCGGCACGCCCTCCAGCATGAAATCGAAATTGTCCGTGCCGAAGGAAGCGTCGTAGGTGTGGGTATTCGCGCCCCAGGATTCGAGCGGCTTCAACACTTCGCGGACACCGGCTTCGATATCGCGGCGGCCGCCCAGCGAGTAGCCCGTGACGCGGCCGATGCCGGAGTCATAGGTGATCATGGCGCGGATTTTGTCGAGTTCGGCGCGATGGGCCTTTACGTATTCGAGCGAGCCGATCGTGCCTTGTTCTTCGCCGCTGAAGAGCACGAAGCGAATGGTGCGCCGAGGCAGGAGCCCGGTGGCCTTGATGGCGCGCGCGGCTTCGATCACCAGCGCGGCATTGCAGCCGTTGTCGAGCGCGCCGGTGCCCAGTTCCCAGGAATCGAGATGTGCGCCGAGGATGACGATTTCGTCCGGCTTTTCGTAGCCGCGAATTTCGCCGACCACGTTTTGCTGCTCGATGGGCCCGCCGATTTTGTTGGGCATGTCCAGCCGCACGCGGACCTTCCCCTGGTACGCAGCGACGGTTCGCGCCAGGCGCAAGCCGTCTTCGCGCGCCAGTACGGCTTGCGGAATCTTGTCAATCTCGCCGGCCAGGGAATTCGTGTGGCGATAAAGGAGCAACCTTTCCCGCGCACCGATCCAGAGAATCGCTGCGGCGCCTTCCCTTACAGCGCGATCAATGATCATCGGCGGGCGCATATATTCGTTGAACAGGTCCGCCCACGTTGAACCGATATCACTGTGAACCAGCAGGGTCGCGCCTTTCATGGAAGCGCCCGCCTTCGCAAGATCATCCTCGGTACCGTAACCCACATCGACGACGCTTGCTTCAATGCCACCCGCCGGCGTCGCGGGAGACCACCCTTCCGCCTTCAACCGCACGGAAAATTTCGCCGGCCCGAGGAGTTCGAGCCGCGTATCGCCTTCGCTCCACGTCACATGCAGCGTGTACTTTTCCGCGTGGACGTCAATCCCCGCCGCGCGGAATGCAGCGACGCCCCACTCGATGGCTTTGGCCATTTGAGGCGAGCCGGATACGCGGCCGCCAATTTCGTCCGTGAGCCGCCGCAAGTTTTCCTCCATCGGCGAAGGACCCATCACGATCGGAAGAATTTTCGCGGCGGCCTGCGCGCAACTGGATGTGTCTGAGACGGAGCAAGCTGCCGAACCCTTGGTGACTTGCGCCGGACTGAGTGGATCCTTCTGTCCCGGTGGCAACTGGGCTGAAGCAGGAAGCGAGGAAACAAAGACGCAATGGAGTATTGAAGTAAGGAAAATCGTGCGGCGGGGCATGAGTGGGCCCTCGTTTCTATGGAGTTGGGTACTGGCGTTTCGGTGTTCGCTTGCGGTGCGGATTATACCCAACGATTCGCGATCCGGGCATCCGTTCGACAGATTAGTGTGGCGCCGCAGCGGTTAGTTCCTTGGCGCAAGCTTGGGGTCGAGTACGCAATCGGCCGCGCGAGCGACTTGCGCCATCTCGGCGACGTCGTGGACGCGGACGATGTGCGCGCCGTTGAGGATGCTGGCGGTTACCGTTGCGGCCGTTCCCCAGATACGCTCTTCTGGCGGTGCGGGCTTGCCTTCACGCGCCAGAGTCGCGCCAAGGAAGCCCTTGCGCGATGTGCCTACAAGTAGTGGAAAACCCAGCTTCGCCAATTGCGGCAGCTCATGCAGGACTTCGTAGTTCTGCGCGAAGCTCTTGCCGAAACCGATGCCGGGGTCGAGGATGATCTCCGATTTCGCGATGCCGGCTTTGACTGCGATGGCGACGGAACGGCGCAGGCCATGTAGGACGTCCTTCATCACGTCGCGTGCGAACGGCCCTTCTTGCATGGTGCGCGGCTCACCGCGTATGTGCATCAGGATGAGCGGGACGCGATGACGTGCAGCGACCTCGGCAATGCGCGGGGCGCTTTTCAATCCGGAGATGTCATTGATGATTTCCGCGCCGGCGTCGAGCGCGGTCTCCGCGACCTCGGCCTTTTGCGTGTCAATGGAAATTGGAATTTTCAGCAGTCTGCGCAAGCCGCTGAGCACGGGGAAGAGTCTTCTCCATTCTTCTTCTGCTGAAATTCCTTCGGAACCCGGCCGCGTGGATTCTGCGCCGATGTCGATGAGGTCGGCCCCTGCGCGTTCCATCTGGAGCGCGTGCTCGATCGCATGCTCCTCGCTGTAGAATTTGCTGCCGTCGGAAAAACTGTCCGGCGTCACGTTCAGGACGCCCATTAAGAGAGTGCGTTTGCCCAGGACCAGAGTGCGGGAGGGAAGCTTGATGCGGAAGAGTTTGCGGCGGGTCATTGGCGGAAATTAGTTTAGCGCGAGAAACAAAGAAAAAGATAACGCAGAGGCGCAGAGAACGTAGAGCCGGCGCCGAGAAGAGCAGGCAACAAACGCGTGCGAGAGAGGAATTGGACTAATCGAGGTCGAAATCGCGGATGGGCTTACCGGCCGGGGCATCTTTGGCTTTCTTCATGGCCTCTTCGAATTTCTTCGCCAGGATGTCTTCCTTGTTGGTTTCCTGCATCCAGGAATCGCGGAATTTGTCTTCACGCTGGCGGTTTTGCTCGGCAAGAATCTTCTGAGCGTCGGTGAGATCCACATTCGGTCCGGCTTTGACTGGCGCTTCGTGCGAGAGCACGGCGCCGAAGACGGCGTCCACGACCAGCTTGGCATGACAGCAGGGGCACGTCACATTCAAATTCTCGCTGCTGGGATTTCCCATGAGGCTATTCTACGCCGTCCACATGAAAAAAGAAGGGCACAGCACTGCTGCGCCTCCTAGGAAAAGCTATACGAGTTGTTCAGGCTTTGGCCGGGTTTTCGCCGCGGGTGAAGCCGGGAGCCGGGCGCAGCTCCGGGCGAACGACCTTGGGGTCGGTGCTGGGTGCGGCCTGCGTCGGTGGCGGAGGCGGGGGCAATTTTTCCGGCAGCGGCTTGCCTTCCATGAGCAGCTTTACCTCATTGGCGTCTATGACTTCGCGCTCGAGCAGCGCCTGCGCGATCCGTTCGAGGGTTTCGCGATTGTTGGATAGGAGCTTCTTCGCAGCCTCGTAGCCGCCATTCACGATACGCTTCACTTCCTTGTCGATCTGGATGGCGGTGTCTTCGGAGTAGTCGCGATGCTGGGTGATTTCGCGGCCCAGGAAGATGGCTTCATCTTTCTTGCCGTAAGCCAGCGGTCCAAGTTCGCTCATGCCCCATTCGCAAACCATGTTGCGCGCGATATCTGTGGCGCGTTCGATGTCGTTGCCCGCGCCTGTGGTGATGTGGCCAAGGAAAATTTCTTCGGCGGAGCGGCCGCCCATCAGCACGGCGAGCATGGTTTCAAGATATTCGCGCGTGTAGGTGTGTTTGTCGTCTTCCGGCAACTGCATGGTCAGACCCAGCGCCATGCCGCGCGGAATGATGGTGACCTTGTGGACCGGATCGGCCCCCGGCGTCATCGCGGCGACGAGCGCGTGACCCGCCTCGTGGTACGCCGTGTTTTTCTTTTCTTCATCGGAAAGAATCATGGACTTGCGCTCGACGCCCATCAGGACTTTGTCCTTGGACATCTCGAAGTCCACCATCATGACGAACTTGCGATTCTGGCGCGCCGCCCACAGAGCTGCTTCATTCACCAGGTTCGCAAGGTCCGCACCGGAAAAGCCCGGCGTGCCGCGCGCGATGATGGACAGATCCACGTCATCGCTAATGGGAACTTTGCGTGTGTGCACGCGGAGAATTTCTTCCCGGCCTTTCACATCGGGACGGGCAACGACGACGCGGCGGTCAAACCGGCCGGGGCGGAGAAGCGCAGGATCCAGAACATCAGGCCGGTTCGTGGCAGCGATCAAGATCACGCCTTCGTTCGATTCAAACCCGTCCATTTCAACGAGCAGCGCGTTCAGCGTCTGTTCGCGTTCGTCATGTCCGCCCCCGAGGCCGGCGCCGCGATGACGGCCGACAGCATCGATTTCATCGATAAAGATGATGCAGGGAGCATTCTTCTTGCCTTGCTCGAAAAGGTCGCGCACGCGGCTCGCACCGACGCCCACAAACATCTCCACGAAATCCGAACCGGAGATCGAGAAAAATGGAACGTTGGCTTCGCCGGCGATCGCGCGCGCCAGCAAAGTTTTGCCCGTGCCTGGGGGGCCGACGAGCAGCACGCCCTTCGGGATTCGTCCGCCGAGCTTCTGGAATTTCTGGGGATCTTTCAAGAATTCAATAATTTCCTGCAGCTCTTCTTTGGCTTCGTCGGTTCCGGCGACGTCCTTGAAAGTGGCTTTCTTCTGCTGCGCCGAGAGCAGCCGCGCGCGGGACTTACCGAAACTCAGGGCTTTGTTCCCGCCAGCTTGCATCTGCCGCATGAGGAACAAGCAAAAGCCGACGAGGAGAATGAGCGGAGCAGCATTCAACAAAATCAAGACCCAGTCGCCGCTGCGGACTTCCTTCACCTTGACCTGGACGGCCTTGTCCCGAAGAGCCTTAGTGACCTCGGGCGCATTTTCCTTGGCGATGATGGCGCGGAACTTCTGGTTTGGGGGCTTGGAGTATTCGCCCTGCAGCTCGTAGCTGTTGGGCGAGAGGTACATCGTGACTTCCTTGATTTCCCCCGCGTCGATCTTGGCCATCAGCAGGCTGTAGCTCGGCTCTTCCTCTCGCGCCTGCGCGCCGTTGGCGGAAACCAGCTTCCAGAGCATGACGCCCAAGAGCACGATGGAAAGCCAAAACAGAATTGTCTTTAATGTTGAACCAGAATTCACGTTGTCCTCACTAATCCCAAAACCAGCCGGAAGAAATCACATTCAGCCTATTTCTTCCGCCCCTTGCCCTTTTTCCTGGGGGCCACCTTCGCTCCCGATGAAAGTTGCCGGAGGTTTCGCCCCGTGCCGTTGGCGGCGGCCAAGCCGTAGCCAACCCATACTTCTTTAGATGCCGTCCGGAACCCAAAGTAATCGGGCTCCAGTGCCACGCGGCGGCTTTCCGGCTTATCCAGAAGCACCGCCAGGCGGATCGAACGCGGCTTGCTTTCACCCAATCGCCGCAGCAAAAAATCCTGCGTCACGCCGCTTTCAAGCACCGCATCCACGACCAAGACATCCCGTCCGCTTAACTCCGGATGGGAACCGAAAAAAACTTCGCGCCGCGCGTGCCCGCCCTGATCCACGTCACGAACATCCTCGCGCACGAAATGGCAAACGATGGGCGCCTCAATTTGCCTCACAAGGTCTGCCGCAAAAACAAATCCGCGATCCAGGGTAACTACCACGTCTAGCCTGCGGCCCTGGCATTCCCGCGATATCTCTCTGCCCAGCGCGCCGACGCGAGAGGCGATGCGCTCCGCAGAAAACGCCGCTCCTTTTCGCGCTTGCGAAATCGCCACTTTGCGCAAGCGAGTCACAACGCATCCTCGGCGATCACCATTCCTGCTCGGGTCCTCTCATCGGCAGCAAATTCCGCAGCGGCATCAAAGCCGCGGGCCCACGCAAGAATCCCGCCGCTCGTCAACACCGGCCAGCCGTCACGTGCCCAACGGCTGATGCGCTTTTCATTCAACAAACGCTTCAACTTGTGCGCGTTGCGGTGACCCAGCGGGCGCATTCGGTCCCCAGGACGCCAGTTACGCAGCACGAGAGGCAAACGCAACTGGTCACGGTCCAAGACCGCCCCATGTCTACTAGTTTCCGCTCTCTTGCCGGGCCAGTCAATCACCCTGAAGCGGAATACGCACCCTAGTTCTGGAACGCGCACTTCTTGCGCGCCGCGAGCCATATCGATGTTGTACTCGAATTCGCACGCCTTGCTGGGAGTGCCTGAAGCAATTTTTTTTCCGACGGCATGAAAAGCCAGCCAAGCTCCTTCCCTGCGTACTTCGACGCCACCGGGCAGGGGAAGCGATGTTCCGCTTTGACCGTGGCGCGCCAACTCCAGCACTGCGTTCACATGCCCCGCCCCAAGTTGCCCGCTGTACGGCTTCAGGCCTTTTACAATATGACGCACCAGCCGTTTGCTCACCGCCTGAGCCTCTTCCACTCTGCTCAGTGGTTCAAGTAAATCTATCGTTGCGATTCGTAAGCCTTCGCCGCACTTCTGAACCAGTTCCGCCGCTCGTGTTGCCGCGACTGCTTCCAAGAAGGCCTCGTCTTCGCGGGCGAGGTCAGCCAACGTCGCCAAATGCGCAACGATAGCCGGTTGAAAATGTTTCTCAAGCAAGGGAAGAAGTTTGCGCCGAATGCGCGCACGTGTTCGGGTCGTGTCACGGTTCGTGGCGTCCTCGCACCATTTCTGTTTCTTGGCGCGAAGATATGTTCGCAACTCGCCCCTGCGCATATGCAACAAGGGCCGAATGACGGGACCTGCGGCCGGATGGATTCCGCCGAGGCCGGTGAGCCCCGTCCCGCGCAGGATATGCGCGAGCACGGTCTCCGCCTGGTCGTCGGCCGTGTGTGCAACGGCGATGCGCGTGAGCGCGCCCGATTCCACCAACGAGTGAAAACAATCGTAGCGCGCACGGCGGGCCGTATCCTCCAGATTGGCGCGTTCCTTCTTGGCTTTCTTTGCAACGTGAACGGAAGCCGTGTGAAACTCCAGTCCATGCTTCGCCGCCAACTTGGCGACGAATTGTTCGTCGGCGTCGGAAGCCTTGCCGCGCAGCTTGTGATTGAAATGGACAACACTCAAAACCACGCCAAGTTTATCGCGCAGTTCCAGCAGCAAGTGCAGCAGTGCCACGGAATCTGCCCCGCCGGACACTGCTACGCCGACGCGATCCCCCGGCCGCAGCATCTTCTGCTTGTTCAGGCAATCAAGGATGCGCGCCTGGAGTCGGGAACGTTGATCTGCCCCAGCCGAGTTCTTGCCGCTTCCGCCTGCCACTAGCCACCAGTCATACTTTGGCGCATCGTACCATGTCGCAAGCACCTAGCGCCCGCCTGGGGATGGCTGTGGAAATCGATAATCGTGTATTGACAATCTTTCTGCCCTCTGAGATACTCCTTGGGCTGTAGCTGTGCCTTTCTGCTGGACAGGGGGGCTTTGCTCTTTGACAACCGATACGATGTGCCAGAATCTGTTCGAAGCCATTCGAGTTTTCGAGCGCGAATGGTCTGAGTAAATTCGAGCGACAATAATTTGCTTGGTAGGCTGGCTCCGATGCAAATCGGAGCATTTTTTTTCGCCAAGCTACCAGTTTCAAACGAGAGTTTGATCCTGGCTCAGAACGAACGCTGGCGGCGTGCTTAACACATGCAAGTCGAGTGCGCGGTTGTAGCAATACAACTGGCGCACGGCGCACGGGTGCGTAACACGTGGGCAATCTGCCCTTCGATGGGGAATAACTCCGGGAAACCGAAGCTAATTCCGCATAACATTCCTTGGACCTCGGTTCGAGGACTCAAAGCCGTAAGGCGTCGAAGGAGGAGCCCGCGCACGATTAGCTAGTTGGTAGGGTAACGGCCTACCAAGGCTTTGATCGTTAGCTGGTCTGAGAGGATGGCCAGCCACACTGGAACTGAGACACGGTCCAGACTCCTACGGGAGGCAGCAGTGGGGAATCTTGCACAATGGGCGAAAGCCTGATGCAGCGACGCCGCGTGGGGGATGAAGCATTTCGGTGTGTAAACCCCTTTCGACCCGGACGAATGCCTCGCAAGAGGAGTGACGGTACGGGTATAAGAAGCCCCGGCTAACTACGTGCCAGCAGCCGCGGTAAGACGTAGGGGGCCAGCGTTGTTCGGAATTACTGGGTGTAAAGGGTTCGTAGGCGGTGTGGCAAGTTGGGAGTGAAATCTCTGGGCTCAACCCAGAGGCTGCTTCCAAAACTGCTGTGCTTGAGTGTGGGAGAGGCGCGTGGAATTGCAGGTGTAGCGGTGAAATGCGTAGATATCTGCAGGAACACCCGTGGCGAAAGCGGCGCGCTGGACCACAACTGACGCTGAGGAACGAAAGCTAGGGGAGCAAACAGGATTAGATACCCTGGTAGTCCTAGCCCTAAACGATCAGGACTTGGGGTGCCGCACGTTCGTGCGTCGTCCCGGAGCTAACGCGTTAAGTCCTGCACCTGGGGAGTACGGTCGCAAGACTGAAACTCAAAGGAATTGACGGGGGCCCGCACAAGCGGTGGAACATGTGGTTCAATTCGACGCTACGCGAGGAACCTTACCTGGGCTCGAAGCGCACCTGACCAGCTGTAGAAATACGGCCTTCCCGCAAGGGACAGGTGTGGAGGCGCTGCATGGCTGTCGTCAGCTCGTGCCGTGAGGTGTTGGGTTAAGTCCCGCAACGAGCGCAACCCCTGCACGTAGTTGCCACTCCGCAAGGAGGGAACTCTACGTGGACTGCTCCGGATAACGGAGAGGAAGGTGGGGATGACGTCAAGTCCGCATGGCCTTTATGTCCAGGGCTACACACGTGTTACAATGCAGGGCACAAACCGTTGCCAACCCGCGAGGGGGAGCTAATCGGAAAAAACTCTGCTCAGTTCGGATTGCAGTCTGCAACTCGACTGCATGAAGCCGGAATCGCTAGTAATGGCGTATCAGATCGACGCCGTGAATACGTTCCCGGGCCTTGTACACACCGCCCGTCACATCACGAAAGTGAGTTGTACTAGAAGTCGCCGCGCGAACCGCAAGGACGCAAGCGCCCAAGGTATGACCCATGATTGGGGTGAAGTCGTAACAAGGTAGCCGTAGGAGAACCTGCGGCTGGATCACCTCCTTTCTAAAGTAGTCGTGGCTCAACCCGCTATGGTGTGCGGGTCATGCCACGCAATGCATCTCTAAGCTCTCACGGGCCGCGGGGATGCACGTCTCGAGTTTCTCGCGCTGCCCTTCTTTGGCTCCGGCTGAAGTCACGGCAGTTTCGGGCAGATTCTGGCAGATCGTGTCGAGTCAAAGAGAACGACAATTTACATTTGTGCCTCAGGGCCCCGGCTATGCCGGGGCCCTTTTTGTTTCCGGCTTGCCCTTCACGTTGGCTCTTGATTCCTTCCATCGGTGACCTGGGATGCCGCGCCTTTGTCTGCCGGATTCCTCTCTGCCGTTTCCCGTTCTCGACGCAAAACGACCAGCACACGTC